>CAKTYU010000001.1 GCA_934633985.1 uncultured Clostridia bacterium
GCCTACCCCCCTTGCTTTTTCTTTGCTGGAAAGGAAATGCGGGCAAAGGAAAAGCGGCCACGCTTCCCGTTCCCATACCTATATCATACCGTATGGGGCGTAAGCAAAGCCGCATCAAAGTGTAAACAATTTGTAATTACGATCAGGGCAGCCCGCGAAGCTGCTGCCGGTTGTCTAATACCGCCGCCTTCTTCACACTATCCCCTCATCCAGCGAAAGCGTCACGGAGAAGCTGTATTCGCCCAATACGCTGCCGTCCTTGTCCAGCCATTGATAATCATAACGGCGAAACACACCCTTGCCGTTTTCGTAGCGATACATCTCGTAGGGGAAACCCTCCTCCACCAAGTAGCTTCTTACTCCGTGCTTATCGAAAACCGAATACACCCTGTTATGGTGGCTTTCGTCTTCGTCCTGTGATATGCGCTTTCGATAGCTTACCACATTGGGATCATCCGGCAAGACAGCCTTTATGCACATTCGAAGCGTGGGACAGGACGGGTTCTTTTCTTTGTCTATTGGGAGCCAATCCTCATCGTCGAGGGGCTTCATTATCCTTATGAACAGGTTCGAGCCCTCGGCGGTGATCTTTATCTTGTCCGTATCCCTGCCGCTCCAGTCGAGCAGCAGCCTGACCTTTTCGTCCTCCGTGACGATTTGATCGTGCAGGCCGTCCGGGATACCCGGCACCATGCCGTAGAATACGGGCGGGGAGGGAGAGGGCGCTGCTTCGGCGCCGGAAGAGACATTGGCCGCTTCTTCGGCAGAGTCCGCCGCTTCCGGGACGGAAGCTTTTTTAAGCGAGGGTATCAGCGCCGCGCAAAGCAGCGCTGCTGCCGCAGCCGCAAATGCGGGCCAGCGCTTTTTCTTTTTTGGGGCGCCCTCTACGCCGTCCAATGCGCGGGCAAGCTCCCCGGCGGTCTGATACCTGTCCTTCGGGTCGAAGCGGGTGCATTTTGCGATTATATCGCCCAGCCGGCCGGGAATGCCCGCGTCCTTTTTATAGGGCAGGCCGGTGCGGTATTCGTACATCGTAGCGCCGAGTGAGAATATGTCGCTGCGGGCGTCGGTCTGGGAAAAGCCGTACTGCTCCGGCGCGGCGTAACCGAAGGTGCCGAGCAGAGTGGTGTCCTCATCCGCATCCTTTGCGAACCGGCGGGAAACGTCAAAATCTATCAGCACATACCTGCCGGAATCTGAAAGTATTATGTTGGAGGGCTTTATGTCCCTGTGTATCACCGGGGGCGTCATGGAATGTATGACCTGCAAGGCGGCGCACATATCCCGCCCGAGGGCAAACACCGCTTCCTCCTCCGCAGCGCCGCCCTCGTCCATGGCCTGCTGAAGGGTGCGCCCGGGTATGTATTCCATGACCACGGTTAGCGCGGTCTCGGTGACGCTTAATGAAAGCAACTTTGGCAGGTTGGGGCAGCTCACGTCCACAAGGGCGCAGTATACGTCAAAGAGCGGCCTGCGGAGCGTCTTTTTTACCCCCGCCACACGGCCGTCCTCATAGATGAAGAAGGTCTCGCTTGCGCCTGCGAGCCATTCCTTCATGCTTTCTTTTTCCGCAAGGTCTGTATTTTTGTTCGTCATACTGTTTTCTCGTTCAGCGAATATAGAAGGTCGTTGCAGGAGGGGAGATCCATTCCCTTGTTTATTGCGAATATCACTACCGCGTCCCGGTGTATGCGGGGATCTAACCTTGCGTGGCTGCCTAAGCGCAGCAGGTATTGGGCCTGCTCCAGATCCATTTTCAGGGCGAAGGCCATGGCGATAAGGGCGTTCCTGCCGGGTACGGCCTCGTCGGAGAGGATACGGTATATGAAGTTGCTCATGTTGCTTTTCATAGCCAGCTCGGAGGCGTTCATGCCCTTCTCCGCCATTACGCTGGAAAGATAGCTGCCCACCGTATCGTCGAGCATGCTGTCGCTGTTGTTTTTAAAATAGTTTGCAAGGCATTTTGTGGTTTTGAGCCTGCTCATCAAGCCGGATGTAGTGACCTTCATAACTGCATTCCTCTTCGTGCGATATGTTGAGTTAATGATACGGCCTTGACTGTTTTTTTGTCAAGGCCGCAAAACTCGTTTGCAAAACGAAGATTTTACCCATTTTACGCGCTATAATCCTTATTAAGAGCGGGCGCTCCGCGCTTCGATCTGCATTTTTTCAAGGGGGAAAATATATGAAGAGATCACTTGCGCTGGCCCTTGCCCTTATCATGGTCATGGGCTGCATGAGCTTTGCCGCAGCGGAGGGGGAACAAGAATTTACCGCTTTCGGTGGCACGGTCACGCTGAGCAAGCCCACGGGCGGCACGGAAAATATTACCCTTACAGGGAACACCTTTACACAAACCTATGACCTTACCGATCCACAGTGGGAAGAAGCCTTCTATAATTGCGGCAAGGACAACGGCATATACCTTACGGCGCGTTTCACTCTGCCCGAAGGTGCAGAGGAATATTTCAAGTCATCGTATAAAGGCGACGCCACTGACGAGCAATGCATGGAAACCCTGCGGAATGCGACATACATGGATAAAGGAGGCTCCTTCGGCGAGGGCCTGAGGATCGCAGGGGCAGCATATGATGGAAATAACATCATAATCACGCCCGAGCACTGCAACGACAGCGTGATAATAAAGTGGCTTGACAAGGATGGCAATGATCATTTTCACAGGGTCAATTTTAACCTCACTGTCTCCCGCGTGGGCGAGGGCATAAAGCTTACCAACGCTTCCCCGGCAATAAACAGGGTGATACTCGATAAGCGAACCGGAGTAACGGGCAGCTATTCCGACGGCACCGTGCGGTATATGCTTGCAGAAACCGCAGGCGGATTCCAATATGATAGCGACGGCAAAGGCGAAACCATCACCGGGCTCGTTAAGCCCGATAAAGCGACAAGCGCCACGGTAAACGGCAAGGAAGTCATAATCGGCACAGACGATGCTATCGAGCTGAAGCTGGAAGCGCAAAAAAAACGGTCCATGACCGGTTCCTTTACGGTGCGCTGGCTCGCTGAGGACGGCAATACAATTAAGACCGAGAGGATAACCATAAGCAACCTGCCCGGCAGCCCGGACGCCTTCTGGCTGAATACATATTGGGCTCCCATGGACAAAAAAAGGATTAATGTCCAAGATAAGAACCTTACCAGCTTCTTCTCGTACGATGATAATGATAAGCTGCTGTTTTACGATGATGGTAAGCTTCTGTTTAAGGTGACTGACAGCAACGCAGGCGCCCTCAATGCGGACATACTGTATGAACTCAGCCAAAATGAGTTGATATACGAGATAACTCCTCCGAAAGGAGCCGCATACTTCACGGTGTCCAGTCAGCACTCGCTGCTTTACGATGATTCGTTTTTTGCTAAAAGTACAAAGGGCGATCTGGATAACAGAAAACCCGAAGCAATAGACGATGCGACAAAGCCCATTTACTGCAGCTTCGGCATGCTGTTTAACCGCGCTAATGTGGACGGAGTATACGTGTACAACGTAAACAGCACCCGGGTCGACTTCGCAGATATGCTCGTGTTCCAGTGGTATGACGAAAAGGGAAATCTTATAAAGATAGGCGCGGAGGGCAATGAGAAAGACGGCGAATACCTCTACCTCATCAAGGAGCCGTATGCTGCGGTTTCAAAAACGGACGCTTTGAAGGAGACCCCCCAAACAGCAGTTGGGAACCCGACGATAGTGGTTACCGATGCCGAGGGCAATGAGAAACTGAGGGCCGAAATACCCCTTCAGGAGGCCGTGGATCAAAATTCCAACACCAAGTACCTGTATATGAAGCTGACATATATAGACAAAGATACGGGCCTTGAGGTGGAGCCCGGAGCAGAGGGTGCGGTGGTATACCTCGCCTACCCCGACGGCATGACCTATGATAACTTCAAGGACTACACCGTTAAGCTCACCCACTATACCGACGAGAAACATGTGACGCATGAGAACGTGACGCTTGAAGCCACCTCGATCGGCCTTAAGTTTAAAACAGATTCCTTCTCGCCCTTCCTGCTGGAATGGACGCCTAAGGGCTCCTCGCCTTCCTCTTCTTCCTCCGGCGGCTCCGGCGGCCTGTCCGGCGTGGATATCACCAACCGCACCAACAGGGAGATACTCTCATACAGGCTGGGCGGCGGCCTGCTCACCTTCCGGCTTGCGGGCAGCGGCGATGTGACCGTGACGGAGAACGGCAAGGTGGTGAAGCCCGATGCAGAGGGCTGGTACACAGTCTCCGCCAATGCGCGCATCGTGGTGGACTACCCCATGATGGTGCTGCCCAAGACGGGCGACATGCCGCTTTGGCGTGAGCTCCTGTGCCTTGTGGGAATAGCGTAGACCGTATTGTCGGATAAAAGAGCCCCCCGCCATAAGCGGGGGGCTGTATTATGCGTCCCTTCTATAGTTCACAGCCAGCACCTATACCTGCTTTCGAATTCCTCGACTATGCTCCTTAATATGAGGGGCAGTCTGCTCAGCGCTTCACGGCGGATAATGTAGGGCACGCCGTATGCCGCCTCCGCTACCGCGCAGGTCAGAACCGAGTCGTCGGTAAACCTGCAGCCCGGCTGAAACAGCGGGAAAGACTTTGTTTTGATGTTGTGCTTTTCGTATACGGATCCTATAATATCCCCGGCGATAGCCCCTATCATGGTATTGCCCCCCTTTATTGTTGTATATTGATGCTCGATCTGAACAGAAAGCTCTCCCTGGCGGCCTTTTGGCGGCTGCGGCTTATGGGTATCCTGAGCCCGCTTTGCAGCACGAATTCCGTGGGCAACATGGCGGCGAGACAGGCGGTGTTCACATAAAAGCTCTTGTGGCACTGGCAGTAATAGCTGCTGTCGAGCTGGGCGACTATGTTGGCGGGCGGGCAGTTCGTCCAAAGCTCGCCGCCGGTGGTAACTATCCTCGTCCGCCGCAGCACCCGCTCGAGATACTGCACCTGATTCCAGAGCAGCCGCCGAAGCACGCCGTTGACGGTGATTATTATCTGCTGGCAGGAGGAGGCGCGCCTCCTTTCCGCAGCCTTGCCCAGCGCGGCGCGGAGGCGGTCGGCCGGCTCTGTCTTAAGGACGAAAAATACGTGCTCCGCATCGTAGGCGCGGGTGGCGTATGCGATATATCCCGTGAGGAATATTATCTGGCATTCCGGCGCAAGCCGGTTGAGCTTTATGGCGAGCTCTATGCCGTCTGTTTCGCCCATTTGGATATCCAGCACCGCTATGTCCGGCAAATAGGTATCCTCGCCTATGGAGTCCAGCAGGTTTTCCGCCCTGCTGAATTCACGTATGGGGGAGGTATCGAATCCCGGCGTATTTCGTATAAGCTCCGAGGTGCGCCTGCGGTGCAGCTCCTCATCGTCGCATACAGCTATGTTAAACATTTGCCCCCTCGCTTATCTGCATAGTCAAAGCAGCGCAAAAGCGCTTTCCCTGCAGCCCGCAGGTGAATGTGCCGCCGTGCTGCTCCGCTAACCGCTCCAGTATGCTCAAGCCCACGCCGCGGACCAGGCCGGGTATGCGCTCCTTTTTTGATGCGGGCTGCTCCGCCGACGAGTTTTCAATGCGCAGCGTACAGCAGCCGCCCTTTTCGTTTGCCAGTATGCTTATGCGGCGCTCGCCACCGGGCAGGGCGCGGCAGGCCTCCTCCGCGTTATCCAGCATGTTGCCCAGGGCGATTATCATGTCCGAATTGGGTATGCCCGTTTCCGCAGGCAGCCGCACGTCCGTATCCACGCTTATGCCGGCGGCCTTGAGCTTGTTTATCCTCGAATATAGGAAGGCGTCCACCACCGGGTTTTCGCAGCTTCCGAGGCTGGAGTGGAAGGTGTGGCGCGGCAGTATCTCCTTTGCGTATTCCGCCGCCTGCTTTGTGTCGCCGTGGTCCAGCAGCGCCTGTATGGTGTATAGGTGGTTTGCTATATCGTGCCGCATGCGGCGCATGGCCTCGTATTGCTCGGTAAGTGCGGCGTAATGCTCCTGCTCCGCGTCTATCTGCTTTGAAAGCAGGGAGTTTGTGGCCCGGAGCTCCGCCCGCTGGGTTATGCCCCGCATGGAGTAGTAGAGCCCCACGTCTGAAACTATGCAGAAGAGTATTATGCAGAGCCGCACTGCTTCAGCATGATTGTAAAAGTTGGGCAGCGAACCCCATGTCACCATGGCGAGCTGCATGAAAGGGAAAAAGATATATGAAAGGATATCCTGCCAGGAAAAGCTTCTGAGTATGCGGTTGAGCAGCAGCGAGAATATCCACATGAGGAAGGCGTAAACGCAAATATATATTGCATACATACTGACCTGGGTCAGCGGAGGTATAAGGAACATCCCCTGAGTGGTCTGGGGATATACATTTGAGAAAAATGAAAAGCTGATGAACTCGCATATCCATTCGTTCATGAATATGGTGAAGGTGCATATGGCCAGCCTGGGCATTTTGTCCGTGAATATTATTCGGAATCCGATGAGATCTATTAAAAAACCGACTGTCTGCTTTGCCGCTATGTTTTGATCAGGCAACAGGAGCAGACCGAAGAAGCTGAAAAGTACCACTGCGTAAGCGCCGATGAATGTGACTGCGCGCCCCCATCTCATCTTCAGGGTCAGCATACAGAATATTGTCATTATGATACCGAGTATACAGTTGGAAGCATATACGATAGCTGAGTTCATGCAGCCTGACCTCCTGCAAAAACAGAATATATCAATGGCGATCTGGTAAACAAAAAATAACATATTAATGTAGAAATGTCAAACGAATCAGCCGAAAGTACGATTGATAGTATAAGGGGGAATTTAATCGGCGCTGGGTGAGCGCGGATATGGAGAGAGGGAAGGGGTGCGATGGGCGGCGCCGTATTGACAATATATCCTCTTTATAAAATTATCCGCATCGGGGCACGCAGCGCCGTAAAAATGGAATTGCCCCGATAACGTCTGTATATGGCGCGCCATTCAGATGAATTAAGTTGAAACGAAAATATTCACAAAAGTGAACATTGGTAAGACAATTGTGTTTTACAAGCACCGCCTGATATTTATCAAAAAAATATATTGTTTTTTTGGGCTGTTATGGTAAAATAAAAAATAAACCAAGGCGATGGCGCCTGAATATAAATCTACTCGGCGCAAATCAAATACCGATCGCCCAAAAATTCAACGGAGGATAATAGAATGAAGAAAATCATTGCATTGCTCATGGTACTCGCTATGGCGCTTGCCGTCTGCGCTTGCAGCGCACCCGCGCCTGCCACCGAGGAAACCACGACCACCACTGAGGAAACCACTGCTCCCGAGCAGACCGCGGAGACCGCAGAGGCCAAGACCTACAAGATCGGCGTTGCCATCTATCAGTTTGACGACAATTTCATGACCCTCTACCGCAACGAGCTCCAGAGCTACATGGAGGGCCTGCAGACCGACAACGTAAAGTACGACATCACCATCGTAGACGGTAAGAACGACATGGCCACCCAGACCGAGCAGATCAACAGCTTCATCACCCAGGGCGTTGACCTCATCATCTGCAACCTCGTTCAGACCTCCTCCGCCGATATCATCATCAATAAGGTGGTGGAAGCCGGTATCCCCCTCGTGCTCATCAACCGCGAGCCTCTGGCCTATGACGCAGACGGCAAGACCCTTGACGAGCAGTATGAGGGCATCCTGAACAACCCCTATGTATGCTATGTCGGCGCCGACGCCCGTCAGTCCGGCACCTATCAGGGCGAGATCGTTGCCGCCCTGCCTGACAAGGGCGATGTGAACGGCGACGGCACCGTATCCTATGTAATGATCGAGGGCGACCCCGAGAACATCGACGCACAGTACCGCACCGAGTTCTCCGTAAAGGCCCTGACCGACGCCGGCATCAAGGTAGAGTGCCTTGACGATCAGGTGGGCAACTGGGCGACGGATAAGGGCCAGCAGATTGCTGCTAACGCCCTGGCAAAGAACGGCGACAAGATCGACGTGATCTTCTGCAACAACGACGCTATGGCGCTGGGCGCTGCCGCCGCCATAACCGCCGCGAATCGTACTGTTGGCAAGGACATCTATCTGCTGGGCGTTGACGCTCTTGAGCAGTGCCAGGAGATGGTAAAGAACGGCACCATGACCGGTACTGTTCTTAACGACCATGTGGGCCAGTCCCACAAGGCGGTTGACGTAGCTGTTCAGGCTCTCAAAGGCGAGGCCATCGAGAACTACTACTGGGTAGACTACGTAAAGGTAGACGCTTCCTACTTCAAATAATTCCCATTGACCTTTGGGGGTGTTGTGTATGCAGCACCCCCGTTCACAATTTTCTTATGATTGGAGGCATTTGAAATGTCTGAGTTTTTGCTGGAGATGCGCGGTGTGTGCAAGTCCTTCCCCGGCGTAAAGGCGCTGGACAATGCACAGCTTTGCCTCCGTCCCGGCTCGGTACACGCCCTGATGGGCGAAAACGGCGCCGGCAAATCCACGCTTATGAAATGCATGTTCGGCATCTACAAGATGGATGCCGGCGAGATACTTTACAACGGCAAGCCCGTCTCCATACATGACCCTATGGAGGCGCTCAACATGGGCATTGCCATGGTGCATCAAGAGCTTCAGCCCATACCCGCAAGGACTATCGGCGAGAATATTTTCCTGGGACGTTACCCCATAAAGAAGCTGCTCGGCTTCATTCCGACTGTTGACCATAAAAAAATGTACGAAGATACCGCAGCGCTGCTGAAGAAGGTCCACATGGACTTTGATCCGCGCCAAATGCTTGGAACGCTCAGCGTATCGCAGATGCAGCTCGTAGAGATAGCAAAGGCGGTTTCAGCCAACTGCAAGATACTGATACTGGACGAGCCCACCTCATCGCTTACCCAGAACGAGGTGGAGGCGCTGTTCCGCATCATAGAGGATCTTAAGGCGGAGGGCGTTGCGATTGTATATATCTCGCATAGGATGGATGAGATACTTCGCATAAGCGACGAGGTCACCATCATGCGCGACGGTCACTATATCGGCACATGGGATTCAAAAGACCTGACTACCGATATGATAATCTCCCGCATGGTCGGCCGCGAGCTAACCAATCTTTATCCGAAGCGCGAAAACGTACCCGGGGACATCGTATTCTCCGTCCGCGATTTCACCTCGATCAACCCGAAGAGCTTCCGGGGTGTTTCCTTCGATCTGCGCGAGGGGGAGATACTCGGCCTGGGCGGCCTTGTGGGCGCGCAGCGCACGGAGCTTATGGAGGGGCTTTTCGGCACGCGCTCGCATACCAGCGGCAAGATAATCTTCCGCGGCAAGGAGCTTAAGATCAACCGCCCCAAGGACGCCATAGATCAGGGCATAGCGATGCTGACAGAGGACCGCCGCCTTTCCGGCATAATGGGCGTCCTGTCCGTAGCGGATAATATTTCCATCTCTTCCCTCCGGCAGTATCTTGATTTCAACATCATGCTGGACAGCCGCAAGATCGAGCAGCTTGTCAAGGACAACGTCAAAAAGATGAACATAAAGACCCCGTCCAGCAGGACCCTCATCAAATCGCTCTCCGGCGGCAACCAGCAAAAGGTGCTGATAGGGCGCTGGCTGGCCAATTCACCGGATGTGCTTATACTGGACGAACCTACGCGCGGCATAGACGTCGGCGCAAAATACGAGATATACTGCATCATCGCAGAGCTTGCGAAGCAGGGCAAATCCATCATAATGATCTCCAGCGAAATGGGCGAGCTTATCGGCATGTCCGACCGCATCATGGTAATGTGCGACGGGCGGCTGACCGGCACCGTAGACGGCAAGGACGCCACGCAGGAAAACATAATGAATCTTGCCACGCAGTTCGCATAAACAGAGGAGGAGAAAAGCCATGCAGCTCAAAAGCTTCAATTTCCAGAAATTCTGGAAGCTCGTAAAATCCAACCCCATCGTGGTACTGCTTGTGGTGGTCGGCATTATCGTAGGCATCACCAAGGACAACTTCTTTTCCTGGAGCAATTTCGGCAACCTGACCAGCAACACGGCCGTCCGCTTCCTGATAGCCCTCGGCGTTTCCGGCTGCCTTATCACCAAGGGCACGGACCTTTCCGCAGGCCGGCAGGTGGGCTTTGCCGCGTGTCTGGCGGGCGTGCTGCTGCAGCGCGCAAATTACTCCGGCAGGCAGTTCCCCGATATGCCGGAGATGAATATGTTCGTCGTGCTGCTTATAGTGCTGGCGGTAGGCGCGCTCTTCGGCCTTCTTAACGGACTTATTATTTCCTTCCTGAACGTGCCGCCCTTTATTGCGACCCTCGGCACCCAGACCGTCGTTTACGGCCTCTCTTTGGTATTTACCGATGCAAAGCCTATCGGCGGCTTTCAGGATATATACACCCAGCTCATCAACGGCCGCATAGGAAGCAGCGGAAAGGGCTTTTACCTGCCGTACCTGCTGATCGTCGCGCTGGTGTTCGGCCTGCTCTTCTGGTTCATTTACAATAAGACCTGCCTCGGCAAGTATATGTACGCCATAGGCGGCAACGAGGTCGCGGCGGAGGTTTCCGGCGTAAATACAAAAAAGACCAAGCTCATCATCTATACGACTGCCGGTATAATGTACGCTATGGCAGGCTACCTTCTGGCCGCAAAATCCGGCGGCGCATCGGCGGGCATGGGCAACGGCTATGAGCTTGAGGCCATCGCCGGCGCAACCATAGGCGGCGTTTCCACGACGGGCGGCATAGGTACCGTCGGCGGCATACTCGTGGGCGTTTTGGTGTTTGAATTCCTGAAGATCGTGCTCCAGTTCCTCGGCGTCAACCCCTACTACAACTACATCGTACAGGGCGTAGTTATCGTCGTCGCCGTTGCGCTGGATATAAGAAAGTACATAGCGAAGAAGTAAACGGAGGAAAGGAACATAAAACCCCGCCATGGCGGGGTTTTATTAATTGAAAAAATAATGGGCCTGTGCAATGGGGAAAAGTCGCGCTATGCTATCGAAGGCCGAAGGCGGCGGCGCTATTTGGCGCTGCGGCTGCTAAAGGAGATAAGCACGAAATCATCCTCTCCGCAATTCTTAAGGTTGTGCTTTGTGCCGGCATATATATATAGGCTGTCGCCTTTTTTTAAATAGATGATCTCATTTTCAAAATATACATCTGCAGATCCTTCAAGAACAAACATGCATTCATCGTATGTGTGCAGTATCATGCCTTCCGAGGAAAAGCATCCGGAGGGTGTGGTATAGATAGTTCCGCGCATGGCGCAATCGTCGTTGTTCGGAGTAAAGACCTCGCTCTTTGTCTTAAGCTCGGGAAGGATTACTTTGTTGCGCTGATCGGCAAAGGACACGTAAAATGATCTGTCTTGAGGGGGAGCCTGTTCTGGGCTTTCGGGGGCAAGCAGGGATACCATGGGAATATTAAGAACCTCTGAGAGCTTGCGGAGCACGGAAAGGGAGGGCTGTTTTAGCCCGCGCTCTATTTGGCTGAGATAGCTGGCGGTACAGCCTATATCAGCGCTTAGGGTGGATAAAGTTATGTTTTTTGCCTTCCTGATAGATTTAAGATAACTGCTGTTTACCATGTCCGAAAAGCTCCTTTATATGCCGCAGGATAGTATCATCAATATAATTATAAATTACAAATTATTTTTTTTCAAGGACGATGATAAGCGCGGGCCGGGCTGCTGCTGAGAAACAATGATTACAGCAAAGAAAAAGACGAATATTGCACATTGAACGAGACAAAACAGGGAAAATAATTTAATATTGACAAATACAAAAATCGCGATTAAGATATAGTTAATTAACATATAGTTAATTAACGGCAACGCAGACATCGCATATCAGTGAACAAAGCAAGCATAACACGGAGATAGGAGAAGAAAAGATGGAAAGCAGCAAGGTCGGGCGCAATATACCACAGATACCTGTGGTGGATGCACATTATGACTTGGGTATGTTTCTACAGCAAGAACGGCAAAAGGGAAAGCGAAAAATAATAGAGACAGAGCTTATGCCGGAATTGAGGCGGGGCGGGGTCCAGGTTTTGGTAAGCGCTATATATGTAGATGAAAACAGCGCCAGCGGCAGCGCGCTGAGGCAGGCCTGTAACCAGATCGCGGCATTGCAGGCAGAGATGAAGGAGTCGCCTGACCTGTTTTCCGTGTGTACCTCCGCCATGGAAATAGAAAAGGCGAGAAAAGAAGGGAAGCCGGCTATTATCATGTCCTTTGAGGGGATAGAACCGCTGGGGAGAAATGTCGAGCTTCTGGATTTCTTTTATGAATCGGGCGTAAGGGGAATAGGGCTTGCACATGCCCGGAGGAATTTGGCCTGTGACGGCGCCATGTACACAAGCAGCCCGCACAATATCGGGGCCGGATTGACTGACTTTGGCGTAGAGCTTGTGGAAAAAGCACAGGAGCTCCACATGCTGATAGACGTATCGCATTTGAATGACGCCGGAACGAAGGATGTGCTGGATATCGTCAAGGGACCCGTCATAGCCAGCCACAGCAACTGCCGCGCACTGAATCCAACGTTGAGGAACATCGACGATACACTGCTGCGCCGCATTGCGGACAGCGGCGGAGTCATAGGGCTCAATGGATGCAGCGTGCTGGTAAGCGACAGAGAAGGCAACGCAAACATGGAAATGTTGATAGGGCATTTAAACCATCTGGTGAATGTTGCCGGTATAGAGCATGTGGGCTTAGGCTTCGACATAGCCCAGATGATACTCCCGGATGCGTTCATAACGGTGAATGGGATAAAGCAGAAGGTCGTGGATATCGTTGCCAGCCACGGAGATATACCGGAGTTTACCGAGGAGCTTCTGAAGCATGGATATACGGAGGAAATGCTGAGGAAGATATACGCGGAGAACTTCCTCAGAGTATATCGGGACGTGCTGGTTTGATGATAGATTAAAAATCGGCTTTACATCATAAAAGCATCGATTAAAGAAAAAAGAAAAGGAGAAAAAAGATGAAAAAATTGATTGCACTCGTGTTGTCGCTGCTTGCAGTGGCAAGCCTTGTAGCAGGCTGCAGCTCGGGCAAAGGTACAACCGTAAACAGCGGAGAAAAGTCCGTCACCTTCTCCCTGCTATCTTCCCCTCCCAGCCTTGACCCCGCGACGACCACTGAAGGCCATTCCCTGATGGTAGAGACCCAGCTGTTCAGCATGCTGGTAGACAGCAAAGGCGGCAACTCCAGTGAGATTAAACCTGATATCGCTGAAAGCTGGGAAGTTAGCGAGGACGGGCTGACCTACACGTTTAAGCTCCGCGATGACGTATATTTCCACAACGGCAAGCTGCTGACCGCAGACGACGTTGCTTATACATTCAACAGGGTAATGACCGAGCCCTATACCGCTTACTATGCTGCAGCAATCAAGTCCGTTGAGGCTACCGATGAGCACACCTTTGTTGCACACCTCAACTATCCGTATGCTGACTTCCTGACACTGATCGGCGGCATCTATTTCGGCATCTGCTGCGAGGAAGCCATTACCGCAGGCAACGACTTTATGTATAAGCCCGTTGGTACCGGCCCCTACAAGCTGGAGGGCGGATATATCCCAGGACAGGCCTTTAAGTTTGTCTACAACGACCGGTATTATGGCGCAGAGCCCGACATCAAGGAGATAAACTTCAAAATTCAGCCGGATACCAACACCGCCGTCATCTCCCTGCAGAACGGTGAGACCGACTTTATCCCTGCGCTGACTGTGAACGACATCGGAACCATCGAGAACGACGAAAACCTTGCGCTCTACCAGGCTCCCAGCTACACTATTTATCATGTGTGCTTCAACAAGCACAACGCGCCTTGGAATATCAAGGAAGTCCGTCAGGCCGTAAACTATGCGATCAACAAGCAGGATCTGCTGGACGGCGCCCTGAACGGCATCGGCACCATTGCAAACGCGCCCTTGAACAGCCTGCACCTCGGCTACAACGACAGCATACCCTTCAACGAGTATGACCTTGATGCCGCCAAGGCCAAGATGGTGGAAGCGGGATATCCCGATGGCTTCTCCTGCAGCCTGATGGTAAGTAGTACCAATGCGGTCGCCATGAAGATAGCGCAGATCATGCAGAACCAGTTGGCGCAGATAGGTATCGACGTATCCGTTGAACAGCTGGAAAGGGCTGCCTGGAACGACAACCTCGACAAGAATAACTTTGAATTTTCTATAGTTGGTCTCAACTGGCCGGATAGCAACAACATGGTAAAATTCCTTTACCATACCGACGGCGGATTCAACTATGACCATGTTTACAGCAGCCCTGAAATGGACGAAATGATCGTGAGGGCAAGCCAGACTTCGGATACTGCCGAACGCGTAGAGCTGTATAAGAAGATCGTAGAGCTGGGCCATGAGGATCTACCTATAATATGCCTCCTCTTCCCCAATGAGATCGTAGGAGCCAACAAGAACATCGGCGGTATAGAGATCGTTGATAACTGCTACTTCCCCGTAGCGACTTGGACCTTGAACCAATAAATATTCAGCTTCATGAAGGAGCGCCGTTTAACAGTGCTCCTTCATGCCTATCGTGTAAAAAACGTTTCAGCGACAACAGCGAAATTTAATTGAAGGCACCGTAAAAAAGGAGGGCTAAACTTGCTGAAATATATTTCAAAACGAATCATATACCTTATTCCGGTACTAATCGGTATAGTTTTTCTGGTATTTACGATCATGTATTTCTCCCCCGGGGACCCCGCCAGGCTCATACTGGGCGACCGCGCACCGGAGGAGCAGGTGGCAGCCTTGAGGCATGAGTTGGGATTGGATCTTCCATATTATCAGCAGCTTTTCAACTATATAAAAAATGCCATACACGGAGACTTCGGAAATTCCTATCTGCTTCGCATGCCGGTTTGGGATATAATCAAGCTGAGATTCCCTCTGACACTGCAGCTTACGACCTTTACAATGCTGATAGCGGTGTTGATAGGCGTACCTGTCGGCATCCTGTCGGCAGTAAAGCAGTATTCCGTTATCGACGCCTTTTCGGTAGTCTTTGCGCTGTTGATGGCATCAATTCCCGGGTTTTGGCTCGGCATGCTGTTAATGCTGCTGTTCTCCTTGAATTTAGGCTGGCTGCCCTCCAGCGGGTATGAGGGGTTGAAATGGCTCATACTGCCTTCCATTACCCTCGGCTTTATAAACTGCGCCACGATCATGCGTATGACCCGCTCCAGCATGCTGGAGGTGGTACGTCAGGACTTTATCCGCACCGCCCGCGCAAAGGGCGCCACGGAAAAGAGGGTCGTCTTCAGGCATGCGCTGAAAAACGCCATCATTCCCGTTATTACAGTGGTGGGTACCGCATTTGGCTCCAGCTTGGGCGGGGCGGTGGTTACCGAGACCGTTTTCGGCCTGCCAGGCATGGGTACACAAATAATTACCGCTATACGACAAAAAGACAATCCTGTTGTACTGGCGTCCGTCATCGTCATTGCGTTGGCGTTCAGCCTAGTCAACTTAATTGTAGATATCCTATATACCTATATTGATCCTCGTATTCGCGATTAAGGGGGAGGAGTTTGGATATGACGAAAAAGGCCGCCGCTGCAAGCGGCACTAAAAAAAGAAGTCAAGCGCAGGAGGTCTGGCTGCGGCTGAGGAAAAACAAGCAGGCTATGGCAGGATTAGCCGTTTTTTGCCTGATAGTGCTCATATGCTTGTCAGCTCCACTGTACATAGATTATGATGCAAGGGTCATCCAGCAGAATATTTCCGAAAAGCTGCAGGCCCCAAGCGCAGAGCATTTGCTCGGCACGGATAATTATGGCCGCGACACCTTGGCAAGGCTCATATTTGGCGGGCGCATCTCCATTACCATAGGCATTGTGACGGCGCTTTCAGCGCTGGCGGTAGGATGCCTCATAGGTGCGGCGGCAGGATTTTACGGCGGCAAGCTGGACAACATCATAATGCGTATCATGGATGTTTTCCTCGGCCTGCCCTCCGTCTTGCTTGCAATAGCGGTTATCGCGGCCCTCGGCTCCAGCATCGTAAACCTGATGATATCCGTGGCCGTAGCATACGTGCCTATTTATGCCCGTATAATACGCTCGTCCGTGCTTTCCATACGAAGCAAGGAGTATATAGAGGCTGCCAGGGCAATAGGCACGGGCGACCTGCGCATTATCTGCAAAAATATCATCCCGAATGCCATAGGCCCGCTGATCGTCCAGGCTACCCTTGGCGTGGGAGAGATAATAATCGCAGCCGCAGGCTTCAGCTTCTTGGGTCTGGGCATAGAGCCTCCCCTTCCCGAGTGGGGGCGGATGTTATCAGAAGGCAGAGAGGTCATAAGGACTATGCCTTCCCAGGTCATATATCCCGGCATTTGCATCATGGTAACGGTCCTGTCGCTTAATTTGCTGGGCGACGGCTTGAGAGATGCGCTTGATCCCAGGCTGAAGTAAGGAGGACATAAAATGGAAACCAAAAATGAATTCCTCGAGATAAAGGATCTGTCGGTCTGCTACCACGCGTATGACGAGGTGGTAAAGGCCGTAAACCACGTGAGCCTTTCCCTGGAGAAGGGTGAGACACTGGGCCTCGTTGGCGAAACGGGCGCGGGCAAAACCACCACCGCCCTCAGCATAATGAGGCTGCTGCCCAAGCGCACCGGCGAAGTGCTTAACGGCGAAATAATTTTCAACGGTCAGAACCTGCTGAGTTTGCCGGAAAAGGATATGTTCGAGATCCGCGGCAGCCAGATAGCGATGATATTTCAGGATCCCATGACCGCCCTTAACCCTCTTCAGCGGGTTGGCGAGCAGATTGCGGAGGTCATAAGCCTTCATCGCGACCAGAGCAAGGAAGAAACGGAAAAGACCGTTGATGAGATAATGAAAAGCGTGGGCCTCCCGCCAGACCGCAAGGACGAATATCCCCATCAGTTTTCCGGCGGAATGAAGCAGCGCATAGTTATAGCGATAGCGCTGGCCTGCAACCCCTCGCTCCTCATTGCGGACGAGCCCACCACTGCATTGGACGTGACCATTCAGGCGCAGATACTGCACATGATCGAGGAGCTGAAGCGCGAACGCAACACCTCGATGATACTCATTACCCACGACCTGGGTATAGTCGTGGAAATGTGCAGCAAGGTAGCCATAATGTATGCAGGGGAGATAGTGGAATCCGGTACGGTCGAGGATATCTACGGAGCAAGGCAGCATCCCTATACTATAGGCCTGTTCGATTCGGTTCCCAATCTGGAGGATGAGCAGGAAAGGCTTACACCGATTAACGGCTTGATGCCCGACCCCGTAAACCTTCCCAAAGGCTGCAAGTTCCATCCCCGCTGTCCCTATGCCACAGAAAGATGTAAAAAAGAGCAGCCCGCAAATGTAGAAGTATCCTCTGGCCACTTTGTACAATGTCACATGGCCAAGGTTGCCGAAAAGGAGGAATAGCGTCATGGCAGACAACATTCTGGAAGTTAGAGGTTTAAAAAAGTATTTTAATACCCCCCATGGCCTGCTGCATGCCGTGGATGACCTGTCTTTTAATATTGAGAAGGGGAAGACGCTGGGTGTTGTGGGAGAGTCCGGCTGCGGCAAATCCACCCTTGGCAGGGTCATACTCAGGCTTATCGACAGCACCGAAGGCGAAGTGCTGTTCGAGGGAGAGGATGTCCTCAAGTATTCCAAGGCGGAGATGAGAGCCATGCGTAAAAGCATGCAGATCATTTTCCAGGATCCCTATGAATCCATCAATCCCCGCATGAGCGTAGGCGAGCTCATAGCCGAGCCGCTTATCGTAAACAAAATATGCAAGGGCGCCGAGATGGATAAAAAGGTCAGGGAGCTGATGGATACCGTCGGCCTTGCGGAGAGAATGATAAACTCCTATCCTCACGAGCTGGATGGCGGCCGCCGCCAGCGCATAGGCATTGCGCGGGCCCTTTCTGTTTCACCAAAGTTTATCGTGTGCGATGAGCCCGTATCTGCGCTGGATGTATCCATTCAGGCACAGATATTGAATCTTATGCAGGACCTGCAGAAGGAGCGCGGGTTTACCTACATGTTCATAACGCACAACCTTAGCGTGGTTAAGCATATATCGGATGATATCATGGTCATGTACCTCGGTAAGATGGTGGAGAAAGCCCCAAAGAGCGAGCTGTTCAAAAACCCGATGCATCCCTACACTAGGGCGCTGTTGGAGGCCATACCCATTCCCAAGCTCAGCAGCAGAAACAGAAAGCGGGAAATTTTGCAGGGCGAAATAAAGTCTCCAATCAACCCGAAGGAGGAGTGCCGTTTCGCAGGGCGCTGCAAGTACGCCACCGAACAGTGCCACCAGGGCGTACCGGAGCTTAGGGAGATAACGCCGGGCCACTTTGTATCCTGCTTTTATGCAGATAAATAAATAGGAGGAAGTATCATGGGATTTAGAAATTTCACGTATTACCGCTCCGGCGTGGTGCTGGCAAAATTCCGCATATCCGGTGAGAAGGTGTATTGCGTGCCTCGCGACGTAATGACCATGGAATTTGGGCAGGAAAGAGAGTTTTCTCTGCCCATGGAGCCATTCAGCGCAGAGCTGGACAAGCGTATCGCAGAGGCTGTCGCTGCCGTACAGCGCGAAGCTATACCCGGCGGGCATGAAAAGGCGGACGATTATATTGCCGAGATAAACGGAAAACAACTGCGGGTAGAGCGCTATGTACAGCATAGCGGCTGGTATCCTTTGGACTTTCTCGTTTCTGAGGGTAAAATTGTTGCCGCAATAGATAATGAGCGCCACTACATAGGCCTGTTGGTGGAGGATGGCTGGGAAGCCGCTACCCCTCAAGCCGCCATGGAGGATCCGCTGCTGTCAAAGCCCGAGTATGGCATGGAGTTCATAGGCACTGAAATGGTACCCATGCGGGATGGCGTGCGCCTTGCAACGGACATCTATTTGCCGACACAGCGCAAGGCGGGGCAGAAGTTCCCCACGGTGCTTATTCGCACCTGCTATAATAAGCTCAATACTGCCGTTTACTTTTCCTATGTCCATTATGGCTATGCCGTGGTCGCTCAGGATACCAGAGGGCGCGAGCTGTCCGAGGGCCTGTGGCAGCCTATAATAAACGAAAAGGACGACGGGGACGACACGCTGAACTGGATAGCAGCACAGGAATGGAGCGACGGAGGCGTGGGCATGATAGGCCCGTCTTATTTGTCCATCGTCCAGTGGCAGGCGGCGGCCAGCGGAAACCCCCACTTCAAAGCCAGCATAAGCATGGTCACCAGCGGTGTTCCGCTGTTCGATTTTCCGCACAGGGCGGGTGTTCTGTCCCCGGGAACCATGGCGTGGATTACCTCTATGCGAAACAAGAATTTTGCTCCAGAAGACAGGGTAAGGGATGACTGGGATCAGGTGCTTAAGCATCGTCCGATAAGGGATATACCCCTTGCGGCTACCGGGAAGGAAAACCTATTTTGGAACGAGTGGATGGAGCACGAATATTATGACGGTTACTGGCACAGGGGAAATTTCCTGGTAAATCAGCACAAAATCGACCTTCCTGCGCTGTATGTTACCGGCTGGTATGACGACGTCGGCCCGGGTAGCATGCAGATATGGGATATGAATAAGCGCAACGGGCGCAAGAATCAAAAGCTCGTATGCGGCCCATGGATGCACAATATTAACGTATCCCGGGACATTCACAACATCAATTATGGCCCGGATGCCGTGCGCTATGACATGTTCTGCATGTATATGCGCTGGTACGATCACTTCCTCAAGGGCGTGGACAACGGAATAGACCGCGAGGAGCCTGTGGATTATTTTGTGATCGGCGAAAATCGCTGGCACAAGGATACCCAGTGGCCGCCTAAGTGTGCCGTGGAAAAGAACCTGTATCTCTCATCGGGGGACGGCGCCTCCGCCGATGGCGGCGGAGCATTGACCTTTGATCGCCCGGTGGCTGCAGGCGAGGATCATTATGTGTACGATCCCGACGATCCCACTCCGTTCCTCATCGACGTGAGCGAAAACGAGTGCCTGGTGCCTGAGAATTATAAAGATGTCGAGCTGAGAGATGACGTGCTGGTGTATACCACGGAGCCCTTGAAGGAGGCCGTCACCATCGCCGGTGAGCCTGTTGCGATACTTTATGCTGCATCCAGCGCCAAGGATACCGACTGGGTGGTCAGGATAACCGATCTTGACCAGGCCGGCAACTCAATCCGCATGTGCGACGGCATAGTAAGAGCCAAGTTCCGCAAGTCCTTTATCGAGCCAAAGCTGCTGCTGCCCGGCGAGATAGTAAGGTATGAGATACCGATGACCTGGATATCAAACAGATTCGAAATGGGCCATCGGATAAGGGTGGAGGTCGCCTCCGGCGCGGACAACTCGATCTTCTGCAACACAAATACCGGCCTCCCCATTGTAGACGACGTTGATAAGGTCGTGGCAGAGCAGACGGTATATAGCGGCGGCGATCATTGCAGCCGTGTTATCCTCCCGATAATAGAATAACGCTTTGAACCAATAGCAATAAACGATACCAACCAATTAAACCGGCCGGCGTATTTTACGCCGGCCGGTAGTTTATTTTCACATCATTGATCTCGTTACCCCGTTATTCTCAGCCTATGGCAGCAGCCGCTGCCGAGTATGCCCTCAAGCTGCGCCTTGAAGGCATCGAACTTATCGTTCGGCACGAAGGCGAGCACGGTGCCTGCGAAGCCGCCGCCGTGTACCCGCACGGCGCCGCGGCCGCCGAGCAGCTTTTTGCAGATGGCTATGGTGAGCGCCATGTCCTGATGCTCCCTGCTTCCGGGCGGTACGACGTTTTGGAGGTATTCCCATGACGAATCGCCGGACTCGTTGACAAGGCGCAGGAAGCTGTCAAAGCGGCCGTGCTTGAGGGCCTCCGCCTGCTCCGTCACCCGCCTGTTGTCGTCGAATATGTGCATCGCCCGAAGGACGGCCCTGTCGCCCGCCGCCGCCCTGACCTCGGGCAGCCTGCGGTAAAACTCCGCCTCCCCCACATCGCGCAGGTATTCCCTGCCGAAAACACCGCATACCTCGTGCAGCTCCTCGGGTATCGCCGCATAGGCCCCGGTAAGGTCGGCGTGATCCGCGCCGCTGTCCACTATGCACAGGGTATAGCCGCAGCTCCCGAAATCGTACTCTATGCGCTCGACGACCGGCTCCTGCGTGTTTTTAAAGTCGATATATACCATGCCGCCAACGCTGGAGGCGGTTTGATCCATGAGGCCGCAGGGCTTGCCGAAGTACACGTTTTCCGCGTACTGGCCTATCTGGGCTATTTCAACGGGGGAGAGCTTATTCTCAAAATAAAGCCCGTTTATTATGCGCCCCATAAGCACCTCAAAGGCGGCGGAGCTGGAAAGGCCGGAGCCGGGCAGCACGGTTGAGCTTACCCGTGCGTCAAAGCCGCCTATGCGGCAGCCACGCTGCACAAAGGCCGCGGCAACGCCCCGCACGAGGGCGACGGTAGTGTTCTTTTCCGCCTCGTGCAGCTCAAGGTCGTGTATGTATACCTCTACCGGGTCATAGCCCTGGGAAAACACCCTTATCACGTCGTCGCTGTTTTTGCATACCGATGCGCTCGTCATAAGGTCGATGGCCGCCGCAAGCACCCGCCCGTGCTGATGGTCGGTGTGGTTGCCGCCTATCTCCACCCTGCCGGGGGCGGAAAATTCATATACCTTCTCCTTTGTCATAAGCCACCTCTATGCCTTCTTATAGCCGTGGGGATGGGCGCTGTGCCACCGCCAAGCCGTTGAGATTATGGCGTCTATATCGTCGAGCCTCGGCCTCCAGCCCAGCACCCTCTTTGCCTTTTCGCTGGACGCCACGAGCTGCGCCGGGTCTCCGGCTCTTCGGGGCACTATCTGTGTGGGTATCGGCCTGCCGACGACCTTTTCCGCCGCCTCTACGATTTCCTTGACAGTGAAGCCCACGCCGTTGCCGAGGTTGAATATGTCGTTCTCCCCGCCGGACATCAAGTATTCCGCCGCTAACACGTGGGCCGAGGCAAGGTCGCATACGTGGATATAATCCCGCACGCAGGTGCCGTCACGGGTGTCGTAATCGTCGCCGAAAATATCCACGTGGCTCCTCTGGCCGTTGGGGACCTGAAGCACCAGCGGTATAAGGTGGGTCTCCGGGTCGTGCGCCTCGCCTATATTGCCGTCGGGGTGCGCCCCGCAGGCGTTGAAGTAGCGCAGCGCGGCAAAGTGCAGGTCGTGGGCCAGAGAGGCCCAGCGGAACATGTGCTCCATGGCGAGCTTTGTCTCGCCGTAGCAGTTCGTGGGCTGGGTGTGGTCGCTCTCCATTATGGGTATGCGCTCCGGCTCGCCGTAGGTAGCCGCCGTGGATGAGAACACGATGTGCTTCACCCCGTGCTCTATCATGGATTGGAGCATGGTGCGGGTGCCGCCGATGTTGTTGTCGTAGTATTTAAGCGGCTTCACCATGCTTTCGCCCACCTGGGAGTTGGCGGCGAAATGTATAACGGCGTCCGCCCTTTCCTTATCGAAAACCGAGTCTATAAAGGCCTTGTCCCGCAGGTCTCCCTCGTAAAACCTCGCCTTGGGGTGCACCGCCTCTATAAAGCCGGTTTCCAGATCATCCACAACGGCAACGTCATAGCCGCTGTCAATAAGCTCGTATACGGTATGGCTGCCGATATAGCCGGCGCCGCCCAGAACCAATATGGTTTTCATGGCAAATTCCCCCCTGTTCACATACTTATGTTATAAATTTTATCAGAGTACGCCGTCGATAACAATAAGATTTTATTCCGGCTTTGATTTTACTTGCTTATGAGCGGGCAGTTGGGTATATTTATAAGAAGAAGCCTGACCTTTGGGAAAATGCAGACCGAGGTCTGACGGAGGAGCTATGAAAATCGAGCATATGGCGCTTTATGTAAACGATCTGGAAGAAGCCAGAAAATTTTTTATGCGGTACTTTGGCGCAAGCTCAAATGAAGGCTACCGTAACCCGAAAACGGGTTTCCGCTCGTATTTTCTCTCGTTTGACGGCGGTGCGCGGCTTGAGATAATGAACAGGCCGGAAATGCCGGATCGCCCCAAGGAGCTTGCCCGCACGGGATACGCGCATATTGCTTTCAGCGCGGGGAGCAGGGAAAGGGTAGATGAATTGACGGCGGAGCTTAGAGCCGATGGTTATGAGGTGATCAGCGGGCCTCGGACCACGGGGGACGGTTATTATGAAAGCTGCGTTGTTGCGATAGAGGATAATCAAATCGAGATCACCGTATGAAGATAGCAAATAAATAATAAATTTCCGAAGTGAGGTGGATGATACTATGCCAGTTTCTATTGAAAAGCGACCCTTCGGCGTCACGGCAGACGGTCAGAACGTTTATGCCTATATTGTAAGGAATGATAGAATATCCGTAGAACTCATAGAATACGGGGCCGCTATACGCTCCCTGCTGGTGAACGATGGCGGCAAATGGACGGATGTGGTGCTGGGCTACGATACGCTGCGGGAATACGAGGAAAGCGACGGCTGCCTTGGCGCTTGCATAGGCCGCGTGGGCAACCGCATCGGCGGAGCGTCCTTTACGCTGAACGGGGAAAAATATACGCTGGCAAAGAATAATGGCGAAAACCACCTCCACGGCGGGCTGCGCGGCTTTGACAGATACGTATGGTCGGCGGAGGAAATGCCGGATGGCGTTCGGTTCACACGCATATCGCCGGACGGGGAGGAGGGGTATCCGGGCACGCTGTCTGTAAGCGTCTATTACCGCCTTAAGAAGGGCGCATTGTCCATAGAATACAGCGCCTCTGCGGACAGGGACACCCTTTGCAGCCTGACGAACCACAGTTATTTTAATCTCAACGGGGGCGGCTCCGTGCTGGGGCATACCCTGCAAATCAACGCGGAGGAATTCCTGGAAAACAGCGCGGCGACGCTGCCCACCGGAAAACGCCTTCCGGTAGCCGGCACGCCCTTTGATTTCCGCACCCCAAAGCGCGTGGGGCAGGATATAGGCCGCGACGACGTACAGCTTCAAAACTGCGGCGGCTACGACCACAACTTCTGCCTTGCCGGAGAACCGGCGGCGGTGCTGCGGGGGGATAAGTCCGGCATAGTGATGACGGTGCATACGACGCTTCCGGGAATGCAGCTTTACACCGCCAACTTCCTGTCCGAGCGGCGCGGAAAGGGGGGCGCGGTCTATTCGCCGCGCTGCGCGCTCTGCTTGGAAACGCAGTATTACCCCAACGCCATGGCCTGCGCGGGCTTTGAAAAACCCATACTTCGAAAAGGGGAGACCTGGCGGCACAGCACGATACTGTCGTTTTCGGTCTAACCGTCCTCCGCTAACTCATCCTTAAGGGGGCCTTCCGCTCGAACCCTTACCGGCCTGAGCGTAAGATCGCCCCTGCCCTCCACCTTGTACCATTTGCCCCTTTCGAGCCTGATCTTTTCTGTCAGGCCGTGCGTGATGTAGCCTATTATATATTGCTCACCGGTTTCCACATCGGTAAAGACCACCCTTGTGTCGGCGTTGCCGCTTACCCTTACGGTCCCAAGGAGCGGCTGTATTTGTTCTGACCTTGCCGCGCCCTGATCGCCTGAAAGGGTGAAGGTGTGATTTCTCCGGATATTTGAATATACCAACGCCGCCGCAGCGAAAGCCGCCGCCGCGCACAGGGCAAGGATCCTCGTTTTCACAAAAAACACCTCCCTCAAATTCCTTTTTTCAACTAAACCATACCACAAAAATATGAACAAATCTTCCGTTTGGACAACAAAGCGCCCAGGCATTTCTGCCCGGGCGTAATAAGTGAATTCGATATTCGGACTAATCCTCTTCCTCCGCTAACTCATCTCGGAAGGGGTTTTCCATGTTGCCCCCGTCCATTATACGGTCCGTGACGAACACGCGGAAGGCCAGCGTGCCCAAGGCTGCCAGCAGGGCCACGGCGGCGGCTATTATAATCCATTTCAGCATGGGCCTTTTATTGCGCGCCATAGCCTACTTTACCGGGCTTCCACAGTATTCGCAGCAGCCCGAGGCGTCCGGGAAGGTGCTCGCGCCGCAGCAGGGGCATATCACGGCCTGCTTGGGGGCCTTTGCGGCGGCTATGTTATCGCGCACGGTCTGGCGCACGCTGGTAAGCGCCTCCACTATCTCCTGGCCGAGCTTTTCGTATGAGAGGTACTCCATGTTGGAGCGGGGATCCACCGCCTTGGAGGAGAAGCCCGGCCCGCCCTGGCTTTGCAGCTCTATGGAGCTGTCGTTGAGGCGGAACTTCATCTCGCTGAAGTAGGGGTGGTTGACGCTTATTATGACGTCAAAGTCATAGCTGTACTCGTAGCGGGGCGGGTTGTAGCTTACCTTTTTACCGTCCGGGCCCTCCCGCTCTATCTCTATGCGGCTCTCGTCCACCTTGATGCGGCAGCCCGTTACCTGTGAGTAATCCAGCACGTCGGGGTTGGCGTCCTGAATGTTGCGGGCATAGGTAACCATGAATTTCTGCGCGTCCTCGTCGAGGAGTATCCGCGTGCTGCTGCCCAGCGTCCTCGTGGTGTGGAAGCGGGCGACGTCCTCCTTGTTGCGCTCCCGGTATTCAAGCTGCTCCTTTATCTCGGCCACGGTGCTGTTGCGCCTGTCGGAAAACCACGGCGACAGCTTTTTGGCGCAGTCCTTGCACAGGTTTCCGTCCTCAAGCTTGCGGTTGCCCAAAAGCCCTATCTTTTCGCCGCATATATCGCAGTATTTCTTGTCAAAAAGTCCCATATAATAGCTCCTTTCTAAGGTATCCGCGCCCGCCTGCGGGGAGGCCTCGCGTCGCGGCGGGACGTTTTTTTGTGTTACGGCACGTATAGCTGCTCAAGCCCCGTCACCATTCCGGATAAGGTGGTCACGCTTGCCAGCAGGGAATTGCCGTCCTCCTCCATCATACGCATATAGGCGAGGAACTTCTCCGCCGTCAGGAGTATATGCTCATTCCAGGGCTCATCGCTTTCCCAGTCTAACAGCGCGAACACCGCGTTGGAATCCTTGAGCACCGTAGCGGTGTGGAAAACCTCCTCGTTCGGGCATACCACAATGCCCTCGCTTGCGAAAAAGTCATCATAAGTAAGGCCGTAAAGCTCCATGCTCTCCTCGATGTCCTCATCGGAAAGGCTGAACACGGGGCGAAGCTTGAGCTCAAAGGCGTCCTCGTCCTCACCGTAAAGGCTTACGAGATACAGCGCCCCCTCCTCGGTATAAGTCTCCGGCTCGGGCTCGGGTTCTGTTGCCGGCTTTGGCTCCGCCGCAGGCTTACCGAGGGGCCGCATGGTGGGGCGGGGGGTGGATACGCTTATGCTGCTTGCCAGCGCATCCGCAAGGTCGTTGTTCCTCGCGCAGCCGCAAAGAAGCATCGCGCACAGCGCAAGCAGCACTACCCGCCTCATGCCCAGGGATCCTCTTCGGCGGGGACGCGAATGCCTGTGAGTATGCTGGAATACTCCCAGAGATACCAGTTGCCCCCCTTCTGCCTGAGCTTGATGGGCCGGGCAGCGTCTGCGCCCGCCGTCTTTAAAAACAGCCTCATGTACCCCTCCTCGCAGTCCTGGGGCCGCTGGTCGGGGTAGAAGTTTAAAACATACGGCTGGGTTGGCCCGTAGCCGTTCTCCGGGGTGGCCCCGTCGAAGTAGGCCAGAGGCAGGTATTTTTTATCTCTCAGCCTGTCCCGTATGAACTGTGAGTCTATGCCCGTCATGGGCCGGGGGCCCCGCAGCATGTCTATGGCCTTTTCTCCCGCCGCCTTGTCCTTTGTGTAAAGGTTCAGCGCCAGCAAAAACAGGGCGCAGGTATTCTCGGGCTTTGTAAGGTCATTGCACAGCGCGCTGAACTCCTCCAGTGTGTCGGGCAGTCTGTCAAAGGTTATCTGCATATCTTTTCCCTCCATGGTTATGGGGTCTTCCGCCGGCGGCTCGGCCTGCTCTGCCGCGGCAGCCCCGGTCTGATCCGGTTCCGGCTCGGCCTGATCGGTCACAACGGGCTGATCCTGCCGGGTCTGAGCCTCCGGCAGGGCTATCTCGTCCAGCCTTTTGCCTCTTTCCGGCAGGGCCTGTTCAGCCGGGCTCTGGATTTTTGACGGCATATCGAACGCCTCCGGAGCCTTGGAACAGCCCGCGGCGCTTAGCGTCAGCGCCGCCAGCAGCAGTGAAACTATTCTTTTCATTTATTTTTTATTGGGTATATAGGGTATTATCTGCCGCGCCAGCCTGCCTATGGTCATGGTCTGAAGGTGTACCTTGCCGGGGCCGGTTATTACGGTATCGAACAGGCCCTCGCCGCCGAATATCATGTTCTTCACACCCTTGACCATCTGCACGTCCATGGAGCAGGTCTCGTCCATTACCGCCAGCACGCCGGTATCGCATACCAGCCTTTCGCCGGGGGCGAGATCGTAATCCTGGCAGTAGCCGTCCACCTCAAGGAACACGAGGCCGGGGCCCGTTACCTTCTGCATTATAAAGCCCTCGCCGCCCACAAGGCCCGCGCCCAGCTTCTTCTGGAAGAACATGGAAAGCTCAACGCCGTATGTGGCGCAGAGGAAGGCGTGCTTCTGGCAGATTATGCTCTGGCCGGGGCCAAGCTCCCGCGCTACTATCCTTCCGGGGAAGGAGGAGGAGAAGGCTATCTCCGCCGGCTCCTGAGCGGTGTAGAGGTTCATAAAGAGGCTCTCACCCATGAGCATCCGCCCGAGCGCCTTGCCCGCACCGCCGAGGGTGGTGACCGTGGAATCCACAGCGCCCCTCGACCACGTCCTGCCGCCCGCCTCGCTTATCATGGTCTCGCCGGGGTTGAGGTTGATTATTACGGCGGGTAAGCTGCCGCCTTCCAGTCTGTACTGCATATATTTTTCCTCCCTGTTTTTTTGATTTATTTGGTTTTACCTTTGCCTATTGCGCGTTAAGGTCCACCTTGAACAGCTTGGCTATCTCCTCGAGGCTCTTGCCCTTGTAGAATTCTACGCCGTCCTTGTCGATGTAGGGGTAGTCGTTTTCATAGTCCCACTTCGCGCCCGGCCTCCTGAGGCAGCCCAGCAGCTTGAGCACGTTGCCCTCGCCGTCGTCGGCTATGCCTATCACCCAGAGCCTGTCATACTCCGCCTCGTACTCCACAAGGCTGCCCTCCGCCAGGGGCTGATCCATGAACCTGCCGCCTATCTTGAAGTAGCGGTAGCTGTCGTCCTGATATTCCGTTGCGGAGGTTATCTTGAAGTTGTACTGGTTTGCCCCGTCAAAGGCCGCGCCCACGAAGGGCTTCAGCTCGCCCGCGTCCTCATCATAGGTTATCCTCGCCAGTATCTCGCACTGGTTGCGGTTGTTCGCCTCGTATACGCCGGTGCAGTCATAGTATTCCGCCATGCCGTGCCAGTCCCCGAGGAAGTCGTTTATAAACTCCATGTCGGGCTGGCTGTCGGGGGCGGCTGCCTGCTCCTCGTCCTTCTTGCCGAAGGAGGCGAAATCGCCCTTGCTTTTGCCCTCCTCCGCGGCCTCGCTCTCATATACCATTATCAGCGAATTGCCGGGGAAGGTGAGGGTTATCCTGCCGCCCTCCAGCGCGTAGTCCAGCTCCGCGCCGCCCTCTATCTTGACCTTGCCCGCCTTTTCGTCCACCTTTATGGCGTTGGTCTGGGAGCCGGTATAGTTTATCTCGCCCGTGCCGTCGGCGTTGATCTTCAGGAACATGCCCTCCGCCATGCCGCCCGCTTCAAGCTGGCTGCGTGTGAGGGTGGTCCCCGCTGTGGTCATGGAGTATACCTCGTACTCTCCGGCCGCCGCCCAGGAGGCGGGGGAGGCTTCCCCGCCGTCCTTGGGCTTGCCCTTGCCGCAGCCAGCCATGGGAAGTACCATGGCTGCCGCCAGCAGGAGCGCCGTAAACAGCTTTATCCTTTTCATAGGCCCGCGCTCCGTTTTGTTACTTGAAGGAGATGCTGTTGAGGACCGCGTCGCCCTCGCTGCCCGCTCCTATGTCCACCTTGGATATCTTTATGGAGAGCCAGCCGCCGCCCGGCACCTCGCCGTAGTACTCCGTCCACTGCATTCCCACATTCTTGTAGGAGCGCGCCTTGAGCTCCACGCCGCCTATGGTGCGGGTGCCCTCGTCCTTGAGGTTCTCATAGTTCTTCTCGTAGTAATTGAGCTTGTCGCTGCTGGGGTAGATGTCAAACTGTATGCGGGGGTCGCCGGAGAACAGATGCTCCGGGTCGTCCACGTTGTAGAGGTACATGGTGGTGAGCTCGTGGCTGAGCTTCCAGCCGCTGGCGGGGAGCGTCACGGAAACGTCAATCGATGCATCCTTGGAGTAGTCGCTTACGGTCTCCGTGATGGTGCCGCTGTCAAAGCCCTCGGCGGGGGCGGCGCTCTGCGCCGGAGTCTCGGTGGTATTTTCTACGGGGGCCTCCGCCGTGGCGCCCTGCGCCCCTGCGCCTGCGTAGCCTATCGGGGCCGCGCCCATAGGCGGCTCCTCGCCCGCAGCTATGAGGTCGTTATAATTGTCCATGGCGGGGGGCAGGAGGTTGTAGCCGTCGGCTATCTCCTTATCCCAGCTTGCGCCCCAGGGCTTTATGAATACCATGAACTCCATGTAGTATTCGTCCTGCTCGAAGGTGTCGCCCATGCAGTACTGGTCGGTGTAATCCTGCCGGGGCAGAAGCATCCAGTTGTATACGCTGTCCAGATCCTGGCCGAGCATCTCGACGGAGGTGGCGGTGAGGCTCGTCTCCGTCGCCTCGCACTCGCCCGCCGCCGCAGGCGCATCGTAGTCGTTGAATACATAGAGGTCGAAGGTGCCCTTGTTGTCGGTGTCCAGGTTTATGACCATCAGCGCGTCGTATACCGCGCCGTCGGAAAGGTAATCGAAGTTCTTCTGCTCCACCACCTGGAAGCTGCCGTACCATGCGCCGTTCCACTTCCTCTGGGCCGCGGTGTATCCGTCCTCGCCTATCTCGCCGTCGCTGCCGGTCATGCCGTTGCCGTCCAGCATATTATCGCTGAAGCCGCCCTCCTTCTGGAAGGTGAGGTTGACGCCCATATCCATTACGTCCTGTAGCACCAGCACGCCGCGGTTAAGGGTGCCCTCACAGTCGAGGCCCTTGCCCTTTATCCTTATGTCGCTGCCGTCCAGCGTCCATTTTATGTTGTACTGCTCGCCGTCTATGGTGAACACGCACTTATCCTTGGCCTTCAGCTCTATGGATACGCCGCCCTCCCATACGTCCGCAACATCCATCTCTATGCCGAACATCTCGGCGGTGGTGGCGTTGTATACGCCCAGGTTGGGGTCAAACGCATTCTTTACAGCGCCGGTGCAGCCCCTTATAAGCAGCACTATGAGCAGCAGGAACACCAGCACCGCGCCGCCGATTATAAAGGGAGCCTTGCTCTTGCCGGACTTGGCCTTGGGCGCCCTTGGGGCCTTGGGGGTCTTACTGGCCTTTGCGCCGGGGGCATAGGCGCTTCCGGCGGTGTTGGCGTTATAGCTGTATCCGCCGCCCTGTGTGGGGGGAGTATATCCGCCCTGTGTGGGGGGAGTATATCCGCCCTGTGTGGGGGGAGTATATCCGCCCTGTGTTGGGGGAGTGTAGCCGCCCTGTGTTGGGGGAGTGTAGCCGCCCTGCGTTGGGGGAGTGTAGCTGCCCTGTGCAGGCGGGGTGTAGCTCTGCTGTGTGGGCCGGTCGGGTGCGGTGTATTCCATGGGCGCATCCACCGAGTCGGGGTGTATCGCGGGCTCCGCCGGCGCTTCGGGGGTGTACTTCTTTTCCGGCTCCGCCGGCGTTGCCGGCGCGCTTGCCGCAATAGCCGCTCCGCACTCTGTGCAGAATCTGGAACCGTCGGGCAGCTTGGCGCCGCAGTTGGTGCAAAATGCCATTTTATTTTCCCTCCTTGAATAGATTGTCGAAAAATGTCCTGAGTCTTACTTCACACAAAAAATGGGACATTGATTTGTATCTGTATATTGTCGCACAGCCGCGCAAAAAAAGCCCCGTACAAAAGTACGGGGTTCAGGCCCTGTTCATAATTATTTTATTATTTTTCGTTCAGCTCCACCACCAGCTTGGCCTCGCTTGCGGCTATGGCGAGCTGGAGCTTGTTTTCCAGATTGGTCTTTTGCAGCATGTTGGAGACATGGTACTTCACCGTCGTCACCTCTATACCCAGCGCCCCGGCGATAGCCCCATACGACATACCTCTCACCAGGCAGCGCAGCACCTTCATCTCGGCGTTGGTAAATTCCGTGCTCCTGGCCGTGCCAACCTCCACCACCGGCGGCGCGTCCGGGAACACGCGCTCCCCGGCGACGGTGCGCCGCACCACCTCCATCAGCAGCCCCTCGTCGGTGTCCTTATACCACAAGCTGTCAGCCCCCGCCTCACGGGCCCGCCGCAGCACCTCGCAGTCCACGAGGGAGGTCACCACCACTATCCTTATCTCCGGGTGCCCGGCCTTTATCCTCTCCACGGCGGCGAGGCCGTTTTCCCGCCGCTCCGTCTGCACGTCCATGAGTATCAGGTCTATGCCGCCCGCGTCGCATATATCCGCAGCCCTGTCCGCCCCGGGTATGGAGCAGCGCAGCGCATAGCCCTCCTCCTTCTTGACGTAGCTTTCCAATATGCTCCTTACCAGCTTTTGATCCTCGACTATCATAACGTTTATCATCGCCTGTGCTCCTCCCCGTATGGCAGAAACGCGCTGAGCGCAAAGTTTGGCCTGCTCCTTATCCTCATTACGCCTCCGGCGTTCTCTATGCGCCGCCTCAGCGCGGAAAGCCCGCCGCCCTCGGTTATATCTCCCTCCGGCGGCCTGCCGTCGTTGGTTATGTGTATGGTGCAGCCGCCCTTGCGGGGCGCGAAGCGGGCGAATACCCGCCTGCCTCCGGCGTGGCGTATGCAGTTGGAGGTGCATTCCCTTACGGCGAGGGCGAATATGTGCCGCAGGTCCGCGTCCTCCGGCGCGTCCCCCTCCAATATCACCTCCGCGCCTAACTCCGCAGCCCGCGCCTTGGCGTATTCCATCGCGTCCTCCGGCTCGCCCATGCTGTTCGCCCGGCAAAGCAGCTCTATGGCGCTCTCCCATGCCTCCGCACTCTCGCGTATGGCCTCCATGCTTTCGCCCTGCCGCAGCGCCCGCCGCGCAAGCAGTATGGTATGGCCTATATCGTCGTGTATGCGGAGCTTCATGGCCAGCGTCTCCTCCTCCCGCACTATCTCCGGCATACTGTCGTAAAGCCGCTTCAGCCGCGAATTTGCGTTCTCCAAGCGGGCGTTTTCCTTTTGAAGCTCCTGCTGGAGCGTGACCAGCCGCGTAACGTCAGAGGCGGTGACCTCGGTGAGCCTGCCGCCGCTTTTGTCGGTTATCTGCCTTTGGGCAAAGCGAAGCACCGTGCCGTCCGGGAACCTGTATACACCCATTCCGGCATACAGCCGCTCCGTCGCCCCCGGCGGCGCGTCCAGCGCGCGGCGAAGCTCCTCGAGGCTCTGTACGCCGCTGCCCAGCAGCGCCGCGCTGACGTTCAGCATCCTTCGGTTTATCAGCCGCACCACGCCCCGCTCGTCAAAAAAGCAGACCGCCACCGGCAGGTTGTCAAAGCTTTCCTTTATAGGGTCCATTCTCCGCCCTCCCTCCTGATGCTGAGCGAAGCGTGCCATATCCCGTCCTCGTCCCGCTCCGTGCAGGCATCGGGGAAATCGCAAAGCAGCGCTCCCATATCATCGCAGCAGAGCGCGGCCCCGAGGCTTATGCTGTCCGGCGCTTCCCCCGCGTAAAACAGCATGGAGGAGAGCGAGGAAAGCCCCGCCTCCACCGCGGCCTCGAAAAAGTCGTATATCCTGTTCCCGTCCTCCGCGGCAAGCAGCCCATCTATCTCGGCGTTCACCGCGCAGGCTATGCCGCACAGGCCCAGCGCCGCGGCGGACTCATCAAGGCATAGCCTTACCTCCGCCGCGTCCAGCACGCCCTGCTGCCGCCCCGCGAAGATGAGGTTGCTGCGCCGCTTTACGTATGTGCCTATCACCACTATGCGCCCCAGCAGCCGCCGCGCCTCCATGGTGTCCTCGGTTTCGCGCAGCTTGGATAGGAGCTCACGCAGCAGCGCCGTCTGCTTCTCGGTCTGCCTTTCCACCATGTCGTAGAGACGGTTTTCCTCGGCCACCTTGAGCCAGTATGAGCGCTGCTCCGCCTCGGTCTTGAGCGCGTCGCCGGTGTCCTTCAGCTCGTCCTGGACCGTCTGCAATTCATCCAGCACGCCCTGCAATTCGGAGATATCCTCCTGCCAGAATACATAGCCGGAGCTTATCTCCCGGCCGTTGAGCAGTGTATTTTTGTCTATCTGCACCGGCCCCTCCAGCGCCTGCTCCAGCTTTTCGCGGCTCAGGGGCAGCGCGGAGGCGGAGGAGTACCTCACCCGAAACCGCCTGTCGGTTATCTGCGCCCCTATGGTGGTAGTGCCGAAGAACTCCTCATAGCCGGTGTTGGACTGTATCAGCCCGCAGCGAATGCAGCCTTCCAACGCTGCCATAATAGCCAGACACTGGAACACAGTCATATCCCCGGCTATAAGGCGAAGCCATTTCACATCGCTTACATAAAGGGCGGTGTATACAAACGACAGCACCACAGGCAGTATGGGCAGCCACTGGATACGGCTTTTTGGCCTGCGGCATTTTTCAATCATCACAATAATAGTCCCTGCGGCGCAGACCGCCGTCCAGGCCACTACGGCAAAATACCCGATAGAGTGCGCCGCATTGCCGCCAGTCCATATCTCGGCGTCGGCCGGAAACGCAAAAACCAGCTGATGCCGGTCGTTGGTCAGCACCATCGCCATAAACGCGAATGTGGGTATATACAGAAGCCGCGTCCAGCCCGGCAGCTTGTAGTTTTCCGGCCTGCCCAGCGACACGGCTATAAACACCGCCAGCAGGGGTATTAGCAGCATGGGTATATAGTAGCTGTACCAGAGCCTTCGCCCTATGGCTGCGGGCAGGTCAAATTCAAACTTTACCGTGCGCTCCGCCAGCCAAAGCAGCATGAGCAGCGCCACGGCTATGAGATAGCGCCGCGCTTGCGGCTGGATTATGCGCCTGTGCAGCGACGCGCCCCATGCCGCCGTAAGCCCCATGTATATGCCGGAGCGCACCGCGGCGCTGAGCGCGGGGTTCCCCACGTTCAGCATACGCGCCGCTATTGCGCACAGTATGAGCAGCGCCACGGTGCAGCACACCGCTATATCCTTTTTTTTCAGCTTCGGGGGCCGCGCTGTGCCGCCCTCCGCATACCTGTCCCTCATCGGCAAAAGCCCTTTTTAAATTTTGCTTATTTTAATATAATACCATCACTTGACAAGGGCACACAAGGGCTTGGGGGATTATCCACAGATATGCTAAAAGCCCGGCCGGCGCCGGACTTTTTTGATAGATCGATGCTATGCTGTGCCGGGAAATGATCGTTGCGGGGCTGGGCTGTCACTCGTCCTTGAGGTTGTGCCCTGCGGTGCGGCTTATCCTCAGGCGGTTCATTGCGCGGGCAAGGCTGGCCTCCGCCATACGGTATTCCGCCATGCTCTTTTTCTGCAAAAGCTCCTCCTCGGCGCGCTCCTTTGCCCGCTTTGCCCTGTTTGCGTCTATGTCCTCCGGGCGCTCGGCGGAGTCCACCAGCAGCAGCACATGGTTATCCTCGACCTTGATGAGGCCGGAGGATACCGCCGCCCGGTGCAATATGCCGTCCGGCGTGCGGAAGGTAAGCTCGCCCGGCACTATGGCGCCTATGGCGTTTGCATGGTGCGCCAGCACCCCATAGGAGCCGTCTATGGCGGGAACGGATACGGATAGGCACTCCCCCCGGAAGAAGGGACCCTCCGCCGCCAGTATATCCAAGGTAAAAACGCCCTGCTCCATCACGCGCCGCCCAGCTCCTTTGCTCTCCTTACCACGTCGTCCAGCGTGCCGGCGTTGAAGAACGCCGCCTCGGGGTAGCCGTCCGCGCCGCCGGAGAGTATCTCGCCAAAGCCCCTGAGCGTTTCCGCCACGGGGACGAATATGCCGGGTATCCCGCTGAACTTCTCCGCAACGTGCATGGGCTGGGAGAGGAAGCGCTGTATGCGCCTCGCCCTTGCGACGGTTTTTTTGTCCTCGCTGCTAAGCTCGTCCATGCCCAGTATTGCGATTATATCCTGAAGCTCGCTGTATTTTTGCAGCGTCTCCTGCACGCCGCGGGCTATGCGGTAATGCTCCTCGCCTATGACGTCCGGCTCTAATATGCGGGAGGAGGAGGCGAGGGGGTCAACGGCGGGGTAAATGCCCTGCTCCGCTATCTTGCGGCTCAGCACCGTAGTGGCGTCCAAATGCGAAAAGGTAGTCGCGGGGGCGGGGTCGGTAAGGTCGTCCGCAGGGACGTATACCGCCTGGACCGACGTGACGGAGCCGCTGCGGGTGGAGGTTATGCGCTCCTGCATTGCGCCCATCTCATCCGCAAGGGTGGGCTGGTAACCCACGGCGGAGGGCATACGCCCGAGCAGGGTGGATACCTCGCTGCCCGCCTGGGCGAAGCGGAATATGTTGTCTATAAAGAGCAGCACGTCCTTATGGGACGCATCACGGAAGTATTCAGCCATGGTAAGGCCGGAAAGTGCCGCCCTCATGCGTACGCCGGGGGACTCGTTCATCTGACCGAAAACCATGGCGGTCTTATCCGCCACGCCGCTTTGATGCAGCTCGTTCCAGAGGTCGTTTCCCTCCCTGCTGCGCTCGCCCACGCCGGTGAATACCGAGTAGCCGCCGTGCTCCATGGCAACGTTGTGTATGAGCTCCTGAATAAGCACCGTCTTGCCCACGCCGGCGCCGCCGAAAAGGCCTATTTTGCCGCCCTTGGGGTAAGGCTCCATCAGGTCTATAACCTTTATACCGGTCTCCAGCACCTCGGCGGCGGGGCGCTGATCCGAAAATTTCGGCGGCCTGCGGTGTATCTCCCAAAGCTCGCTGCCCTCCGGCACGTCCCCCATGCCGTCTATGGGCTGGCCCAGCACGCTGAACATGCGCCCGAGGGTAACGCTGCCCACCGGCACCCGTATGCCGTGCCCCGTCGGGGCCACCTTCATGCCGCGGCAGAGGCCGTCGCCGGAGTCCATGAGCACGCAGCGTACGGTGTTGCCGCCTATGTGCTGCTCTACCTCCATGGTGAGGGTACGCCCCTCTAACTCGACGGTCAAGGCCTGATTTATCGCCGGCAGATCGCCGTCAAATCTTACATCTATCACCGGACCGGATATGCCGGTTATCGCTCCCTGTGTCATCATGTTAAGCTCTCCTGATCGTTCTGCCGCTGCGCGCGGCTGCCTGCGGATATCTCGGTTATCTCCTGGGTTATGGCTGCCTGACGCGCGAGGTTATACTTTGCCCTGAGGGAGGAAAGAAGCTCCTCCGCGTTTCTGTTGGCGGAGCTCATGGCCTCCATGCGCGCCTTCTGCTCGGCGCAGAAGCTGTCCACGAGGGCGCTGTAAACGAAGCCCGAAATGTAGCTTCGCATCACCCCGTCCAGAACCGCCGAAAGGGAAGGCGAAAACTCAAAGGGGCGCAGCACCGGCTCCTCCGGCTTTGGGCTGAAAAGGCGGCGGTGCAGCGGCAGCAGCCTCGTAAGCCTCACGGAATCCGCCATGGAGGTCTTCATATCGGTGTAAAGCACCATTATGTTGCTCAGCGCGCCGGACTCGAACCCATCCAGCAGCACCTCGCTTATCTCGCGCGCCCTGTGCATGGTGGGGTTCTGGGCGGTGTAGAGGAAGCTGTGCTTTATGGGTATACCGCGCTTTAAAAACCAGTGCCTGCCGTATTCGCCCACGACGTACAGCTCGGTATCCGGATGCTCACAAAGCAGCTCCTCCGCCTTTTTAAGCACGTTGAGATTGTATGCCCCGGCCAGCCCCTTGTCCGCTGTGACCACGAGGCAGCCGTAGGTGCCGCCGCCGTACTCCTTAGAGTCGTCCGCATAGAAATACCTGCTCTTTACGTTGGTATCCACCCTGAATATGCGCTTTATCTCCTGACGGAGGGCGTCGAAATACGGGCGGGTAAGGTCGAGCTCCTTCTTTGCCCGGCGCAGCTTCGCCTCGGATATGAGGTACATGGCGCGGGTTATCTTTTCTGTATCGCTTACGCCGCCTATGTGCCGCTTTATCTCCTGTGCGTTTGCCATTTAACTCGCCTCCCCGGCGGTGTACGCGGCCAAAAGGGCCTGCGCCTTGTCCAGCACGTCCTGCCGCAGCCCCTCCGTCAGGGCCGCGCCGCCCTGCAGCCGCTTTGTGATATCGGGGAAGGCGGCAAAGCCCGAAAGGAGGTATTGCCGGAATTTGTTTATCTCACTGCCGGACAGCTTTTCGAATATGTGGCCCTCCGCCGCGAGGAGAAGCACCACCTGCTGCCAGAGCGGGAAGGGGCTGCTGCGCTTTTGGCGCAGTATCTCCATGAGGCTCCTGCCGTATTCAAGCTGCTCCTTGGTGGACTGGTCCAGATCGCTGGAGAACTGGGTGAATATCTCCATCTCCCTATATTGGGCGAGAGAGAGGCGCAGCGAACCCACGGCCTGCTTCATGGCCATGGTCTGGGCGGCGCTGCCTACGCGGGAGACGGAGAGGCCGATATTCACGGCCGGCCGCTGACCGGCGAAGAACAGGTCGCTTTCGAGGAATATCTGCCCGTCGGTTATGGATATTATGTTGGTGGGTATATAGGCGGAAACGTCCCCCGCCAAGGTCTCCACTATGGGCAGCGCGGTCATGCTTCCGCCGCCGAAGCCGGAGGAGAGCCTTGCCGAACGCTCCAGCAGCCTTGAATGGAGGTAAAACACGTCCCCGGGGTAAGCCTCGCGCCCGGGAGAGCGGCCGAGGAGCAGGCTGACGGTCCTGTACGCCACGGCATGCTTGGAAAGGTCGTCGTAAACGATGAGCACGTCGCGCCCCTGCTCCATGAAGTATTCGCCCATGGCGCAGCCCGCATAGGGGGCTGCGTACTGCATGGAGGCGGAATCCCCCGCGCCGGCGCAGACTACTATGGTATATTCCATAGCCCCGCCCTTGCGGAAAAGCTCCACCGACTGGGCGACGGAGCTTGCCTTCTGGCCTATTGCAACGTATATGCAGATTACGTTTTTGCCCTTTTGGTTGAGTATGGCGTCCATTGCAATCGAGGTCTTGCCGGTCTGCCTGTCCCCGATTATAAGCTCGCGCTGCCCCCGCCCTATGGGGAACATGGAGTCTATGGCGAGTATGCCGGTCTCAAGGGGGGTGTCCACGGGCTGACGCTCTATTATGCCGGGGGCGGGGCGCTCCAGCGGGAAATAGGCGGAGGACTCTATATCGCCCTTGCCGTCTATGGGGCCGCCCAAGCCGTCTACCACCCTGCCCAGCAGCCCCTCGCCGACGGGCACGCCCGCGGTCCTTCCGGTGCGCCTGACCTCGCTGCCCTCGCGGACGAGCTCATAGTAGCCAAAGAGTATGCAGCTTATGATGTTTTCCCGTATCTCCTGCACAATGCCGCGTATGCCGCCCTCAAAGAGCAGTATCTCGCCGTAGCGCGCGCGGCTCAGCCCGCTGAGCTTGGCTATGCCGTCGCCTGCGGAGAGGACGACGCCGCTTTCCTTTGCGTATATATCCGGCACCCAGCTCTTTACCGCGTCCCTTATGAGGGGTATGACGGAGCCGCCCTCTGGGGATATATCGGCTATTCGGCTGTCAAGCTGATTTAAAAGGTCGCGGGGGGTCCAGCTAAGGGTATCCTCGCCGCAGCAAAGCCTGAAACCGGGACCCATGCCCGGCTCGGGCATAAATTCCGGTTCTATATCGCCGTAATTCTTTTTTACATAGGCGGCGAGCCATGCCCAAAGCTCGTTGCCGGGCTTCCTTTCGCCGTATATGTAAGCCTTTCCCTCAGGAATCCGTCCGCTCATTCTGCCTGTCCTCCGGCTCCTCGCGAGGGAATCTCTCGTTAAAGAGCTTGTCTATGGCCTCGCGGGCTATGCTCACGGCTTCCTTATTCGCCTCGGCGATTATCCTCTGCCGCTGCAGCTCCGCCTGAGTGCGGGCGTCCGCGATGATCTTTTCCGCCTCGCCCCGGGCCGCGGCCTCCGCCGCTTCCCTTTCGGCCTCGGCCTTCTTCCGTGCCGCGTTTCGCATATCCTCAAGATCGGCGGCAAGCTCGCCCTCGCGCCGGCTGACCTCAGCGTCCCTGGCCTCGGCGGCCCTTACGGCCTCCGCCGCCTCTGCCTTCTGCTTTTCGTAGCCTGCTTGCCGCTTTTCCATAAAGGACTTCACCGGCTTAAAGAGAAGTATGTAAAGCCCGCCGGTGAGCAGCACGAAGTTGAACATGTGCAGCAGTATCTGCTGCCAGTCTATATTAAGAGGCACTCCCATAAAAGACCTCCCGCTTTATAGCACGAATATGATAAGTATGACCACCAGCAGGGCGTATATTATGGCTGTTTCCATAAACACCAGACCCAGCATAAGGGTGGTCCTTATCTTGTCCCCTGCCTCGGGCTGGCGGGCGGTGCCTTCGACGGCCTTGGATATCGCCATGCCCATGGCCAGCACGCCGCCCAAGGCGGCCACCGCTATGGCTATGCCGGCGCTGTATGCCTTGCTTATCGTCGCTCTTTCGCTCTGCTCCTGCGACGCCGCTTCCTCGGCGGGTGCGTCCTCGGCATAGGCGGGGAGGGCGAAGGAAAGTGAGGCGAGCATGAACGCCGCCGCGAGAATTAGGGTGAGTATCCTTACAGACTTTTTCATATATATCTCCAAAAAATGTTTTTTGAAGGTCAGGCTTTTTTGACTTTTTGGGGAAGCGGCTCGGCAGCCTCGCCGTAGAACATGGTGGTGAGCATGGTCAGCACGTATGCCTGAATGAGGGCGTGCATAAGCGTGAACATCACCGCTACTATCACGGGCAGCACGAAGCTCAGCGCCGTATAGTGATATACCAGCTCCGTCACGAGCAGGCCGGAGAGCAGCGCGCCGAACAGCCTGAAGCTCATGGAGAGGGGGAGGGAGAAGTCCTTGAGCGCCCTGCCTACGCCCTTTAGCCCCGCGCCCGCGGCGCCGCCGAATACTATGACGAGGTAGGACATCACGCCCAGGCTTATCGCCCCGTTGATATCCGAAAGAGGGGCCGGGAGGGCTATCGAACGCCCTGCGGCCGTCACCGCCTGAAAGCCGAACAGCTCAAAGAGGGTGCTGAGAAACACATAGCTGCCGGCGCTGAAGGCATAGGCCCCGAGGAACCTGTTGCGGTACGGGCTTGCGGAGGAGGCAAGGCCGTCAAAGCAGGATACCGCCGTTTCGAGGAGGAGCTGTCCCTTGCCAGGTATCTCCTTGAAGCGGGGAATGGCAAAGAGCCTTATGAGCAGCGCCCCGAGGAGCAGCAGGCAGGTTATTACAATAGAGGATACCAGCCCCGGCGCAACGTCAAAGCCGGGGAAGAGCAGTATCCTGTTTTCCTCGTGCAGCACCGCGTCCTGCATGGCGGCCTGCACATTTTCCCGCTCTGCGGAGGGGGCCAGCAGGGAGCCCGCCAGCAGCAGCGCAGCGATCGAGAGCCAAAGGACGATAAAGCGCGTCCTCGCTTTTTTTTCCATAATTCCGCACTTACGCTTTCCGCGCCATAAAAACACGGCCCTATGGGGCCGGCGAATTGACGCATTATTATCGGCTGATATTATAGTCTTGCAAAAGCGATATGTAAACATAAAAATTTAATGGGGCCGGTATAAGCGCACATTAAAGCACGCGGATATTTTTAAGGCCCGCCGCCTTGTAAAGGCAATGGGGCTGTGGTATCCTTTTTTTGTATGATGGGGCGAGGGCGGAATAAACCGAAAAAGGGGAAAAGGATAGATGGATAAGACCATAGAAATAGCCAAATGGCTCTGCGACAGCAACGGCGAATTTAAAAGCCTGAAGACAGACGAGGCCTTTTACCTCCTAAACGGGGTAATGGTGATGGCCAAGATATTCTTATATGCCAACGGACAGGGGGAGCTGATGGGCGACGCCGCAATAACCGCGGGGCGGAACGGGGTCAGGATAGAAGGCCTCGAGGGGCGCAGGGCGGAGATAAACGCCGCAAGGCCGGAGTTTTCCGGCGACGAGCTGCACAGCCTCAAGACTATACTGCGGCGCTTTTCCTACGGCGATCCGGCGAGGATAATGGCGGGGCTTATGGATGCGGAGCCATTCAAGGCCCACATAACGTCAAAAGCCCCCGTTGAAATAGACATGAAGGACATACCCGAGCCGTTTTTGAAGTCTATGCGCGCAATAAAGGAGCAGTTCAAAGATTATTCCTTTGAATATGGCGTGGTAAAGGTGGCCGGCAGGAACTTCCTCACAGAAAAGGGCTTTGAGCTGCTGCCGGGGGAATACGGCGAGATAAGCAGGGCCATGAAGGAGGATATGCTGGAGAACGACAGGATGTACAGGCTGTCCAGGGATAAAAACGGGGACCTTATACTGTGGTGATAAGGCCGATCAAATCATTTTTCACCGCGGTGAAGCTCTGAGTGCCGCTTTAGGGCCTCGAAGGTTTCGTCGCTGATGTCGTGCTCCATTTTGCAGGCGTCCCGTGCGGCGGTTTCCTTATCCACCCCGAGCCGAATGAGGAAATCGGATAGTGTGGTGTGGCGCTCGTATATCTTTTTGGCTATGGCGAGGCCCGTCTGGGTAAGGGTAAGATAGCCGTCGCCGTCCATTTCAAGGTAGCCGTTGCTTTTTAAGATGCCCACGGCCCTGCTGACGCTGGGCTTGGAAAAGCCCATGTATTCGCCTACGTCGATGGAGCGCACGTCGCTGCTCTTTTGAGATAAAATATATATCGTTTCGAGATACATCTCTCCGGATTCCTGAAGATGCACGAAATTCCCTCCTTTGCAGAGATAGTATAATATCGTATCGGTTAGCAGAAGCATACCACAGAAGCAGGCCAAAATCAAGGCGCATGGGGCAAGGCCGCCAAAGCGAGGCGCAATGGGGCGGCAATGTAAAAAATATTTTAAAAAACCTGTTGACAAACAGTAGGGGCGTGGTTATAATACGATATGGTTAGCGAGGGCTAACCAATATTTTGAGGCTTCGGTTAGCCTATGCTAATGAGATGCCGAAGGGAAGGATGCAATAATGATGCCGCTTACTTTAGCAGAGGTGGGAGAAGAAAACGTCATTAAGAAGATCGGCGGAAAACAGGAGGTCAGGGCGCACCTTGAAAACCTCGGCTTTGTTGTGGGCGGGGTCGTAAGGGTCATAAGCACCATGGGCGGGAACGTGATAGTAAGCGTTAAGGAGTCCCGGGTGGCTATCAGCAAGGAAATGGCGCAGAAGATAATGGTTTGAGCTTCTGCGGCAGTTGAACTTAGAACATTTTTTAAGGAGGAGAACCGGCATGAAAACTTTAAGGCAGGCAAAGGTCGGCGATACGGCCAAGGTCGTCAAGCTCCACGGAGAAGGGGCGGTCAAGCGCCGCATCATGGATATGGGGCTGACCAAGGGCGTTGAGGTATATGTCCGAAAGGTAGCGCCGCTGGGCGATCCGGTGGAGGTGACCGTGCGCGGATATGAGCTTTCCATACGCAAGGCCGACGCGGAGATGATAGAGGTCGAATAAAGCACAGTGCTTAAGGGGGTAAAGCCCCGTATTTTTAAGAGTTGAGGTTAGCAATGGCTAATCGAGAAAGAGAGGAAATGATATATGGATCTGCGAATTGCCCTTGCAGGAAACCCGAACAGCGGCAAGACCACGCTGTTCAACGCGCTGACCGGCTCCAATCAATTTGTGGGAAACTGGCCCGGCGTTACCGTCGAAAAAAAGGAAGGCAAGCTCAGGAAGCATGACGGCGTTATAATCACTGATTTGCCCGGTATTTATTCCCTGTCCCCGTATACCATGGAGGAGGTGGTTGCCAGGAATTACCTTATCGAGGAGCGGCCCGACGCTATCTTGAACATCATCGACGGCACAAACCTCGAAAGGAACCTCTACCTTACCACTCAGCTAACCGAGCTGGGCATACCCGTGGTGGTTGCCATAAACATGATGGACGTGGTGCGCAAGAACGGCGACAAGATCGACGCGGCCGAGCTGTCTGAGGCTCTGGGCTGCAAGGTCGTCGAGATATCCGCGCTAAAGGGCGACGGCGTTATGGACGCTGCCGAGGCCGCCATAGACGCCGCGCGGAACGGCAGGACCGTCCCCATGCACACCTTCTCCGGCCCCGTGGAGCACGCTATTGCCCACATCGAGGAGGCGGCTGTCCACGGCCTGCCCGAGGAGCAGCAGCGCTGGTACGCCATAAAGATATTCGAGCGCGACGACAAGGTGCTTAAAAAGCTGGAGCTCAAGCCGGATACCATGTCCCACATCGAGGCCGACATAAAGGCGGCCGAGAAGGAGCTGGACGACGATGCAGAGAGCATAATCACCAACGAGCGCTATGTGTACATAGGAACGGTCATCAAGCGCTGCTATAAGAAGCACTTCACAGGCAGCCTTACCACATCGGATAAGATAGACAGGGTGGTGACGAACCGCTGGCTGGGCCTGCCCATATTTGCGGCGGTCATGTTCCTCGTCTATTACATCTCCATGGTGAGCATAGGCTCCGCCGCGACAGACTGGGCGAACGACGGCCTGTTCGGCGACGGCTGGCACCTTTTCGGCATAGGCTCCGCCGCTTACAGCGAGGCCGCCGAGGAGTACGGAGCGGCCTCCATGATAGCGGAGGGCTATGACGCCTATGTTGAGGAAAACGGGGCCGCTCCCACCGGCGAATTTACCTACGACGTCGAGGATGAGGAGACCCTTGAGGTCACGGAGGAAACCGCCACCCTGAAGGATTATCAGGAGGCGCTTGCCACGCTGGAACGCTACGGCGAGGAGCCCGACCCCGCGGAGTACGGCGTATGGGTGCCCGGCATTCCCGTTTTGATAGGCGACCTTCTTGACAGGGCAAACGCCGCCGAGTGGCTCAAGGGCCTGATACTGGACGGTATAGTGGCCGGCGTCGGCGCGGTATTGGGCTTTGTGCCTCAGATGCTGGTGCTGTTCCTGCTGCTGGCCTTCCTGGAGGCCTGCGGCTATATGGCACGCATCGCCTTCGTTTTAGACCGTATTTTCCGCAAGTTCGGCCTTTCCGGAAAGAGCTTTATCCCCATGCTCATAGGCACCGGCTGCGGCGTACCCGGCATAATGGCCTCCCGCACCATTGAAAACGAGAGGGATCGCCGGATGACCATAATGACCACGACCTTCATACCCTGCGGCGCAAAGGTACCCTTTATCTCCATGATCGCCGGCGCCCTGTTCGGCGGCAGCGCATGGGTGGCTACCTCCGCCTACTTCATCGGCATGGCTGCCATCATCGTCTCCGGCATCATGCTGAAAAAGACCAAGATGTTCGCCGGTCAGCCCGCCCCCTTCGTGATGGAGCTGCCCGCATACCACATGCCCACCGTTTCCAACGTGCTTCGCAGCATGTGGGAGCGCGGCTGGAGCTTCATAAAGAAGGCCGGAACCATAATCCTGCTCTCCACCATATTCGTGTGGTTTACCACCTACTTCGGCTTTGTTGAGGGCGCGTTCAGGATGCTTAGCGAGGACGAGATAGACTACTCCATGTTAGCCTCCATAGGCGGCGTGTTAGCTTGGGTGTTCAAGCCCTTGGGCTGGGGTGACTGGCAGGCGGCAGTGGCCTCCATCACCGGCCTTATCGCCAAGGAGAACATCGTCGGTACCCTGGGCATACTTTACGGCGGCGGGGACGGCACAGTTTACCAAAATCTTGCCGCCGCGTTCAACGGCGTCACCGGCTACTCCTTCCTGGTGTTCAATCTGCTGTGCGCCCCCTGCTTCGCGGCTATCGGCGCGATCAAGCGGGAGATGAACAACGCAAGGTGGACATGGTTCGCCATAGGCTATCAGTGCGGCTTCGCCTATGTGATATCGCTGATCATCTATCAGATAGGCTCCGCCTTTACCGGCAACGTGAATGTGATCGGCCTGACAGCCGCCGTTGCCGCACTCGGCCTGATGCTCTACATGCTCTTTAAGCCCTATAAGGAGGCTACAAAGCTGACCGGGGAAGTTAAGGTTACAATGTAAATGTTTTTTACCGGAGGTGATGTCATGCTCGCATGGATATCTGAAAACTTGGGAACCGTCATTATATGCGCGGCCTTGGCGGCTGCCGTTGCGGCGATAATCGCCTATATGATACGAAACCATAAAAAGGGGAAGTCCTCCTGTGGGTGCGGCTGCGGTAGCTGCCCCATGAGCGGCTCCTGCCATCAAAAGAAGTGACCTTTTGGGAGACGCGGGATACCCTCTTGCGTCTCCCGTATTTTTGAATGGAGGTTATAATGACCGATAGAATGAATTTATCTTCCTCCCAGATACGGTACCTGCTCGCGATGAAGGAGCTGTCCGATAAAAACGGCGCGATACGCAGCATAAGGCTTGCTTCGGAGCTTGGGTGCAGCAAGCCCAGCGTGCATACCATGATACGCACGCTGAGCGCCATGGATTTAGTGGAAAAGGAGCCCTACGGAGCGGTCTACTTTACGCTGCGGGGCAAAAAAACCGCCGAGCATTATGCGCGATACTATGACGCCGTTTGCAATGTGCTGGGCGAGTACACGAAAACCGACAGCATGGAGGCGGCGGAGGCCATTTGCGCCCTGATCGCCGGAATGTCTGAGGAGGGCCTACGGGAGCTCTACCTGAACAGGCAGAGCAGATCGAATAACGAAGCGCAATAGGGGCCGGAAGCGCCGGGGATCGCGCTTAGCATTAAATTAAATAAAGGGTATGCGCGGTAAGGCGCATACCCTTTTGAATGTTGATGCGTTGGTGCTCGGTTATTTGCCGAAGCTCTCTATGATCTCCACGATCTCGGAGCCTATGCGCTTCTGGGCCTCCTTGGTAGCCGCGCCGATATGGGGGGTGCAGGATACCATGGGGTGGCTGTACAGGGCCTTGTTGGTGGCGGGCTCGTCTGCGTAAACGTCCAGACCGGCGCTGCGTACCTTGCCGCTCTCGAGGGCTGCGAGCAGGGCGGCCTCGTCCACGTTGGTGCCGCGGCTGGTGTTGATGATGGTCACGCCGTCCTTCATCTTGGAGATGGTCTCGGCATTGATGAGGGCGCCGCCGTCCACCGCGGGAGCGTGTACGGAGACGAAATCGGCCTTGGCGAGCAGCTCGTCAAGCTCTACATAGGGTATGCCCAGCTTCTCCTCGATCCCGGGGATGTGGAATATATCCTCTGCGATTACGTTCATGCCTATGGCCTTGGCCATTACGCCCAGGTGCTGGCCGATGCGGCCGAAGCCCACGATGCCCAGGGTCTTGCCCTGAAGCTCGATGCCCTTGCCGTAAGCCTTCTTTTCCCACTTGTCCTCACGCATGGTGTGGCCGGCGATGGAGATAAAGCGGGCGCAGGCGAACATGTGAGCCATGGCCAGCTCTGCGACGGACTGGGAGGAGGCACGGGGGGTGTTCTTTACGGTGATGCCGGCTGCCTCCGCGTACTTGACGTCGATATTGTCAACGCCGACGCCGCCGCGGATGATGAGCTTGAGCTTGCCGTTCTTGGCCTCGTCGATGTGGTTGGCGCGTACCTTAGTAGCGCTGCGGACCACCACGGCGTCAAACTCCTTCAGCGCCGCACCCAGCTCCTCGGGGGCATAGAACTGTTCCACGACCTCGTGACCGTTGTTTTTAAGGGTCTGGAGGGCGTCCTTATCCATTCCGTCAGTTACCAATATACGCATGATATTATCTCCTTTATAAAAATTACTTCTTGTAGTTGGCTTCAAACTCGGACAGGAACCTGACCAAAGCCTCGACTCCGTCCTTGGGCATGGCGTTGTAGATGGAGGCGCGGAGGCCGCCGACGCTCTTGTGGCCCTTCAGGTTGTCAAAGCCCGCTGCCTTGGTGGCGGCTACTACCTCGGCGTCAAGCTCTGCGCTCTCGGTCACGAAGGGGATATTCATCAGGGAGCGGAACTCCTTATCGACGGTGCCCCTGAACATCTTGGACTGATCCAGGAAGTCGTACATGACCTTGGCCTTGTCTATGTTGCGCTGATTCATGACCTCGAGGCCGCCGAGCCTCTTGAGGTACTTGAATACCTGGCCGCATACGTAGATGCTCCAGCAGTTGGGGGTGTTGTACATGGAGCCGTTGTTGGCGTGGGTGGAATACGCGCAGTAGGTGGGTACCCACACGGGCAGCTCGGAGGCGTCGCGTATGAGATCCTCGCGTATGATGCAGATCACCATGCCGGCGGGGCCTATGTTCTTCTGTACGCCGCCGTAGATCATGCCGTAATCAGACACGTTGCAGGGCTTGGAGAGGAACATGGATGACTGGTCGGATACCAGTATCTTGCCCTTGGTGTTGGGCAGGCTCTGCCAGGTGACGCCGTGGATGGTCTCGTTTTCGCAGATATAGACGTAATCGGCGTTGTCGGGGATATCCAGATCGCTGCAATCGGGTATGTATGCATAGTTCCTGTCCTTGCTGGAGGCAACTACGTGTACATCGCCGTACTTCTTGGCCTCGTTGATGGCCTTTTTGCTCCAGGCGCCGGTCTCGACATAGCAGGCCACGCCGTTCTTCATCAGGTTCATGGGGATCATGGCGAACTGGAGAGTAGCGCCGCCCTGTATGAACATGACCTTGTAGTTGTCGGGAATGTTCATCAGGTCGCGGAGATCCTGCTCGGCCTCATCGACTATTTTCTGGAAAACCTTTGAGCGATGGCTCATCTCCATTACGCACATACCGGAGCCCTCATAGTTCATGAGGTTATCGCGGACGCTTTCCAGCACTTCTTCCGGAAGAATGGAGGGACCGGCAGAGAAATTGTAGATACGATCGTACTTCATTAGGCATCTCCTTGTTTGTTTATATTGTTTTGGTTTTTGAGGTAGAAATATGTGTAAGGGTGAAATTTAGGCTGTTTTACGGCTATTTTCACCCTCTTAAATTATACAACGGTGGCAAGGCTAAAGCAACTTAAATAACGCCAAAAATTTTAAGGCTCGCCTAAAAATGTAAAGCGCCGCGGGCATTTATATTGACATGGCCGTACGGATAATATATTCTTGTTTTAACATAGCAGGCAGGCCGTTCATTCGGCGTTGATTCTTTAAGATTTTAAGAAAGGAAGCAATCATAAATGGGCAAATTTGTACTGAAGGCAACCAAGGCGGGTTTTGTATTTAACCTTAAGGCAGGGAACGGCGAGACGATAGCCACCTCCGAGAGCTATAAGAGCAAGGACGCATGCCTCAACGGCATAGAGAGCGTCCGCAGGTGCTGCGAGGGCGGCATAGAGGATCAGACGGCGGAGGGCTTTGAGAAGCTTACCCATCCCAAATTCGAGGTATACGCAGACAAGGCCGGCGAGTTCCGCTTCCGTCTAAAGGCGAGAAACGGCGAGATAATAGCCGTATCCGAGGGCTACAAGGCCAAGGCCTCCTGCATGAACGGGATAGAGAGCGTAAAGAAGAACGCCCCCGACGCCCAGGTGGTAGAGGCCGAGGAATAAACAAAGGCGGCAAGCAAATAAAAACGGCGGCTCACGGGGCCGCCGTTTTCTTTAGCCGAGCTTCGCGCCGCAGCTTCCGCAGAAGCGGGAGCCGTCCGTCACCGATGCGCCGCACAGGGGGCAAAAGGTCACAGGGCCGGAAGCGGAGCGGGCGGCGTTTGCGAATTCGCCGTAAAGCTCCTTGGGCGGGAGCTTGAGCTGCGCCCTCGCCTCTTCGGCCTCCGCGGCCTCCTCAGCCTCCCTGTCCGCGGCCTTTATGCTGCTTATTTCGGCCTTGTTTGCCTTTATGTCCGCATAGGCCGCCTGTATCTTTTTGCATATTTCCGTGGCGCTGCCGTCCAATATCACGCCGGCGGCGTACTTGCCGTAAAAATATTCGCCAAGCTGCTGCTTAAGCTCCTCGATGTCGTCCTCGCTGCTGCGTATCAGGGCATTGAGCTTGCTCACCTCCAGCATATTTCCGGTCCTGCCGGATACGTTGCGGGCGATGCTGCCTAATTTGTTGAATATAGCCATATATTGCCTCCCTTAAAATACCAGCTTAATTATGCCACATAACCGCAGGATATGCAATCGGCGGCAATGTGACCTTTTTGTATGGAAAAAACGAATAAAATTGATTGTTGGCGAAAAGGGATAAATACAATATAATATAAGATGTTGGACTATACTATCGGAGGGATCTATGCTTTCCAAAAAATTCAAGGCCGCGCTGCTTGCGGCGATGGCTGTGCTGATGCTGCTGCCCGGCGCCGCGCTTGCCCGGGACGAGATGCAGAACAATGACCCTGACAAATATTATATAGTGCTCGATACCACCAATCAGGTGGTGACGGTATACCAGAGGGACGACGGCGGCGAGTACACGAGGATAGTGCGCCGATTTGTCTGCACCACCGGCAAGACGCAGCCCAAGGGGGACGAGCCCGCTTCCCCCACCCCCAGCGGCACATGGAAGATAGGCGGGAGGGAGCGCTTCGGAAAGTTTGCGGCCTTCAACAACGAATATGCAAGATACTGGACGCAGATAGTGGGCGGCGTATACTTCCACTCCATAATGTTCTCCTCGCGGGATACGTCCACGCTTAAAAAGTTCGCCTTCAACAACCTGGGCGCAAACGGCTCCCACGGCTGCGTAAGGCTTTATATCGAGGACGCAAAGTGGCTGTACTACAATGCACCCTTCGGCACGACGGTAAAGGTCACCGCAGGCAAAGCAAAGGGCGGCCTGGCCTCCTCGCTCAAGACGGATATGACGTTTGAGGAGTACAGGGCCTTCCAGACAAACATATACGACGACGAGCCCCTTGCGGACCGCAAGGCCTGGATAACCGTCAACGGGGCGCAGATGCGTACCGGCAACGGCACCAACGACAAGCTCATAAAGACTATGAGCAAGGACGCCGAGCTCACCGTTTTGCAGGAGGGCGACCCTTGGGTAAAGGTAACGGAGGGCGGGCGCGAGGGCTATGTGCGCCGCTGCTTTATAACTTATGAAAAGGGCGTTATGCAGTCCACGCCGAACGGCTATTACGTCGCCGGCACCCAGTACCTTTACGCCGAGCCAGACGCCAGGGCTGAAAAGATATACAAGGTGGCGCGCCACAGCACGATAGCGATGCTGGAGGAAGGCTTGGGCGAGGACGGCAAATGGGCGAGGGTAGACTACTGGGGAACAGAGGGCTACATGCTCCGCAAGAGCATAAAGGAGGGCTGGGCCACCGTGTATGACAGCGCCGGCATGGGGGGTGCGTAAGGATGAAAAAGGGAACGTGGATAGCCATAATTTCCGTTGCGGCGCTTTCGGTGCTGATCGCCATGAGCCTGATGCAGATGAGCCCCAACCCCGCCATAAGCGACAGGATGAACCAGAGCATAGCCAAAATAAAGGTGCGCTACGCCATGGTGAACGCCAGCGAGGAGTTTCAGAAGATAGTTGAGGAGGCTGCGGGCGGCGATTTTGAGCAGGCCGAGATACCCGAAAAGACGCCTGAGCCCACGCCGGAGCCCATTGGCGAGGACGTGCAGGCGATAAGCACCGACGCCACGCCGGAGCCTGAGCTTACCCAGGAGCAGAAGAACATGGAGGCGGCAAAGCAGGGCATATCCCTCGTATATATGCCCCAGCCCGGCGACGTGCCGGAAATACCCGGTCCGGCGGTGATACTTACGGACAAGCCGCACATAATACCCGAAAATACCTCCGGCGTCACCTTCGATGGCGACGCTGCGGCGATGGCCTCGTGGGAGGTGCTTTACAGCTATCCCTCACATTGCTCTCCGGTGCGCGTGCTGTCCCTGTTTGCAGACGATGGCGGGACGGCATACGGCATACAGCAGGAGATGATAGCCCAGGGGAAATTGCAGGACAAGGGCACGTATTTTTACGGCTCCGGAATGGGGACGCCGGAAAAATGGACGGAAAAGGCGCTGTCCAAGATACCCGCGGGCCTTTTGGATACCGTATACGCCGAGAACGCGGAGCTTGCCAAGGCGGCCTACAAGGCCCTTAAGGCGGCGGGCCGCAACGACTCCGTGGAGGTGATATGCGCGGAGCTCACCGACGAGCTGGTAGCCCTGATGATAGAGGATCACTGGCTCATGGGGGCCTGCGTGGGCGTGAACATGAACGAGGCGGCGGAGGATATGCTGAAGCTCGCGGAGCAGCTTGCCGCAACGGGCAGCGTATCTGTGATAAGCCTTGAAATAGGCGCCGTATGCTCCGACGACGTTATGGAGCTTTATAAATCCGGCGTTACGGAGCCTGCGGAGATAGTAAAGCAGCTATTGAGCAGATAAAAAATACTTGCAGATAAAGAAAGGGACAAAACATGAACAGGATCGACGAGCTTTCAGTAAAAACCATTCGTTTTCTGGCGGCGGAGGCCGTTGAAAAGGCGAAGAGCGGACACCCCGGCCTCGCCATCGACGCTGCGCCCATGGCGTATACGCTGTGGAAGCAGATGAAGCATAACCCGAAGGACCCCCGGTGGCAGGGCAGGGACAGGTTCGTGCTGAGCGCGGGCCACGCCTCCGCGCTGGAGTATTCACTGCTGCACCTCTTCGGCTACGGGCTGACTATCGATGATATGAAGAACTTCCGCCAGTGGGGCAGCCTTACCCCCGGCCACCCCGAATACCGCCACACCAAGGGCGTTGAAACCACCAGCGGCCCTCTGGGGCAGGGGATCGCCATGGCGGTAGGCATGGCGATGGCGGAAAGCAAGCTCGCCGCCCACTTCAACCGCGACGGCTACAAGGTGGTGGACAACTACACCTATGCCCTCTGCGGCGACGGCTGCCTTCAGGAGGGCGTTGCCTCCGAGGCCGCTTCCATGGCGGGCACAATGGGCCTTGGCAAGCTGATACTGCTCTATGACCGCAACCGCATAACCATAGAGGGACGCATAGAGTCCACCTTTGACGAGGACGTAAAGGGCAGGTTCGAGGAATACGGCTGGCAGGTGCAGGAGGTAGCCTCCGGCGAGGATATGGACGCCATACAGGCCGCCCTGGACAGCGCCAAGGCGGACGCCGGGCATCCCTCCCTCATAATCGTGGATACCGAGATAGGCTACGGCACCGCCAAGCAGGGCAAGGCCAGCGCCCACGGCGAGCCTCTGGGGGAGGAAGCCCTCAAGTCCATGCGTGAGTTTTATCATTGGGACTATGCGCCCTTTGAGGTACCCGGCGAGGTGTACGCACACTTTGAGGAGCTGGGCCGGGGCTATGCAAAGGCCGAGGAGGAGTACGACAGGATGCTCGAGGGCTACAAGGCCGCGTACCCCGAGCTGTATGCCGAGTGGGTAAGGTGGCATGACGGCAGCCTGCCGGAGGAGTTCATAAACGATCCCAGGCTGACCGCCGCCGAAAAGCCCATGGCCACCCGCGCCACCAGCGGCGATATACTCAACCTTGCGGCGGAATACATGCCCAACCTCTTTGGCGGCAGCGCCGATCTGGCCCCCTCGAACAAGAGCGAGCTAAAGGGCAAGCCCTATTATTCCAAGAACGACAGGGATGGCTCGAACGTACACTTCGGCATACGCGAATTTGCCATGGCGGCGGCCTGCAACGGCATGATGCTCTACGGCGGCCTGCGCCCCTACTGCGCCACCTTTATGGTATTCTCGGACTACCTCAAGCCCGCGATGCGCATGGCGGCGCTTATGAAGCTGCCCGTGCTGTACATACTCACCCACGACAGCATAGGCGTGGGAGAGGACGGCCCTACCCATCAGCCTATTGAGCACCTCGCCTCCATAAGGGCCATACCCGATACAAACCTCTTCCGCCCCGCGGATAAGAAGGAGACCGCCGCGGCGTACATCGCGGCACTCTCCGGCACACTGCCCACCGCCCTGGCGCTCACCCGCCAGAACCTGCCCCAGCTTGCGGAGACCGACGTAAGCAAGGCCATGCTGGGCGGCTATGTGCTGCGCGGCGGTGAAAAGCCCGATGTGATACTAATGGCCAGCGGCTCCGAGGTGGAGCTTGCCATGAAGGCGGCGGATATGCTTGAGGAAAAGGGCAAAAGGGTTCGCGTGGTATCCATGCCCTGCACCGATATATTCGACAGGCAGAGCGCGGAGTATAAGGAGAGCGTGCTGCCCGGCGCGGTAAGGGCGAGGGTAGCCATAGAGGCGGGCTGCGCTATGAGCTGGTATAAGTATATCGGGCTGGACGGCGAGACAGTCACCATAGACCACTTCGGAGCCTCCGCCCCCGCGGGAGTACTCTTTAAGGAGTTCGGCTTCACGGCTGAAAACGTGGTGGCCGCGGCGGAAAGGGCAATGAGCAAGTAAGACGTGTATGATAGATACGCTGCTTATAGATCTTGACAATACCATATTGGATTTTAACAAGGCCGAGGGCCCCGCGCTTGCGGGCGCCCTCAGGGCCATGGGCATAGAGCCGGGAGGGGAGCTTCTCAGCCGGTACAGCGCCATAAACCTCGTCCACTGGAAGCGGCTTGAAAAGGGGCAGATCACCATAGCGGAGGTAAAGGTGAGCCGCTTCAGGCAGCTTTTTGACGAGTTCGGCATAAGCGTATCCCCCGCCGAGACCGCCGAGGTATACGAGGGGCTGCTGGCGGAGGGCCATTATTTCGTCGATGGGGCAGAGGATATGCTCGAGGAGCTTCACGGCAAATACAGGCTTTACCTCGCCTCAAACGGCATAGCGAAGGTGCAGCACAGCCGCATAGACAGCGCCGGAATAGAAAAATACTTTGACGGCATGTTTATTTCCGAGGAAATAGGCGGGCGCAAGCCCGAACCGGAGTACTTCCAAAGGTGCTTTGAAAGGATACCGGATTTTTGCAAAACGCATACCGCCATACTGGGCGACAGCCTTTCGGCCGATATGCAGGGCGGCAAAAACGCCGGGATAACCACGATATGGTTCAACCGCGACGATATGCCGGACGAGGAGGACGTGCGCCCGGATTATGAGATAAGGTCGCTTTACGAGCTCCCACCCCTTATGAAAAGGATATAGGCTCAAGTATAGAGTATGTAAAAAGGATATGCGGCGCAAAAAGGGGCTTTACCGGTTCTGTAAAAAGGAATTTGGAGGTTTGTTGATGAAAAAAGTGACAATGGCATTATGCGTGTTCATTTGTGCGTTTACTTTAGTTGCGTGTTCTGGACAACAAACAAATGAACCACTTGCTTTGGGTATCAATGCGATAATAACAGAAATTGATGAAACAAATAAAATCATAACCACAAAAGATAGCGGAGAAGAAGGTGTTTTAGGGGATGATTGCCTTATTGATTGTTCCCAAATTCCTATGATTTATTGTAATTATGATACACAAGATGTTATAGATATAACACTTGATGATTTACAGGTGGGGGACGAAATTATTTTGACTATTCGGAGTTCGGAAATAGAAAATCTCCAAAAGGAAGATGGCAATAAAACAAAAATAGAAGTTGAACAATTACAATTAGGTACACAGAGAATTAGATAAATTCCAATCTACTGTTCTGTTTGCGCGTGCAAATTATACCATAAAACCTGTTAATGATTCTACCATCGCCTTTGTAAGATATGAAAAAAGCCCGAGCAGCTTTCTGCCCGGGCTTCCTCGCTCGATTATAAATCGATTCCGTTTTTATGACCGCTTACAGCGCCTCGATGGGGTCGAGGAACTCCCTACGCCTCGCCTCGAATTCGGAGGCGTAATAGGCGTCGTTGCCCTTGTGCAGCTCGTGCAGGTAGGCGTGGTGGTTGCTCAGTATCTCCTCGTTGTGGCGGCCCAGCAGGAACACCGCTATGCTGGAGCACTGGTCGGCGGCGCGGCCCATGTGGGTGAGCACTTCTATGAACACCAGGCCCGCGCCTATGGTGCAGGAGCCGTTCTTTAGCCGCTCGATGTGCCTGTCCTTAAGCGTTGCTACCATTTCGTCGATGACCTCCTCAAGAGGCTCTATGCGCCTTGCTATGGACTCGTCGCCGTTGGCGAAGGCCTCCACGGTAAGGTCGATTATCTCGGTAAGCGCTGAGGAGAGTATCGTCAGCTCCTTCTTTGCGGTTTCCGAGAAGGCATGTCCGTCCGCAACGAGGCGGGCGCTGAGCTCGTCTATGTTCGTCGCGTAATCGCCTATACGCTCAAAGTCGGTGACGGCCTGAAGCAGCAGGTTCAGCTCGTTGTTGTCCTCCGTGCTGTCGATATGGTTGGAGAGCTTTATGAGGTAATTCTCCGCGGCGTCTGTAAAGCTGTCCAGCCTGTCCTCCGCGGAGGATATTTTTGCGCTGCGCTCAGGGTCGTAGGATACCAGCTGCTCTATGCTTCGGTTGAAGTTTTTGCGGGCGAGCCTGCCCATGCTGGCGGCGGCCACGTTGACCTGATGAAGGGCTACCGCGGGGGATATGAACAGCTTCTCGTCCAGGGTGCGCATTTCGGGATAGGCCTCCTCGGCGTCGTCCGGGGAGTCCTTAACTATGACGGTGGTGAGCTTCACGAGCTGATTGGTGAAGGGGAGCAGCACAAGGGCGGTAACTACCTTGAAAAGCGTTGCGAAGTTAGCTATGCTGCCGCTGTTCATGGTCTTGTTCCATATACCGTCCAGCGCCCCGGCGTTATGCAGCAGGGTTATGGCTATCATAAACAGCACCGTGCCGACACAGTTGAATATTATGTGCGCCATGCCGGTGCGCTTGGCGTCCTTGCTCGTGCCTATGGAGCATATTATGGCGGTGGTTATGCAGGTGCCGAGGTCTATGCCCATTATAAGCGGGTAAACGGTCTGAAAGGTGAAGGCGCCGGTAGAGGACAGTGCCTGCACTATACCTATCATGGCGGAGGAGCTCTGCACGATAAAGGTGGTTATAAGGCCGGTCAGTATGCCGAGGATAGGCACGTCGGAGAACTTCTGCAAAACGTCGGTGAACACCTTGGAGCCGGACAGGGGCGCTACCGCCTCCGTCATACCCATAAGGCCGGTGAACAGTATGCCGAAACCCATGAGCATCATGCCGATGCCCTTGGTTTTCTGCTTTTTTACGAACTTGAGGAATATTATGCCGCAAAGCACGGCGAGCGGAGCCAGCGTGGAGGGCTTGAATATCTCGAGGAATGCCGCGCCGCCGGAGTTTATATCCATAAGGCGGATTATCTGGGCCGTTACGGTGGTGCCTATGTTCGCGCCCATGACTATGCTTATGGATTGGCGAAGGTTGAGTATCCCGGCGCTCAAAAGGCCCACGGTAAGCACTATTGTGGCGGTGGAGCTTTGTATGACGCTGGTTACGAGGGTGCCCGTGAGCATGCCTAACACCGCGCTGTGGGTGACCTTTTCCAGCATGCTTTTGAGGGCCTTGCTGGAGCTGCTTTTCAGGCCGTCCCCCATGACGTCCATTCCATATAAGAATATGGAAAGTCCTCCTAAAAGTGAAATTACAGAGAAAATACCCATTTTATAAATATCCTCCCTAAAAAGGTTTGTTTACGCATAAAAACAGTGGCTTACGGGACGGAAAAATTTGCCGAAACACGGGAAAATGTTTTCGTAAGTTAACTATGCCGAACTACCACCAAATACTACTTTACCGTTTTTTTTGCGAAAAGTAAAGCTAAATAAAAATAGCTGTGATATAATACTGCAAAAACAGCGGGTTTTACCAACTAATAAGGAGAAACGCCTATGGAATACGGCAAAAAAGAGCGTGGAGAGCTTGGCGGGCACCTGACTGCGCTTCTCTCGATATGTATATGGGGCAGCACCTTCATCTTCAGCAAGACGCTGCTCGGCACATTTACCCCCTTGCAGATAATGCTGCTGCGCTTCCTTACGGCGTATGCCGTGCTTTGGTGCATGTACCCGAGGATGGAAAAGGTCGCGGCAAAGGACAACCTCGGGATGTTCTTAATGTCGCTTTTTGCGGATACGGCGTATTTCCTCTGCGAAAACAACGCATTAAGGTATACCCTCGCGTCAAACGTGAGCATACTCGTGGCATCTGCGCCGATATGGACGGCGGTGCTGGCCCACTTCTTTACAAAGGGGAACAGGCTCAGGAAAAAGACGGTGTACGGCTCGCTCATCGCCCTTGCAGGCGTTGCGCTGGTGGTGTTTAACGGCACCGTGGTGCTTAAATTCAATCCCTTCGGGGATATGCTTTCCATAGCCGCCGCCATAAGCTGGGCGCTGTACTCCGTAATGATAACGCGCTATGTACACAGGTTTTCGAGCTTTTTCCTTATGCGGCGAATGACCTTCTTCGCGATACTCACCACGCTGCCCCTCGCCTTCTTTACGGGGGAGCTGAATATGCCGCTTTACGAGTTCGCGGACCCGCACAAACTCTTCTGCATAGCCTTTCTCGGCATACTCGGCAGCGGCATAAGCTATGTTGCATGGAACATGGCGACCCGCAGGCTGGGCATAGTGAAGGTGAGCGCATATATTTACGTGAACCCGTTCGTGACGCTGATAACCGGCGCCCTGTTCCTGCATGAGCCCATAACGCTTATGAGCGTAATAGGCGCGCTGCTCATAATAGGCGGCGTCATAATAGGCGTGTGGGAGCGCAGGGGCGCTTGCCCGGAGCAGTGAAGGCTGATATAATTATTTTAGGATAATTATTTGAAAAAACGCAACCATTCCGCCTGCCTGTACGTCTTATAGGCATAAGAGACATAAGACCCACACAAAACCCCGCATAGGGTATAACGGAGGTATTCATCATGGCAAAGAAGCTAAGGATCACGGTATGTGCGATACTCGTACTCGCGCTGCTCTCGGGCTGCGCCTGCGCGAGGAAATCTATGAAGGAGGAAGGCTATACCACAGCGGATAGCTCTGCATCTTATAGGGGTTACGAGGAAACTGCCCTCATGGAGGAAGCGGCTGAGACGGAGATCATGACCCCCATGACTGACGACCCTCAAGCTGCCGCAGGCGGCTACGACGCGGGCGCTTCCGACCCGAACTACGGCAATCACAAGATAATCACCACCTATTCCTTCGATATGAAGACCGACGAGTTCGACGCCCACTTCAAGCAGCTGCAGGACAAGGCGGCGCAGCTCGGCGGCTATGTGCAGTTCTCCAGCGTGAGCGGCACAAAGCCTGTGACATACTCCGACCGTGGACGCACCGCCAGCTTGGCATTCCGCATTCCTACCGCCAAGGTCAAGGAATTCGTAGACTTTACCCAGGGCACCGGAGAGATAACCTACAGCAACTGCGATACCGAGGATATAACCCTCAACTACTTTGATACCGAGACCCGCCTGGGCGTGCTTCGGGATCAGCTTGACAGGCTCAAGGAAATAATGAAGACCACCGGCAATATGGAGGATCTGGTAGAGCTTGAAAAGGCAATATCCGAGACGACGCTCGAGATAGAGCAGTACACGACGCAGCTCCGCCGCTATGACGATCTGGTGGATTATACCACGGTCCATGTGAATATCAACGAGAACCGCCTCGCCAAGGGCCCCGCTGCCAAGGAGAGCATGGGCGAGCGCATGTCCACGGGCATCGCGGAGAGCTTTGCGGCGGTGGGCGTATTCCTCGAGAACGCACTGGTAGCCATAGTATGCGCAATACCCGCATTGCTGGTGATCGCGGTGCTGGCCGCGATAGTGGCGCTCATAGTGAAGCTCATAAAGAAGGGAAAGGCAAAAAACGCCGCAAAGCGCGAGGCAAAGGCGCAGGAGCGGCGGGAACGCATGGAAAAGCTGAGCGCCGGCAAGAAAGATGATGCCGGGGAAAAGGAATAACGGAAAGGTGAACATGAGAAAAAAGGCAAGGATAGCGGCAATAGCGCTCTGCGCGGCGATAATGGCCCTTTCGGCCGCCGCCTGCAGGAGCCAGGATCAGATAGAGGAGCAAAAGAACATAGCGGCCTCCGCCCAGAACACAGACGGATATTATGACACCAGAAGCACCGTAAGGGTGACCGGCACCGGCACCGTAAGTATAAAGCCGGATATTGCCGAGGTGGGCTTTACCGTAAGGGCCCAGGAAAAGGACGTATCCGAGGCGCAGCAGAATAACGCGAAGCTGATGGAGGCAGTGTTTGAGGTGATAAAGGCCAGGGGCATAGCGGAGGAGGATATCGAGACCGGCTATCTCAATATAAACGAGGTCAGGGATTACAGCAAGAATACCTCCAAGGTGGTGGGCTATGAGGTATACCACACCGTGAACGTCAAGGTCAGGGATATGGATGTGCTGGGGAGCCTTATAAGCGAGGCCGTCGCCGCCGGCGCAAGCGATGTATCCGGCCCCGAATACTCCATAGAGGACGATTCCGAGGCATATCTTCAGGCGTTAGGCATGGCGGTGGAGTCGGCGGGCGCAAAGGCCAGGGCAATAGCCGCCGGTGCGGGCGTGCGCCTGACAAACCTGCCCATCTCCATAGATGAAAACGGCGGCGCAGACAGCGCGGTGGTATACGACGATACCAATAAGACCCTCAAGCCGCAGGCTACGGCGGCGCCCGCGGAGGACGCGCTCACCGAAGCGCAGACCGCAATGCCCACCATAAAGGTGACGGCCACGGTGAACGCCACATATCAGATCATGCGCTGACAGCAGCAGGAAAAAACCGGGCCCCGCAAAAGCGGGGCCTTTACTGTGCGCAGGGGCCGCCGATATGTTAACATTTTAGAGGTTGAAATTTGCCGCGCCAGTAGAGTAATATGATATCATGGAGAATATGAGCATCAAACAAGAAACACTCGAATTCAGGGAAGTGACCGCGGATATGCGGCAGGAGGTGGAGCGATACACCGGAAGCGCCGGGCTCTTCAGCTCTGAATTTACCTTCACAAGCTACATGGCCTGGGGCGCTAAGGGCAAAATAACGATAGCCTTCGAGAATGGCGCGATGTACAGCCGATGCAGCTTCCCCGGCGCGCCCATGTACATGATGGCGCCGATATGCCTCGACCCGGCGGATTACGGCAGGGCCATAGCGAGAGCGGAGCGGTATATGGCGGACAACGGGGTAAAGCCACTGTTCGTGGGCATAGCGGAGCAGTATGCGGAGCAGTTCCGCAGGTTGGGCTTCGAGCTTGAGGAGGACAGGGACAACTTCGATTACGTCTACAACATGGAGGATCTGAGGGACCTTCCCGGCAAGAAATACCATGCGAAGCGCAATTTCATAAATCGCCTCGAGCAGAATGGGGGCTTTGAGTTTGTGACGCTGGGGCCGGAGGATATAGACGAATGTCTGGAGCTTTACGGGCTGTGGGCCGGCAACAGGGACGAGAACGACCTTTTATCCGTGGAGTGGGAGCTGGACGCCATACGCACGGCGCTTGCGAATATGCGGGAGCTGGATCTGCTCTGCGGCGGGATAAGGATAGGCGGCGAGATAAAGGCCTTTTCCGTGGCGGATAAGCCTTGGAAGGACATGGCGGTGACTTATTTTGAAAAGGCCGAGGCGGAGGTGCCGGGCCTGTACCCGCTGATAAACCAGCAGATGGCGGCGAACCTCCTGAACGACGTGAAGTACATAAACCGGGAGGAGGACATGGGCCTGGAGGGGCTGCGAAAGGCAAAGCTTTCCTACCACCCCGCGTCATTCATCAAAAAATACAGGGCGTCCAAGCCCCAAAAGGAAATATAAAATTTGGGCAATTGTGACAATCTGCCTAACGGAGAATAAATACCTTGACGCGGGGAGGTATTTTATATAGAATGATTGGAGAGCAAAAATTGGCGGCTCTGCCGCAATAAAAATAAGGAAGGTAAATGATGGATACTCAGATAGTAAGTGGCATTCAAGGCTTTATGAGCAATGGCGGTATGCTGATCATTCTCATGGTCGCGCTTTTCGCGGTCATGATAATCCCCCAGCGCAAAAGGGAAAAGAAGATCAAGGATATGCTGGCCAACCTCAAGCCCGGCGACCGCGTTCGCACGATCGGCGGCATCTACGGCACGATAACTGCCATAAAGGACGACGTTGTGACCATTTCCGTGGGTCCCGACAAGGTCCGTCTGGTATTCATCCGCGGCGCGATAGCCTCCGTGGAGGATTCTCCCGTTGAGAACACCATAGAGGATCAGGCAAACTAAAATAAGCTGAAAAGCTGCAATATGCCCGTTTTTTAACGGGCATATTTTTTTGTGTCTCGGCATATATATCTGTATGCTTGATAGGGGGTATATGGGTATGCGGGCGGCAAGGGCGGCGCAAAAACAGGCCAATATGGCGCTGGAGGTGGGGAAGGGCGCCTTGCTCGGCGTCATAATCAGCTTTGTGCTGGTGGTGCTGTACGCCGTCGCGCTCAAGGAGGAGCTTTTGCAGGCGTCCACCATGGGCCTTTTCACCACGGTGATAAAGGTGGTATGCGCGGCGGCGGCAGGGCTAATAGCGGTGCGCCGGTGCAAAAGGCGGCGTTGGCTTTACGGGGCGCTATCGGGCGCGCTGTACGCGGTGCTGGCGTTTATAGTGTTTTCCGCCGTGGCAGGCACGCTGTATGTGAGCGTGGCGCTATTGTCCGATATAGCCGCGGGGGCGGCGAGCGGCCTGCTCAGCGTGATGATACTGCAAATGCTGAAATAGCCGCCCGATTTTGGGGCATACCGGCGGGCTGCGCCTTGCCAAACGGGCTGCGCGGGGTGTAGAATTACGGTATGCTGATATATGAGCCGTCACAAATAAATAACGATATACCAAAGGCCGAGGGGATATCCCCGCGGCTTGCTTCGCTTTTGTATGCCCGGGGGGCGCGCGACAGGGAGGCCATGGAGCTTTTCCTGCACCCGGGTGAGGGGCAGTTCTTGGACCCCCTGCTTATGAAGGACATGGATAAGGCGGTGGAGCGCATAAGGCGGGCCGTTGCCTGCGAGAGGATATGCGTGTACGGCGACTACGACGCGGACGGCGTATGCGCCACCTCCATACTTTACGACTGCCTCAAGAGTATGGGTGCAGATGCGATATACGATATACCGTCGCGGCACGACGAGGGCTACGGACTGAACATACCGGCTGTGGAGCGGCTGCACGAAATGGGCGTGCAGCTCATAGTCACCGTGGATAACGGCGTAAAGGCATACGGCGAGATAGACAGGTGCCGCGAGCTGGGAATGGACGTGGTGGTGACGGATCACCACCGCTGCGACGGCAGGATACCCGAATGCTGCGCCGTGGTGTGCCATACCCGTGAGGACGACACATACCCCAACGGCGATATATGCGGCGCAGGCATAGCGTGGAAGCTGGCGGAGGGCCTTATAGGCCGGGAAGCCGCCAAACGCTACCTCCCTCAGGCAGGCATAGCCACGATGGCAGACGTCGTGCCGCTGCTGGGCGAAAACCGGGCAATAGTGGCCGTGGCGTTAGATATGATAAACAAGGGCGATTGCTGCCTTGGCATAAGGGCGCTAGGCTATATGGTGAACGAAAGGAGCGATACTTTCGTAGCCCGCGACCTCTCCTTCGGCTTCGGGCCGAGGCTCAACGCCGCGGGAAGGATGGAGGACGCGGGAATATGTGTGGAGCTGCTCTGCACGGAGGACGCGGAAAAGGCGCAGAGGGCGGCCGGGCTTTTGGACGAGCTCAACCGCCGCCGCCAGGCGGAGGAGGGGGACATAATAGCTTCCGCATCTGAGATGGCGGATGGGCTGGACCTTACGAGGGGCCGCTCCATAGTGCTGAAATCCCCTAACTGGAACCCCGGCGTGATAGGCATAGCCGCGGCGAGGATAGCGGAAAGGTATTACCGCCCGACGCTGCTGTTTTCAGAAAAAAACGGTGTGCTGACTGGCTCCGCAAGGTCTGTGCCGGGGGTGGATCTCTATCGGGCGCTCAACGCCAACAACAGGTTTTTCACCCGCTTCGGCGGCCACGCTTATGCGGCGGGCGTAACCATGCCCGAGGAGGATTTTGAGGAGTTCCGCCGGGCGCTGGACGCTACCTTCATCAGCACTGTGGATCAGGAGTTGTTTATACCAAGAAGGAGCTACGAGGCGGAGATAGAGCTTTCCGAGCTTACTATTCCAATGGTGGAGGAGCTGGAGCTGCTGTCCCCCTTTGGCGAGGGCAATCCGGAGCCGTCCTTTCGGACGGACGGTATGCTGCTGCGGGGGCTCAGGCGCATAGGCAGCAGCGGCAGCCACATAAAGGCCACCGCCGTAAAGGAGGACAGGTATGTGGATCTTGTGGCCTTTTCAAAGGGGCATCAGTTCTCGGAGCTTGCGGATATGAGCCGCTGCGACGCCATATACACGCCCATGATAAACAAGTGGAACGGTATGCGCTCGGTGCAGCTCCGCGTCCGCGATATGCGCCCCGCACCCATAGACGAGCCCGGGGCCTTTATGGAGGACAGGCGGGATAAATTTATTGATGCATTCTCGGAAAATATATTGTATAATACAGGTTGTGACATTGATACCATAGGGGAAAAGGCGTATGATCTTGAAAGGCTGCTGACGGGCTCCATAGCGGGGACGATGATAGTATGCTTTACCGGGGAGGGCGCCGCAGACCTTATGCGGGAGCTGGCGGATAAGGGGCTTCTAGGAAGGATAGATACGGTTTTCCGCTGCAACCGGCGTTTCCCCTGCGGCTATCACACGGCTGTTTTCGGCCCGGTGATAGATTCCCTCGACCTTTCCCGCTTCGGCAGCGTCTTGATGTACGACAGCGCCGACGCAGGCTTTGCCAAGAGGCTCGGAGGCATAGCGCCCCATGCCGAGATAATACCGGGCAGGGCGTATCCCATAGGCTGCTTTGCCTCACTGGCGCTGGAAAGGCGGGATATTGCGGCGTATTATAAGGCGCTGCGCTCATCGGAAAGGCGCTTTTTCAACCGCGAGGAGCTTATAGACTACCTTTCCGCCGTAACGGGCACCCCTGCGCGAATGGCAAGGCTGGGGGAAAGGGTAATGGAGGAGCTGGGCTTTATTGATGCTGACGAGGGCATACGGCTAATAAAGGCCCCGCCTCAGCGGGACCTTATGGAAAGCCCCACATACTCCGCCGCCCAAAGGCTCAAGCCCATTGGGAAATGAAAAACAAAACATCTGCAGTACGCAATGACTGGAGGAACAATAAAAATGGATCTTAAGACCGCTGTGCGCTCTATTCCCGACTTTCCCAAGCCCGGCATACTTTTCCGGGACGTCACTACCCTGTTCCAGGACCCGGAGGCCTTCAGGCAGCTTATAGACGAGCTTGCAAGGAGCCTTGAGGGTAAGCAGGTAGACCTTGTGGTAGGCCCGGAGGCGAGGGGCTTCGTGGTGGGCTCGGCGCTGGCTTACGCACTCAACGCCGGCTTGGTGCTGGCGAGGAAGCCCGGCAAGCTCCCCTGCGAGTCGCTGCGCTATGAGTACGCCCTCGAGTACGGCACGGATTCCCTTGAAATACACGTGGGCGCTATAAAGCCCGGACAGAAGGTAGTGGTGGTGGACGATCTGCTGGCCACCGGCGGCACCTGCCTCGCCACCGCCAAGCTCGTGGAGGAGATGGGCGGCGAGGTGGTTGGCGCGCGCTTTGCAATAGAGCTCGCATCTGAGTGCGGGGGCAGGGAGAACCTCAAGGGTTACGACGTGTACTCCGCAATAGTATACTAATTTAACAGCACTTTATGAAATCAACGGTGCAGGCCGTTGATTTCTGTTATAATTTTTATAATAGAGGCAATCAAACCGAAAGGAGGGGCAAAATGGACAAGCTCAGGGAGATATGTTCAAAGACATTCACGCCGGAGGAAATGCAGACGCTGGATCGGGCTATTGAGTTTACCAAGGAGGTTCATGCCCATCAGACCCGCCATTCCGGTGAGCCGTATTATGTCCACCCGGAAAGCGTGGCTATAATGCTCGCCAATATGGGCATGGACAGCCATACCATACTGGCAGGCCTCATGCACGACGTAATAGAGGACGGCAAGGATATAACCTATGAAAAGCTCGCCGCCATGTTCGGGAAGGATATCGCCGGCATGGTGGACGGTGTAACAAAGCTCACCAAGACCGGAAAGAACGATATGATAAGCCGCGAGGACATACAGGCGGAAAGCTTCCGCAAGATGTTCCTCGCCATAGCAAACGACATCCGCGTGGTCATAATAAAGCTCAACGACAGGCTTCATAATATGCGTACCCTCCAGTATTGCAGCGAGGAAAAGCAGCTCCGCAAGGCCCGCGAAACGCTGGATATATATGCGCCCCTCGCGCATCGCTTCGGCATGGGCGCGATGAAGTGCGAGCTGGAGGACCTATGCATGAAGTATCTCTGGCCGGAGGAGTACAAAAAGCTGGAGCAGGCCATGATACCCTATCAGGAGGAGCGGATGCGGACCCTGAACAAGGCCATGGAGGATATAGAAAGGGCGCTTAAGGAGGAGGGGATAGAGGCCACGCTCTCAGGACGCCCCAAGCACTTTTACAGCATATACAAAAAGACCGTCCGCCAGCAAAAGACCATAGACGAGATATACGACCTCATAGCCATAAGGGTGATAGTCAACACGGTAAACGACTGCTACGCCACGCTCGGCATAATACATTCCCTCTGGAAGCCCATGCCGGGGCGCTTTAAGGACTATATCGCAATGCCCAAGACCAATATGTACCGCTCGCTGCATACGACGCTGTTTTCAAACGACGGCATGGGCATGCCCTTCGAGGTGCAGATAAGGACGCCGGAGATGCACAAGGCGGCTGAATACGGCATAGCGGCGCACTGGATGTACAAGGAGGGGCGGAGCAGCCCGGACGACCTGGACAGCAAGCTGGCGTGGCTCCGGGAGGCCCTGTCCTTGGAGGCAGAGTCCAACACCACGCGGGAATTTATAGAGAACATACGCAAGGACTTTTTTGGCGATTACGTCTACGTGCTTACCCCGCAGGGCAAGATAATAGACTTGGTGACCGGCTCCACGCCGATAGACTTCGCATACAGGATACACTCAAACGTGGGCAACCACGTTCAGCACGCGAAGGTGAACGGCGCGCTGGTGCGCCTCGACTACAAGCTGAAAAACAACGACGTGGTGGAGATAATAACCTCCCCGAACGCCGCGCCCAGCTACGACTGGCTGAAGGTGGCCAAGACGCAGCAGGCCAAGGCCAAAATACGCACGTGGTTCAAGAAGGCCAACCGCGAGGAGAACATACAGCGGGGCAAGGATATGCTCTCCGAGGCGCTGAAGCGCCAGGGGGCGCAGCTAAGCGACTTTACCGGCAAGAAGGAATACTTCGAGGATATATTAAAAAAGTTCAACATGTCCGACTTGGACGACGTATACGCCTCGATAGGCTACGGCGGCATAACCACGGGACAGGTGACGAACAAGCTGCTTGAGCAGGCAAAAAAGGAGGCTAAGGCGGCGGCCGCCGCAGAGCGCCTCGAGCGGCTGGACGAGGAGCAGCAGAGCAGGCCGGATAACCGCGGCAACGGCAAGGGCGTGATAGTGGAGGGGGACACCGGAATGGTGGTACGCTTTGCCCGCTGCTGCACGCCGCTGCCCGGCGACGATATAATAGGCTACATCACCCGCGGCAGAGGAGTTTCCATACACAGGAGGGACTGCCCGAACATAGGCGACCTCCTCATGGATCCCGAAAGGGTAGTGCGGGCGGAATGGGCGAGCAACGCAAAGAGCAGCTATACCGCCACAATACAGGTAGTGGCGGATGAGCGCACAGGCCTTCTTATGGAGGTATCGCAGGTGCTCGCCGGCATGAACATAAGCATTACCGCCATGACCGCGAAGGTGGACAGGACAAACCAGAGCATAATACAGACACAGCTTTCCTTTGACGTATCCAGCACGGATCAGCTCAACAACATAATCAAGAGCATACGCAAGGTGCGCTCCGTCAAGGAAGTATACAGGGTAAACCAGTAATAAATTTTAAGGAGAAGGCGTATGCGGGCAGTAGTGCAGAGAGTATCCGAGGCATCGGTAAGCATAGAAGGGAATATTAAGGGCAGCATAGCCAGGGGCTTTATGGTACTGCTGGGGGTAGAGGACGTAGACGAGCAGGCCGACCTTGACTATATATGCGAAAAGCTCATCGGCCTAAGGGTATTTGAGGACGGCGAGGGCAAGATGAACCTGAGCATAACGGATACGGGCGGCGAGATACTTATAATATCCCAGTTCACGCTTTTCGGTGATGCGCGCAAGGGCAGGCGCCCCAGCTTCATAAAGGCGGCGAGGCCGGAAAAGGCCATACCCATGTATGAGGCGGCGATAGCGAGGCTCAGCGAAAGCGTGCCGGTGCAGTGCGGAGAGTTTGGGGCGGATATGCAGGTCAGCCTCATAAACGACGGCCCCGTGACCATACTGCTGGACAGCAAAAGGACATTTTAAGCGGGGGAAAAGGCATGAAAAGAGATATAACCGTAAACAGCATAGAAACCGGCCCGTACTGCGTGAACACCTACTTTGTGCGGATGGACAGCAGCGACGAGTGCGTCGTTATAGACCCGGCGGACGCGGGGAAGGTAAACGCATACCTTGAAAAAAACGGCCTGAGGTGCAGCGCCGTACTGCTCACACACTGTCATTTCGACCATATACTGGGCGTGCCGGAGCTGCAAAGGCAGGGCATGAGGGTATACATAGGCGAGCCGGACGAGGCGGGCCTCAGGGATAAGAGCATAAATCTCACCTTCAGAAAGATCGAGCCCTTCTATGCGGATGTAAAGCTCAAGGATGGCGACACGGTAAGGGAGGCGGGGCTTGAGCTCAAGGTCCTGCTCACCCCCGGACACACCATGGGAGGCGTCAGCTATGTATTGGAGGAAAAGAAGTGCGTATTCGTGGGCGATACCCTTTTCCGCAGGAGCATAGGCAGGACGGACTTCAGCTACGGAAGCTATGAGGATATAGTAAGCTCCATAAAGAATAAGCTCTTTGCCTTGGAGGGCGACTATATAGCCTATCCGGGCCACGGCCCGGCGACCACCCTGGACGAGGAGCGGGCAGCAAACCCGTATGTTAGGTAGATCGGGAGAGGAAATGATAAGGGTATATACTGACCACCCGGATTTTTTGAACGATCTGGGCGAGGTGATAAGGCTTTATCTTCCAATGGAGGAGGTAGTCCCCGCCGAAGGCGGCGAGGCCGCCCCCTTTATTTCGGCCGTGCTGGAGGAGGGCGATATGTGGCGCGCCGTCTGCACTGCCGATATGGATGGGGCGCGGGCAGAGTACGTCTATCTTCATCCAAACGTGGGCGGCGGCGAGCTGAACAGGAAGCGTTACCGCAAGCGCTGCATGAAGATAGCCGTTTTCCGCGCGCTGGGCAAGGTATATAAGGAGACGAGACTCCCCTGGGGCAGCCTTACAGGGATACGCCCCACGCGGCTCCTAAGGGAGCTGATAGCCGAAAAGGGCGAAAATGAGGCCCTTCGCTTCATGGCGGAGGAGTTCGACGTGACCCCGGAAAAGCTCGCCCTGGCAAAGGAGATAGTGGATGTACAGCGGCCGTTCATGGACGTTACAGACAGGGATGTGGACGTGTATATAGGCATACCCTTCTGCCGGACACGGTGCCTTTATTGCTCCTTCGCCTCGGGCGTACGCACCGACAAGACGGACATGGCGGCCTACATAGCCGCGCTGAAGGAGGATATACGCCTCGGCGCGGAAATTGCCCGCGGCTGCGGCTATAAGATAAGAAGCATGTACATGGGGGGCGGCACGCCCACGGTTCTTACCGAGGGCGAGCTTGAGGACGTGCTTGGCTTTGCCCTCAAGCAGTACGGCGGCTATGGCCGGGAGTTCACCGTGGAGGCGGGCAGGCCGGATACCATAACAAGAGAAAAGCTCGAAATAATAAAAGCCATGGGGGCGGGCAGGATATCCATAAATCCCCAGACCATGTGCCAGAGGACGCTGGAGCTGGTGGGCAGGAGCCACACCCCAAGGGATATAGCGGACTGCCTGGAGATGGCCCGCTCCGTGGGCTTTGACAGCATAAACATGGACGTTATAGCCGGCCTGCCCGGGGAGGGCCTGCCAGATATGGAGCATACCCTGTCCGAGATAAGCAGGCTGGCCCCGGATAACCTCACCGTGCATACGCTGGCCATAAAGCGTTCATCGCGATTGAAGCAGAGCCTTGGCAGCTATGAGCTGCCGGATGGGGATACTGTGGAGGGCATGGTACAGCTCGGCATGGAGTATGCCCGGGGCATGGGCATGGCGCCGTATTATATGTACCGCCAGAAGTACATGAGCGGCAATTTGGAAAACGTGGGCTATGCAAAGCCTGATAAGGTGTGCATGTACAACATCGACATGATGGAGGAGACGACCTCCATAATGGCGCATGGCGCGGGGGCCATGACCAAGCGCATATTCGATGGGGAATGCCGGGTGGAGCGCATACCCAACCCCAAGGACGTGAGCACCTATATCGCAAAGGTGCATACCGTCGCCAAAGAGAAGCGGGAGCTGTACTCAAAGTAGTATACTTTCTTGACATTTTAGGCGTGCGATTATATAATTAGCAGGAATATTGGCATTGACCGGAAGAGCGGCGAGAGAAAGCCTTCCTTATAGAGAGCGCGGGCCATGGCTGAAAGCCCCGCGGAGGATATCGCCGGAGACGCCCGTGAGCCGGCGGGTAAAAAGCCCGCCCGTATGGCCTGCGTTAAGGGCCTTGAGCCGGGGCTGCAAGCAGCCCAATTAGGGTGGTACCGCGGGTCTCCCGTCCCTTTGCCGGGCGGGAGACCCTTTTATATTACTTACAGAATGCGAGGAGAGATCATGGCAATTCAGGCGCCGAAGGGCACTAAGGACGTTACGCCGAGGGAAAGCTACAAATGGCAGTATATCGAGAAGATCGCAAGGGAAGCCTGCGACGATTTCGGGTTCAGCGAGATACGCACCCCCGTCATTGAGCATACCGAGCTGTTCCTTCGGGGAGTGGGCGATACCACGGATATAGTGCAGAAGGAAATGTACACCTTTGATGACAAGGGCGGCAGGTCCATAACCCTCAAGCCCGAGGGTACTGCCGGCGCGGCCCGCATGTTCATAGAAAACAACCTCTTCAACGACCCCCAGCCCACCAAGATGTATTATCTCTACTGTCCTGTGTTTCGCTATGATAAGCCTCAGGCGGGCAGGCTGCGTGAGCATCATCAGTTCGGCGTGGAGGTATACGGCGCACCCCGGGCGAGCATAGACGCCGAATGCATAGAGCTTGCCATGACGGTCCTCAATAAGATAGGCGTGAAGGGCCTTTCCGTAAACATAAACAGCATAGGTTGCCCTAATTGCAGGCCGAAATACAACGAGCTGCTAAAGGAATACCTGAGGAGCAATTACGACGGCCTCTGCGAGACCTGCAAAAGCCGCTTTGAGAAGAACCCGCTCCGCATATTGGACTGCAAGGAGGAAAAGTGCAAAAGGATATGCGAGGGCGCGCCAACTATTCTGGACTGCCTCTGCGAGGAGTGCAGTGAGCACTTTGAAGAGCTCAAGGGCTGCCTCGACAGCGTGGGCATACAGTACAGGGTGGATCCCTTCATAGTGCGCGGACTGGACTACTACACAAAGACGGTGTTTGAGATAATCGCGGACAGCGAGGGATATTCCGGCACGGTATGCGGCGGAGGCCGCTATGACGGGCTGCTGGAGCAGCTCGGCGGCCCCAAGCTCCCCGGCATAGGCTTCGGAATGGGAATGGAAAGGCTGCTGCTCATAGCGGAGCTTTCGGGGGCGCATATACCCCAGCCTCGCGGCATTGAGGTATACGTGGCGGCGATGGGCGAGGAGGCCCGTCGGGTGGGCTTCACCCTTACCGCAAAGCTGCGCGGCAGCGGCATAAAGACTGAATTTGACCACGTGGGCAAGAGCTTCAAGGCGCAGTTCAAGTACGCCAACAAGATAGGCGCCAGGTTCGTGGCCATATTGGGCGACGAGGAGCTGGAGCGGGGCGAGGTGAAGCTCAAGGATATGGAAACAGGGGACGAGGGCTATGTCCCGATAGCCGCCCTTGGAAATAGGGTACAACAAATTTTAAGATAAGAGAGGGATACTACAATGGCAGAACTGCTTCAGGGCTGGAAACGAACACACTACTGCGCGGAGCCTACCGCGGACGAGGTAGGCAGGGAAATGGTGCTCATGGGCTGGGCCGGAACATGGCGGAACCTGGGCTCCCTCATATTCATAGGCCTCCGCGACCGCACCGGCACCATGCAGGTGACCTTTAACGAGAGCGAGCTGCCCAAGGAGGTATTTGAAAAGGCCGAAACCATCCGCAGCGAGTATGTCATCGCCGTAAAGGGCGTACTGGCAAGGCGCGATGAGAAGATGGTAAACAGAAACATGAAGACCGGCGAGCTGGAGCTTATTGCCAAGGAGTTGAAGATATTGGGCGTATCCGAGACTCCTCCCTTCTACATCGACGATAACGTGAATGCCGCCGAGCAGCTCCGCTTGAAGTATCGCTATCTTGACCTTCGCCGCCCCTGCATGCAGGCAAACATGCTCATGCGCAGTAAGATAACCAAGGTAGCCCACGAGTACTTCGCGGAGCAGGGCTTCGTGGAGATAGAGACCCCCACCCTCTGCAAGAGCACCCCGGAGGGGGCGCGCGACTATCTGGTGCCCAGCCGCGTGCAGCCCGGCAAGTTTTACGCGCTGCCACAGAGCCCGCAGATATTCAAGCAGCTTCTGATGCTTTCCGGCTTTGACCGCTATATGCAGATAGCCCGCTGCTACCGCGACGAGGATCTGCGCGCAGACCGCCAGCCCGAATTCACGCAGATAGACCTTGAAATGTCCTTTGTGGAGCAGGACGACGTAATGAACGTCCAGGAGGGCTTCATAAAGCGGCTGATGAAGGAAACTCTTGATGTGGATATTCAGCTTCCGCTGCCCCGCATAACCTGGAAGGACGCCATGGACCGTTACGGCTCGGACAAGCCGGATACCCGCTTCGGCCTCGAGCTGGTAAACGTGAGCGATATAGTTGAGGGCTGCGGCTTCGGCGCGTTTGCGGACGCGGTAAAGGGCGGCGGCTCCGTGCGCTGCATAAACGTAGAGGGCGGTGTGGAGCATTTTACCCGCAAGCAGATAGATGCGCTCGGCGAGCTGGTAAAGACCTACCGCGCAAAGGGCCTTGCGTGGCTGAGCATGAAGCCGGAGGGGATACAGTGCTCCTTCGCAAAGTTCCTCACCGAGGAGCAGCTAAAGGCCATACTTGAGCGGGCGAACGCCAAGACCGGCGACATACTCTTCTTTGTCGCGGACCCGAAGGACGCGGTGGTATATCAGGCCATGGGCGCACTGCGCCTTGAGCTGGGCCGCAGGCTGGGCCTTATGGACAACGCCAAGTTCAACTTCCTTTGGGTGGTGGAATTCCCGCAGTTTGAATGGAGCGAGGAGGACGGCCGGTATTACGCTATGCACCATCCCTTCACCTCGCCCATGGATGAGGATCTGGCGCTGCTGGATACCGATCAGGGCAAGGTGCGGGCCAAGGCATACGATATCGTGCTCAACGGCAACGAGATTGGCGGCGGCTCTATCCGTATCCATTCCCCCGAGGTGCAGGAGAAGATGTTCGAGAAGCTGGGCTTTACCAAGGAGCAGGCATGGGAGCGCTTCGGCTTCCTGATGGGCGCGTTCAAGTACGGCACGCCCCCTCACGGCGGCCTCGCGTACGGTCTGGACAGGCTGGCTATGCTCATAACCGACGCCTCCAGCATACGGGACGTCATAGCCTTCCCGAAGGTGCAGACCGCGTCCTGCCTCATGTCCGGATGCCCCGATATAGTCGAAAAGGCGCAGCTTGAGGAGCTTCACATAGAGACGGTCCCGGATAAGGAGTAAGGCATGGCGGGAGAAGAGCTTCGCCAGACGGGCAGGGTGATAGAGCTTAAGGGTAAGCTCGCGGTGGTACGCTTCCGGCGCAGCGACGCCTGCGGCCACTGCAACGCCTGCTTCCACTTCGGCTCGAACGAGGCGGATATAGAGATAGAAAACTCCTGCGGCGCAGAGGCGGGTGATATAGTGGCCATAGAGCTTCACAGCGGAAGCATGCTTAAGGCCAGCGCCATAGCCTACGGCATACCGCTCATTGGGCTCGTGCTGGGCGTGTTTATAGGCAGCAGGATAAGCAACCTGTTCGCCGTGATAGGCGGAATTCTGCTCTGCTGCGGCACCTATTTCATACTAAAGGGCCTCGACCCCGTGTTTTCCAAAATGCGCGAGTTCAAGCCCCGCATGATAGAAATAGTGGGCCACGAGGACGAGCAGCAGCAATAAAAAACGGCATTAAATAAAGCGCGGTGATTGCAATATGACCGCGCTTTATTTATAATCAATAGGTGTGCAAAAAAATCACCAGGGGGTGAAGCTATGATACAGCTTGACATTATAAGAAAGGCTGCGCCCGACGTTGCGGAGGCGATGTCCAAGGAGCTTTTGCGGCAGAGGAGAAATATAGAGCTCATAGCCTCGGAAAACTTCGTGTCGCCTGCGGTGATGGCGGCTATGGGCAGCCATCTTACGAATAAATATGCCGAGGGATACCCCGATAAGCGCTATTACGGCGGCTGCGAATACGTGGATGTGATAGAGAATATCGCGCGGGACCGCGCCTGCCAGCTTTTCGGCGCGGAGCACGCCAACGTACAGCCCAACGGCGGCTCCAGCGCCAACTTCGCGGTATACTTCGCGCTGCTTCAGCCCGGCGATAAGGTGCTGGGCATGGATCTTTCCCACGGCGGCCATCTTACCCACGGAAGCCCCGTCAATATGTCCGGTCAATACTATACCTTCTATTCCTACGGCCTCGATCCCGAGACGGAGTGCATAGATTACGACGAGGTGCGCAAAAAGGCGCTCGATATAAGGCCGAAGCTGATCATTGCGGGCGCGTCGGCGTACCCGCGTGAGATAGACTATAAGAAATTCCGCGAAATAGCCGATGAGGCGGGCGCCCTCCTCATGGTGGACATGGCGCATATTGCAGGCCTTGCGGCGGCGGGGCTGCACATGAATCCCGTACCGTATGCAGACGTTGTGACGACGACTACCCATAAGACGCTGCGCGGGCCAAGGGGCGGCATGATACTATGCAAAAAAGAATTTGCCAACGCCATAGACAAGGCCATATTCCCCGGTACCCAGGGCGGCCCGCTGATGCACGTTATCGCGGCGAAAGCGGTATGCTTTGAGGAAGCGCAAAAGCCCGAATTCAGGGCATATCAGCAGCGGGTGATAAACAACGCAAAGGCGCTGGAGAGAAGCCTGAAGGCGGAGGGCGTAAGGCTGGTATCAGGCGGTACGGATAACCATCTGCTTCTGCTGGATTTGGGATCGGACGGGCTTACGGGCAAGGAAGTCGAGCAGCTTCTGGACAGGGCCAACATAACCGTAAACAAGAACAGCGTACCCAACGAGACACGCAAGCCTGCTGTCACCAGCGGCATAAGGGTGGGGACGCCCGCGGCGACCACAAGGGGACTTGATGAGGACGATTTTGTCATTGTGGGCAGGTTGATAGCTGACATAATAAAAAACGGAGAGGAAGCAGTGGAACGCGTCGCCGCAAAGGTGAGGGAAATAACGGATAAATATCCGCTGTATCCCGGCGAATAACATTTGTACCATGAACAGGCTCTGGACAAAGAATTACACCATAATAACCATAGGCAGCGTCGTATCCATGCTGGGCAACAGCATGGCCGGCTTTGCCATGAGCCTTTTCGTGCTGGACTATACCCAGTCCCCGCTGTATTACGCCATATATATGTTCCTGTATACGCTGCCCCAGATAGCAGCGCCGGTGCTTGCCGGGCCGTTGATGGACAGGTTTTCCCGGCGCAGGACCATATATATGCTTGATTTCGCCTCAACTGCCATATATGCCCTGCTGGCAGGGCTGATGTACTTCGGGCTTTTCAGCTTCTGGGCATTTGCATCCATAACGTTCATAATCGGAACAATACACAGCGCCTACACCGTGGCCTTCGAAAGCTTTTACCCTATGCTGGTATCCGAGGGCAACTATATAAAGGCTTATTCGGTGCTGAGCACGCTCGAAACGCTGGTGCTGGTGATGATACCCGTATCCACGTTTTTATACAAGACGGTGGGCATGGTGTGGCTTATGCTGATAAACTCTGCCTGCTTCTGCACCGCCGCAATATTTGAAACCCAGATAAGCGACGTGGAGGGCAAGAACGGTAAAAGCGGCGCAAGGTATACCTTTGGCGGCTATATCGGGGATATGAAGGAGGGCCTGCGCTACCTTTGGGAGGAAAAGGGCCTTTTGTATATAACGATATATTTCATATTCTGCTTTATGGCGGTGGGCGCCTCCAACGTGATAACGCTGCCCTACTTTAAGGCGGGGTATGCAGACGGCGAGTACATCTATATGTCGGTATGGGGCTTTATGGTGCTGGGACGGGTGCTGGGCGGAATGATGCATTACAGGCTGCATTTTCCTGAGGAGCATAAGTTCAAAATAGCGGTGTTTGTCTACGTTGTCATATCGGCCTTGGAGGGAACATATCTTTATCTGCCCCTCGCGCTAATGCGGCTCTCCTGCTTCCTGCAGGGGGTGCTGGGGGTGACCTCCTACAATATCCGCATATCCTCTACCCAGTCGTATGTGCCGGATGACCGCAAGGGGAGGTTCAACGGCACCTTCTTGATGCTCACCACAGTGGGCTCCCTGCTGGGGCAGCTATTGGCCGGTATGCTCACAGAAATAATGCCGATGCGCGGGGTGCTCAGCCTGTTCATGGGTATATGCGGCGCATCGGCAATTATCATCATGGGAAAGGGAAAAAACGCGGTAAAGCCTATATATAATAAGATACAGTAAGAAGGCGTTAAGGCCGGCTGTTTTCCTCCGTTGAAGCGCCGGCGTCAGCTATGAGCTGGCGCTCGCAGGAGGGGCAGCGGCGCGGCACGCCGCCGCGAACCTTCATAAGCCGCGCCCCGCAGAAGGGGCAGCGGTAGAATATCAGCGCCTGGCCGTAGCCGCCGGCTATGCATACTATCGCTATGATGTATGCGGCGATGAGGTTGCTTTTCATTACGTAAAGGGCTATGAGTATGCCCAGCAGCGGCACTATTTTTAATATGTTATAGCTTAGCATGAGCTTGCTCTTGAGCTTATCCATATCCATTATGCAAGCCCTACCTTCCTATATACCTTGCGGAGGGTCCTTCGAGCCTGTGCGGAGGCCTTTTCCGCGCCGTCCGCCATTATCTTTTCAAGGTATGCCTTATCCGAAAGTATCTTCTTATATTCGCTTTGAACCGGCTCGAGCCCCGCTATCACGGCCTCCGCTACCTCGGCCTTCAGGCTGCCGTAGCCGAGACCGTCGAAATGCTTCACCGCTTCGTCCATGGTAAGCCCCGTGAAGGAGGTGTATATGGAGAGGAGGTTGGATACGCCGGGCTTATTCTCGGGGTCGAACGCGATGAAGGTATCGCTGTCTGTGACCGCGCGCTTGAACTTTTTCATTATGACGGAGGGATCGTCCATTATGGCCACAAAGCCGTTGGGGTTGGGATCGGACTTGCTCATCTTCATGGAAGGATCCTGAAGGCTCATAACGCGGGCGCCGAACTTAGGTATAAAGCCCTCCGGGACCTTGAAGGTCTCGCCGTAGGCGTTGTTGAAGCGTATGGCTATATCCCGCGCGATCTCGATGTGCTGCTTCTGATCCGCGCCGACCGGCACAAGGTCGCTCTGATAAAGCAGTATGTCGCCCGCCATGAGCACCGGGTAGGTAAAGAGGCCCGCGTTTATGTTGTCCGCGTGCTTTGCGGATTTATCCTTGAACTGCGTCATTCGGGAAAGCTCGCCCATGTAGGTATTGCAGCACAGCACCCAGTTGAGCTCGGCGTGCTCGTGAACGTGGGACTGCACGAATAATACGGACCTTTCGGGGTCTATGCCGCAGGCCAGCAGCAGCGCGACTGTCTCGCCGGCCCGCCTCCTGAGGTCGGCGGGGTCCTGCCGCACCGTCAGGGCGTGAAGATTGGCGACGCAGTAATAGCAGAGCCTGTCATCTGTCTGCAAGAGCTTCCAATTTTTCAGCGCGCCCACATAATTTCCCAAGGTGGGGGAGCCGGAGGGCTGTATGCCGCTGAGTACCGTTTTCTTTTCCTGTTCTGCCATTTTATTTTTATATAACCTCCATGATCTTACCTGTTCGTATTGAAATATTATACTTTATTTAACCTGGGATAGCAACATTCCCTTGTTTGGCCTTTTGCGCGATGCTACAATATAATAATATAAATGATAAAACTGGAGGCAAGCATGAGCTACCGCGCCCTTTACAGGCAATACCGCCCCGCTACATTCTCCGAAATGATAGGGCAGGAGCATATAACCACTATACTGAAAAATCAGGTGAAGTCCGGCACCACCGCCCACGCCTATATTTTCGCGGGCACCCGCGGGACCGGCAAGACCAGCGCCGCGCGCATACTCGCAAGGGCGGTGAACTGCGAGGAGCCTGTGGAGGGCGAGCCCTGCGGACGCTGCCGCGCCTGCCAAATAAGCGCCGGCGAGTGCGCGGATATAATCGAGCTGGACGCCGCCAGCAACACCGGTGTGGACGATATGCGCGACATGATAGAAAAGGCGCGCTTCATGCCCCTTGAGCTTAAGCACAAGGTATATATAATCGACGAGGCGCACGCGCTTTCCGCCAACGCCTTCAACGCGCTGCTGAAAACGCTGGAGGAGCCGCCGCCGCATGTCATGTTCATACTGGCTACCACTGAGCCCCATAAGGTGCTCGCTACGATAATATCCCGCTGCCAGAGGATGGATTTCCACCGGCTCAGCGTATCCGATATGGTCAGGCACGCCGAGGAGGTGCTGGAGCGCGAAAACGCCCATATAGAGCGAGACGGCCTGCTGGCCATAGCGCGGGCCGCCGAGGGCGGAATGAGGGACTGCCTTTCCCTGGTGGATCAGTGCCTGTCTTTTTGCGGAAACAATGTAAGCACTCAGGACGTTTACAGCGTACTGGGCAGCATGGAGGACGGCTTCCTTTTCGACATGGCGGAGGCGATGCTATCCGGTGACCCGGCGAGGGCGCTGGAGCTTTTGGATAAGGTGGTGCGCGATGGGCGGGACCTAAAGGTATTTTTGCACGACCTGACGCTGCACATGCGTGCCTTGATGCTGGCCAAGCTCTGCGGGCATTGCAGCGATATACTGGACTGCACGGAGGACGCCATGAGGCGGTATGAGCAGCAGGCAAAGGGAGCGGGGGAAACGCGGCTTTTAAGGTGCGGCGAGCTGCTGCTCCAGGCCGAGGGCAGGCTGAGGACCGTCACCATGCCGAGGGCGCTTATAGAAAGCACCATCGTGCGGATATCCCGCCCGGAGGAAAAGAAAACCGCCGACGATCTTATGGAGCGCATAGAGCTTCTCGAGCGGCAGGTTCGGGAGGGCGCGCCCCGGCGCACAGCAATTGCCGAGCCGATACCTATCGGGGAAAAGCCTGACGCCGATGAGTATCCCTGCGACTACGGCTTTGAGGAGCCGCCGGAACCCGAAGATGTGCCGCCCTTTGATATTGACGAGCCAATAAGGACTGTGCCTGCGTCAAAGCCGGAGAAGCCAAGCCCCGCACATCCGGCAAAACCGGCAGAGACGGCGGGCAGTATGTCCCCGCAGAAGCTGTGGAAGGCTATACTCGATAAGCTTGGGGAGACTGAGCGCACAATGGCGGTTTCCGGAATGTACGGCAGGGGCAGGGCCATAAGCGGCAAGGTGCTGGAGGTGGCGTTTGAGAGCGAGATAATATACCGCATGATGAGCGCGCCGGGGGCGCTGGAAAAGGTCAACAAGGCGGCGGATGCGGCGGCGCCCGGGTATACGGTGCGCATGACGCACAGCTCCGGCGGGGACGATATAGAGGACACCGCCAGGGCGCTGTACGGCAGCGCTCTCAGGATAGAGAACTGATAAGCAACAAAAAATCAGCCATTTGCGGTGCGAATATTAAAAAAACGTGTCGCAAATGTGGAAAATAGCTTTTAAATTACCTATTATGCGGCGCTGCATTGAACAGTGCCGCAAATTATGTTATACTGTTACACAAGTAAAATCCCGGAGGTATGTTGATGGCAAAGGGCGGTTTCCCCGGAATGGGCGGGGCGAATATGCAGCAGCTAATGAAGCAGGCGCAGAAGATGCAGCAGGATATGCAGCGTATGCAGCAGGAGCTTGAGACCCGCGAGTTTACGGCGACAGTAGGCGGAGGCGCGGTCAAGGCCACGGCATACGGCAGCAAGGTGATAAAGTCAATAGAAATAGACCCTGCCTGCGTGGATCCGGACGACGTGGAGATGCTTCAGGATCTGGTGCTGTCCGCCGTAAACGAGGCCATGCGTATGGCGGAGGAAGCCACAAATTCCGAGGTGAGCAGGCTTACCGGCGGAATGGGCTTGGGCTTCTAATAAATATATGGCAGACCCGATAAGCAATCTGGTCTCCCAGCTTTGCAGATTGCCCGGCGTAGGTACCAAGAGCGCACAGCGCCTCGCCTACTTTATACTGGACATGCCCGAGAGCGAAGCACGCGAGATAGCAAAGGCCATAAACGACGCAAGGGACAAGATACACCACTGCCCCGTCTGCGGCAACTACACCGACACCGACCCCTGCGCGATATGCCGCGACCCCAGCCGCAAAACCGGCGTAATATGCGTGGTCAGGGACGCGAGGGATGTGGCGGCCATGGAAAAGATGCGGGAATTTCGCGGCGCATATCACGTGCTGGGCGGTACGATATCCCCCATGGACGGCATAGGCCCGGAGGATATACGCATAAAGGAGCTTTTGCGGCGTATAGATGAAGGTGGGGTAAGCGAAGTTATACTGGCTACCAACCCGGACGTGGAGGGCGAGGCCACGGCGGTGTATATATCCAAGCTGTTAAAGCAGCGGGGGATAAAGGCCACGAGGATAGCCCACGGGATACCCATAGGCGGGAACCTCGAATACGTGGACGAGATGACATTGCTCAAGGCAATGGAAGGCAGAAGGGAAATGTAAAGTTTTTTTTAAAATCCCTGCAACCTTTGGGGCCTCTGAAACGTCTTATATAATAGAGCGAGAGAAATAACGATATCGCCCGAAAGGAGAGGTAAATATGAAGCGCATAACCGCACTGTCCACATTGGCTGTCGCAGTGATAGCACTTATCATAGGACGCGCATTTCCCATCAGCGTGATGAGCAGCGACCGTGTAATGGCCGACGTGCGCCAGAGCTACCGCAGCGCCTCTCTGGTGGTTTCGGGCGAGTGCATACAAAAGATAAATTCCGGCGACGATACCCAAAGCCGCATACTCATAGACGAGGTGATAGCGGGAAAAGCCAGCGAGGGCTCCACTATATTAGTAGACGGAAGCTATACCGTGGGCGAAAGGTACCTGCTCTATCTTGCCGAGGGCGACGACGTGCAGTATTCCGAGGACGAGGTGAGCTACCGCTCCACCTCCGCGGGCAGCTTTGTAATACGGGGCGGCAATGTGGAATACGGCGGCTCGCGGATAAAGCTCAGCGAGTTTAAAAACGAGATGGATCAGGTATCGAGGGTCATCACCGCCCCCTCCGAGAACTACTATTACGGCGATATAAGAGCGCTCGTAGACGCCTCGGAGAATATATTCATAGGCCGCGTGAGCGGAGTGTCCCACATGCGAAGGACCGGATTCCGCACACAGGACGGCGGAAGCACTGTGGAAAAGAAGGCGCTGTCGGCAAACGTCACCGTCAGCGTATACGGAAGCGTAAAGGGCGACTTGGGCTACGGCAAGGAAATAGAGCTGGTATACGTCCCGTCGGCAGGCGAAAACATGACGGACGCCGATACTCTCCAGCCCAGGCCGGTGAGCGCCGGCAAGGAGGTTAAGCTCTCCGAGGGGGATACCTATCTGTTCTTCCTTGCAAAGGATCCCGACCCCAAGCAGGATAGCTGCTTCCCGATTAACTCCATACAGGGCTGGATAAAGGTAGAAAACGATAAGCTGACCGTGTCCGATGCAAACGGCGTCGCCCGCGGGTACACCGACCTCTCCCAGCTTGTAGCCGCTATAAACAAGGTAAAATAAAAATCAGACGATAGCAAAGCAGTCCCCGCCATAAGGCGGGGACTGCTTTATGTATAAATGCGGCTTGCGCGTTGAGCTTAGCCTTGCTTTGAGCTTTCCTCGCAAAGCTCATCTAACGCCTGCTGCGCCTGCTCCCAGTCAGCATAGAGGGCCTCCAGCTCGGCCTGCTTGCCGTCCGCCTCTTTTGCCAGCTCTGCGGATTTTACATAGTCCGACGACACCGCCGGGGAAGCGAGCCTTTGATTTATCGCCTCTAACTCCCGCTCGGCGGCGGCTATGCTCTCCTCCGCCCGCCGGACGACGCCCGCCGCCCGGTTCAGCATACTCTGGCGCTCCTTTTGCGCCTTGTAGCTGTTGGGCTTTTCCGCCTTCTGTGCGGCCTCGGCCGGGCGCTGTGGCCTTCGCGCCGCCGCCTCGAGGTAGTCGTCATAGCCGCCTATGTATTCCGCAAGGCCGTCCTCCTCCATGTAGAGTATGCGGTCCGCCATGCGGTTGACGAGATACCTGTCGTGGGTGATTATGAGCATGGTGCCCTCGTAATCCTCCAAGGCGGCCTCAAGGGCCTCGCGGGAGGATATATCGAGGTGGTTGGTGGGCTCGTCCAGCAGCAGCAGGTTGGCCCCGGAAAGCATGAGCTTCAGAAGCTGTATGCGCGCCTTTTCGCCGCCGGAAAGGGCGGAGGTCTCGTTGAACACCTCGTCCCCGCGGATAAGGAACGCCGCCAGCGCGGAGCGCACCTCAGTAAGGTCCATCCTCGGGTAGGCGTTGTGTATTTCCTCAAGGGCGGTGCTGCCGGGATCTAAGGAGGCCATGGTCTGCTCATAGTAGCCGGGCTGTATCCTTGCACCCAGCCGCACCGTGCCGTTATCCTGCCTTTCAAGGCCCATTATTATCTTCATGAGGGTGGTTTTGCCGCAGCCGTTGGGCCCCAGCAGGAATACGCGCTCCCCCTTGCGGATATGCATGGAAACGTTTTTGAACACCGGCCTATCATAGGCTTTGCTCAGGCCCTCGCACATCAGCACGTCGTTGCCGCCGGTCTCCTTCGCGGTGAACCTGAAGTGTATGGAGGAGGTGTCCTTTTCCGGGGCCACCAGCTCCGCCTTAAGCCGCTCTATCTGCTTGAGCTTTGCCTCGGCGGTAATGAAATTGTGCGCCTGGCCCCAGCGGCGCTGCTGCTCCACCACTCCCTCAAGGCGGTGAATCTCCTTTTTCTGATTGGCGTAGTGACGGCGCAGTATTTCGTTGCGGGTGCTCATAAGCTCCACATGGCGGGAATAATTGCCGTTGGTGGCGGTGAGCCTGCCGTTTTTTATTTCAAGGGTGCGGTTTGTCACCCTATCCAGAAAATACCTGTCGTGGGATATGACTATAAACGCCCCTGCGTAGTTCTTGAGAAAATCCTCGAGCCATGTGACGCTTTGTATGTCGAGGTGGTTGGTGGGCTCGTCCAGCAGGAGAAGCTCCGCGCCGGAAAGCAGCATCCTGGCGAGCTGGGCCTTGTTGCGCTGGCCGCCGCTCATGTCGCTGAGGGGCTTTGAAAATTCGCCCTCGGTAAAGCCGAGGCCCAGGAGAGTGCTGCGAACCCTGCTCCTAAAGGTCAAGCCGCCCTCCCGCTCGTATCTTTCGTTTAAGGACTGCTGATGGGCCACGAGGGAGGATACGTCGCCGCCGGCGGATATTTCCTCGGAAATACGCTCAAGCTCCTGCTCTATGCGTATGAGGTGATCGAAGGCCGCCATCGTGGAGCCGTACAGCGTGTCTGCGGTGTTCTCGACGTTTTGGCGCATGAAGCCCATACGGAGGCCCTTGTGCCTCATTACGGAGCCGGCGTCGGGCGCTTCCTCGCCCGTGAGTATGCGAAAAAGGGTGGTCTTGCCGCACCCGTTTACCCCCACAAGGCCCGCCTTGTCGCGGGGGGCTATCTCAAAGCTCACCCCATCAAAGAGCAGGCGGGCGGAGTAGCTCTTGCTTATGCCGCTTGCGGCTAACAGTGCCATGGTAAAATACATTTCCTTTGCCGAGATATTGTAGCAAGGTATATTTTACACCAATATCACCGCCATTGCCATACGGTTTTACCGTAAAGGAGCGGGAAGAATATTGTTTATTGGACAAAATACGCCGGTATGCGCTATAATTATCAGATATGGAAGCTACTAACGATTTGCAGAAAAACCGCAGGAAAAACAGACGGGACAAGCGCTATGCCATGAAGCGGCTGAGGATACCGCTCCTTGCCGCGGGGGGCGCGGCGCTTTGCGCCTTCGTGCTCATACCCATGGCCTTTGACGCCTTGGACATAGGGCCGGAGATAGTCGAGGTATCCAAGTCCATGCTCAATATTCCAAGCCCCACACCGACGGCGGAGGTGGCGGAGAGCTTCGCCATAACGGCGGTGGCCGTTGAGGAAGCCCCGTCAAAGTATAGGCCCTTGAAGCTCGGGGACACGGACCCGGTGGTGGCGGATATACATGAGCGGCTGGCGGAGCTGCAATATATGGACGGCGACGAGCCCTCGGAGTACTTCGGCGAGCCCATCGCGGCGGCGCTGAAGCGCTTTCAGCGCGTACACCACATGAAGGAGACTGGCGAGGCGGACGAGCTTACCCAGGAGATACTCTTCTCCGATAAGGCCGCCCTGTTTAAGCTCCAGCAGGGCGACGAGGGGGAGGATGTGGAGTCCCTTCAGGAGCGGCTGCTGTACCTTGGCTACGAGGTGGAAAAGACCAACGGCTACTTCGGCGTGGCGACGGTAAAGGCGCTGTCCTCCTTCCAAAAAAGAAACAAGCTCGACGCCACCGGCGTTATGGATACCGACACGGCGGATATACTTTACTCAAACAATGCGAGGCCCAAGGTTGACCCTACCCCCTCGCCCACGCCCAAGCCCAAGGCCACGCCTACGGCAAAGCCGGCGAAAACCCCGAGGGCCAGCGCTGCCCCAAATACGGGCGGCGAAAGCATAGGCACCACCAAGACGGCGGACCCCGGCGCCCAGGTGCAAAGCACCCCCAAGACGGGCGGTGGAGGCAGCGTTTCCGCCGCCACCGGCAGCGTGGACGGGTTTATCGCCACGGCCATGGCGCAGCAGGGCAAGCCCTATATCACGGCGGACGAGGGCCCCAACAGCTTCGATTGCAGCGGCCTCGTGTATTACTGCCTTTCAAACAACGGCGTAAGGGTGGGCCGCATGAGCGCAAAGAGCTATGCGGTGATAGATAGCTGGGAAACCGTATATTCCACCGGCGAGCTGCGCCCCGGCGATCTCCTCTTTTTCTGGGATAGCGGCAGGACGCGCATTTACCACACCGGAATATGGCTGGGGGGCGGAAAGTACATACACGCCTCGTCCTCCGCAGGGCAGGTAGTCGTGAGCGGCTGGAGCGACTGGGCGAAGAACAGCTTCAGCCACGGCAAGCGGGTATACTGAATTTTTTAATAATAATATTAAAAAAGGAGAACGGCTATGAACAGAGAAGAAGCATACGAGCTTTTGAACAGGTACATGAAGGGCGAAAACTACATTCAGCACTCCATGGCGGTCGAGGCCATAATGCGGGGGCTTGCCAAGCGCCTTGCGCCCGATGATGTAGAGTATTGGGGCATCGCCGGGCTTTTGCACGATCTGGACGAGGAGCAGTGCGACTGGCGCAACCACCCGGAGGTACACGGGCCCACCAGCGTCAGGATACTGCGCGAGAACGGCGTGGACGACCCCGTGCTCGAGGGCGCGATCATGGCCCACAACCCCCTTTGCGGCAAGAGGGCCGGAACCGCGATAGAGTACGCGCTGCTTGCGGCGGACCCCATGAGCGGCTTCTGCAAGTCCGTCGCCCAGATATATCCCGATAAAAAGATCGCCAGCGTAAAGCACAAGAGCGTGGTAAAGCGCTTCAAGGAGGTGCGCTTTGCCGCGGGCGCGAACCGCGACTACATGAACGCCATAGTCCACACCGGCCTCACGCTGGACGACCTCATAGACGTGGCGCTGGAGGAAATGACCGCCATAGCTGGCGAGCTTGGGCTGTAAGAGCGTAAAAAGTATAATATAAAAACGGATAAAGTAAGCCCCCGACTTCTGTCGGGGGCGATTTTTCGTTCCCAAATACATAACTGGCAGGAAAACGTGCATTTTTGGTAATAAAAATAATGGAAATCGATGATAACATATAACCAAACAAGCTTAACGCGGATTTGATGTTTATTAAAAACCGAAAGGGGAAGAACCAATGAAAAAAACACTTGCAATTATGTTGGCGCTTATCATGGTGCTGGCGATGGTTCCCGCGCTGGCGGACATCGGGGGTGGGTATGCCTCTGAACCGACGACAGGCACGAAAACCGGCGGAAGTTCTAAGCCCGGAGAGGCAGTAAAAGTAACTTATACACTGGATAAAGATAAGAAATTAATTAGTGTTGAAGTTATAATAACGAGCGATGCAAAAGATGATGTTGCGGTTGTGCTAAATAATGTATTAGCTGATGCGTTGGCTCCCTATGCTTTTATGCCAGGTACAAAATGGACTGTAAATGTAACGATTAAAAATGAATCAGGTAAGACTTTAAAATATGACGGACTTCATGTAGGCACTCTGCAAATGGAGGGAGAACACAAAACAGGTTTTATAGGCTACGATGGATATAACTTAGTATTAACCCAAATAGCCGCCATAGCATTTACTCATCCGGCGATAAAAAAACTGTTTAGTCTTACATCTAGTGCAAATATACCAACCAATGATCAGCTGATAAATATGTATGGCACGTTAGAAGCTGAAGGATTCGAAGGAGACGAGGCTCTTTCTGGTTACATACTTAAATACTATAAAGACCAATATAAAGACGGTGATTTAACATGGGATAAACTTGTCAGCGAGCATTTAGAGGATGTTTGCAAAGACTTTTCGGATGGCGGAGCAGCCAGTTTCATAAAGCCTCCTACCGACGGCGAACTTGCGGCATTTAAAAACTCAAAGCTCAATAATTATCTCATACACCTTGTTGGTGATTACTGGCAGGTAAAATGGCCTGAAAAGACATTAGCTGTTTTAACTTACGATCTTTTTCATAAGGACTTTTTTGCTGTGCTATTTGGGCCGGAAGCAGAAAAAGCAAATCCGAACGGGACAGGCTGTGAGCTCACCAGAAAGAGAGGCGTAGGCGATTATGTAGATAAAAATGGAGAAGCATATCAAACTGCAAATACCTATCTCTCTCAATTAGGCGACGATGGTAAACTTGAAAATGGTGAGGAAGCACAATTCAACATGGCGTTGACGCTGGATGGCCCTTACGTAGGAAATCAGTATGCACTTTACGATTTTATTGGGGCTCTCTCATTGATGTTTAACTTTACAAAGATAGATACCGAGGTTGGCCCAACCCCCTCAAACCCACCCTACAACGGCGGTCACTACCACCCCGATCCCACACCCGTTCCCGTGGTGGTAATACCCCCCAAGACAGGCGATATGACGATATGGCAGAGCATACTGCACTTCCTCGGGATAAAATAAGCAAATAGCGGAATGAATACGCCCCCGGCTGCGGTCGGGGGCGGTTTTGTGTATCGGCTTATATCAGGAGCATCCTGTCGTTGTTGAGCGCCTTGCCGGAGGCCTCCCTGAAGCGCAGCAGCAGGTCGGCAACCTCTAATACCTCGCGCTCTGCGCCGGATACGTCCATCACAACGCGGCCCGCGTCCATCATTATGGTGCGGTTGCCCAGCTCGAGGGCGGACTGCATATTGTGCGTGACCATAAGGCAGGTAAGGCCGTTTTCCTCTATTATGGAGGTGGTGAGCGAAAGTATCTTTTCCGCCGCGCCGGGGTCCAGCGCCGCCGTGTGCTCATCCAGCAGCAGCAGCATGGGCGGGTTTATGGTGGCCATCATAAGCGTAAGCGCCTGCCGCTGCCCGCCGGAGAGAAGCCCCACCGGCTGCTGCATCCTGTTTTCAAGGCCCATGTTGAGCATTGCTACCCTGTCGCGGAGGGCCGCCCTGTCCGCCCTGGAGGGCCGGCTCAGCCAGCCGCCCCTGCCGGAGGCCAAAGCGAGGTTTTCCTCTATGGTCATGCCGGGCGCTGTGCCGCGCATGGGATCCTGAAAGAGCCTGCCTATGTGCTTTGCCCTGATGTGCTCAGGCATGAGGGTGATGTCATAGCCCGCCATGGCGATCGAGCCGCTGTCCACTATGAAGCTGCCGGCAATGGCGTTGAGAAGGGTGGATTTGCCCGCGCCGTTTGCGCCTATTATGGTGATGAAATCCCCCTTTTTCACATGGAGGGAGAGGTCGTCGAGCACCAGCTTCTCGTTTGGGGTGCCGGGGTTGAAGGACTTTGAAATGTGGGATAGCTTAAGCATTGGGGATCCTCCTTGCGCCGCGCTGTGCCAGCTTGCGCTTGTATAGCGGGAATTGCTCCTTGAGGTAGGGTATGGATATGGCCGCCACGACTATGACTGAGGATACCAGCTTCAGCATGAAGGCGGGCATATTGAAGCGCAGCGCGACGGTATAGACCAGCCGGAACACGAACGCGCCGATTACCATGCCAAATATGCGAAGCGGCATTTTCCGCCTGCCCATGAATACGTTGCCTATGAGCAGCGAGGCGAGGGCTATGGTCACCATGCCGGAGCCTATGTCGATGTTTACCGACTTCTGGGACTGGGCAAGCAGGCAGCCGGAAAGCGCCGTAAAGCTGTTTGCCACGCAGAGGCCCACTATGGTGGTGAAGGCGGGGTTTATGGAGGAGGAGCGCACCATGTCCGGGTTGTTGCCCGTGGCCCGTATGGCGAGGCCAAGGCGGGTGCGCAGGAACAGGCCGAGTATCAATGCCACCGCAAGCACCGCTATGGCGATGACCAGGAGCTTGTACTGGCCGCCCAGCGCGCCTCCGTTTAGCATATCCTTGGCCTTGGTGAACACGGTCTCTGTCTTGTTCATGTTAAGTATGGAGGAGCCGCCCATGACGCCTATGTTGACGGAATACAGCGCGGTATTGACGATTATGCCCGAGAGCAGGCTGTTTACCCCCATCTTGGTCTGCAAGACGGCCGTAACGAGCCCCGACGCCACGCCGGAGAGCATGGCGGCGGGAATGGAGAGGTAGGGGTGCCCGGATATGGCCACAGCCGCGCCCACCACCGCGCCCAGCGTAAAGCAGCCGTCCGTGGAAAGGTCGCATACGTTGAGCATGGAATAGCTTAGGAACAGCGCCAGCACCGTAAGCGAGGATACGAGCCCCAGTTCAAGGGCGGTCTGTACAAGGCCGAGGGCCGAATTAAGTGACATTGCAATAAGCCTTTCTAAGTGTCCCTGGGTTTATTATCAGTTGAGGTCGTCGAAGCTCTCGGCGGTAACTATGCTCTGTACCTTGGTGCAGAAGGGCGCGAAGGCCTTTTCCATATCGTCGAAGCTGTAACCGAGCTTTTCGCAGGTCTCGGTATTTATGGTAGCGCAGCCGTTGTCGAAGGTGCGGACGGGAAGCTCGGCGGGGCTCTTGCCCTCCAAGGCTACCTCGGCTACCATGTTGGCGGTTTCCACGCCGAGATTGATGTAATCAACGCCGTAGCCGAGGAACGCGCCGTTGAGGGCGAAGGAGTCTGCACCGGTGTATTGGGGTATGCCGGCGTCGGCAAGCAGCTCGCATATACTGAGCTCGGCCTTCATTATGGTGTTGTCGGTGGGGGTGAATACCGCGTCGGCGCCGTCGGCTATCAGGGACTGTACAGCCAGCACAACTTCATCTACCGTGGTGCCGGTGTAATCTGAGTATGCCACGCCGCGGGCGTCTAAATCGGCCTTGGCGGCGGCGATGGGAGTGGCGGAGGAATCCTGGCCTATGTCGTACAGCAGGGCTACCTTGGCGGTGTCAGGCTTTGCGGCGAACATCAGGTTTATCACGGCGGCGGTGTCGAGGTAGTCGGAGGTGCCGGTGACGTTGCTGCCGGGGGCATCGAGGGAATCCACTATGCCGGTAGATACGGGGTCGGATACGGCGGCGAAGATCACGGGTATCCCGTTATCCTCCGTGGCGGCCTGCATAGCCATGGCCACAGGGGTGGCGACGCCCACCATTATATCGACGCCGTCGGCGATGAAGTTGGATATTATCTGGTTCATCAGGTTGGCGTCTGCGTTGCAGTTGTCGTAGGATACGTTAAAGGTGACTCCCTTTTCCTGGCCTATCTCAGCAAGGCGGGACTGTATATTCTCTACGATCTGGTTGAGAGAGGCGTCGTCCACATAGTTGCAGATGCCTACCTTGATCTCCTTGCCGGCCTCCGCGGAGGCGGGGGCTTTGCCGCAGGCGGTGAGGCAGCTGAGTGCGATAAGTGCGGTGAGTACCAGTGCGATGATTTTCTTCATTTTGTTTTCTTTCCTTTCATAAGCTCGAAGCTTTTAATTTTTTTAAAACAAAAACTCCTGTCGCAGCAACTGAATATTGCTGGGACAGGAGTGATATTCCTGCGGTGCCACCCGGCTTGGCGCAAACTGCGCCCACTTTGCGCGTACTGAATAATACGCTGGCCTTTGTTTACGGAGAGCCTTGCTCCGTCTCGCATACTCCAGGGATCATGCCCTGTTTCCGGTCGCCCTCAGAAGTCCATTCGATCCTGCCTTATTCTGCCGCGATCACACCACCCGCGGCTCTCTGAAGGAACAGCTTCAGGATCTACTTACTCTTCCTCAACGGTTTCATGCATTGTAGCACCATGAAAGGCGGCTGTCAAGGAATTTATAAAAATTTCTTTTCAAAACAGCCATGGAATATACGGCGCAATGATGGTATGATATAAAATATGAAAAATGCGGGAGGACGGTCACACGTATGCGCTTTGTAGGCAATTTGCTATGGTTTATATTCGCGGGGCTTTGGCTCGGTTTGGGCTGGGCGCTGGCGGGCCTGCTCTGGTGCATAACCGTAATAGGCATACCCTGGGGCGTACAGTGCTTTAAGTTTGCGGGGCTCCTGTTCTTCCCCTTCGGCAAGGACGTGCGGCTGGGCGGCGGCGTGGGCTCCTTCATACTCAACGTAATATGGATATGCATAAGCGGCCTGCCCCTTTGCATCGAGGCGGCGGTCATAGGCTGCATACTGTGCGTCACCATAGTGGGCATACCCTTCGGCAAGCAGTGCTTTAAGTACGCAAAGCTGGCACTTATGCCGTTTGGCGCGGAAATAGTAAAAGTATAATACGTCATTTAAGGATAATTGGAGATCATGGACATTACAGACAACACCCTCCTGCTCATCCTCAACCCGGAGGCGGGGCTGAGGTACGCGAGAAAGCTCCTGCCGGAGATAATAGCTCTGTTTACCGATTACGGCTATCAGTGCCTTGTGTTCGTTACCGAAAAGCGGGGGGACGCCACCGAATTTGTAAAAAAATACGGCGGGAGTGTCAAGTGCATAGTGAGCATAGGCGGGGACGGCACCTTTAACGAGACCGTCACCGGCGTCATGCAGGCGGGCCTCGATATACCGATAGGCTACATCCCCGCCGGCAGCACGAACGACTTTGCAAACAGCCTGCACCTCCCCTCGGATATTATGAGCGCGGCGAGGAACATAGTGGAGGGGGAGCCCGTATCCATAGACGTAGGCAGGTTCCAGCAGAGGTATTTCGCTTATGTGGCCTCCTTCGGCGCGTTTACGCGGGCGTCATACGAAACGCCGCAAAACGTCAAGAACGCCTTGGGGCATCTCGCCTATATACTGGAGGGCATGAAGAGCCTCGGCAGCATCCGCCCGGAACGGGTGAAGCTCATCGCCGATGGCAGGACATACGAGAGCGAGCTTCTCTTCGGCGCCGTGAGCAACTCCACCTCCCTCGGCGGATTGCTGACGCTGGATCCGGACGTGGTGGATATGAAGGATGGCAAGTTCGAGATAATGCTCGTACACATGCCTAATTCCGCCATGGAGCTGAACGAGATACTTACAGCCATAGCCAACAAGCAGTACGAGTGCAGCATGATAGACTTCATACGTACTGACAGGGCGGAGATATTCGCGAGCCCGGATATGGACTGGTCGCTGGACGGCGAGCATCAAAAGGGCAGCGAGCGCATAGTCATAGAAAACATACACAACGCATTGAGGATACTGACAAGGGAACCGCTTAAGGGCGAGGGATAGATCAAAAAAACACCCGAAAGGGTGTTTTTCAATTGGCGCTTAAGCGGTAAAGGCAGCAGCTTTATTTTAGCTGGTAAAGCTGCTTTACCCTGCGGTAATAGAAGAAGAACGCTATGTCCGTCACTATCCATGATATTGGATAGGCGAGGCATACATTGAGCATATTGGGGTGCGACCTGTATACTGTCGCTATCCATACCACCCTCAGCAGGCACACTCCCACGCCGATTATTATCACCGGGACTACCGCGTCGCCTATGCCACGGAGGACGCCGGAAATTATTTCTATGTACGTCCATGTGAAGTAGAGGGGCACCATGTAGAGCATTACCTGCCAGGTCTTGGCAAGCACGTCCGCGTCATCGTTGAATATCGGCAGCACGGACCTGCCGACGCCCAAAAGGAGCGCGCTGAAAAGCAGCGTCACGCCCATGAACAGCTTAAGGCTCAGCTTTTCGCAGTCATGCACGCGATCCATGCGCCCCGCCCCGTAGTTCTGGGCGGCGAAGTTCATTACGGCTATGCCGGCGGCGTTGCTGCAGGCCCAGTAAAAGCCGTCTATCTTGCCGCTGAGGGACCATGCCGCCACGGTCGCGGTGCCAAGAAGGTTTACTGCCACCTGGATTATCATGTTGGAAATGCCGTACATGGAGGATTGAAGCCCTGCGGGTATGCCTATGCGGAGCATACGGCCCAGCAGCTCGCGGTGCAGGCCTATGCCCTTTAGCGTTATGCGGTACGCCTCTTTGCTGCGCATGAGCTTAACGGTGGCCAGCACCGCGCTCATAAGCTGTGAGGCTATGGTGGCTATCGCCGCGCCGGCTACCCCCATCTTAAAGACCGCCACGAGCAGCAGGTCGAGGATTATGTTGGTGATGCAGCATACGAGAAGGTATATGAAGGGGCTCTTTGAATCGCCCACCGCCTGAAGCACGCCCGCCTCCATATTGTACAGGAGCTGTGCGGTAACGCCGAGAAAGACTATGCGAAGATAGACTGTGGATGCGGCTATGGTGTCCGGCGGGGACTGCAATATGCGAAGAAAGACCGGCGTGCAGGCGAAGCCGACCACCGTAAGCACTATGCCGGATATTATGCAGAAGGCAATCGCTGTGCCCGTGGCCTTTTGTATGGATTCCTCGTTCTTTGCGCCGAAAAGCTGGGCTATTACTACCGTGGAGCCGCCGGAGAGCGCCACGAAAAAGCCTATCAGAAGGTTGGTTATATGGGCGGCGCTCCCGCCTACGGCCGCCAGCGCTATCGTGCCGACGAACTTGCCCACGACTATGGCGTCGGCGGCGTTATAGAGCTGCTGGAACATCGTCCCCGCGGCTATGGGCAGAAAATAGGCTATCAGCTTCTTGACGATACTGCCTTCAGTAAGGTCGTTTTTAACGTTGATCATTTCGGTAAACCTCACAAATAAGCTAAAACGGCAAAGTAAAGCATACACCAGAAGCGGGGCAAAAGCAACTGATTTAATTAGCGGTTTTGCTTTGGTGAGGTATCAGCGGTATATCCTGCCCACCAGCCAGTTTACGGCGGTTGCGGGCAGCAGCTTGTTGATGAGGGTGAACAGCTTATACTGCGCCCCCACGGTGTACAGCGCACAGCATTTTTTGGCGCTTGCCGCCTTTAGTATGACCCTTGCCACCGCCTCCGGTGGCATGCCGTTTTGCTCGTCATGCTCCATCACGGCTACCGCGTGGTCCAGGGATTTATATATATCGCCTCCCGTGTGGGATTTTTTCCTCGCGGCGGTGAAGCCCGTGCGTATGTCCCCGGGCTGCACGGCGCATACCTGTATGCCGAAGGGGCGGACTTCATTGCGCAGGGCGAGCGTAAGGGAGTTTATCGCCGCCTTCGCCGCGGAATAGAAGGACTGATAGGGTATTGCTATGGGCGCGGCGACAGAGCTCAGGTTGATTATCCTGCCGCCGGACTGGGCGCGCATCTGCGGCAGCACAGCCTGTATGCAGTTGAACGCGCCGTAAAAGTTCACCTCGAGCTGGGCGTGGGCGTCGGCGGGGTCGGTAAACTCCACCGGCCCGGATATGCCGAAGCCGGCGTTGTTTACGAGGAGGTCTATGCGCCCCTCCTTTTCTATTACCCTCGCCGTGGCGGCGGCGATGCTGTCCGGGCTTGTCACGTCCGCCGTTATGTGAATGACGCCGCCGTAATCCTCCCCCCTGCGGCTGAACTCGTATACGGTATAGCCGTTTTCGCAGAGCATTAGGGCGGTTGCCCTGCCTATGCCGCTGCTCCCGCCTGTTACGATAGCTGTCTTTTTCATCTGTTATCCTCCAGTACGCTGCCGAGTATGTCCATGGCCTCGTCGAGTATCTCATCGGTATGGGTAGCCATATAGCTGGTGCGGAGCAGGCACTCTGTCATGGGTGTGGCCGGGGGCAGCACGGGGTTGACGTACACGCCGCCGTCGTATGCGCGCTTTGCCATAATCAGGGTGTTTTCCGGGTCGTGGGTGTATATGGGGATTATGGGTACGCCGGTGAGCTTGTGGGGTATGCCGCGCTCGGTAAGGCCCTTCTGCACGTGATCGGATATATCCTTTAGCCTCTGCACCCGCCAAGGCTCCTTTTTAAGCACCCTTAGCGACGCCAGGGCGCAGGCGCAGCTTGCGGGCGGTATGCTGGCGGCGAATATAAAGGGGCGGGAGTTATGGCGGACGTGCTCCGCTATGAATTTTGACGACGCCATATATCCGCCCAGGCTTGCGAGTGACTTGCTGAAGGTGCCCATGTATACGTCTATCTCGTCCTCGAGGCCGTAATAGCTGGGGGTGCCTCTGCCCCCCTCGCCTAACACGCCCAAGCCGTGGGCGTCGTCTACCATTATACGCGCCCCGTATTGCCTGGCAAGGCGGACTATCTCCGGCAGGTTCGCGATGTCCCCGCCCATGCTGAACACGCCGTCCGTCACTATCAGGCAGCCCGCGGAGTCCGGCACCTCCTTAAGCCTTTTTTCAAGATCGGCCATATCGCCGTGGCGGTAGCGCAGCATGGTGGCTTGGGACAGGCGGCAGCCGTCGTATATGCTCGCGTGGTTCTCGCGGTCGCACAGTATATAGTCGTGGCGGCCTGCGAGGGCGCTTATAATGCCAAGGTTGGACTGGAAGCCGGATGGGAAGGTAACCACAGCCTCCTTATGCAGAAAGTCCGCAAGCTCCTCCTCCAGCTCGAGGTGCATTTTTAAGGTGCCGTTGAGGAAGCGGGAGCCGGAGCAGCCGGAGCCGTACTGATCGAGGGCTCTCTTGCCGGCCTCTATGACCTCCGGGTTGTTGGTAAGGCCGAGATAGTTGTTGGAGCCGAGCATTATGCGCCGCTTGCCCTCCATTATTACCTGGATATCCTGCCGCGTTTCCAGCGCGTGAAAATAGGGGTATATGCCCTTTGCCTTTGCCTCGGCGGCCAGTTCGCAGGGCCTGAGCTTTTCGAATAAGTCCATCGTGCCTCCTTATCGAGCGTATAAAATGGTTAAAATAATTGAACCAATGAATTATTAAAATATTTTAATCAAATGGAAGCGATTAGTCAAGGCACTATGTATATATATTGATAAGGCTAAGAAAAAATTAACATTGCCTGGACATGATAACGGTTCATATAGAATGCTTGCATGATGCGATCAATTTTGCTATGCTTATCGTCAGAAAGGGGAAATGAATATGACTTTTGGAGAGTTTTTTAAGGGGCTTGCAGAAAATCGCCCCCTCGTGAGCGCGGTGACGGCGTGGGCCGTGGCGCAGGTTTTAAAAACGATAATAAACTATCTCATAAATAAAGAATGGAAGGCGGAGCGGCTTTGGGGAAGCGGCGGAATGCCAAGCTCCCACTCTGCGACGGTGTGCGCCTTTCTGGTGGCCACGGCCTTTAACTATGGCCCGGGCTCGTTTAATTTTGCCATGGCGGTGCTGTTCGCGATAGTCGTGATACACGACGCCCGTGGTGTGCGGCTGGAGACAGGGCGCCAGGCGGAGATACTTAATTCCATAACCCGCTTTCTGCGCTCCCGGGACAGCAGGATAGAGCTGCCGGAGGAGGACCTTAAGGAGCTGGTGGGCCACACCCCCTTCCAGGTGGCGGTGGGCTCTGCCATAGGCATAATAGTCGGGCTTTTGATACATTAAAGCGGCGCGGAACGTGCGGCATGTATGCAAGGGATACCCAAAGAGGTATTCCCTTTTTGATTGGCGGTTGCGGCGGGAGGGGCGCGGTGTTAGGCTATGCCTATAACGAGCGTTCGAGAAAATAAGACGGGAGGAAAGCATGATACACAGGCAATTCGCGCAGAGGCGCAGGCTCATGGCGGAGGAGGCGGTGAAGAGGGTCACGCTGACGCTCACGGGGAGCTTCGACCATTCCGGCATATTCGGCGAAAGGTATGTGGCCATCGGCGGGGAGATGATCACCTAGCTGGGCGCATACCACGTGGAGCGGGGCAGCACCGTAATACTCCATACGAAGATAAGCCCCGTAATGGGCGGAAACGACAGCTACGGCATATTCGTGAACGGAAGCTGCGTCAGGGACGCTTTAAAGTGCATAAATCAGGGCCCGGACTACGAGTATACCGTCACGCAAAGCTGCACGGTAAACGGTCAGGGCAATGTACACGCAAGGGGCGGCTACGCAAGGATAGACGTGACCACAGAAGGATAAGCGCATATTAAGAAAATGTAAACAGCGGGCGGCAGGCGTTGACATATATAGAATGTCGATATAAGATATGTATAGAATACCGATATGTGGAGGACATGTATGGACAGGACGCTTGTGACCCGCAGCACGGGTATGCTGCTGCTGAAGCTGATTGAAAGCGAGGATATGTACGGCTATCAGATGATAGAGGAGCTGGCGAGGCGGTCTGACGATACCTTTACGCTAAAGGCCGGGACGCTTTATCCCATGCTCCACGACCTTGAAAAGGCGGGGCTGATAACAGCATACGAAAAAACGGCGGATACCGGCAGGGTAAGGAAATATTACAGCATAACAAAGGCTGGCAGGGCGGAGCTTTCCGCCAAAACCAGGGAGTGGCGGGAGTTTTCCCGCGCCCTTGACAAGGTGCTTGGAGGTGTGAGCTATGCCTTCTGACAGGGTAAACGAATACCTAAAAAGCGTATGCGCCGAGGTACGCTGGAGGCAGGCGCACGACGCGGTGCGGGAGGAGCTTGCCGCCCACATAGAGGATCAGACCGAAGCGTATATGCGCTCGGGCATGGAGAGGGAAGCGGCGGAGCGGAAGGCAGTAGAAAGCATGGGGAGCCCGGCGGAGACAGGACTTCGCCTCGACGCGAGCTACCGGCCCAAGCCCCAGCGGGGGCCGGTGATCATGCTGACAGCACTGCTTATGATAAGCGCCGCCTGCAGATTTATGGAATATGGAAACGGCGGCAGCTCATTAGGCAAATTTATTATTGCCGCCTGTATAGGCTGCGGGCTGTTTGTCTGGCTGTATAATGCAAACCTTTACCGGCTGGCGGGGTTGTCATGGCAGGCTTATATTGCGGTGATAGCACTATGCCTTGCTGCACTTCCGCTGTGCTATTCCCGCGGACCCAGCGAGATGATAGTGCTTCAGACGGCTGCCATAACCATACCGGCGCTGTTTGCCGGCTGGCTGTATGTATGCAGGGGCTTTGGGGGGCTGCTCACAGGCGGGGCGATGCTGGTGATACCGATAGCGGGAATGCTTATGGCTCCATATACGGGAGCAGCCGTTAACGTCGCCGTTGCGTGCCTTGCGGTAATAGCGTTTGCCTCGGTATGGGGGCTTTGCGGAAAGAACAGGTGGCTGCCCATAGCGTTAAGCTGGGGCGGCGTGCTGTGCGGCGGCTATGGGCTGCTCAGGTCAAATGCGCGCTGGTGGCAGCGCGTTGCGGCGATGCTGCGCCCGGAGGCGTTTCCCGAGGAGTACAGTTACCAGATAAGGGTGATAAGGGATATGCTGCGCGCCTCGAGGCCCATAGGCCGCGGACAGGATACTGAAATGACGCGGTATTCCATGTTCTTTAAAAGGGACGGGGGCATAGGCCGCGATGCGTATGTGGATTTCATGCTCACCACAATAGCCCACCGGTACGGCTGGGTGATCGCCCTGATAATAGCCGCGGTGCTGATAGGGCTCATAGCGATGCTGTTCTTTAAGGCGCTGAGGCTTACGAGCCTGTTCGGCAAAATCATGGGCTGCGGTATCTGCGCGTCGCTTTTGATGCAGGCGGTGCAGTACATGCTCGGCAACTGCGGTATTGTGATAATGGGCTGGCTGCCGCTGCCATTTCTTTCCTACGGCAATACGTCGCTGGTGATGAATATGGCTATGGTGGGGCTGCTCTGCTCCCTGATGCGCTCCGACGGGCTCTATGCGGACAAGGAGGCAAAGCCCTTAGGCAGGCTCAGGCTGCGGCTGGAGTGGCAGGAATAAATAAAATGGGCTGCAAAAGCAGCCCATTTTATTTGTATATTTATTCAGCAAAGCTCGCCACGAGATCCACCAGCACGTCTGTTATCTTATCAAGGCTGGCCGCGGGTATCCATTCCCGCACGCCGTGGTAATTGTAGCCGCCGGTGGGCAGGTTGGGGCAGGGGAGCCCCGCCCATGAGAGCTGCGCACCGTCCGTTCCGCCCCGTATGGGCACGGTGCGGGTGGGTATGCTGTTCTTTTCAAAGGCGGCTATGGCCTTGTGGATGAGCTGAATATGGGGCTCTATCTTTTCCTTCATGTTGTAGTAGCTGTCCTTGACAGCGGCCACCGCGGTGCCCTCGCCGTAGCGGCGGTTTATCTCGGCGGCAAGGGCGGTAAACAGCGCCTTGCGGGCCTCGAAGCCCTTGGCGTCGTGGTCGCGGATGATGTAGCGGAGGGTGGCCTCGGTCACGCTGCCCTGCATATCGTGCAGATGGAAGAAGCCCTGATAGCCGCAGGTGTTCTCCGGCACCTCGGTCTTGGGCAGCATATCGTGAAACTCAATGGCGACGGCAGAGGCGTTTACCATTACGTCCTTTGCCTCGCCGGGATGTACGCCCACGCCGTGAACAGTGAGAACGGCGGAAGCGGCGTTGAAGTTCTCGTATTCTATCTCGCCTATGGGGCCGCCGTCAACGGTGTAGCCGAAGTCGCAGCCCAGGGTCTTTACGTCTATGCCCTCTGCGCCGCGCCCTACCTCCTCGTCGGTGGTGAATATGACATTTACTTTTCCGTGGGGCCTGCCGCTCTCCATGAGCCTTTCGACGGCTGACATTATCTCCGCGACGCCCGCCTTGTCGTCGGCGCCGAGCAGCGTCGTGCCGTCGGTGACTATAAGCTCCTCGCCCACATGCTTTGAGAGGCCGGGGCAGAGGGCCTCGTTCATTACCACGCCGGATTCCAAGGTAAACTCGCCCTCCGGGCAGGTGATGACGGCGGGGCGGACGTTTTCGCCGGGGGCGTCCGGGGCGGTGTCCACGTGGGCTATGAGCGCAATGGAGGGCGCTCCCTCAACGTTGGCGGGCAGCGTGCCGTATACGTTGCTGTTGGAATCAAAGGATATTTCCTTTAGGCCAAGCTCCTCCATCTCGCGGGCAAGCTCGCGGATAAGCTCCTTCTGACGCTCGGTAGAGGGGGAGGTCTCGGAAAAATCATCGGACGTGGTGTAGTATGTTACATAATGAAGAAAACGTTCCCTTGGGGTCATAATATCCTCCCGAAAACAGTTTATTTTGTTCGCCTCAAAGGTTAGCGCATTTGCGGGGCAAAGTCAACCTTTTACAGCCCCGCCGCGGCATTACGCGGCCGCGGGGCGCCTCCTGACGGTATAAATATAAACGAGTATTGCATAAACACGGGGATATATTATTTTTTTAAAGGGTATTGACAGTTCCGGAAACCCGGAGTAGAATGTAGCCAACATTTGAGAAAGGACGCGTAAGGGAATGAATATGTTCGCTGCAATAAAGAACGCCGGCATCTATTACTATTACTTTTATGCCACAAGTAATGGTTGTTTGTGCTGCGCGTCGAAGGCGAACAGATAGAGCTTACGATGATAAAAAGGCCGCATGAGCAACCGCTCGTGCGGCTTTTTATATTTTAGACAATTATATTTTCAGGAGGAAAAGAAAAATGAAAAAGACACTCGCTATACTGATGGCGGCGCTGATGCTGACAGGCCTCACCGCCTGCAGCTCCGCACCCGAAGCTACCGCCGAGCCTGCCGCTACCGCAGAGCAGACCGAGCAGACCGCAGCCCCTGCGGAGGAGAAGCAGAGCTATACCGTGGGCATTTGCCAGCTTGTCCAGCATCCCGCGCTGGACGCCGCCACCCAGGGCTTTAAGGACGTGCTCACCGAGCAGCTCGGCGACAGCGTGACCATCGAGGAGGGCAACGCCTCTAACGATATCCCCACCTGCGCCACCATAGTGAACGGCTTCGTTTCGTCCGGGGTGGATCTTATAATGGCGAACGCCACCCCTGCCCTTCAGGCGGCTGTGGCGGCTACCAATACCATACCCATACTGGGAACCTCCGTTACGGAGTACGGAGTCGCACTGAATATTTCCGACTTTTCCGGCACCGTGGGCGGCAATGTATCCGGCACCTCCGACTTAGCCCCTTTGGATCAGCAGGCGGCGATGGTAAAGGAGCTGTTCCCCGATGCAAAGACGGTGGGCATACTCTACTGCTCCGGCGAGGCTAACTCCGTATACCAGGCAAACGTTGTGAAGGAATGCCTCGAGGCCGACGGCCTGACCGTAAACGTATTCACCTTTGCGGATTCCAACGACGTATCCACCGTTGCAGCCAGCGCCGCCGCCGAGAGCGACGTGCTGTACATACCCACAGATAACACCGCCGCCTCCTGCGCCGAGGCCATAGCGGCCGTTACCGTTCCCGCCGGCGTACCAGTGGTAACGGGCGAGGAGGGTATATGCAAGGGCTGCGGCGTGGCCGCCCTGTCCATCAACTACTACGACCTCGGCCGTACCACCGGCGAAATGGCGGTAAAGATACTCAAGGGCGAGGCCGATATATCCGAGATGCCCATAGAATACTTCCAGGGCCCCGTTAAGAAATTCAATAAGGACATGGCTGAAAAGCTCAACGTGACTATCCCAGAGGGATACGTTGCCATAGAGGATTAACGGGAACATTTTAAAAAGAAACAAGACAGTGCAAAAGGAGAAATGAGATGAACGCAGCGGTTTGTTTGGGGCTTCCCGGCATAGCCAACCTGATATCCAGAATGCCGGGCGGTATTGCCCAGGGAATAATTTGGGGCATAATGGCGCTTGGCCTGTACATCACCTTCCGGCTGCTGGATATTGCAGACCTGACGGTGGACGGCTCCTTCGCCACCGGCGGCGCAGTAGCCATAATGCTCATAACCTCCGGCTGCCCTGCATGGGCCGCGCTCATAGCGGCCCTTCTTGCGGGGACCGCCGCGGGGCTGTGTACCGGGGTGCTTCACACCCGGCTGGGCATTCCCGCCATACTTTCCGGCATACTCACCCAGTTTGCGCTGTATTCCATCAACCTCCGCATAATGGGCATGTCCGCAAACCGCTCCGCCAATCCCGATACCTTCAAGCTGCTCATCACCATGCGAAGCGTGCCTGAGGCCATACTTACGGGCGCTGTGATGGCTGTCGCCATAGTTGCGGCGATGTACTGGTACTTCGGAACGGAGCAGGGTTCCGCGATCCGCGCCACAGGCTCCAACCCCAACATGAGCAGGGCCCAGGGCATAAACACCGACAACATGAAGCTCATCGGCCTTGCCCTCTCCAACGGCATGGTGGCCTTTGCCGGAGGGCTTATGGCCCAGTATCAGGGCTTTGCCGATGTAAACATGGGCAGGGGCTCCATCGTTATAGGCATTGCCGCCATAATAATCGGAGAGGTTCTGTGCGATGCCGCCTTCCGCAAGGGCTGTGAGTTTTACATGAGGCTGCTGTTTGTGATAGTCGGAGGCATAGTGTACTACATCGTAATGGTGATAATACTGTGGCTCAAGCTTGATCCAAACGACCTGAAGCTTTTTACCGCCATAATAGTAGCCGTATTCCTTGCGGTGCCCCATATACAGGCGGAGCGAAAGAGCTCCTTCAAGATGGCGGGTAAGCGCAGCCTCAATGGAAAGGCCTGATGAAAGGGGAGAGTAGATATGCTGAAGCTGGACAATATATGTAAGACCTTCAATCCGGGTACAATAAACGAAAAAAAAGCGCTGCAGAACCTATCGCTGACCCTTAAGCCGGGCGACTTTGTAACGGTGATAGGCGGCAACGGCGCGGGCAAGTCCACCATGCTCAACGCCATAGCCGGCGTATGGCCTGTGGACAGCGGCTCCATAACCATCGACGGCATAAACGTCACGGGCGAATGCGAGTACAAGCGCGCCGCCTACATAGGCCGCGTGTTCCAGGATCCTATGCTGGGCACCGCGCCGAATATGCAGATAGAGGAAAACCTTGCGCTGGCAATGCGCCGCGGCAAGCGCCGCGGGCTGCGCTGGGGCGTCACAAAGGCTGAGCGGGAGCAGTACCGGGAAAGGCTGAAGGGCCTGGGCCTCGGCCTTGAGGACAGGATGACGGCAAAGGTGGGGCTGCTCTCCGGCGGCCAGCGGCAGGCGCTGACATTGCTAATGGCGTCGCTGCAAAGGCCGAAGCTGCTGCTGCTGGATGAGCATACCGCCGCGCTGGATCCCGCCACCGCCAAGAAGGTGCTGGACATATCCGACAGCATCATCAGGGAAAACGGTCTTACCGCAATGATGATAACTCATAACATGAAGGACGCCATAAACCACGGCACAAGGCTCATTATGATGAACGAGGGGCATATAATACTCGACGTGGAGGGCGAAGAAAAGAAAAAGCTAACCAAGCAGCAGCTGATGGAAAAGTTCGCCGAGATAGCGGGCAAGCAGGTGGAATCCGATAGGATACTGCTGTCGTAAGCTTCTGCTCAGACAGAATAGGGGGCGCCGCCTAAAAAGCGGAGCCCCTTCAGTCTGTCGAAAAACCGTGGGGTTGTTAAGGGGCCGCAGCCCCTTAAGTTAATTCCGGCTTTGACGACATGTGCGTCAAAACGGATGAAAACCGGAGGTTTTCGCACTTTACGGGTTTTGCCGCCCGGGAACGAATGTGAGAGGCAAAACCCGCAAAAACTCGAAAAAGTGGTCTTTAGCCACTTTTTCGACACTCTGTAGGGCCCCGCCCGATAAAAGCGGGACCCCTTTAATATCGACATTTTTGCAGGGCAGCGTCACGCGCTGCCGAGCTTAAGGCGAATATTACATATCCGCGCAGGGATTATTGGCCGGGCCCATGTTCAGGGTAAGGCCGGCGGTTATGCTGCTTTGCAGAATGTTCAGGCATTCTCCGAAGCGCTGGAAGTGAACTATCTCGCGCTCCCTGAGGAAGCGCAGGGGATTGATTATGGCAGGGTCGTCCGTCAGCACCATCAGGTGCTCGTAAGTTGCTCTCGCCTTCTGCTCTGCCGCTGTATCGAAAGGGCAACATTTTTCCGCGCTAAAAGCTCCAGTGTATTTCCAAAGGCACCTCCCAGCTTCCGGGCGGGCGCTTTCCTATATATATGCGCTCTATCAGGGCTTCTACTGCGGCGCGGTCCAGCGATTCCAGCAGCAGCGGCAGCTTTTCCGGCTCCGGCGGGCGATACGCCCGCGCAAGCTCCGCCGCGCCGCTTGCAGCGGCTTGCGTTAGCCGCTGCTTTTCGGCGGAGATGCGCTTTAGGGCGTCTGAAAAGTCGGCCTCGCTCACGCGGCCCTCCGCCCTGTCCAAATAAAGACGCGCCAAGGCCGCGGAGCATGCCTCCACGCGCCCCTGAAGCCTTGATACGCGCTGGGATAAGTCCCGCGCCAGCTGCGGGCTGCCGCGCCGGAGATATAGCTCCTTCAGCATATTTTCATCGAGGCTTTCTGCGGCGATGCGGTTCGCCTCGCACAGCACGGCCCTCTCCAGCCGCTTTACGGATATGAAGCCGCCGGGGCAGGCGTCCTTTGAAATATAGCGGCGGCTGCACCGAAGGTAGCCCTCGCCATGGCTCTTTGCGGAGCGCATGGGGCCCTTGCAGCAGGCGCAGTATACCCTGCCGGAAAAAGCGCCCGCCCTGTTGCCGGAAAAGGGGCGGGCCCTTTCGGATATGAGCTGCTGCACGCTCTGCCACAGCCTTTCATCTATTATCGCCTCGTGGGTGTTTTCCACCCTGAACCACAGCTCCGGCGGCCTTGGCACGCTGCGCTTGGTCTTGTAGGATGCGCTGCCGTACCTGCCCTGAACCATATTGCCGATGTAGACCTCATTTTTGAGCATACGGGATACCGTGCCGTACTGCCACAGCCCGCCGCCGGGGGAAGGTATGCCGCGGGCATTGAGCTCCCGGGCTATGGAGGTCTTTCCCCGGCCGAGCGCGAACAGCGAGAATATCTCCCGCACTGCGGCGGCCTTTTCATCATCTACTATGAGGCGTCCCTTACGGTGTGGGTCCTTGGCGTAGCCGTATGGCGCGGAGGAGCCTATGTGCAGCCCCAGCCTCCTGCGGCTGTCGAGCACGCTCTTTATGCTCTCAGACATATCCTCGAGGTACCACTCGTTCACGAGGCCGTTTATCTGGCGCGCCTTTTTGTTGCCGGGGTCGTCGGTGTCGCAGTTGTCCGCCACGCTCACGAAGCGTATGCCCCAAAGCGGGAAAAGGCCGTGTATGTACTTTTCCACCAGCTCTAACTCACGGGTAAAGCGGGATTGGGTCTTACACAGTACTACGTCGAAGTTTTTTGCTTCCGCGTCCCGCAAGAGCCTGTTGAATTCCGGCCTGTTCCTGTCCGCACCGGCATAGTCGTCGTCGCTGTATATATCGTATATCTCCCAGCCCTGCGCGGCGGCGTACTGGGCGAGCAGCAGCTTCTGGTTCTGTATGCTTCCGCTGTCCGCGCCCTCCGCCCTGCCCTTGTCCTCCTCGGAGAGCCGGCAGTATATGGCGGCCCTCATGCGCCCCGCCTTTTGCACAGCATTTGCAGCCACCTTTCCGCCAGCAGCCTTTTGTCGGGAAGCCCGCCGCTTTTGAATACGCTTTTGCATATAGGTACTTTTTCCAAAAAACAACACCTCCCGTATATAGATATTACGGCGCGGCGGCGGTTATAATACAGCCTGTGATATCTATATAATAGATAACGAATATTGCATTATATAAAATTTGAATAGATGAGCGATGGGCAAAGAATTTGCGTTGTTGTATACTATATGAGATTAAGGATTAAGGTGGGTTTGATATGGATATCAGCCTTAGGCAGCTTGAGGCATTTATAAAGGTAGCGGAGCACAGGAGCTTCTCCAAGGCGGGAGACGAGCTGTTTTTGAGCCAGTCTACCATAAGCAGCCATGTGGCGCAGCTTGAGCAGTCCCTTCAGGTGACGCTGATAAAGCGCCGTGAAAAGAAAAACATAGAGCTTACGGGGGAGGGGCAGAGGGCGTATCGCGCAGCGCAGGTGATAATCAACCAGGCGGAAATGCTGCAAAATATGTTCCGCAAGGAGGAGGCCGACCAGCCCCTCATATCCATCGCCGCCTCCACGGTGCCATCGAGCTACATACTGCCGGGCATAATGACGGGTTTTTCCGACATCAGGCCGGAATGCAGGTTTTCCGTGCTGGATGGGGACAGCTCCTTCGCCCTTGAGCGGCTGCAAAACGGCGAGGCCGTGTTCGCGTTTGTGGGCACCAGCAGCCGCAAGACCGTATTCAGCTACCATACCGTCTGCCGGGACAGGATGGTGCTCATCACCCAGAACAACAAGGAGTTTGCCGAAAAAAAGGAAATGGGCGTGCTGGGCAAGGAGCTGTTGGAGTGGCCTATGATAATGCGGGAGAGCGGCAGCGGTACCCGCCGGGAGACGGACAACTACCTAAAGAGCATAGGAATGTCCTCGGCGGAGCTCAACGTGGCGGGCTATATGAACAACATCGAGGGGATAAAGAGCATGGTCGCCGCCGGAAAGGGCACCACCATACTTTCGGAGCGGGCGGCGGCAGACGCCATACGCGACGGGCGGGTGCTTTGCTTCGACCTCGAGGAGGACGGGCCGTATAGGGATATATACATCGCCTACCTCAAGAACCGCAGCTTCACACAGACGGAGCAGGCGTTTTTGAATTATGTTAGGAACCGCGGCGGCGAAAAGCCTAAGCAGAGCAAGAATAACAAAAACAACAAGAAAGCACTTAAGGAGGCATGACGAAAAATGGCAGACGTAAAGGTAAACGCGGTAGGCGAGCAGTGCCCTATACCGGTAGTAAAGGCTACCAAGGCGCTGGGCGAGTTTAAGGAAGCGGGCACCCTCGAGGTGCGGGTGGACAATGAAATAGCCATACAGAACCTTACCCGCCTTGCGGACAGCAAGGGACTGAAGAGCAGGAGCGAAAAGCTGGGGGATAATCTTTTCGCTATCACCATGGAGGTGAGCGGCCCGCTGACCATGGGCGGCGAGGATCTATCCTGCCATACTGACAGCAGGGGCGACTTTGTGGTGGCGATAGACGCGGATACCATGGGCCGCGGCTCCGATGATTTGGGCCGCACGCTGATGAAGGGCTTTATCTTTGCCGTGTCCCAGCTCGAGGCCCTGCCCAAGACCATACTGTTCTACAACGGCGGCGCCAAGCTCACCGTCGAGGGCTCCGTATCGCTGGAGGATCTTAAGAGCATGGAGGCTCAGGGCGTGAACATACTAACCTGCGGCACCTGCCTTAACTTCTACGGCCTTACCGATAAGCTGGCGGTAGGCAGCGTCACCAACATGTATGTAATAGTAGAAACGCTGGCCAAGGCCGGAAAGGTCATCAAGCCGTGATCTACCTCGACAACGCCGCAACTACACTGCACAAGCCTCAGCAGGTGATAGACGCGGTGGTCCATGCCATGCAGTCCATGGGCAACTGCGCCCGGGGCACCCACGAGGAGGCCCTTGACGCGGCCCGCACCGTATACGACGCCCGCGTAAGGCTGGCGTCGCTTTTCGGCTGCCCCAGGGCGGATCACGTGGCCTTCACTGCGAACTCTACCGAGGCGCTGAACATCGCCATAAACGGGCTTATAGGCCCCGGCGACCATGTGATATCGACGGATCTCGAGCATAATTCCGTGCTGCGCCCGCTCTACCGTCTCCAGACGGAGCAGGGGACAGAGCTCAGCTTTGTGCCGGCGGATAAGCTCGGCAGCGTGGATTATGAGGACTTTGAGAGGCTCATAAGGCCGAACACGAGGGCAATAGTATGCACCCACGCCTCAAATCTCACGGGAACCGTGCTGGATATAGAGAAAATTGCAAAAACAGCCCGCAGCCACGGCGCGCTTATGATAGTTGACGCCTCCCAGACGGCGGGCTGCTGGCCCATCGACATGAAAAAAATGGGCATAGACGTGCTGTGCTTTACCGGGCACAAAGGGCTTATGGGCCCGCAGGGCACCGGCGGCCTGTGCGTCAGGGAGGGCATAGAGATACGCCCCTTTAAGGTGGGCGGCTCCGGCGTGCAGTCATACAGCAGGACCCAGCCGGCGGAGTACCCTACCAGGCTGGAGGCGGGCACGCTGAACGGTCACGGCATAGCGGGGCTATGCGCTGCGGCGAGTTTTATATCCGAGACCGGCGTGGAGGCCATACACGCAAAGGAGCGTTCGCTCATGCTGCGCTTTTATGAGGGCGTGAGGGCCGTCGAGGGCGTAACGGTATACGGCGACTTTACAAGGGACAAGACCGCCATAGTCGCGCTCAACATTCGGGATTACGAATCCGGCGAGGTGTCGTATGAGCTTTCGGAGAGCTACGGCATAGCTACCCGCCCTGGGGCCCACTGCGCCCCCCGTATGCACAAGGCCCTCGGCACGGATGAAACAGGCGCGGTGCGCTTCAGCTTTTCCTTCTACAATACGGAGGAGGAGACAGACGAGGCGATAAGGGCTGTGGCGGAGCTTGCGCGATGAGAGAAAAAAAGCTTTGGCTTATAATAACCTTCCGTACAACTACGGCCGCCATGGCCATGGAGAGCCTCTGCGCCGGAAAGGGGCTGCCGGGGCGGCTAATACCCGTGCCGAGGGAGATAACCGCCGGCTGCGGAATGAGCTGGCGGGCTCCGGTGGAGAGCAAGGCTGAGCTCATCGAGGCAGCGGAGCAGGCCGGCATAGCCACGGACGGCGTATATGAAATAGTTATCTGACCCGAAAAAACTCGAAAAAGTGGTCTTTAGCCACTTTTTCGAAACTATAAGGCCCCCGTAAGGGGGCCTGTTTTACAGCGCGGAGACCAACCTGCCAGGTCGATGTTATGTGTATAATCAATAACGGGAAGCTCTTATCTGAAACGTGATTTGCAAAACAAAGGTTGCTTTGATAACATCTCTGTAGTTCCTATAAGGATGAGGCTTACTCATCCAGCTTTTATAATATCATCAGGAGGTACTAACAATGCACATCAAGAAGGAAATCAGTCCCAAGAAGGTACAAAAGGCAGCGGAAGATAATTTCCGCAACGGTTTTTTCTGCTGTGAGGCGCTGGTGCAGGCCATACGCGATAACTTTGAGCTGGATGTACCCAAGGAGGTAATAGCAATGTCCTCCGGCATGGCGGTAGGCGTGGGCGGATCGGGCTGTATCTGCGGCGCGCTCAACGGCGGCGTAATGGCGCTCGGTATGTTTTTCGGGCGCACTGAGCCCAATGGCCCGAAGGATCCCGTCGTAGTAAAGTGCAAGGAGCTGACCCATGAGCTGCACGACTGGTTCAAGGCCAACAACGGCAAGAACGCTATATGCTGCCGCGTGCTTACCAAGGAATTTGACATGGGCAAGGGCGAGCACAAGGAGCAGTGCATACGCTTTACCGGATTGGTAGCCTGGAAAGTGGCGGATATAATCGTGCGCGAGCTGGGCCTCGTAAATCTGGATGAGCAATAAAGCCCGCTGAAAAAGAGGAAAAATACATGAAGAACGCGATCAAGAAAGTACCTATACCGATTTGCGGTGTTATGCTGGGCATGGCGGCGCTCGGCAACCTTTTGCAGAGCTATTCCGAGGGGATAAGGTCTGCCTGCGGCATAGTTGCGGCGATACTTATGGTGCTGTTCCTGCTGAAGGTCATTATGTTCCCCCAAATGATAAGGGAGGACATGAATAATCCCATAATGGCCAGCGTATCCGGCACCTTCTCCATGGCGCTGATGCTTCTGGCGGGTTATGCAAAGCCCTTCATGGGAGCCGCCGCCATGTATATCTGGTTCATAGCTATTGCGCTGCATGCGGCGCTGATAGTCTACTTTACCGTTAAATTCATATTCAAGCTGGATATGAAAAAGGTATTCGCAAGCTATTATATAGTTTACGTCGGTATAGCCGTAGCCGCCGTTTCCGCGCCTGCATTTGATCAGCAGGACATAGGCGCGGCTACCTTCTGGTTCGGCTTTGTTACATTATTGGCGCTGCTCGTGCTCGTTACCGTAAGGTATGCAAAGTACAAGGAGATACCCAACCCCGCAAAGCCCCTGTTCTGCATTTACGCAGCCCCCGCAAGCCTCTGCGTTGCGGGCTATGTGCAGTCTGTGACCCCCAAGTCCTACGGCTTCCTTATGGCGATGTACGCTCTGGCGGCAGCGCTGTATGTAATCGCGCTGGTCAAGGCCATAGGCTTCCTGAAGCTGCCGTTCTTCCCCAGCTATGCGTCCTTTACATTCCCCTTTGTAATAAGTGCAATAGCCTCCAAGCAGACCATGGCCTGCGCCGCAAAGATGGAGATGCCGCTGCCCTTCCTCAAGTACGTGGTGCTCATTGAAACGATAATAGCCACAGTGCTGGTCCTGTATACGCTGGTGCACTTCATGGCGTTCATATTTACCAAGCCAAAGGAAGCGGCAGCCGCTAAGTAAAAACCAAATAATGACCTGAAAACCGGGCGTTATCGGCATGGGCCATAACGCCCCTTTTGTTATCGCTTGTTTGAATTTTATCAGCATCGGGCGTAATGGTATAATAATATTATCAGGAAGTACGCGCCGACAGTCGGACGCGCCATTTAGAAGATCAAAAGCAAAAAACAAATCATACGGAGGTACTCTAAATGTCAGATTATGTACAGATGTGGAAAGACCTGGGCATGGATTTGGAAAACCATGATATGCTGTGCCAGGTGCTGCCTACCGCGGTGGGAGACGTGTTCCTCACCCAGCAGAACAGGCCGAAGGCCATGGATTTCTGGGATCTGGTAATATCCGAGGTACACGGCATCCGCCCCGCCGAGCTCATAGCCGCGCAAAAGGAAGGCCGCAAGGTATTCGGCACCTTCTGCGTGTACGTACCGGACGAGGTGGTCATAGCCGCAAACGGCATAGTCACAGGCCTCTGCGGCGGAAGCCAGTTCTGGGTGCCCGGCGGCGAGACCGTGCTGCCCAAGAGCACCTGCCCTCTCGTAAAGGCCTCGGTGGGCGCACGCCTCGGGCGCACCTGCCCCTTCTTCCGCATAGCGGATATGTACGTAGGAGAGACCACCTGCGACGCCAAGAAGAAGGCGTATGAGATACTGGGCGAGGACGTTCCCATGTATGTAATGGACGTTCCCCAGATGAAGCGCGAGAAGGATATTATAAAATGGAAGGACGAGATAGCGGAGTTTGCGAAGAAGGTGGAGGAGTTCACCGGAAACAGCATAACCCCCGAAAAGCTGGGCGAAGCGATCAAGATAATAAACAACAGGCGCAGGGCTATGGCGAGGGTATACGATGCGCGCAAGTCCGAGTGCCTGCCCATATCCGGGCGGGACGTGCTGCTCATGACGCAGATATCCTTCTTTGACGATCCGGTACGCTGCGCGGAGATGTGCAACAGGCTGGCGGACGAGCTGGAGCAGCGCATAAAGGACGGCGTATCCGTGGTTCCTGCGGGCACCAAGCGCATACTCGTCACCGGCACGCCCATGGCGGTACCCAACTGGAAGCTGCATAATATAATAGAGACCAGCGGCGCGGCAGTAGTATGCGAGGAGATGTGTACGGGCACACGTTATTTCGAGAACCTTGTGGACGAGACCAAGACTACGCTGGACGATCAGTTCATGGCGCTGTCCGAGCGGTACATGAAGACCAACTGCGCCTGCTTTACCCCAAACCATGGCCGCATAGATGATCTGCTCAGGATGGTGAAGGAATACAAGGTGGACGGCGTTATTGATTGCAGCCTGAAGTTCTGCTGCCTGTATGATACCGAGAAGTACAGCGTGGCCCGCGCCCTCAAGGAAGCCGGAGTACCGGTGCTCGGCCTTGAAACGGACTATGCCGACACCGACGCCGAGCAGCTCCGCACCCGCATAGGCGCGTTCATAGAGATGCTCAACAACAGATAATGTCCGACGTAAGGTACTATGTGCTCTTTGCAAACTATGAGCAGGGGCTTAAGCTGCACGGCATATTGGACGGCGCCGGGGTGGAGAACAGGATAGCGCCGGCTCCCCGCTGCATACAGGGTGAGCTTTCCTGCGGTATGTCGCTGCTCATCGAAAAGGAGCATATCGGAGAAGCAAGGTCGGTCATAGCGGCCTCCGGGGCGGAGTATCACGATATCGTCCCGCTGGAGGGGCAGATGAAGGCGCATAGGGATAAGTATTGTTAGGGATACGGCGTTATCGGCTTTGCCGATAACGCCGTATTTAAGATCGCTTCTGTGAATTTGGAATAATGGCGTATAAATGCTATCATGTGTTGGCCGGGCTTATCCCCGGCAGAGAATAACGAGAAACGGAGAAAAACAATGAAAAAGCTGATTGCTGTTATCATGGTGCTTGCCATGGCGATGAGCCTTGCAGCCTGCGCCGCCCCCGCAGCCCAAGAGACGACTGCCCCCGCGGAAGAAACCGCCGCCCCCGCCGAGGAGGCTGCCGCCCCCGCAGAGGAGGCCCCCGCGTTCCAGTCCTCCATACTGTTTTGCGGCTCCACCTCCCTTTATCCCATAATTTCCTCGCTGGCTTCCTCCTTTACCGAGGGCTTTGTGACCTGGGATAAGGTGGACGCTTCCTTCCCCGACAGCAATATTTCCATTTATGTAGCGCCCGGCGGCTCCGGCGTTGGCGTGAGCGCCGCTGTTGACGGCACTGCTGACTTCGGCATGCTGGCCCGCGATATAAAGGATTCCGAGATAGAGGCCCTTGGCGCGGACTATCAGGATTACGTAGTGGCGAAGGATGCGCTGACCGTGTCCGTAAACGCCGAGAACCCCATCTGCAAGGTCATTGACGACATGGATACCGATACCATCCGCAAGATCTTCGCCGGCGAGATAACCACATGGGATCAGGTTGACGCCACCCTGCCCGCAGAGGCCATCAACGTATACATCCGCGACCTTTCCGGCGGCGCATACGAGGTATTCCAGAAGTCCGTAATGGGCGACAGCGAGGTCACTCCCGCCGCCACCCAGTCCGCCTCCATGACCGAGCTGGCCACCAATATCGCCGGGCGATCCCTGGGGCATAGGCTATGCAGGCTTTGGCGCCTACAACAAGGCTAACGCCGAGAAGCAGGTGCTCTTTGCCATGAAGGTAGACGGCGTTGAGGCAAACGAGGAGAACATCATCAGCGGCGAGTACAAGATACAGCGTCCCGTAATGTTCGTTACCGGCAAGCCCGTATCCCCCGCGGCCCAGGCCTTCATAGACTACATCTTCTCCCAGACCGGTTACGATGTAGTAGTGAAGAACGGCTATATCCCCGCCTTTACCCCTGCCGCGTAATACTTCTTACATCGGTATAATACGTGCTGTCGGCGCAAAAATACGCCGGCAGCATTTGTGCGTTATAAACAGGAGCATATTTCTCATGCAAAAGAGACTTGAAAGGCTGTTCAGGCTGTTCATAGGGCTGCTGGCGCTGCTTGCCGTCGCATCCCTCGCATTCGTGATATTTTTTATAGTAAAGGAAGCCCTGCCGCTCTTTGGCGAAGTCAGCATAGGTGAGCTTTTGTTAGGAAAGAGATGGATGCCCATTGCCTATGTGGGGGAGCCCTCCTTCGGGATATTCAACTTTATAATGGCTACGCTATACGTATCGCTGCTGGCTATGATAATAGCCTCGGCGGTGGGCATAGGCGCGGCGCTGTTCTTGTCCTGCGTCGCGCCATTGAAGGTGCGTGAGCTAATGTATCCGTTCATAGACCTGCTGGCGGGCATACCCTCCGTGATATACGGCTTTATAGGGCTCGTGGTGCTGGTAAGGCTCTTTATGAAGCTGGGAGTACATACCGGCTCCTGCGTGCTGGCGGCGGCCATACTGCTTAGCGTCATGCTGCTGCCGTACATCATCTCATCGTGCAGCGAGACCATACTCAAGGCCAAGGAAAGGTACCTGCCCGCGTCAAACGCCATGGGGATAGACAAATGGCACGCCATAGCCTCCGTCATACTTCCCGCGTCGTGGGGCAACATACTGCTTTCCATGATACTGGCGATAGGCCGGGCCATGGGCGAGACAATGGCGGTCATGATGGTCATAGGCAATGCGAACCTTTTCCCCACTCTGCTGGGAAAGAGCGAGACCATCGCCGCGGTGATAGCGCTGGAGATGGGCACGGCGGAGGCGGGCAGCCTGCATTACCACGGCCTGTACGCCGCGGGCCTCGTGCTGATGGTGCTGCTTTTCATAATAAACGCAGTTATCGCCGCGCTTAGGTCAAGGCTCATAAGGGAGGCATAGCATGAAGGGAAGGATAACAAAGCTCTGGGCATACATAAGCATAGCGCTGGTGGCGGCCTCCATACTCTTCCTGTTCGCATACGTCTTTATACGGGGCGCGGGAACCATAACATGGGAGTTCCTTTCCCAGCCGCCCAAGGGCGCCATACTGGGCATGGAGGGCGGCGTATGGCCGGCCATAGCGGGCAGCCTGTGCTTTACGGCCGTGGCCATAGTGCTGGGCGGCATACCAGCCATAGCCGCCGCGCTTTATATAGTATTCTATTGTGAGAACAGGCGAATCGAGAAGGCGTTCCACACTGTAATACGCTGCATATCCGGCATACCCTCCATAGTACTGGGCCTGTTTGCATACAGCTTCCTTGTGAGGGAGCTTCAGTGGGGCAGATGCATACTCTCCTCCGGCGTGGCGCTCGGCATAATGATACTGCCATTTGTGGAGGTGAGGGCGGAGAAGGCGTTTCAGGAGCTTCCCAAGGCGGTAGTGCTTTCCTCGTATGCGCTGGGCTGTTCAAAAAGGTATACGATAATGAAGATAGTGCTTCCCGCCTGCAAGGGCGAGCTCATATCCGGCCTTATACTGGGCGGGTGCTACGCCATGGGCGCAACGCCGCCGCTGATATTTACGGGGGGCGTAGCATACGCGAGCGCGCCCACCAGCCTTATGAAGCCCGCCATGGCGCTGCCGCTGCACCTGTACCTGCTGCTGGCCCAAGGCGCTACCTCCTTTGACATGGCATACGGCACGGCATTCGTGATGATGACGATAATACTCATAAGCAACCTACTGGCAACTATATACGCAGCAAGGAGTCACGCAAGATGGAAAGCATAATGCGAATTGAAGATCTGACGGCGGCATACGGCAAAAAGACGGTGCTGCACGACATAAGCCTCGACATACCGAAGCGGGGCATAACCGCCATAATAGGCCCTTCGGGCTGCGGCAAGACCACGCTTCTGCACTGTATGAACGGTATGCTTGGGGAAAACAGCGAGGCCGCGGTATCCGGCCATATCTACCTTGGGGACAGGGATACGGCTAACATCCCCCCCGATGAGCTGCGCCGCAGGGTGGGGCTGGTGTTCCAGACCCCGTCGCCCTTCCCGTTTTCCGTTTACAAGAACATGACCTATGGGTTAAAATACTACGGTAAGACCGGTAAGAAGGAGCTGGAGAGCGCGGTAATAGAAAAGCTCCGTACAGTCGGCCTGTACGACGAGGTAAAGGACGACCTGAACAAGAGCGCAATGAAGCTCTCCGGCGGGCAGCAGCAGAGGCTCTGCATCGCCCGCGCGCTCACGGTGGAGCCGGAGGTGCTTATGATGGACGAGCCCTGCTCGGCGCTCGACGTGAAGGCCACGGCGGTGATAGAGGATATGCTGTCGGCTATGAAGAAGGATTACTCCATAGTGATAGTCACCCACAACATCGCCCAGGCAAAGCGCATAGCGGACGAGGTAGCGGTGATATTCGACGGCCGGCTGATAGAAAAAGGGCCGGCGGCGGAGGTGTTCGAGCTGCCGAAGCAGCAGCTCACCCGCGAGTTCCTTGCGGGGATATACGGATAGGGGGAAGGCATGATAAGGATAGACATACCCGGGCGGGATATGATCGAGATAGAGCATGTGGTGCTGGATTATAACGGCACGATAGCCCTGGATGGAAAGCTCATAGAGGGCGCGGCGCGGCGCATAAGGGAGCTTTGCGGCAGCGCCCGCGTCTACATACTTACGGCGGACACCTACGGCACGGTTATGGCCCAATGCGGCGGCCTGGGCGCGGAGGTAAAGACCTTTCCGCGGGCCAACGCCTCGGAGTGCAAGGAGGAGATAGTGCGCGCCCTCGGCGGAAAGGCTGCCTGTATTGGCAACGGCTTCAACGACATAAGGATGTTCGACGCGGCGGAGCTTTCCATCGCCGTAATGGACGGCGAGGGAGTGTGCGCCGCACTCATAGCGCACAGCGACGTATTGGCGCGCAGCGCGGAGGAGGCCCTCGACCTGCTGCTTAAGGGGGACAGGCTCCGCGCCACCCTCAGGACATGACGCGGCATACAAGTAAACTGATTGATAAAATAGATAACAGCCGACATGATATCTTAGCTTTGTATTTGTAATAAGCCCGAATAGGTGCTATTATAAATACAGATAAAGAACCGGCTGAAATAAAAACCTCTTATTCTTATTTCTTACTTGACCAATACAGCGGAGAAAGAAACACTGCCATGAAGGGCAGTGCTTCTTTTTTTCGTAAAATGTTGCCCTTTCAGCGCAGCGGCATCTGCTGCCATGTCCTCGGTAATATCGGTTATCGGGTCGCCCGTACACTGGAGAGAGGCGGCGGTGAAGGGTACGCCGTTGGGGTCGGCGGGGTATACGCCCTTGGAGTGCATGGTATAGTAGCCCATAAGCCCCGCGGCCTCGATCTCCTCCAGCGTCGCATCGCGCAGGCATTGGTGTATCATGGTGCCTATCATCTCCCAGTGGGCGAGCTCCTCGGTGCCTATGTCGTTGCAGGTGGCCTTTACCCGGTTATCCGGCATGGAGAAGCGCTGGGTAAGGTAGCGGCAGCCTGCGGCAAGCTCGCTGTCAGGCCCGCCGTATTGGGCCATGAGCGCCTTTGCCATGCGGGGGTTGGGCGTTGTTATGTTTACGGGGTATTCCAGCTTTTTCTGATAGATCCACATTTAGTCTTTTCCTCCTTAATCCCAGGGCCATTCGCTGCAAACGTAGCAGCCCGCGGCGGTGGCGGAGTGGCCGAAGTTCATAAGCGGGCCGTACTGCTCCTCGTACGCCGCGATAAGCTCCTTGAGCCGGGCGGAGTAGTACAGGTAATCGCTGCGGGCGGCGTTGTCGCCGGGGTGGGTGTCGAGATACAGGTTAAGCTCTACTGAAACGAACTGATATTCGCTTATGGTTTTAAGCAGGTCACACTTGGTCATGTCGTTCATGGCAGCCTCCTTACATTACGAGCTCCGGAAAGAGCGTGCCGCTGATCAGGGCCTCGCAGGGGCAGTAGCCCTGAAGGTAGTCCTGATCCGGAAAGTATGCGGCAGCCAGGGGGACGCTGTTCGCGGCCGATTCGGGGTAGCCGCCGCTGTCCCAGCCGGAGCAGGGCCGGGTGCTTGCGGCGCCGGCGCCCACAAGTATTCCGCTGTCTGAGCAGACAGGCTCTGCACAGCGGCAGGTATTGTTTTTCAGATTCACGGTTTTGCCTCCTTAGCGCCCCGCGATATGGTATTGCAGGGCATTTATATATGGCATAATATGCAGGGTATGTACGGTAAGGTTACAAAAAAGGAGCCGGCATTGCCGGCTCCTTGGCTGCGGTTTTTTGCGTTATGCGGCGGCCTGATCCGTTGTGGCCGCGCCGTCCTGCTCTGCGGGGGTCTCCGCCGTAGCGGCCTCAGTGGCCGGGGTCACGGCGGGCGCAGCGTATGCGACGGAGGGGATAAAGGAGAGCGCCATATACTCTTCGCCTGCGGCGGAGTCAAGGTCGATGTGGGCTATGGTGAACTGCACGTCGGTCTTGGAGCCTTCCTTCAAAGCGGCCTCATGGTAGAACAGGCGGAAGCTGCCGTCCTTAAGGCGCACCAGCAGGCCGATGGGCTTCTCGGGGGAAGCTACCATCTCGGGGGCCGCGGCTTCCTCCTCGGCCTTCTTTTTATCCTTGCTGTCCTTCTTGGAGGTATCCGCCTCCTTGGCCTTCTCTATCTGCACGGATGCGTTGGGGAAGCTGTTGAGGTACACCACGCGGAAGTCGCTCTCGGCAATCCACTCCGAATAGCTGGCCCAGTTGTTGCCGGACATGGATTCCATCGTCAGGGCGGGGCTGCCCTCGGTGTAGCTGACGAAGGAGCCGGCAGGCGTGGCGGCAGTCTCGGCGGCGGCAGCTTCGGCTTTCTTTTTATCCTTGCTGTCCTTGCCGTCCTTGGAGGTATCCTCGGCGGGCTTGGGCTCGCCTATGGTGCCCTTTATATAGGCGGTGTTGATGTTTGTGGCGAGGGTCTCCAAAAGCTGCTCGCGGTTGGCAGAAAGGCTGTACAGCTCGGAGTTCAGCCCGTTAACGCCCTCGAGGGTGAGGCTGGGCAGGAAGCGCTGTATGTAGGGCGCATAATCCTGATTGGACATATAGGCGGAGGCCGCGTCCGCAGTGCCGAGCGCAAGGGCGCTGGTGCGGAAGTCCGAATATGCGTTTACATCGGCAAAGGAATCAAGAGCCGCCCGGAAGACGGTATCGCCTGCGCCGGAGGCCGCCTCGTTGACGGTGGCTATGGCGGGGCTTTCAATGCCGAACTTGGAAAGCGCCTTTACCTGATCTGCATTTGCGAGGGCCTCTGCAAACAGCTTGTCGGTGGCGTTCATGGTTATGACGATGGAGCCGTTTGCAACGGTGAGCTGGGTCAGGTCGTTCAGGAAGGGATGTATGCTGCGGCTTATCTTTACGTTGAGCGCGGAGGGCTCGACGTCAAAGCGGCCGCAGACGAAGCCCATGGGCAGACCCCAGCCGTTGCCCAGCCTTATGCTGTTCACGGAAATAGTGATGTCGGTATCGTCCACGGACACGCCGCAGTTGGCGGACAGGGGTATGCGGACGCTGCCGAAGCAGGTAAGCTCAATATTTGCGGTGAGGGCGTTGTTGTCGGTGGATATACCCATGCCGGAGAGCCGGATGTTCTTGCTCGCCAATGCGGAGTCCATCTTTTCCAGCCTTTCAAAGGCGCCCGTCTGGTAGAGCAGCCACCACAGGTCGTTCTTATCCAGCTTTACGGACATGGTCTTATCCGCGGAGGAGAAGGTATAACGCTGGGTGAAATCCATGGGCTGGCTCTGCACACATTCGGTGATGTTGTCGTACTCTGCGCCGCACTTCTGGAGATAAAGCAGGAAGCCGGCGAAGGCAGCCACAAGCACCAGTATCACGGCGAGCACTATCAGCAGAGCCGTCTTTATGCGCTTTTTCCTTTGCTTTTTCTTCCGGCGGGCTTCGCGGGCGGCTTCCTTGCGCGCCGCGCGCTCCGCAGCCTCTTCGTCTGTAAGTATTCTTTCAGTTTCCCTTACGGGGGTATCGGTTTCCATATTTCAACTATCCTTTCATTGTTCCGGCACAGCGTAAAGCGAGGGTCGGCCGGTGCAAATAATGGTAACGACATATATAACTGCATATATGTACATTGTGCATTTTATCACGCGGAGCCGAATCTAACAAGAGTATAGTGAAAAATGACATATTTTGCCCGATATAAAAGGGCAAAAAGCGGGCATAAGGGCGCCGCGGGGCGCAAAAAATAATTCCCAGCGGACAGGTGGAAATTATTGACACGCCGAAACCGCGATGGTATACTTAGCCGTAGAAAATCACAGTATACAGGTGGGAATTGAGGTGATGGGTCTATGAGGCTGTCCACAAAGGGCAGATACGGCCTGAAGGCCATGGTGGACCTTACCGTGGCATACGGCGGCGGATATGTGAGCATATCTACCCTGGCGCAGCAGCAGGGCATAAGCGAATCCTACCTTGAGCAGCTTATCGCCTCCCTTAAAAGGGCGGGGCTCGTCGAATCCGTAAGGGGCGCCCAGGGCGGATACGCGCTGTCCCGAAGGCCGGAGGATATAGACGTGGGCGAGGTGCTGCGCGCGCTTGAGGGCAGTACCTCTATAATGGACTGCGTGGATGTGAACGGCGCAGGCTGCGGCAATGCGTGCAGTTGCAGCGCGAGGCCGCTTTGGCTAAGGCTGCAAAACAGGATAGACGAGGTGCTGGATACGACTACACTCGCCGATATGGCGGCGGATTATAAAACACAGTTGAGACGCTTTGATGGCGCTCAGGAGAGGAAAAACTGACATGAGAAGAGTATATATGGACAACGCGGCCACGACGGCCCTCGCGCCGGAGGTCCTGGAGCAGATGATGCCGTACCTTACCGAAAAATACGGCAACCCCTCCAGCGTACATTCCTTCGGGCGGGAGGCAAAGGAGGGGCTGGACAAGGCCCGTGGGCAGCTTGCAAGGGCCATCAACGCGGAGCTTGACGAGCTGATCTTCACCGGCTGCGGCACGGAGAGCGACAATACCGTGCTGCTGGGCGTTGCCGAGCGCTACAAGAGCAAGGGCAACCACATAATAACCACGAATGTGGAGCATCACGCCATACTGCACACCTGCGAATACCTCGAAAAGCACGGCTGCGAGGTGACCTACCTTCCCGTGGACGAAAACGGCATGGTTACGGCGGAGCAGGTAAAAAATGCCATAAGGGACAATACCGTGCTGGTGTCCGTAATGTTTGCCAACAACGAGGTGGGTACTATAATGCCCATCGCCGAGATAGGCAGGGTATGCAAGGAAAAAGGAGTGCTTTTCCACACGGACGCGGTGCAGGCGGTGGGCCATGTGCCCATAGACGTAAAGGCCATGAATATAGACATGCTCTCCCTCTCCGCCCATAAGTTCCACGGGCCCAAGGGCGTGGGCGCGCTGTATGTGCGAAGGGGCATACGCCTTCCTTCATATATAATGGGCGGCGCGCAGGAGCGGGGCCGCAGGGCGGGAACCGAAAACACCGCGGGCATAATCGGCCTCGGCGCGGCGATAGAGCTTGCGTGCAATAATATGGAAGAAAATGCCAGGCGCATGACAGCGCTGAGGGACAGGCTCATGGAGGGCATAGAGCGCGAAATACCCTATGTAAAGCTAAACGGCCACCGTACACAGCGCCTTCCCAACAACGTGAATTACAGCATAAAGTTCATAGAGGGAGAATCCATACTGCTTATGCTGGATATGAACGGCATAGCGGCCTCGTCGGGCTCCGCCTGCACCTCCGGCTCACTGGACCCCTCCCACGTGCTGCTCGCGTTGGGGCTGCCCCACGAGATAGCCCACGGCTCCGTGAGGCTCACCCTTGGCGACGACACCACCGAGGAGGATGTGGATTACGTAATAGAGGTGCTGAAAAAGACCACGGAACGGCTTCGCGCCATGTCACCGCTGTACAAGGGATAAATCAACAAGAAAAAGGAGAAAAGCTATATGTATACCGAAAAAGTACTCGATCATTTCAGCAATCCCCGCAACATGGGCGAGCTTAAGGACGCAAACGGAGTGGGCATGGTAGGCAACGCCAAGTGCGGCGACATCATGCAGATGTTCCTTAAAATAAACGACGACGGCATAATCGAGGACGTGGGCTTTAAGACCTTTGGCTGCGGCGCTGCCATAGCCACCAGCTCCATGGCCACGGACATGATAAAGGGCAAGAGCGTAGACGACGCGCTGAAGCTCTCAAACGCCGCTGTGGTGGAGGCGCTGGAGGGGCTGCCCCCGCAGAAGATACACTGCTCCGTGCTGGCCGAGGAAGCGGTAAAGGCCGCCCTCGAGGATTACTATAAGCGCAAGGGCATGGAGATGCCCGAGGAGCTCAAGAAAAAGGCGGAGCATAAGGACGTACACGAGGTCCAGTAATAAAGTCTGGAATTGAATACATAACTTGACATAGTTGCCTCGCTGCTTTATGGGAAGAATAAGCCCGAAAGGAGTGAGGCTTTTTTATGAAAACCGTATCGTTTATGGCGGGAATGGCAGCCGGTATGGTAATGGCGGGCGCGGCGCTGTCCGCGGCGTACCCGGACGTGCCCAAGAGAATGGGAAGGGACGCCAGGAAGGCGGCCCGCTGCGGCAGGCGCATCGTGAACAGCGTGCTCAAATAAGGCCGCAGGCCGGCGAAAAGATGACCCATTTGCGAACAATGGGTCATTTTTTGTGTAATAGCGCTTTGCCGGTTTACAAAAATATGGTAAAAAGGGTATAATTTAGGTGAATGGAGGGCTTGACACTATGGGCGACCAGACAAACGAAACCGTACACTTCAAGATACAAAAGGAACGCACCAAGGCCGGAGATGTGCTCATGCGGGTATACGAGGCCATGTCTGAGAGGGGCTACGACCCCGTAAACCAGATAGTCGGCTATCTTATCTCCGGCGACCCCACGTATATCACCAGCTATAACAACGCCAGATACCTTATACGCATGCTGGAGCGGGACGAGCTTCTCGAGGAACTGGTAAAGTACTATGTGGAGTCCCACGGCCCCACGGAGGGCGAATAAAGCAAAAATGCGCCGCGCATTTTTCGCGGGCTTTTTAAATAATGTAAGGAATAAAGCTGATACCATGATGAGAGTGCTTGCCCTTGACATAGGGGATAAACGCATTGGGGTGGCGGTGAGCGACCCGCTGGGCATTACAGCCCAGGGCCTCGAGACCTACACCCGGACGGGCGACCTTGATAAGGACACCGATTACCTTATAGACCTTGCCAACAAATACAAGCCGGTGCGGCTGCTTTTCGGTATGCCCCGCAATATGGACGGCAGCTACGGCTTCGCCAGCGAAAAGGTAAAGGAATTTGCCGCCGCCATGTGTGAAAAGTGGGACGGGGAGCATACCTTCTACGATGAGCGGCTAACCACCGTGCAGGCGGAAAGGGTGCTTTACGAGGCCGAGCTGGACTGGCGCAAGCGGCGCAAGGTGATAGACAAGCTGGCGGCGGTGGTGACCCTGGAGGGCTACCTTGCCACCAACCCAAAGCTTTGACAGGGAGATGAAAAGATGAAAGACAGGAATATAATAGATCAGATAGGCGAAGACGTGGTGCTGCTGGATGAGGACGGAAAGGAGAACACCTTCGAACACATACTTACCTTTATGTATGAGGGTAAGAAATATGTAGCGCTTTCTCCCATTGCGGATGAGGAAAGCGCTATGGACGACGATGAGGCGGAGGTGGTGCTGTTCCAGATAACCAGCGAAAACGGAGAGGATACCTACGTCAGCATAGACAACGAGGTGCTGCTGGACGAAGTATTCGCCGAGTTTCTCGACCTCATGGACGAAATAAACGAGGAAGAGGAAGGGGAAAAGGAATAGCCGGATCTATAAAAAGGCCGTAAAGCTGCGGCTTTTTTTATTTTTCCTGTTGCATACGGGGCGGACTTCGTGGTATACTCATACTCGTATGGGTATGCGAATGGAACGCATATATCACACACTCGGATGGACCGGCGGTTCGTGCCTGTGACATGGGCTGCCCGCACGGGAGGAAGTCCGGGGAGGAATAAAAAACGAGGAGGATCATAAAATGTCAGTTATTTCCATGAAACAGCTTCTTGAAGCAGGCGTACACTTCGGCCATCAGACCCGCCGCTGGAACCCCAAGATGAAGGAATACATCTTCACCGAGCGCAACGGCATCTACATCATCGACCTTCAGAAGACCGTCAAGAAGGCTGAGGAGGCCTACAACTTCGTCCGCAGCGTTTCCGAGGCTGGCGACAGCGTGCTTTTCGTAGGCACCAAGAAGCAGGCTCAGGAATCCATCGAGCAGGAAGCAAAGCGCTGCGAGATGTTCTATGTAAACCAGCGCTGGCTGGGCGGCATGCTCACCAACTTCAAGACCATCCAGACCCGTATAGCGAAGCTCCGCAAGATCGAGAAGATGGAAGCGGACGGCGACTTCGCATATCTCCCCAAGAAGGAAGTCATCAAGCTCAAGGCCGAGCAGGAGAAGTTAGAAAAGAACCTTTCCGGCATTAAGGATATGAAGAAGCTCCCCGGCGCAATGTTCGTCGTGGATCCCCGCAAGGAGCACATCGCCGTAATGGAAGCCCGCGCTCTGGGCATCCCCGTGGTAGCTATTGTCGATACCAACTGTGACCCCGACGAGGTGGATTATGCTATCCCCGGCAACGACGACGCTATCCGCGCAGTCAAGCTCATCGCCTCCAAGATGGCTGACGCCGTGCTGGAGGGCCGTCAGGGCGAGCAGATGATGGACGCAGCAGCCGAAGAAGAAGCCGCTGGCGACGATTTTTAATTTTAAAATATACTTTTAACAGGAGGTCAGGCATATATGTTTACCGCTAAAGACGTAATGGCCCTGCGCGAAATGAGCGGCGCCGGCATGATGGACTGCAAGAAGGCGCTCACCGCCTGCGAGGGCGACATGGACAAGGCAATGGATTATCTTCGCGAGAAGAGCCTTGCCGCTTCCGCAAAGAAGGCTGCCCGTATAGCCGCCGAGGGTATTGTAAGCGGCTATGTTACCGACGACCACAAGGTCGGCGCTATCGTAGAGGTTAACTGCGAGACCGATTTTGTCGCCAAGACCGATGACTTTAAGGCTCTGGTGAATGACGTTGCCAAGCTGGTAGTTGAAAAGAATCCCGCCGATGTAGACGCGCTCATGGCTCTGGACTGCGGCGACGGCACTGTTGCCGAGATGATCAACCGTGCAGTTGCCAAGATCGGCGAGAAGATAACCATCCGCCGCTTTGCCCGCATGGAGGGCCAGCTAATAGATACCTATATCCATCTGGGCGGCAAGATCGGCGTTATAGTAGCCGCCAAGACGGAGGACGCAGACAAGGCAAAGGCCGCCGTACACGACGTTGCCATGCACATCGCCGCCGCGAAGCCCAGCGTGCTCCATCGCGATGAGGTGGATCCCACCGAGCTGGACAAGGAGCGCGAGATACTGCGCGCCCAGGCTCTGAACGAGCCCAAGCCCAAGCCCGCAAACATCATCGAGAAGATGGTAGAGGGCCGCATCTCCAAGTACTACAAGGAGGTCTGCCTGCTTGAGCAGCCCTTCGTTAAGAACCCCGACCAGAGCGTTGACCAGATGCTCAAGGAGCACGGCGGCGTAGAGTTGGTAGCCTTTGTCCGCTTTGAGATGGGCGAGGGCCTCCAGAAGCGTCAGGATAACTTCGCCGAGGAAGTTATGGGCCAGATGAACAAGTAAAACCCACTTTTAAAAGGAACACCCTTTCCGGTGTTCCTTTTTTGTTATATAATGTATTTGGTGAAAATCGGTCAAGACCGTAATAATAGCTTTAAGGAGCGGAAAAAATGCTGAAATACAAGAGAATATCACTTAAGCTCTCCGGCGAGGCCATGGGCGGCGCACAGGCCGTGGATTTTGACAAGGCGGAGGCTATTGCAAAGCAGGTGGCGCGGCTGCATGAGCTTGGGGCGGAGATAGGCATAACCATAGGCGGCGGCAATATATGGCGCGGACGCAGCTCCGGCGATATGGACCGCAACAGGGCGGATCAGATGGGTATGCTGGCCACGGTTATAAACTCGCTTGCCGTGCAGGACTGCCTGCTTAAGCTCGGGGTGCCCACAGTTGTAATGTCCTCCATAGATATGCCGAGGATAGCGGACGGCTATTCCTCCCGCGCCGCCCACGCCGCACTCGACGCGGGCAAGGTGGTCATATTCGCGGGAGGCAGCGGGCTGCCATTCTTTTCCACCGATACCGCAGCGGCGCTTAAGGCCGCCGAGATAGGCGCGGATGCGATGCTGCTTGCAAAGAACGTGGACGCGGTATATTCCGACGACCCGCGGAAAAACCCGAACGCGATAAGGTATTCGCACCTCACCTATGACGAGGTCATAGAGCGCGAGCTCAAGGCTACCGACCTAACCGCTATAACGCTTTGCAAGGAGCAGCGCATACCCATACTCGCCTTCGCCATGGCGGATCCGGACAACGTGGTAAGGGCCGTCCGGGGCGAGAGCGTGGGCACGCTGATAGATGACGTAAAGTAGGGTATAAAGCGGGCGATACTGTGAACAATCTCTAATTGGGGATTGTGCGAAGCAGGCATTTCCTGTAAAATATAGCTGGGATTTCATAAGATAAACTTTCAGGAGGTTCAAATATGGACGCTGTCGCAACCGCAAAAGAAAAAATGACCAAAACCGTAGCCGCATTGGAGCGCGACCTCGGAACGCTCAAGGCCGGGCGTGCGAACCCCCAGGCGCTTGACCGCATAATGGTTGACTATTACGGCTCCCAGGTGCCGATAAACCAGCTTGGCAATATTTCCTCCCCCGAGGCAAGGCTGCTGGTGATCTCCCCTTATGACGCCACGATGATAAAGGAAATAGAAAAGGCCATACAGAAGTCCGACCTGGGCATCAATCCCAGCAACGACGGCCGCCTCATACGCCTTGTGTTCCCGGAGCTCACCGAGGAGCGCCGCAAGGAGCTGGTAAAGCTCGTCCGCAAGAAGGGCGAGGAGTCCAAGGTGGCCATACGCTCCATCCGCCGCGACGCCATAGATAACATCAAGAAGGCCAAGAAGGACGGGGAGCTGACAGAGGACGACCAGAAGCGCCAGGAGGAGCAGGCGCAAAAGGCCACCGACGAGTTCATAAAGAACATCGACAAGGTCATTGCCGACAAGGAAAAGGAGATAATGACGGTTTGATATCCGTACTTGGATACGAGCTTGCAAGGGCGAAGGAGCTGCTGGAGGCCGAAGGATACAGCGTGAAATGCATAGAGACCCGCAGCCGCAAGGGACTTAACGGCAACGAAAAACGGGTGATAAGGCAGCGCGCCGACGGCGATTCGGCAGAGCTTGTATGGGCCCTGTTCAAAACAGACTGCGAATATGGGGGATAGCGGTTAGTTCCGCGTCCCCCTTTGCATCGGAGGATAGTTTTACACAATGGCAAGGATACAGCCTCAAAGCGCGGGCCTTGCGCCGGAGCTTCCGCGGCATGTAGGCATAATAATGGACGGAAACGGCCGTTACGCCACGCGGCGTGGACTGCCCAGAAAGCTGGGCCACCGGGCGGGCATGGAGCGGCTGCGGGGACTTATACGCTTTTCGTCGGATATCGGCATAGAGGCGCTGTCGCTGTACGCCTTTTCCACCGAGAACTGGAAGCGGCCCAGAGAAGAGATAGGTGCGCTGTTCGACCTTTTTCTGGAGTACTTTATAAGCGAGCTGGACGAACTGGACAAGAACAACGTCTGCATACGCATAATGGGCGATATGTCCGCATTTCCGGAAAAGATGGGGCAGGAGACCGACGAGGCCATGCACAAGACCAGAAACAACACCGGCCTCAAGCTGAACATAGCCCTGAACTACGGCAGCAGGGCAGAGGTGGTGCGCGCCTGCAACGCCCTCATCGAGCGCGGCAAGCCCGCAGACGAGGCCGACCTTATGAATGCCCTGTATACCGCAGGGCTGCCGGATCTTGACCTGATAATCCGTACGGCGGGAGAGCAGCGGTTATCCAACTTCATGCTGCTCCAGGCGGCATACGCCGAGCTTGTGTTCACGGACGTGACATTTCCCGAGCTTACGGATGAAAAATACGCGGAATGCATAAGGGAATACCAGCGGCGCACCAGAAGGTTCGGCGCGGTGACAGAATAAATCATAAAAAAGGAGAAGCGGCGTAATGGATAGCGGCAGGAAAACCAGAGTGATAGTAGGCGTGCTGCTGGGGTTGCTCTTCGTGGGCATAGTGGCGTTCGGCAGCGTGTTCCGCACCGTGGTATTTACCGTGGCGGCGGTGATAGCGGTATATGAGATGTCAAACATGATCTATAAAAAGACGGAGAAGAATATATTCGCGGCGCCCGCATACGTCTTTGCGGCGCTGTGCTTTCCGATAGCTGCGGCGACGAAGGAAAACGCCGCTACCGCAGTGATGCTCCTCGGCGCGCTGTGCCTGATACTGGTTGCGGCGGAGAGGATATTCAACAAGCTGCGCACCACGGAGGAGAGCATATACTCCGCGTTCATGCTCATATACCCCATGTCGCTGTTTGGGATGCTGGCGCTGATAATGCCCGCCGACGGGCTCGTATCGCCCAAAAACGTGGGTCTGCTGCTGGTATTCATATGCCCGCTCATGGGCGACATGCTGGCCTATTACATAGGCTCCTCCATGGGCAAGCGAAAGCTTTGCCCCGAGATAAGCCCTCATAAGACGGTTGAGGGAAGCTATGGAAGCTTTCTTGGCGGACTGCTGGGCGGCTTCGCGTGCTTCCTGCTGCAATTCATATGGGGGCTGCGCCTGCCCATACTTCCCATGCTGCTTGTGGGTATTATCTGCGGAGGAGTAGGGCAGATAGGCGACCTGTTTGCGTCCGTCATAAAACGCTGGGCAGGGGCAAAGGATTACGGCAACATATTTCCCGGCCATGGCGGGGTGATAGACAGGTTGGACAGCGTGCTCATGTGCGCACCGGTGGTGCTGTGTTACGTATGGCTCAGTATGCTGGGCTAAAGGAATGTAATAATGAAGAATATAGCTGTTTTGGGCTGCACCGGCTCCATAGGCAGGCAGACCCTTGACGTTATCAGGGCCAATCCGGATAGGTTCCGGGCGGCTGTTCTTTGCGCGGGCGGAGACGCCGGGGCCATGCTCAAGGCGGCGGAGGAATTTCGCCCGGATTATATCGCCATGGCGGACGAGGCCGCGGCGGAGAGGCTAAGGCAAAGCGGGATAAGGGCAAGGATAGCGGGCGGCGAGCAGGCGGTGCTGGAGGCGGCGGCCTGTGAGGACGCCGACATAATAGTAAACGGCATAAGCGGCTTTTTTGGCATGAAGCCGCTGCTTGCGGCGCTGGAGGCGGGCAAGACCGTCGCCCTTGCCAACAAGGAAAGCATAGTCTGCGCCCACGATCTGGTAAATGCCGCGCTGAAAAAGGGCGGGGCCATAATACCGGTGGACAGCGAGCAGAGCGCCATATTTCAATGCATGGCGGCGGGAAGCCGCGGCGAGATACAGAGGCTCATACTTACGGCCTCCGGCGGCCCCTTCAGGGAATATACAAGGGAGCAGCTAAGGGCCGTCACGCCGGAGCAGGCGGGGAATCACCCCACATGGAGGATGGGGCAAAAGATTACCATAGACTCCGCTACACTTTTCAACAAGGGCCTTGAAATAATGGAGGCCAGCTATCTTTTCGACGTGCCGGGGGAAAGGATAAGCGTGCTGGTGCATCCCGAGTCAATAGTGCATTCCATGGTTGAATATACGGACGGGTGCAATATGGCCCAGCTATCCAGGCCGGATATGCGGCTTGCGATACAGTACGCGCTCACATATCCCGACAGGATCCCCGGCGAGTTCGGAAGGCTCCGTCTGGAGGAGGTCGGCAAAATAACCTTTTACGCGCCGGATACCGATAAATTTCCGGCGATACCCATGGCGTATGAGGCGCTGCGCGAGGGCGGGGCGCTGCCCATAGTTTATAACGGCGCGAACGAGGCGGCGGTGGATATGTTCATACGGGGCAAAATACGCTTTGACGAGATAGCCGGCGTGGTCGGATACGCCCTGAACAGGGCGGACAGGGGGAATATACTCTCCCTTGAGGACATAATAAAGACAGACAGGCAGGCGAGAAGGCTTGCATTTGAGAAAGGAAACGCATAAATGACGCTTTTGTCGATAGTCGGTGCGCTGCTGGTGCTTACGGTGCTGGTATTCGTGCATGAGCTTGGACATTTTTACGCCGGCAAAAAGCTTGGCTTCCGCATAGACGAGTTCGCCATAGGCATGGGCCCTGTGGTTTGCAGCAAGGAGAAAAACGGTACGCGCTTCGCCATACGTGCGCTGCCCATAGGCGGCCTGTGCGCCTTCCACGGCGAGGACGAGGGGGGATCCGATCCGGAGTGCTTCAACGCCCAGCCGGTATGGAAGCGCATGATAGTGGTGCTGGCCGGCCCGTTTATGAATATACTTCTGGCGGTGGTGCTGGCGATCATAATACTTATGACATACGGCGAGTATATGCCAAAGATAACCGGCTTTACCGGGGAGAACACCCCGGCGGAGGCCGCGGGCATACAGGAGGGCGACATAATAACCGCCATAGACGGCAAGAGCATAACCTACTATGCGGAATGCACGGATTACATAAGGCAGGCGGATCACGCCGGCATAGAGGTAACGGTAAGGCGCGGCGGCAGCGACGTGACACTCACCGCCCGCGACATATACGACCCTGAAAGCGGCAGCAACAGGCTGGGCATATACATCTCCCCCGAAAGGCTGCACTACGGCCTGCTTGAGGCTGCGACAAATTCGGTACGTTACACCTGCTATATTGTAAAAGAGATGTTCAAGGTGCTGGGCGGCCTGTTTACGGGAAGCGTAACCTCCGACGACGTTGCCGGGCCGGTGGGAACCATAAGCATAATAGGCCAGGCGGTGAGGGCAGGCTTTGAGGTAGTGCTGCGCCTCGGAGTGCTTATAAGCATCAACCTCGGCATAATGAACATACTGCCCATTCCGGCGCTGGACGGCGGAAGGTTCCTGTTCATGGTGATTGAGGCGATACGCGGCAAGCCCATACCTCCGGAGAAGGAGGGCATGATACACATGGCGGGGCTGATGCTGCTCTTCGGCCTTATGATAATGCTCACCGTGATGGACGTAAGCAAGCTGTTTTAGCTGCGATATTGCAGGGAGATCTTTTTGGGGGGAAGGATGAAAAATACAAGAAAAGTTATGGCAGGGGCGGTGCAGATAGGCGGCGGCGCCCCCGTCACCATACAGTCTATGACCAATACAGACACGGCGGACGCAATAGCTACCGCCGATCAGATATTGGCCCTTGAGGACGCGGGCTGCGAGATAGTCCGCTCTTCCGTGTACAATGAAGCATGTGCAAAGGCAATACCCGAGATAAAGAGCAGGATACACATACCCCTCGTCGCGGATATACATTTCGACTGGCGGCTCGCCATAGCCGCCATGGAAAACGGCGCGGACAAGCTGCGCTTCAACCCCGGCAACATAGGCGGGGAGGAAAATGTAAAAAGGCTGGCGGACTGCGCCAAGGCCCACCGCGTCCCCATGCGTATAGGCGTAAACGGCGGCTCTGCGGAAAAGGAGCTTATACGAAGGTACGGCGGCCCGAGGCCGGAGGCGCTGGTGGAGAGCGCCCTCAAGCACATAGGCCTGCTGGAAAGGCAGGGCTATTACGATATGGTCGTATCCATCAAATCCTCCAGCGTGCCGGATACAGTCGAGGCTTACAGGCTGATGAGCAAAAAGTGCGATTATCCGCTGCATATAGGCGTTACGGAGGCGGGCGGCGGCGAAATGGCGCTCGTAAAGGCCGCCGCCGCCATGGGCGCGCTGCTGGTGGACGGCATAGGGGATACCATGCGCGTATCCATGACCGGAGATCCGGTGCAGGAGGTTTACGCCGCTGAGAAGATACTAAAGGCCGTTGGGCTGAGAAAAGAGGGCGTGGAAATAGTGAGCTGCCCCACCTGCGGCAGGACCTGCACAGACCTTCTCAGCGCCGCAAACCGGGTGGAGCGGGAGCTTTCCGAAATCATACCCAAGGGAAGGTACCTTAAGGTAGCCGTGATGGGCTGCGTCGTAAACGGCCCCGGCGAAGCGGCGGAGGCGGATATAGGCGTGGCCTTCGGCAAGGGCGGCTGCGCCCTGTTCAAGGGCGGCAAGCTCTTCAAAACTGTCCCTCTGGAAGCCGCCGTGGACGAGCTGATAGCCGAGGCGAGGACGATGATAGAATAAGCCTATGGAACATAAGCTCTTGACAATATTCGAAAAATACGGCCTCGGGGACGGCGAGATAATCGACGCCGGATTGAACAGGCGCGAAAACTTGCTGACCGTTACCGTGCAGTGCGGTCATATAGCCAGCGCGGAGGACATAGCCCGCCTTGAGGGGGAGCTTTGCGCCCTCATGCCGGGCTGCCGCACAAAGGTCATAATCAGGTGCGGCGGGCTTTCGGCGCTGCTTTCCGACCGCGACCAGGCTACGCTTGGCGTGCTCAAAAAAACGTGGTGCGACATACTTCCGGTGTGCCGCCCCGCAATACACAGCTCAAGCTGGGACTATGAAGGCGGCACGCTCAGGGTAAGGATACCCGGGCGGGTATTCGAGCTGGCCTCCGATCCCAGGCACAGGGAGGCTGTAAGGGCTTATTACCTCGACAGGTACGGCATGGAGGCGGACATAGAGCTCATCGCGGACGACGCCATGGAGCTTATGCTGCCCAAGGAGGAAAAGCCCGCCATGCAGCCTAAAAAGGCCGCGGATGCCAGGAAAAAGACGCCCCCCGACAGGGCGGATGTCATATATGGCAAGCCCATAAAAAAGACCGCCATAATCCAGCAGCGCGACGTGGACGAGACTATGGGCTACGTCACGGTAAAGGGCGAGATACTCTCCCTCGAAACTACAAAGCAGAAAAACGGCAGGACTATACTGACATTTGCCATAAGCGACCATACCAATACGCTGCCCTGCAAGATGTTTCTCGAGGAGGGCGAGACGGGCATCGCCGATACCATAGCCGGCATACAGAAAAAAAAGGACATACTTATCGTCGCCGGAAAGTATATGATGGATCAGTGGCTCAGGCGAATGTGCGTATTCACGCGGGACGTGGGCTGGGAGCCAAGAGCGGTGCGCACGGACAAGTCCGAGGAGAAGCGCGTAGAGCTGCATCTTCATACCAAGATGTCCAGCATGGACGGCCTGACAGACGTTAAGGACGCCATAAAGACCGCAGCCCGCTGGGGCCATAAGGCCATAGCAATAACGGATCACGGCGTGGTACACGCCTTCCCGGATGCGGTGGCACAGGCAGACAAGCTGAAAAAGGACGGCAAGGACATAAAAATACTGCTGGGCGTGGAGGGATACCTCATGCCGGACAGCGAGCTTATAAAGCGGCCGGAGCAATACGTGGCGATAGGAGTGGTAGCATATCCCGGCGTAAAGGAGGACGACGTATTCGAGATAGCCGCGCTCCGCTTTGACGGCGGCGGCGAAGGGGAAGGCATATCCATAACAGTCAACAGCGGCGCGGCGCTGACAGGCGCCATGGCTGAGGAAACGGGGCTCACGCAGGAGATGATAAACAACGGCGTGAGCCTGAAGGACGCTCTGAAGCAGCTGTATGACTTTATAGGCGATGGAGTGAAGGTGATACACGACCCGCTGGAGCTGAACAACCTGAGGCAGCACGGCCTGCGCTTTGATATGGAGCTGGACGCGCACTGTATAAGCACCTCCATGCTGTTCCATTACCTGCACAGGGAAAGCAAGCAGACGGATATGCCTGCCGCTGCGGAGGCGCTGGGGGTAGAGTACAGCGGCGGCAGGGCCATGGACAGGGCAAGGGCTTCCGCGAGGATAATGAAAGCCATACTGTCCGAGATGACCGCAAGGGGCATAGAAAAGCTGCCGGTCATAGACGCGGTCCCCAAGGAAAAGGGGAAGGGCCGCAGGCTCGCCTACCATATAATCATAATGGCAAGGAACCACGAGGGGCTCATGAACCTTTACCGCCTCGTGTCATACGCGCACCTCGAGCATCTTCGCAAGGTGCCCCGGATACCCAGAAGCCTCCTCAATATGCACCGGGAGGGCCTGATAGTGGGCTCCGCCTGCGAGGCGGGCGAGCTTTTCCGGGCGGTGCTAAGGGGCGACAGCGAGGAAAAGCTCATGTCCATAGCGGATATGTACGACTATCTTGAGATACAGCCCATAGGCAACAACGCCTTCCTCATGCGAAACGGCACGGTGGAGACAGAGGAGGGGCTGCGCGACCTCAACCGCAGGATAGTAGCCCTGGGCGACAAGATGGGCAAGCCCGTGGTAGCCACGGGGGACGTACACTTTCTGGAGCCGGACGATGCGCTTTTCCGCAGCATAATAATGCACGCAAGAGGCTTTGACGACGCGGAGCAGCAGGCCCCCCTATACTTCAAGACCACGGACGAGATGCTGGAGGAATTTTCCTATCTGGGCGAGGAAAAGGCGAGGGAGGTAGTTGTAACCAACCCCAACATGATAGCCGATAGCTGCGAGAGGATGAAGGCGTTCCTGTCTGAAAAGGGCACATACGCCCCGACCTTTCCCGGCGCAAACGACGAGCTGAGGGATATGGCGCTGAAAAAGGCCCATGAGATATACGGCGACGAGCTGCCGGAGATCGTTCAGAAGCGCCTCGATAAGGAGCTGAATTCCATCATAGGCAACGGCTATTCCTCGCTGTACCTGATGGCCCAGCGCCTCGTGCATAAGTCGAACAGCGACGGATACCTCGTCGGTTCCCGAGGCTCCGTAGGCTCTTCCTTCGTGGCGAATATGGCGGGAATAACCGAGGTAAACGCCTTGCAGCCCCACTATGTCTGCCCCAACTGCCGGCATAGCGACTTCGACATAGACCGCACAAAATATGCCTGCGGCGTGGATATGCCGGATAAGGAATGCCCCGTGTGCGGAACGAAATACAAAAAGCTCGGCTATGAGATACCCTTCGAGGTGTTCCTGGGCTTCAAGGGGGATAAGACGCCGGATATAGACCTTAACTTCTCCGGCGATTATCAGCCTGTTGCGCATAAGTACGTCGAGGTGATGTTCGGCGAGGGCCATGCCTTCCGGGCCGGAACCATATCCGGCGTAAAGGACAAGATAGCCTACGGCTACGTCCGCTCCTACTGCGAGGCCAACGGCATAAACGCCGGAAAGGACGAGATGGACCGCATGGTGCAGGGCTGCACGGGGGTGAAAAAGACCACCGGCCAGCACCCGGGCGGCATAGTCATAGTGCCTAAGGAAAACGATATAATGGAGTTTACGCCGGTGCAGTACCCGGCGGACCGCAGCGAGGGCGATACCATAACCACCCACTTCGACTTCCACGCCATGGACGACAGGCTGGTGAAACTGGATATACTGGGCCACGACGATCCGACGGTGCTTAGGATGCTTAAGGACATTACCGGCTTGGACCCCCAGACAATACCCCTTGACGACCCCGAAACCATGAATATATTCCGCACCAGCGCGCCCCTCGGCGTTACGCTGGACGAGCTGGACTGCGACGTGGGCAGCATAGCCATACCCGAGTTCGGCACCACCTTTGTGCGGCAGATGCTCAAGGACACGCGCCCCACCACAATGGAGGAGCTGGTAAGGATATCCGGCCTTTCCCACGGCACGGACGTTTGGCTGGGCAACGCCCAGGATCTGGTGCTGAGCGGCACGGCGACGCTGTCGCAGGTGATATGCACCCGAGATGACATTATGAACTACCTTATACTGAGGGGCGGCGACCCATCCATGTCCTTTAAGACCATGGAGAGCGTCCGCAAGGGCAGGGGGCTCACCCCGGAGATGGAGGAGCACATGCGCTCCATAGATACGCCCCAGTGGTTCATAGACTCCTGCAAAAAGATAAAGTACATGTTCCCCCGCGCCCACGCAGCGGCCTACGTCATGATGGCCTTCCGAGTGGCCTACTACAAGGTGCATATGCCCCTCGCCTTCTATTCCGTTTACTATACCGTCCGGGCGGACGCCTTTGACATAGCGCAGGCGGCGGGCGGCGCAAAGAAGGTGCTTGCCAACATAAACGCCATAAAGAAAAAGGGCAGCGACGCGGACAAGAAGGAGGAGGATCTGCTGACCGTGCTGGAGGTGGTCTTTGAAATGAACAAGCGCGGCATAGAGCTTTTGCCGGTAGACCTGTATAAATCAAAGGCCAGCCAGTTCATAATAGAGGACGGCAAGATACGCCCGCCCTTTTCATCGGTGGCGGGCGTGGGAGCCAACGCTGCCGTGGGCATTGCGGAGGGCGCAAAGGGCGGCCCGTATACCTCCATAGAGAATTTCCAGGCCCGCACCGGCGCCAACTCCGCCGTGATAAAGGCGCTTGCGGAGATAGGCTGCCTGAACGGGCTGCCGGAGACGGATCAGCTATGCCTGTTTTAGGTAGGGCCGGCGCGGCGCTTTGATGTGAAATAATATGCTTGCATTAAGGCGCCGCCTATGGTACAATTTTGCTGTTGGTATATGGCAGGTTTGCTGTATTTTAGTTTTCAAGTAAGAGTGGGCGCGTCCTGCTCTTTTGTTTTGAATAGCGGAGGAATATAATGAAAACCACCCAAACAGTGGAAGCTCTTCTCCGGCCGGTAGTTACAGGCATGGGCTACGAGCTGGATGAGGTAGAGTTTCAGAAGGAGCAGGGTAATTGGGTGCTGACCCTGTACATAGAGCATCAGGACGGAAGAAGCGCCACCATAGACGACTGCGAGGCGGTGAGCCGGGCCGTAGACCCCATATTGGACGAAGTAGACCCAATAGAGCAGGCATACTACCTCAGTGTGTCCTCAATAGGCATCGACAGGCCGCTTAAAAAGGATAGGGACTATCAGCGCAGCATCGGCAGCCCCATTACGGTAAAGCTCTACGCCCCGCTCAAGGGCAAAAAGGAGTATACGGGCGAGCTTTTGTCATATACGCCCGATTCCTTCACCATAAGCGTAAAGGGCGAGGAGATGACCTTCCAGAAAAAGGACGCTTCAAAGGTGCAGCCCTATATAGACTTCAAGGCTCTGGAAAAGGACCTTGACGAATTAGAAGCAGATTTTGAAAATATAGAGACAGAAGAGGAGAATTGACAATGAACGCCGAATTCATAGAGGCACTGAATGCCATAGAGAAAGAGCGCGGGATAAGCAAGGATATACTGATAGACGCATTTGAATCCGCATTGATAGCGGCATACAAGCGCAACTACGGCGCAGTGGGAAACGTCCGCGCCACAGTGGATAGGGATACGGGAGAGGTGCAGATATTCGCCTCCAAGACCGTCACCGAGACGGTGGAAAACCCCTATGCGGAGATATCTCTTGCCGAGGCGAAGAAGATCAATTCCCTCTATGAAGTGGGCGACGTTCTGGAGGAGGAGGTAGACCCCCGCAAATTCGGCCGCATAGCGGCCCAGACCGCCAAGCAGGTGGTGGTTCAGCGCATTAGAGAGGCCGAGCGCGGCGTCATATTCGATGAATTCGTAGAGAAGGAAAACGAGGTGCTTACCGCCATAGTCCAGCGGGTAGAGAAGAACGGCATCTATGTAGAGCTGGGCAAGACAGACGGCTTCCTTGCCGCCTCCGAGACCATAGCGGGGGAGACTTATAATACCAGCGACAGGCTGAAGGTTTACGTCCTTGAGGTGCGTAAGACCAACAAGGGCCCGCAGGTAATAGTTTCCCGTACCCACCCCGGCCTTGTTAAGAGGCTTTTCGAGCTGGAGGTTCCCGAGATACAGACCGGCATAGTCCAGATAAAGTCCATAGCGCGGGAGGCGGGCTTCCGCACCAAGGTGGCCGTTTATTCTTCCGACCCTCAGGTGGACGCCGTGGGCGCCTGCGTGGGCCAGAAGGGGATAAGGGTAGAGCGCATAGTAAACGAGCTGCATAACGAAAAGATAGATATAATAGAGTGGGATCCCGATCCGGCAGTATATATTGCCAAGTCCCTTAGTCCTGCCCGTGTTATGATGGTATACATCAACGAGGCGGAAAAGGCCGCAAAGGTGATAGTGCCAGACAATCAGCTTTCCCTTGCTATCGGCAAGGAAGGCCAGAACGTCCGCCTTGCCGCCAAGCTCACAGGCTGGAAGATAGATATAAAGAGCCAGAGCCAGGCCGAGGAGGACATGGATATAGCGGACGCCGACAGCGAGGCGGACGGCGGCTTCGAGGAATAGTTTTGGAGGATCAGCAATGCCTGCTAAGAAGGTGCCTATGAGAATGTGCGTGGGCTGCCGCGAGATGAAGCCAAAGAAAGAGCTGCTGCGCATAGTTCGCTCTCCCGAGGGCGAAATAAGCGTGGACCGCACCGGCAAGGTCTCCGGCCGCGGAGCGTACATATGCGCCAACGCGGAGTGCCTGAACAGGGCCCGCAAAATAAAAGCGCTGGAAAGGGCGCTGGAGCACGGAATAGAGGACGAGGTTTTTTCAAGGCTCGCTTCGGAGATAACCGGCGATGCAGAATGACCGTCTGCGTACAGCTCTGGGCTTTGCGGCCAAGGCCGGGAAGTGCATATCAGGCGACTTTGGCGCGGAAAGGGCCGTGAAGGACAAAAAAGCCCTCATAATAGCCCTTGACAGCGGCGTGTCCGCCGCAACGCGGGAGCGCTACGAGGGAATGTGCCAAAGAGCCGGCATACCCTGCGTGTATCTCGAAGACCTTGGCAGGGCGATAGGAAAGGATAACCGCATGATAGCCGCGGTGACAGAGGCGGGCTTTGCCCGTATGATAGAAGAGACGTATAAGACTTCACAGCAAAAGTAACATACCGGGGGGTAATATCTATGGCAAACAAGACAATGGATTCCGCACGGGAATTTGAAACCCAGGCAAAGGAGCTTCTGGAGCGAGTAAAGCGAATGCAGAACGATCTGGGAGCGGCCCTTCAGTCCGTAAAGCGGGCGGAAAGCGAGCTTATAGATAAAGAAAAGCGCGCCGAAAAGGAACGCATGGAGAAAGAAAGGGCAGAGAGACTCCGAGAGGTCCTCACCAGCGAGGGCGACCTTGCCTTCCACGTAGGCGACGACAGGGCGGAGGAGCAGCCAGCCCCGGCAGAGAGCAAGAGCGAAGTAAATGAGAAGCCGAAGCCGGAGCCGGTGAAGGAGCAGAAGGCGGAGGAAAGCGTACAGGCCAAGGCGGAGGAAAGCGTACAGGCAAAGGCGGAGGAACCTGCAATGGCGGATAGGAAGCCTGAAGAAAAGCCAGAGACAAAGGCGAAACCCGCACCGGCAAATAAGCCTGTACAGCAGCAGCGCCCGGCCTATGAGCGCAGGGAACCTCAGCGCAGAGAGGACGGCAGGCAGCAGAAGCCGCGCACTGACAGGCCGCAGCGGCCCGCAGACCGCCCGGAGCGCACAGACAGACCTCAGCAGCGCCCCGTACAGGGAGGCTACCAGCCTAAGCCGGCGGCCCGCACCATGGAATCCGCTGCGCCTTCCGTAAGGGATCAGGGCAAGAACCGAAGCCAGAAACCCCAGACAAGAGATGAGGAGCGCAAGGCGCCAAAGAATAAGAAAACCATTATGAAGGAAAACACCAGAGCAGCAGGCAGCTGGGACGACGACGCCCCAATGAGCCGCAAGCAGAAGCGCAAGCAGCAGGCGTTACATAAGCCGGAGCCGGTAAAGATCGACAAGGCCGTGCTGACTACCGAGACCATAACCGTAAAGGATCTTTCCGAAAAAATAGGCAAGCCTGTGGCCGAGATCATCAAAAAGCTGTTTATACTCGGCATAATGGCTACCATCAATCAGGAGATAGACTACGACACCTGCTCGCTCATCGCCGCCGATTACGGCATAGAGCTGGAGCTCAACATAGCCAAGACCGCCGAGGACGTGCTCAACGAGAGCGTTGAAGAGGCGGATTCCGAGGAGAACCTCGTACCACGCCCGCCGGTAGTTACCATAATGGGCCACGTGGATCACGGCAAGACCTCGCTGCTTGACGCCTTCCGTGAAAGCAGCATAACCGCAGGCGAGGCAGGCGGCATAACGCAGCATATAGGCGCGTATACCGTATCCTGCAAGGGGCGCACCATAACCTTCATAGATACCCCGGGCCATGAGGCGTTCACCTCCATGCGCGCCCGCGGAGCCCAGGTTACGGATATAGTAATACTGGTTGTGGCGGCGGACGACGGCATCATGCCGCAGACCATCGAGGCCATAAACCACGCCAAGGCGGCGAACGTTCCGATAATTGTCGCTATCAACAAGATAGATAAGGACACCGCCAACCCGGACCGGGTAATACAGCAGCTCACCGAGTACGGCCTCGTAGCCGAAGAATGGGGCGGCGATACCATATGCGTGCCGGTCTCCGCGAAGAAGCGCATCAATTTGGACACGCTGCTCGAGATGGTACTGCTTCAGGCGGACGTTCTGGAGCTTAAGGCAAATCCCGACAGGGCGGCCCGGGGCACCATAATAGAGGCAGAACTGGACAAGGGCCGCGGCCCTGTGGCTACCGTACTGGTACAGAACGGTACCCTCAAGATAGGCGATCCCATAGTTGCAGGCACAGCCTTCGGCCGCGTACGCGCAATGATGGACGACAAGGGCCGCAGAGTGACCTCAGCCGGGCCGAGCCAGCCGGTAGAGGTGCTGGGCTTTGGCGAGGTGCCGGCCGCCGGCGACGTGATGAACGTTGCGGAGGTGGATAAGCTCTCCCGCCAGGTGGCGGAGGAACGCCGCGATAAGCTCAAGGCGGAGCAGATACGCAATATGTCAAAGGTATCCCTGGACGATCTCTTCAGCCAGATAGAGGCGGGCAACGTCAAGGACCTCAACATCATAGTAAAGGCGGACGTACAGGGCACGGTAGAGGCCATAAAGCAGGCGCTGGAAAAGCTCTCCAACGACGAGGTGAGGGTGCGCTGCATACACGGCGGCGTGGGCGCGATAACCGGCTCGGATATAGTATTCGCCTCCGCCTCCAACGCGCTGGTGATAGGCTTCAACGTGCGCCCGGACGCCACGGCTCGCGAGGCCGCCGAGCGCGAAAAGGTGGATGTACGCACATACAGCGTAATATACAACGTCATCGAGGACGTGGAAAACGCCATGAAGGGCATGTTCGCACCGGTATACAAGGAGGTCGCCCTCGGCACGGCGGAGGTCCGCAACACCTTCAAGGTGTCCGGCGTAGGCACTATTGCGGGCGCATACGTCAAGGACGGCAAGATCACCCGCTCCGCTCAGGTGCGCGTGGTCCGCGGCGGCATAGTGCTCCACGACGGCAAGATAGCCTCCCTCAAGCGCTTCAAGGACGACGTAAAGGAAGTTGCGTCGGGCTATGAATGTGGCATCGGAATAGAAAACTACAACGATATCCGCGAGGGCGACATGATAGAGGCCTATACCATGGAGCAGATAGAAAGGTAATCAGGAGAGGCAGAAAAGATGTCCATTCGTTATGAAAGAATGAACGAGGAGATAAAGAAGACCATCAGCGAGATAATAAAGGACATGAAGGATCCCCGAGTCTCCGATATGACCACCATAATGTCGGTGGACGTGACCAACGACCTTAAGCAGGCCAAGGTGCTGGTAAGCGTTTACGACAAGGACGACGATGTGCGCAAGGGCACTGTGGAGGCGCTCAACCACGGCAGCGGCTTCATAACCCGCGAGCTGGGCAAGCGTATGCAGCTTCGCGCCCTGCCTAAGCTCAGCTTCAAGCTGGACAGCTCCATAGAGTACAGCGTACATATTTCAGAGATTATCGACAGCCTGCACAAAAACGAAAAGTAACTTATTCCGGGCGGTGATGTGAAGCGTCATCGCCTGATTTTTTGGAGGGAAGCAACATGAAGGGCAGCATGGAGGAAATACTCCGCGCTGTGGAGCAAAACAGCGCTTTCAGCATAATATCCCACGTAGCGCCGGATGGGGATACCATCGGTTCGGGAACGGCACTGTCAAGGATACTGCGCAGGCTGGGCAAGCGTACGGAAAACGTATGCTGCGACCAAATACCCGATGCGTATAAGTTCATACCGGGCGCGGAGGAGATACTGCTGCCGGAGGAGGCGCAGGGCTTTGACGCGGTAATAGCGGTGGACTGCGCGGACAAGGGCAGGCTGGGCGGCGCCGCGGCCATATTCGACAGGGCGGGCGTGACGGTAAACATCGACCACCACGGCACCAATACCATGTATGCCGGTAATAACATGGTGGAGGAGACTGCCGCCTGTGCAGAGTTTATATACAGGATAGGCAGGGCGCTGGGGGCGGAGATAGACGCGGAGACCGCTAACTGTCTCCTTGCCGCCATCGTAACCGACACCGGATCCTTTGCCTATTCAAACGTAACCAGGGAGACCATGGCCATAGCCGGCGAGCTCATCGCCCTGGGCGCGGACAACGCCCTCATAAACAGGCTGGTATATCACAACGAGCCGGCAGGCAAGGTGAAGATGCACGCATACGCGCTGGAGAGGCTGCGCCTGTATTCCGAAGGGCGCATAGCCACAGCAATGCTTACGGAAAGTGAGATGGATCCCTTTGGCCCCGAGGCCTACACCGAGGGAATAGTCGAAAAGCTGCGGGATATAGATACGGTAGAGATAGCGGCGTTTTTGAGGCAGAAGGGAAAGGACGTAAAGGTAAGCCTTAGAGCTAAGAAATACGCCGACGTCGCCCGCGTAGCAGCTTCAAGAAAAGGGGGCGGCCATCCCAGGGCAGCCGGGTACACCGAATATGACATCACTGTGGCTGAGGCCGAAAAGATAGCGGTGCGGCTTGCCGAAAAGGAGCTTGAAGCATGCTGGAAGGAGTAGTAAACGTATTAAAGCCGCCGGGAATGAGCTCCAGCGACGTGGTGACGGACATCCGGCATATATTCAACATGAAGCGGGTAGGCCATACGGGCACGCTGGATCCCGGTGCAGCCGGAGTGCTGCCCATATGCATAGGCCGGGCTACCAGACTCTTCGATTATCTCGTGGACAAGGAAAAGGAGTACATAGGCGAGATAACCTTCGGTATAGCTACGGATACCCAGGATTCCTACGGCGCGCCGGAAGGACGCTCCGATGCTGTAGTTACCGGGGAGATGCTCATGGAGGCGCTGCCTAAGTTCACAGGCCCTCAAAAGCAGACCGCGCCTCTGTATTCGGCCCTTTCGGTGGACGGAAAGAAGATGTACAAGCTTGCCCGGCAGGGCGTTGAGGTGGAGCGCAAGGTTAGGGATATAAACGTGCCGGAGCTTTCGTTCATATCACAGACCGGCTGCAACAGATATCTCGTAAAGATCGTCTGCTCCAAGGGTACATATGTGCGCACGCTCTGCCACGACATAGGCGGGAGCATGGGGGTTCCTGCCCACATGTCCTTCCTGCTGCGCACACGCTCCGGGGCGTTTGAGCTGGACGGCAGCTTTACAATAGACGAGCTGAAGGAGCTTAAAGAAAAGGGCGAGCTTTATAAGGCGGTCATACCCATGGAGCAGGCGCTTATGCATATAGGCGAAGCCCGAATGACCCTGAACAAAAAAGGCGAACGGTTCCTGACTCATGGCGCGGAGGTGGTCTGTCCCGGCATAGAAGAACTGCCAAAGGATACCCCTCTCAGGGCATACTGCAACGGCAAATTTTTAGGAATAGCCAAATCAAACGGCGAGGCGGTGCATATATGCACCTTCCTCGGTCAGGAAGAAGAATGAATAAAACAGCCATAGCTTTCGGCACCTTTGACGGGGTACACAGGGGGCATCAGGAGATAATAAACGCCATGCTCACGGCGGCGGAAGGGAGAGGGCTGGATCCGCTTATATACACCTTTTCCAACCATCCGGCGGGGCTGTTCGGCAAGTCCTTTTCCATGATAATGACGGACGGGGAGCGCATAGCCGCCCTGAAAGGCTTCGCCCCTGTTGCGGCGGAAAGGCTGGACAGGCAGTTCGCGGCGACGGAGCCGGAGGACTTCGTTCGGCACATGGCGGAAAAATACCGCATGGGCGCAGCCGTCGCGGGCTTCAACTATACCTTCGGCAGCAGGGGGGCGGGGAACATGGATACGCTCCGCCGCCTTGGGGGGAAATACGGCTTTGAGGTATACGAGATACCCGCGCTGATGTACGGCGGGGAGCCGGTATCCAGCACCCGGATACGGGCCTGCATAGAGCGCGGCGACATAGCCGGCGCAAACGCCATGCTGGGCCATGAGCTTGAGCTTAGCTGCAAGGAAACGTCGCAAAACGGACACGCCGTGCTTAAAGTGGCTGATGGGCTCGTGCTGCCAGCCCCCGGGAGGTACATTACGGAGGCGGAGGGAAGGCGGCTCATATGCGGCGTTTTGCCCGGTGGCAGCATCGAGCCGGAGGAACCCTTTGGGGAGCCTAAAAAGCTGCGGTTTATAGGCAGGATAGGCTGAAAAAGCTATTTACAACGCATTGACGCTGTGGTAAAATAAAAAGACCTTGAACCGGGGGCTGTGTTTTCCGCATCTCCAAGCGCAATACTCGGTTTCCGGCGATTTATAAAAAATATGGAGGAAATTAAAATGAACAAAGCTGAAATCATCGCCAAGTACGCGATCCACGAGGGCGACACCGGTTCCCCAGAGGTGCAGATCGCTCTGCTGACTGAGCGCATCAACCACCTGAACGAGCACCTCAAGGAAAACAAGAACGACCACCATTCCCGCCGTGGCCTGCTCAAGATGGTCGGCCGCCGCCGCGGCCTTCAGAACTATCTTAAAAAGACCGACATCGAGCGCTACCGCAAGATATGCGCCGAGCTTGGCCTGCGCAAGTAATTGAGTGAGCATAAGAGCAGCCTTTAAGGTTGCTCTTTTCTTATGCGGCACAACATCTTGCGCCGCATTGCGGGGAACGGCACGATTCGCCGAATTATTTATATTTTATTCACAGATTAGCTTTGGTATATTCATACGCAAAGGGGTATAATATCCTTAGAAAAGAAGCTGGCAAAGCAAAAAGCGAGGGAGGCCTTTTTATGAAGAAAAGAATATTTGCCATTATGTTGGCTCTGGCCATGCTGCTGGCCGCAGTGCCTGCGCTGGCGGAGGAAGGAGACGGTAGGGAAGCGCCTGAGAGCACAAAGAAAATATGTCTTAATTGCAAGGCCAAAGTAGATAAGGTGAACGAAGAAGGTCTTTGCGAAAAGTGCGTTTCGAACTTAAAGCAGGACAATACGCAGCAGAAAATGATAACCAGTTTTAAAACGCTGAACGAGGACAATACTGAAGGCGGTGCGAATGGCGGCGGCACCGAAGGCAAAAACGGCGATAATACCGGCGGCAACCCTGGCAATAATGCCGGAAACACCGACAACAACGGCGGCAATACTAGCGATAATACTGGAGAAAGCAACAAGCCCGACAGCACCGACAGTAGCGGTAGCACCGGCGGCGATACCGGCACCGGCGGCGCAACCGGTGGCAGCACCGGCGGCGCAACTGAGGGTGGTACTACTGGTGGTGGTGAAACCGGCGGCGAAACTGATGGCGGCAGCACCGGCACTGGTGACAGTGGAACCACACCTACTACCTGTATTCATACTTGGGGCGCTCCCGTTTGGGCATGGAGCAGTAATTACAGCGTTGCAACGGCAACATTCGAATGCACGCAATGCGGCGAAAGACAAGCTATTCCGGCTACTGTAAATACCAGCAACGAATACAGTAATTGCTATGTTTACACGAAATATACGGCAAAGGTGACAGGTCCTGACGGGAAGGATCATTCCGACAGCAAGACCACAAACTGCCGCCGTCCCGACTGGTACTATGACCCCTGCTACTACAACAACCCCTGCGGTCACTGGGGCTGCGGCAACGTATGCACGCGTTACAGCGATTGCGTACCCTGCCGGGATTACAGGACTACCTTCCGCGTAGGCGGGTACAATTGCCTTGCGACCCCTAAGACCGGCGGCTCCTCCGCCATAGCCCCCGCCATACTCGCCCTCATAGGCGCGGCGGGCGCGGCGCTGGGTAAAAAGCGCAGATAGACCCTAATCGGCTTTAAAAGGCTCTTCCCCAAAGGAAGGGCCTTTTTACTGTTGCTATATGCCGCAAGATAATGTATAATAAATTGGTTTATAATAAGAGAGTATGAAAAGGAGCATGAACATGCAAGGCAAGACATTCACAATGGAGCTCGCCGGAAAGACCCTTACCATCGAAACCGGCAAGTACTGCGAGCAGGCAGGCGGCAGCGCGCTCGTCCGCATGGGCGACGCCGTGGTAATGGTAAACGCGACGGTGGCAAAGCAGCCCCGCGACGGCGTGGACTTCCTTCCCCTGTCCATCGAATTCGAAGAAAAGATGTACTCCGTGGGCAAGATACCCGGCGGTTACATAAAGCGCGAGGGCCGTCCCTCTGAAAAGGCCATACTGTGCAGCCGCCTTATCGACCGTCCCCTCCGTCCCCTGTTTCCCAAGGGCTTTTACAACGACATTCAGGTAATAGCTACCGTACTGTCAATGGATCCCGACGTCCAGCCCGAGATACTGGGCATGATAGGCTCTTCCGCGGCTCTGGCCATGAGCGAAGCCCCCTTTGCAGGCCCTACCGGCGCTGTGGCGGTCGGCATGGTAGACGGCAGGTATATCATCAATCCCACCCTGGAGGAGAGGCATAAGAGCAAGCTGAACCTTACCGTCGCCGGCACAAAGGACGCCGTGATGATGGTAGAGGCCGGCGCAAACGAGCTTTCCGAGAAGGAAATGCTGGACGCCATACTCATGGCCCACGAGGAAGTAAAGAAGATAGTAGCCTTTATCGAGGGCATAGCGGCGGAGTGCGGCAAGCCCAAGATGGAAGTCAATATATATCATCCCGACGAGGCCTTCACGGAGCTGGTGCGCGATTACGCAAGGGACAAGGTGGAGTGGCAGCTCGATACCTTCGAGCGCAAGGTGCGCGAGGAGCGCAGCGAGCAGGTAAAGCAGGAGGTCATTGAGCACTTTGCGGAGGAATACCCCGATTCCGCAAGCGATATAGACATGATACTCTACAACCTTACCAAGGAGATCGTAAGGGATAAGATAATCAACCGCAGGATCCGCCCCGACGGACGCGCACAGGACGAGATACGCCCCATCTGGAGCGAGGTGGGCATACTGCCCCGCGTACACGGCAGCGGCGTATTCACCCGCGGCCAGACTCAGGTAATGACCATAGCCACCCTTGCGCCCCTTTCCGAGGGACAGGAGCTGGACGGCATTGACGAGATGACCTACAAGCGTTATATGCACCAGTACAACATGCCCCCGTACAGCGTGGGCGAGGTGCGCCGCGTCGGCAGCCCCGGCAGGCGTGAGATAGGCCACGGCGCGCTGGCGGAGAGGGCCCTGCTGCCCATGCTCCCCACCGAGGAGGAGTTCCCCTATGCCATGCGTCTGGTCTCCGAGGTCATAAGCTCCAACGGCTCCACCTCGCAGGCCTCTATATGCGCCAGCACCCTTGCGCTTATGGACGCGGGCGTTCCCATAAAGAAGCCCGTGGCGGGCGTTGCGATGGGCCTTATAAAGGACGATTCCACCGGCAACATCGCCGTATTGACCGACATACAGGGTCTTGAGGACTTCCTTGGCGATATGGACTTTAAGGTAGCCGGTACCCGCGAGGGCATAACCGCCATACAGATGGATATAAAGATCAAGGGTATCGACGAGCAGATACTCACCCGCGCACTGGAGCAGGCGCGCAGGGGCCGCCTGTTCATACTGGACAAGATGGCGGAGACCATAAAGGAGCCCCGTGCGGAGCTGTCCCCCTACGCTCCTCGCATCATGCAGTTCAGCATACATCCCGACAAGATACGCGAGGTCATAGGCTCCGGCGGCAAGACCATAAACGGCATAATCGCAGCGACCGGCGTAAAGATCGACCTCGAGGACGACGGGCGGGTATTCATAGCCTCCCCCGACGCCGAGGCAGCAGCCGCCGCAAAGCGCATGATAGACGAGATTTGCCGCGATATAGAGGTCGGCGGCGTGTTCCTTGGCAAGGTAGTGAACATACTGCCCATAGGCGCGCAGGTGGAGCTCAAGCCCGGCAAGAAGGGACTCGTGCATATAAGCCGCCTTGCGAACCACAGGGTAGAGAAGGTAGAGGACGAGGTCCAGATAGGAGACGAGATACTGGTCCGCGTAATAGCGATCAAGCCCGACGGCAAGATCGACCTTACCCGCAAGGAGCTCCTGCCCGACGCGAAGAAATAATTAAAACAGCTTGTGTGTGCGGGCGGATATCATTCCGCCCGCATTGATTTAGCATATAACCGCCCGCAGCCTCATAGATTGTCTACATGGGGGGTGCGGGGCGTATGCGCAGAGGGCTCGGCTTTTTAAGCGGATTGTTGACAAATATTTTCCTTGCGGCGCTGATAATAGCGATGTATCATGCTACACAGCCGGGCGGCGCGCTGCCTGCCTTTGCGCCGCAGTACCGGGGCAGCGGCGAAAGGGCCGCGCTGCAGTTCGCAGTTAGCTGGAACGCCGCGGCAATACCGGACATATTGGATATACTAAGGGACGAGGGCGTCGGGGCCACCTTTGCCGTGAGCGGCGAATGGGCGGAAAGCAACCCCGCGCTGCTTGCGCGCATGGCCTCGGAGGGCCATGAAATAGCCTCCATGGGGTATTATCCCGACATGGACGGGGGCATAGGCTGGACGGTAAAGGACGTGCGGCGGGCAAACGAGGCGATAAAGGGAATATGCGGCGCAGAGCCCGAGATATACTATGAGGGCTCGCGCAATGCCGCGACCTCCTCCTTGGCGGCGAAAAAGCTCAAGCTTACGGCGGTATCCTCCACGATAGACCTGCTTACCGCCAAGGGCGGCGCAGAGGACATACTTTCCCGCCTGCCGGAAAAGCCTATTGAGGGAAGCATAATACTGCTTCGGCCCACGGCAGCCTGCAGGGAGGCGCTGGGCGGCATAATAAATGCGATAAAAGAGAAAGGGATCGGGCTTAGCTGCACAGGCGATGTGCTGGGCCTATCGGAATAGAGCAAAAGGTGATAGTAAGAGAAACGCTTCCAAACGGCATAAGGCTCATAGCTCAGGAGATGACCGGCTTCCGCTCAGTATCCATGGCGGTATGGATAAAGGCCGGCTCGGTTTACGAGATCGGCGCGGAATCCGGCATATCCCACTTTATAGAGCACATGGTGTTCAAGGGGACGCAGGGTAGAAGCGCCTCCGATATAGCTGCGGAGATGGATGCGGTGGGCGGCAGCATAAACGCCTATACCGCCAAGGAATGTACCTGCTTTTATGCAAAGGTGCTGGGCGAAAACATAGAACTTGCGGCGGACATGCTCAGCGATATAGCCTGCTGCCCCCGCCTTGACCCGGCGGATATCGAGAGGGAAAAGGGCGTCGTGTGCGAGGAGATACTCATGCTGGAGGACGACCCGGAGGATCTTGCCCATGAGACGCTAAGCGCCGTGATATACGGGGACAGCCCTCTTGCAAGGCCGATACTGGGCACACAGGACACCGTGCGGGCTTTTACGCGGGAGGACATACTTTCATATATGGACAAGCGGTACGTGCCCCAAAACATGGTGGTGTCCTGCGCGGGCAACTTCAAGATGGAGGAGCTCAGGGCTGCGGTGAACAAGCGCTTTGACAGGCGGGGCGCGGGCGGCAGCTATGTGCCGCCAAAAAACGAGCTTATAAGGGAAAGGCGCTTCAGGGCGGTGGAAAAGGACATAGAGCAGGTGCATATATGCCTTGGCTTCCCCGGCTTTCCGGGGGATACAGAGGAGCAGTTTGCGCTGCTGGTGCTGAACAACACCCTCGGGGGCAGCATGAGCTCGAGGCTTTTCCAGAAGATACGCGAGGAGCACGGGATGGCGTATTCCGTGTATTCATACCCCACGAGCTATTCGGATACCGGCTACTTCACCCTCTATGCCGGAACCGGCGAAAAGCAGGCCGCAAGGGTGGTGGAGCTTATGCTCCGGGAGATAGAGTCCGTCAAGAGAGACGGTATAACCGGGGAAGAATTTGCCCGCAGCAAGCAGCAGCTAAAGGGCAATTACCTATTGGGCCTTGAAAGCACCTCCTCTCGCAGCAGCTCCCTGGGGCGCGGCGAGCTGCGTGGCAGGGTATACGCAGACGAGGAGCTTATACGCCGCATAGAGGGCGTTACCATGGAAAGCGTGGAGGCCGTCATTCCGAAGGTGCTGGATACGGAGAGGATGGCAGGGGCCTTCATTGGCAGGGTGAACAAGAGGGAAAGCGAAGTAAAGAGGATATTCGAGACGGCATAGGCCGCATATAAAAAAAGGAGCGCAGATGGCGAGGAGAAGAAAAGTAAGGTTCAGCGGAAGGTTTTACCTTACCATGCTGGTGCTGTTAGGCATAGTTGTGGCACTGGTGCTGATAATACCCAACGGCGGGGGCGGCACGCTGAAAAACGCCGCTATGGAGGCGAGGCTGACGCCGGAGACCGTAATAATACGCAATGAAAGCACCGTGGCGGTGGACAAGTTCGATATGGTGGATCATCTCGTGGACGAGGGCGCCAGCGTAAACGCGGAGGTGCCGGTGGCTACGGTGTACAAATGGGGATACAGCAGCGAGCTTGCCCAGTCCTTAGTTACGATACAGCAGAAGATATACGCCAAGCAGCTTTCGATATTGGACGGCATAGAATCCACCGAGCTGACCTCGGTGAACGGACAGATAGCGGAGCTTAAGGGAAGGATAGCCGCCAACGTATCAGAGGGCGGCGAGGACGATCTGCTTGAGCTTGAGCGCAGCATGAAGGAGCTGCTCAACCAGCGCACGGTATACCTTAAAAATTCCGTGCAGGCAGATGTGGAGCTTAATTCCCTCTATTCCGAGGAAACGGCGAAGCTGGCCCAGATAGCCGAGTATACCAGCACCGTGAACGCCAAGATGACCGGCTTAGTTAGCTTTTATTTCGACGGCTATGAGCTGGTGCTCAACGGGGAAAAGCTGGACGTCGTCAGCGCGGACGTAATAAAAAAGATAATCAACGGCGAAAGCGGCGTCAACGCCGCCACCAGCGAGAGCCTTCTGTTCAGGCTGGTGGACCCGAACAAATGGTATGCCGCCTTCATCACCTCCCCCTCAGAGGGGGCCAGCCTTATGGGAGGGCAGACGTATACCGTGACCTTCGAGGGCATGAATGACGTAACATACACGGCTAACGCTATGGAGCCTGTGGTGTGCGACGGCGGCATAGTCAACATGCTGGAGTTTACCGAGAACATAGGCGAGCTGCTGAGCATCCGCGTGATAAAGGCGACGGTGACGGCACAGCTTTCCGGCCTTGAGATGAACGCCGCCGCGGTAAAATCCAAAAACGGCAATAGCTACATAACCACCAGCACCGGCGACGTCCCGGTGACGGTGATAGCCGTAAACGGCGACAAGGCGCTCATAACGGGCGATGGCCTCGTTGAGGGCATGAGGTATAAAAAATAAAGGCATAAGCGGCAAAGGCCGAAAGGACGGTGGCTTATTTTGAGCATAAGGGATAATTACCTGACGGTTATGGAGAACATAGCCTCCGCCTGCGCCCGGTGCGGGCGGGGGGAGGATGAGGTGACGCTCATAGCCGTTACCAAGTTCGTGGATACGGGGCGCATAGCCGAGGCGGTGGCCGCGGGGGCGCGCCATGTGGGCGAAAACAGGGCGCAGGAGTTCAGGGACAAGCTGGATTTTTTCAAAGAAAACGGCCTTGACGCGCATTTGATTGGACAATTACAGACCAATAAGGTAAAATATGTAATAGGTAACGCAAGCCTTATACAGTCAGTGGACAGGCTTGAGCTCGCCAAAGAGATAAGCCGCCTTGCGGTAAAGGCGGGCATTACCCAGAATGTGCTTGCCGAGGTGAACATCGGCGGCGAGGCTCAAAAGGGCGGGATAGCCCCATGCGAGCTTAAGGACTTACTTTCGATAATTTCCGAGCTGCCCGGCATAAGGGTGAAGGGGCTCATGTGCGTGCCTCCTGCTGTGGGAGAGGAGGAGGCTCAAGTGTACTTCGCCTCTATGAGAAGGCTATTTGAGGATATCGCGTCGGCGGGCATCCCCGGCGTGGATATGCAGGAGCTTTCGATGGGCATGAGCGGGGATTATAGATCGGCCATAAGGGAAGGCGCTACTATGGTACGGGTGGGAACGGCCATATTCGGCGCAAGACCGGCGGCTGCGGCGAGGGCGTAGAGACAGATAGTCCCGAGCCGGACTGTTACCACAGTGTTTTTCTCCAAGCGCCAATTAAACATTTTATTTTAATTGAATGGAGGAGACAACATGGCAGGAATTCTTAACAAGCTGATGGACTTTATCGGCATCGAAGATGTGGACGATGAAGCGTACAACGAAGATTACTTCAACGACGAGCAGCAATCTATGGCTGAGGACAACGTAGTCAGCCTCGGCAACCGCGGCAGGAGAAAGACCGCCGCCGGCAATAACGTGGTAAGCCTTCCCACGGCGGCGCCCATGAAGATGGTGGTGTATCATCCCGTAAGCTATGAGGATACCCAGAACATCATCGACAACCTTAAGAGCCGCAAACCCGTTATCGTCAATATGGAAGAGCTGGAGATCGACTGCGCACAGCGCATACTGGACTTCATGGCGGGCGCTATCTATGCCCTCGATGGGACCATATACAAGATTTCCCGCGGTATATTCGTCGTAGCTCCCACCAACTATGACGTTATCGGCAACGATGACCGTACCGACGTTGACGTGATCTGATAAAGGCTGCATTTCAGACTGTGCGGGGCTTGCCCCCGCACAGGGCTGCAACTGCGAAACTCAGAGGTAGCATGAACAGGAGCGACATAGTAGAAAAGCGATTCAACAGGGCCTTTTGGGGCTATGACATAGTCGAGGTGGATCAGTTCCTCGACGAAATGATTAAGGAGCTGGAGCGCATGGAGCAGGAAAGGAAGCTCCTCGAGCTGCGTAACCAGATGCTTCTCGACCGTATGGCGCGGGACGGGATAGCCCTAAGCGAGGAAGATAAAAAATAAAGGGAAAAAGCATAATTGAGAATAAACGGCCGGCGCTGTCCGGCCTTTTTGTATGTTAATTTTTAAGCCCCCTGCCAATACTAAAAGGACTATGCAAAACACGGGGAGGCTAAAATGCTGCCAAACAGGACATATAACGAATTGAACGAGAGCTGCTTTTCGCAGACCGAGCTCAGCGAGGAGGCAAGGCTCCGCGCCGGGCTTTCCGCCAGAAAAAACAGGCGAAGCTCGCTTCAGCTCACCGCTGACAGGAAGGCACTCATTGCCGCATACAGAAAAACGCAGGAAGGGGAGGAGCAATGGGGCGCTCTCGAAGCGCTGTTCCGGGATTTTTATATAGTCGAGCGGGTGCTTAACGGCTGCGACGAAAGGCCCAGGCGGCTGCCCGTGCTGCTGCATGGGAGCCATGCGGGGCTACCGCGGGTATACGATATAGCCGCCTGCATTGCGGGCAGACGGGACGGGCACGTAGACGAGGCCACGGTATACGCCTTCATGGAGGCGTATCAGGGCGTAACGCCGCTGACGATGGCGGAGGTGGCGGAGCTTCCCAATATGCTCAACGCGGCGCTGATAAAGCTGCTTGCGCTGGAATGCGAAAGGGCGCTGGAGGCGGAGGACTCGCTGGAGGCGGCAAGAAACGCGGCTGCCCAGCTTGAGAGGATAGGGGAGCGGGCGCGGCGGGAGGCGGTAATAGACAGGCTGGAGCTTGGGGAAAACGCAGTGCTGTGCGAGTGCCTGTACGGAATGATGAGGGAGCGCGACGAAGGCATAGCGGAGCTTATGGCGGCGAAGCTGCGGCTGGAGGATAAGAGCATAGACGGGCTTTGCGCAAAGGCCGCGGCCATGCGGCGGCGCAGCGCCCAGCGGGCGGATAACGCCATAAGGAGCCTAAGGTGCATAGGCTGTATGGACTGGGACAAGGCCTTTGAGGAGCTCAGCGTCACTGACAGGGAGCTTAGGCGGGACGGGGTATACGGCAGCATGGACGGGCGCAGCAGAAGCTATTACCGCGCCTCCGTGGAGCGGCTCTCAGCGCGGCTCGGGGCGGCGGAGCAGGTCATCGCCCGTCAGGCGGTGCGCCTCGCCCAGGGCGGCGAGGGCAAGGAGGGGCAGGCGGGCTGGTATCTTTTCATGGAGGGCCGGGAACGGCTCTACAACGCGCTCAGGCCGGATATGCGCTTTAAAAAGGGCGGCGAGGATAAAAAGCTGTGGAAATTCGAGATATTCAACATAGCCCTTGCCCTGCTGCTCATACGGCTGGGGGCGGCGGCGGGCATAGCGCCGCTGATACTTGCTATAATCCCCGCGTGGACGGTGGCCTCCGGCATAAGCGTAAGGCTGTGGCTGCGGTTCAGCCCCCGGCGGGTGATACCGAGGATAGCGGAGGAAAACCTTAACGGAGGCAATAAGACGCTCATAGCGGTACCCGCGCTGGTGACAGACGAGGAGTGCCTGCGGGCGGTATTTGAGCGCATGGAGGAGCACTACCTCGCCACGCGGCTGAAGGGCTGCTGCTACGCAGTGCTGGGGGATTTTAAGGACAGCCCAAAGGAGCGCGAGCGGGGCGAGGGTGGGCTTTTGAATCTAGAGAGGGAGCTTACGGCGCGGCTGAACAAAAAGTATCCATCCGGGGAAGAAAAGCCGCTGTTTTACTGCCTGCACAGGCGCCGCAGCCTTGCCGCGGCGGACGGCGTATATATGGGGCGGGAGCGCAAGCGGGGAGCGATATGCGACCTCGTCCGGCTTATATGCGAGGGGGAAAGGGAGCCCTTCTGCCTTATTACGGGCGAGCTGCCTAAGGGGATAGAATACTGCATAACGCTGGACAGCGATACCGTGCTTCCGCCAGGGGCGGCGGCGGAGCTCATAGGCTGCATGGAGCATCCCCTGAACGCGCCGGAGGTATCCGGCGGGACGGTGCGCCGGGGCTACGGCATGATAGCGCCGCGCATGGCGTCCACGCCCAAGGGGGCGGCAAGGAGCTTTTTTGCGAGGATAATATCCGGCTCCGCCGGTGTGGACGGCTACTTTCCCACGGCGCCGGAATTTTATCAGGACGTGTTCGGGTGCGGCTCCTTTGGCGGCAAGGGCATATTCCGCATACGCACATTCATGGATACCGCAATGCGCTGGATACCCGAAAACACCGTGCTCAGCCACGATATGCTGGAGGGCTGCTTCTGCGGCTGCGGCTATGCGGGGGATATCGCGCTTTACGACAGCGAGCCCGACTCCTTCATAGCGTGGTGGAAGCGGCAGCACAGATGGCTAAGGGGGGATTGGCAGCTACTTCCGTTTTTAAGGGACTGGATAAGGGACGCGGAGGGGGTGAAGCGGGACAACCCCTTAAGCTGGCTCTCCAAGCGCAAGATACTCGACAACCTAAGGAGGTGCATACTGCCCGGGAGCGTGCTTTACGCGGTTCTGCTCATGCCATATACCGGCGGGGGCTGGCACATAGCGCTGGCGCTCTTCGCCCTGTGCGACGGCTTTTTTACCGAGCTTATCACACTGCCTTTTCGGGCGGCGCTCACCCGCAACGCAGATCCCTTGGGCATGGCGGCGGATATGCTTACGCCCGCCGCGCGGGCGGGGCTGGATATAATGGCGCTGCCATATGCCTCGGCACGCTCCGGCGACGCCCAGCGGCGCACGCTTTACAGGATGTTAGTATCCCGCAGGCACATGCTGGAATGGCAGACGGCGGCGCAGGCCAACTCAAGGCCAAGGGGGATAAACGGCTACTATGGCGCGCTGTGCGTATGCCCGCTCATGGGCATAATCATGGCGGCTGGGGCGATACTGGGCAAAACGCCCGTCATAGCGGCGCTCTTCGCCGCGCTGTGGTGCGCTATGCCGGCGGCGATATGGGCGCTGGACAAAAGGCCGCCCAAGGAGGTGCTGAGGATAGGCGACAGGGAGCTTCTTGAGGATATAGCGGAGAGTACGTGGGCGTTTTTTGAGGCGTTTGCCGGGGAGGGCAGGGGCTGCCTGCCTCCGGATAACCTCCAGCAGGAGCCGGAAAAGCGCCCTGCGGTAAACACGTCTCCCACGAATATAGGCATGGCGATGGCTGCGGCGGTCGCCGCGGCGGAGCTGGGGCTGATCACGGCGGACGAGCTGGAAAAGCGGCTCTCCTGCACCATGGATACAGTGGATAAAATGCAGAGGTGGCACGGGCATCTATACAACTGGTACAGGACGGACACGCTGGAGGTAATGAGCCCAAGGTACGTTTCCACCGTAGACAGCGGCAATTTCTGCGCCTGCCTTATCACGGGCGCAATGGCGCTAAAAAAATACGGCCGCGAGGATACGGCGGCGCGCCTTGAGCGGGCGGCGTTGGAAACGGACTTTTCGGCGCTCTACGATGGGGAACGGCGGCTTTTCAGGATAGGGTATGACGGGGACTCCTGCGAGCTGTCCGATTCGTGGTACGACCTGCTGGCCTCGGAGTCGCGCCTGACGAGCCTTATCGCCGTGGCCCTGGGCGGCGTAAGGCCGGAGCACTGGTTCAAGCTCGGGCGGCAGATGGCCCCTGTGCTGGGCGGCACTCTGGTATCCTGGAGCGGCACCATGTTCGAGTACCTTATGCCGGTGCTTTTTACCGGCGCGGCGCCGGATACGCTGCTTTACAATAGCTGCAAAAACGCCGTGAAGGCGCAGAAGCGGCAGCGCTATGGCGGGGTATGGGGCATATCCGAGTCGGGCTACTATGCCTTTGACCGCAATATGTACTATCAGTACCGGGCCTTCGGCTTGGGGCGGCTGAGCCTTATGAGCTGCCGGGAGCGCGGCAGGGTGATATCGCCCTATTCTACCATGCTCGCCTTGGCCTTCGATCCGCGGGGCGCCTGCGAAAACATAAGGCGCCTCGCGGAGGCGGGCGGCTCAGGGCCATACGGCATGTACGAGGCGCTGGACTATACCGAGGGCCGGAGGGACGCGAGGACGGATCACGCCGTGGTTAAGAGCTTTATGGCGCACCATCAGGGCATGAGCCTGTGCGCCATAGCGAACGCGCTGTGCGACGGGGCGATAACCAAGCACTTCATGTCATACCCCGCGATGCGCGCCTTTGAAATACTTACGGAGGAGGCCGCCCCAAAGAGGGGGATACGCATAAAGCCGCTTCACTCCGCCGAGGGCAAGGTTCAGAAAAACGGCGCGCGGAGGAGGGCGAGGCCGCGCATAATACGCGAAAGGCACGGCATACCCGAGTGCCAGCTTTTGACCAACGGCAGCTATACGCTGTTTTTGACCGAGGACGGAGATGGCTTTTCGAGGTGCGGCGATATAATGCTCACGCGCTGGCGGCCCGACAGCATACGCGGCGGGAACGGGGTGCGGATAGTGGTGCGGTGCGGGAACGAGGCATGGGACACCGCAAGGGGCGCGGAGGCCGTTTTTTATCCGCACAGGGCGGAATTTAACAGCGCCCGCGGCGGCATATCCTGCCGGATGGAGATATGCGCGGCAGCCGGACAGAACGGCGAGGTGCGGCGCATCACCGTAAAAAACACCGGCGCGGAGGAAAGGCATATAGAGATAGGGGCGTTTTTTGACGTGTGCATGAGCCGGCAGGCGGCGGATACGGCCCACCCCTCCTTCAACAGGCTGACGGTGGACGCCCACATGAGAGACGGCGCGCTGCTTTTTGAAAAGCGGGGAAGGGACGCGGGCTGGCTCTGCTGCAGGCTCATATCGAAGGGGCAGGTGCATTACTGCGCGGACAGGCTCAAGGCGCTGGGGCGGCTCAAAACGCCGGAGCAGGCTATGCTGCAGCCTATGCCCCAGGCGGAAAGCGCCGAATGTCCGGTGCTTCCGTATTTCGGGGCGCGGAGCGAGGTGGCGGTGGCTCCCGGCGAGGGGCAGGAGCTTTGGCTGATCATGGGCTATGCAGAGAGCGAGGAGCGCGCGCTGGAGGATTGCCGCGAGCTGCACGGAAGGCTTGGCGATTGCTTTGCCATGAGCGAGGCGCAGACAGACGGCCTGCTTAGGGAGACCGCCACGGAATACGGCAAGGCGGAGCTTTTTGAAAGGATGGCGGCAAGGCTGCTGCTGGAGATACCCGTAAGGCACGGCGCGATAGGGCCGGGAGGAAGGGAGGCGCTCTGGCGGCACGGCATATCCGGCGATAGGCCCGTGGTGCTGGCGGAGATACGGCGCATAACCGAGCTTAGGCTGCTGCGCTCACTTATGGAGTTTTCAAAATACATGGCGAAAAGGCTTTTGCCCGTGGATGTGATTGCGGTGGGCCGCTACCCCGGCGAATACAGAAACGAGCTGCGGGAGCGCATGGCGGCTATAATGGCTGAGGAGATAGGCTGCGGCAGGGCGCACCTTATCAACGGCTTTGAGCTTAAGGAGGGGGAGATGGCCGCGCTGCGCTGCGCCGCCATGCTGGAAATAAGGGCGGATACGAGCCTGAACAGGCAGCTTGCCCCAACCGCCGCAGGGGAGGCGGAGCTGCGAAGCTATAACGGCTATAAGCATGGCTGCATAGACATAATGCGGCCGGAGCTGAGCTTTGACAACGGCTTGGGCGGCTTTGACAGGAACGGGGAATACGCGATCACCCTTGAGGCGGGGCAAAGCCTGCCTATGCCGTGGTGCAACGTCATAGCCAACGATACCTTCGGCTGCATAGTTACGGAGCGGGGCGGCGGGCATACCTGGCGGGGCAACAGCCGGGAGCATAAGCTCACCCCGTGGTACGATTCCCCCGCCGAGGATACGCAGGGAGAGCTTCTGCTGATAACCGACACGGCGAGCGGCGAGACGTTTTCGCCCTTTGCAAGCCTTATGCAGGGGCGGCGCATAATACGGCACGGCTACGGCTATTCGGAGTTCCTGTCAGGGGACTGCGGGCTTAAAACCAGCCTTACCGTGTTCGTGCATGAGCGGCTGAACGCAAAATACTCGGCGCTGAGCATAGAAAATCCCGGCAGAGAAAGGCGGGAGCTCAGCGTAATGTACGGGGTGGAGTGGGCGCTGGGGCCGGAGCAAAGGAGACAGGGCATATACGCATACCAAACGGAATACGGCGTATGTGCAAGGAACCTGCTGGATAAGGAGGGCGGCGACGCGGCGTATATCGCCCTGATAAACGGCGAGGCCGAAAAATGCTCAGACCGGGAGGCGATATTCCGCCGAGGCTGGGACGCTGAGGAGCTGTTGGACGGCGGCGGGCAGGGCGGGGCCTCGGCCCTGCGCAGCGTTGTTAGCCTTGCCCCCGGGGAGGAGATACGGCTGGTGTTCGCGCTGGGCGAGGGCAGCGAGGAGGAGATACGGCAATGCCTGAACGAGGATACGGACGCGGCCCTCGGCGACGTGATCGCGCTGTGGAGGCGGCGGCTCGGCGGCATAGAGATACGCACGCCGGACGCGGCCATGGACGCCATGATGAACGGACGGCTGCTTTATCAGGCCTTTGCCGCAAGGGTGCTGGCTAAATGCGGCTACTATCAGTGCGGCGGCGCGGTGGGCTTTAGGGATCAGCTTCAGGATATGCTTGCCGTGATGCACACTGAGCCCGAACGGGCAAGGCGGCACATACTGCTCTGCGCCTCAAAGCAGTTCAGAGAGGGGGACGTGCTGCATTGGTGGCATTGGCCGGGCCGGGGCGTGCGTACCCGCATAACCGACGACAGGCTTTTTCTGCCTTATGTATTATGGGAATACGTTCACCTCACAGGCGATCAGGGCATACTCGGCGAGCAGGTGAGCTACCTTGAGGGCGGGGCGATACCCGGCGGGGCAAAGGACCTATACGACGACTTTGCGGATTCATCATACACGGAGACGTTGTATCAGCACTGCGTAAGGGCGGTGGATAGCATAGGCTTCGGCAGCCGCGGATTGCCCCTCATGGGCGGCGGCGACTGGAACGACGGCATGGACGAGGTGGGGCGCGATGGCGGCGAAAGCGTATGGCTGGGCTGGTTTTTGCTGGATGTGACAGACAAAATGTGCGGCCTTGCCGAAATGTGCCGCAAAAAGGCAGACGGCAAGCGCTTTAAGGAAAAGGCTGCAAGGCTGCGCCGCTGCGTGGAGCGGGCGGGCTGGGACGGCGCGTGGTACCTTCGGGCGTATTACGGCAGCGGCGAGCCTCTCGGCGCAAAGGGAAACGTCGCCTGCGAGATAGACTGCATATCACAGGCGTGGGCGGCAATATGCGGCGGCGAGCATTCCGGCGAGGCGGTAAGCTCTATGCTGAGCATGCTTTACGACGAGCAGGAGGGCGTCATAAAGCTGCTGACGCCGCCCTTTGCCGGAGAGGGTGGGCCGCGGCCCGGGTATATCGCGGACTATATCCCCGGTGTGAGGGAGAACGGCGGGCAGTATACCCACGGCGCGGTATGGGCGGTGCGCGCCTGCTGCTGTCTGGGCATGGGCGAGGAGGCCCTTGCGCTTTTCGATGCGCTGAATCCCGTAAACCACGCGCTGACGCGGGCGCAGGCGGCAAAATACAAGGGGGAGCCATACGCCGTGGCTGGGGACGTGTATTCAGGGCTCAATGCCGGAAGGGCGGGCTGGACGTGGTACACCGGGGCGGCGGCGTGGCTGTATAAGATATGCCTTGAGGATATGCTGGGCATAAGGAGGGAGAAGGACGCCCTACAAATAGCGCCAGCCGTCCCCTTTGAGGAGTACACCGTGAAATACAGGTACGGCGAGGCGGTATACATACTTCACCTGAGCGGCAAGAGCCGGGGCAGGATAAAGCTGGAGGACGGCAAAACGACGCGCGAGATCACGATAGAATAAAGAGAGGGCCGCAGCCTGTTTTGGCTGCGGCCCTCGGTATGGGGGAAAAACCATACATCAGGGAATTTCCGGTTTAAGTAAGGCCCCGGCTCCGCCTCGCCCTGCCTTTGCCTTATGGCAGCTTGCAGTATTCGACTGCTATGCGGGAGGCGACCCGGGCGTTGTTGTAGGCCAGCTGCAGGTTGGAGGCAAGGGACTCGCCGCCCGTAAGCTCCTTTATATTGGCCAGCAGGAAGGGGGTGGTGTCCTTGCCGTGTATGCCCTGCTCCTTCGCCATGGACAGGGCGCGGCCGATAACAGCCTCCATTTCGTCAAAGTCAAGCTCGTACTCCTTGGGTATGGGGTTGGCTATCAGCGCGCCGCCCTCTAAGCCCACGTCCCATTTGGTCTTGATTATGCGGGCTATCTCGTTGGCGTCCTTTGCGTTGTAGTCCACCTTGAAGCCGCTCCTGCGGCAATAGAAGGCGGGGAAGTCGTAGGTACCAGCGCCGATCACAGGCACGCCCATGGTCTCGAGGTATTCGAGGGTAAGGCCTATATCCAGTATGGATTTTGCGCCCGCGCATACCACCGCCACGGGGGTATGGGCCAGCTCCTGAAGGTCGGCGCTTATGTCCATGGTCTCGGCAGCGCCCCTGTGTACGCCGCCTATGCCGCCGGTGGCGAAAATGCGTATTCCGGCGAGGGAGGCTATGAGCATGGTGCTGGCGACGGTGGTAGCGCCGGTCTTGCCTGCGGCGAGGTATACGGCTACGTCCCTGCGGCTGACCTTGCCCACGCCGTCTGCCCTGCACATTAGCTCCAGCTCCTCGGCGTTCAGCCCGACCTTCAGCTTGCCGCCGATTATGGCGGTGGTGGCGGGCACTGCGCCCTCACTGCGCACTATTTTTTCGACGCTATGGGCGAATTCAAGGTTTTCGGGGTATGGCATACCATGGCTGAGAATGGTGCTTTCGAGGGCGACCACGGGCCTGCCCTCGTCTATCGCCTGCTGTATTTCGGGTGCAACGCTAAGGTAATCTTTGATAGTCATCGGCTTTTATCCTCTTTCAATAATTATTTTCTCTATAAGTTCGGGGCATATTTCGGGGTTTATCGTCGTAGCCGCGGATACGGCCGCCGCCCCTGCCGCCAGCGCGTAATCTATGGTGCGGTCTATGCCGAAGCCCTTCAGGTAGCTGTATATCACTGCCGCCGTAAAGGCGTCACCCGCGCCGGAGGCGTTGGCGATATCCTCTATGGGGCTAAGCGCCCGCTGGACCAAGCTGCCCTCGCTGTCCATATACAGGCAGCCCTCATGCCCCATGGAAACGAATATGCGCTTTACCCCGCGGCAAAGGAGCGCTTCACAGGCGGCCTTCACGCCCTCAAGGGTGTCGGTAGCCTTGCCCGTAAGCACCGTGAGCTCCATCCTGTTGGGCTTTAGGGTATGCACCTTGCCCACATAGGGCTTCAGCCGCCGGGCGTATGCGGAGGATACCGGGTCGCAGAACAGGGGCAGCGAGTCGCCGTACTGGGAGGTTATGCCCTCAATCACCGCCTCCGGCAGCGCCGGGTCGAATATGAGCAGCCTCGCGCCCCTTATCATGCCTTCCCTGCGCCTGATAAACTCCATATCCATGCGTTGAAGCACCGACATATCCGACAGCGCCACATACATCTCGCCGCGCTCATCCAGCAGCGACATATAGGTGGAGGAGGGGCGCCCCTCTACCGTCATGCATTGGCTCATGTCGATGCCGGCGGCGGCGGAGCCCTCGCGTATCATCTCCCCGTAAAGGTCGCTCCCCAGGGCCGAGATGAGCCTTACGCTTCCCCCCAGTCGCGCCAGGTTCTCGCATATATTGCGGGTAACGCCGCCCAGGGATATGCTCATGGAGCCCGGGTTGCTGTCCGCCATTATTATGGGGCTCGCGCTGCGCCCGCATATATCCACGTTGGCCGCGCCTATTCCCACGGCGTAGTCAAAGTCGTTTACGAGGTATATGCGCCCGCTGATATAGCCCTTCTTTTGAAGGTTGGATATATGCACCGCAACGGATGCCCGGGCGATATTCAGCCGGGAGGCTATCTCGCTCTGCTCTATATCCGGCTGCTTTTTTATTATGTCAAGTATCTCGCGCTCGCGGTTGGTCATTGCGGTCACCCTTCACAACTTTTGTTTATAAATAATAACTAATGTTTAGTATACCGCCGCGGGGCCGCGCTGTCAAGAGCTGCGCAATAAGCGGTTGTATTGTGCCGCAAAAAAAGGTATAGTGTTTTTAATAATCCCTTTAATAAGGAGAAGCGAAGTATGTTCAGTGACGGAAGGTTACTTATAGGCAAGGGCGAAAAGGAAGTATATTTAGAGCCTAAGATGGCCAACAGGCACGGCCTGATAGCGGGCGCTACCGGCACGGGAAAGACCGTAACGCTGAAGGTTATGGCGGAATCCTTTTCGGATATGGGCGTTCCGGTATTTCTGGCGGATATAAAGGGCGATTTAGGCGGCTGCGTCAGGAAGGGCGCAGAGAACGAGAACATCGCAAGGCGCTTGGAGTCCATGGGGATAAGCCGGGACGCATTCACATTTAAGGGCTACCCGGTAAGGTTCTGGGACGTTTTCGGCGAGGGGGGACACCCGGTGCGCACCACCGTAAGCGAGATGGGCTCCACGCTGCTTTCGAGGCTGCTGGGCCTTACGGACGTTCAAAGCGGCGTGATGGACATAGTGTTCCGCGTCGCAGACGATAAAGGCTGGCTGCTCATAGATTATAAGGATCTTAGGGCAATGGCGAGCTATGTGGCGGAGCATTCCAAGGAGCTTTTGAACGATTACGGCAACGTCACCAAACAGTCCGTGGGCGCTATACAGCGCTCCCTCCTGCGTCTGGAGGATGAAGGCGCTGAAGCCTTCTTCGGCGAGCCGGAGATAGATATAAGCGACTGGATGCAGACCGACGACGAGGGGAGGGGGTATATAAACATACTGCACTGCGTAAAGCTGTATCATTCCCCGCTGCTTTATTCGACCTTCATGCTGTGGCTTTTGAGCGAGCTTTTCGAGACGCTGCCGGAGGTCGGGGATATGGAAAAGCCCAAGCTGGTGTTTTTCTTTGACGAGGCCCATCTGCTGTTCAAGGGCGCGCCGGCGGCCCTTGTAGACAAGATAGAGCAGGTGGTAAAGCTCATACGCTCAAAGGGCGTAGGCGTGTATTTCATAACCCAGTCCCCCTCGGACGTGCCGGATACGGTGCTTGCACAGCTCGGCAACAGGGTGCAGCATGCGCTTAGAGTATATACTCCCTCCGAGCAGCGGGCGGTGAGGGCAGCGGCGCAGGCCTTCCGGCCCAACCCCGCGTTCAGCACCGAAACGGCCATAACCGAGCTCGCAACCGGCCAGGCGCTGGTGAGCTTTCTCGATGCAAATGGAGTGCCCGGCATAGTTGAAAGGGCGATGATACTCCCTCCGCAGTCTGCCATGGGCCCCATAGACGATGAGCGCAGGAGAGCCGAGATAGAGGCCGACGAGCTATACGGCAAGTATGAGGAGACGGTGGATAACGAGTCCGCATACGAGATAATCAATGCGGAGCGGGAGGCCATGCTGCAGGAGGAGGTAGCCGCGGCAAAGGAGCAGCAAAAGAAGGCCGCCGGCGGGGCAAAGGAAAAGAAGCCGGCCACGGGCGGGAGAAAGAAAAAGACCGCCACCGAAAGGATGGCGGATCAGGCGATGAACACCATAGGCCGCGAGATAGGCAAATCCATATCCCGCGGGCTGTTGGGCTCGTTGAAAAAGTTCATATAAGGGACATAAAACGTCATAATACGGGGAAAGACCGCATAGCCTGATATACCGAATGAATTTGGGGGTAAGGCTATGATACGGGCGCTGCTGGAGCTTTTTGGCGGGATATTCGCCTTTGCGGGGCACATTGCCGGAGGAAGCTCATTTCCGGAGCCGCTGAGCCCGGAGGAGGAGAAGGACTGCATAGCGCGGCTGGAGGCCGGGGACGCGGAGGCGCGTCGGCTGCTGATAGAGCGCAACCTGCGCCTGGTGGCCCATATCGCCAAGAAGTACACCACGCCTAAGAGGGACGCCGACGACGTAATATCCATAGGCGTGGTCGGGCTGATAAAGGCGGTATCCACCTTTAATTCCCAAAAGGGGAACACCCTCGCCACATACGCCGCAAGGTGCATAGAAAACGAAATACTTATGTCGCTCCGCTCGGAAAAAAAACAGGCAGGGGAGGTGTCATTATCAGAGCCGATAGGCATGGATAAAGATGGAAACGAAATATCCCTTTCCGAGGTGCTGGGCTCTGACGAGGACGAGATACACAACGCCGTGGAGCTTACCGTAGCGGGGGAGTACCTCAGAAGGGCAATGGATACGGTGCTGACCCCCCGGGAGCGTAAAGTGATAGAGCTGCGCTACGGCCTGATGGGCGGCAGGATAGTGACACAGAGGGAGATAGCCAAGCTGCTGGGGATATCGCGCAGCTATATTTCAAGGATAGAGAAAAAAGCGCTGCAAAAGCTGAATAAGGAGCTGGGCGGCGATAGAGCTTAGGAGAGATAAAAATGACAGATATGCAAAGGCAAAGGGTAAGGTTCGGCCCGGCGGGCAACAGCGACAGCTTTTATCAGGAGGGACATTCCGCCACGGTGGAGATGCCGAGATGGATATGCGAGCGGGGGCTCGATTGCTTCGAGTATTCCTTCGGGCGAGGGGTCCGCATGGGCGTCGAGACCGCCGCGGCGATACGGGAGGAGGCGGAAAAATACGGCATACAGCTAAGCGTACACATGCCGTATTTCATAAACCTTGCCGTGGAGGACGAGGAAAAAAAGAAAAAGAACCTCGGCTATTTTGTGGATTCCCTTAAGGTGGCGGAGGCCCTGGGCGCAAAGCGGGCCGTGTTCCACCCCGGCTCCGCATCCGGCGGCAACAGGGAGGAGATACTTGAGCGGGCCTGCGGCTTCTTTAAGGAGATAATAGCCGCGCTGGACGAGATGGATCTCATGCACGTTACCCTCTGCCCGGAGACCATGGGCAAGATAAACCAGCTCGGCGACCTAAACGAGGTGATAGCGCTTTGCAACGTGGATGAGCGTATATGGCCCACCATAGATTTCGGACATCTCCACTGCCGCGGCCTCGGGGCGATAAGGTCAAAGCAGGACTATGCCGACATATTGGACAGGCTGGAAAACGGCGTGGGCGCGGAGCGGGCCAAGACCATGCACGTACACTTTTCGCGAATAGAGTACACAAGGGGCGGGGAAAGAATGCACCACACCTTTGCGGATACACAGTACGGCCCGGAATTTATGCCGCTGGCGGAGCTGGTGGCGGAGAGGGATTACAGCCCGGTTTTCATCTGCGAGAGCAAGGGGACCATGGCGGAGGACGCAAAAGCCATGAAAGATATGTATTTTTCCGCGGTAAAAGCCTTGTTGAAGTAGTGCGACCTGTGGTATAATGCAAAATGGTTATAATCTGCACATAATGCAGTGTGGGTAATATACACGATACTTTTTACTTTGGAGGTAATTCCTTATGATCATGGCTGGCGATTTCAGGAAGGGCGTAACCGTCGAGATAGACGGGCAGGTCTGGTCCGTCGTCGATTTTCAGCACGTTAAGCCCGGCAAGGGAGCCGCATTCGTCCGTACCCGCCTTAAGAACGTTATGACCGGCGCGGTGCTCGAGCGCACCTTCAGCCCCACCGACAAGTATCCCACCGCCCATATCGAAACAAAGGAGATGCAGTATCTCTACAACGATGGCGACCTGTATTACTTTATGGATACAGAGACCTACGAGCAGCTTCCCCTGAATCACGAGCAGGTAGAGGACGCTATCAACTACATCATCGAAAACGATACCGTTACGGTTCGCTTCTTCAAGGGGAATCCCTTCTCCGTACAGCCTGCCAACTTCGTGACCCTCACCATTACCGAGTGTGAGCCCGGCGTCCGCGGCGATACCGCCACCGGCGCAAACAAGCCAGCCACCGTTGAGACCGGCCTGAAGATAGTCGTTCCCCTCTTTGTAAACGAGGGCGACAAGGTTCGCATCGACACCCGTACCGGCGAATATATGGAGCGCGTATAACGCATTCTAACAGAAAAACAAGGAGGTCAACTATGGGTTATATGAAAGAAAAGGTCGCATACCTCAAGGGCCTTGCCGAGGGCATGAACATTGGCGAGGAAGGCCAGGGCAAGCTCCTTAATGCCATGATATCCACCATGGATGAAATGGCCGACGCTATCGATGAGAACGAAGCCGCAATGGCCGAGATAGACGAATGTCTGGACGACATTTACGACGAGCTGGACAACATCGACGACTACCTCTCCGATGACGAATATGAGGACGAGGACGACGAGGAAGGCGATTTTGTCGAGCTTCAGTGCCCCGAGTGCGGCGAGACCATCTATTTTGACGAGGATATGCTGGAAAGCGGCGAGGAGCTCCTCTGCCCCAACTGCAACGCATTGCTGGTCCCCACCCTCGAGGAGGACGACGAGGAATAATAAGCGCCTCGTATCTCAATAGCACACCGTACAACGCTGAGGCTCGCGCTTTGCGCGGGCCTTTTGTGAAGGCCGACGGCTACCGTTATTTTCAAGAACATAAAAACAGAGGAAAAATGTCATGCTTGCATATATAGAGTCAGCAGCTTTGGGCTACATAATAGGCAATATCCAGTTTGCAGTAATATTCAGCTATCTGCTGCACCGCGATGACGTGCGCCACCACGGCAGCGGCAATGCCGGCAGCACCAATATGCTGCGGGTATACGGCAAACTGGACGGCATCATCACCTTTGCGGGGGACCTTTTAAAGGGCGTCGCGGGGGTGCTGATAGGCAGGGCGCTCGGCGGCGAGAGCTGCGCCTACGTGGGCGCTGTCGGCGTGCTGCTGGGCCACTGCTATCCGGCGTTCTTCGGCTTTCACGGCGGAAAGGGCGTGGCTTCGTCCTTGGGCGCGGTGTTCGCCCTCAACCCGCTTTACGGAGCGGCGATCTCCGTAGTGGCCGCCATAGTGGCGATACTCACAAAGACCATATCCGCCGCCTCCCTTGCGGGCACCACTGCATACCTCGTTATAGCTCTCATCTGGGGGACAAAGGCCAACAAGCTCTTTGCGGCGGTGGTGTTTGCCGTGATATGTATACGCCACAGGGAAAACATAGCACGCATGATCGCGGGCAGCGAGGGACGGGTGCTGGAAAAATTCAAAAAGGAAAAATAGCCCGCGGGCTTCAGCTTTAAAGAATGAAATACGGATACGTTGTGTTTGACATGGACGGCACCCTCATAGACACCTGCGAGGCGATACAGAGGTCGCTGCGGGATACCGTAGCCGCGCTCACGGGCAGGGAGCCCACGGCGGCCGATATGCGCGCCACCTTCGGCACGCCGAGCGATGCGGGGCTCAGAATGCTGGGAATAAGGGACGAGGACATACAGCGGGGCATACTGCTCTGGGGCGAGAACATCAAAAGGTATGAGGATACGTCAAGGGTGTTCCCCGGCGTGCGGGAGCTTATGGACGGGCTTAAGGCGGGCGGCTGCCGGATAGGCATAGCCACCTCCAAGAACGCGGCAGAGCTGGAGCACAGCCGCGAGAAGTTCGAGGATATAGTATCCCGTGCGGACTGCGTAATATGCGCGGACGACACGGAGGAGCACAAGCCAAAGCCGGGGCCTCTGCTTAAATATATGGAACGCACGGGAGCGAGACCGTCAGAGGTGCTTTACGTGGGCGATACGGTGTACGATATGCGGTGCGCCCGCGGTGCAGGCGCGGATTTCGCCCTTGCGCGCTGGGGCAACCCGGGCGGCAGCGTGGACGCGGATTACGACGAGCCGACGCCTCTGGCGCTGCTGGAAAGGCTCAGATAAAAATCAAAGGCAGGAATGGGGAAAGCCCGCATCCCTGCTTTTTTGTTTTAGCCTATCTCGGATATTGCGGCCTCGCCAAAGCTGTTATCGACAAGCTCGGAAAGCGCTATCCTCGCGGTAAGCTCCCCCGCGCCCTCCAATATATCCTGAAGCCGGGCGAAGGCGTCCTCCGTCATGGTGGGCACCCTGGTCCAGGAGTCGGTGGCCCGGTAGCTCTTTGCCACGGCGGAAAGGGTGGCTATGTCGGTATCAGGGAAGTAGGGCTGCATGGCGCGCGCTACCTCCTCGTCGCCTGCCTCCCATACCCACCTCTGGGCCCGGTATATGGCCCTTACGAAGGCCGCAGCGAAGCCGGGCTCCTTTTCTATAGTGTCCCTTCGCATCATAAAGGTGGTATAGGGCACCTCGCCGCTTTCCAGCCCCATGTTGGTGACGATGTGCCCCTTGCCCTGCGCCGCGAAGGCGGAGGCCGTGGGCTCGAACAGCGTCACATAGTCGCCTGTGCCGCTTTCAAACGCGCCGCCCATAAGGTTGAACTGTATGTTGCTTATTACCTCCACGTCTTTGCCGGGCTCAAGGCCGTGCTGCCTTAAGACATAGAGCAGGGTCATATAAGGCATTCCACCGGGGCGCCCTGCGATAATAGACTTGCCCTTCAGCTTGGAAAAATCAAAGCTGCCGTCCTCCTCCCTGCCCAGCAGGAAGGAGCCGTCCCGCTTGGTGAGCTGGGCGATTATCATAGGGTGATCCGCCTTGCCCTGATTGGTTACATATATGCCCGTTTCGGGGCCCATCAGCGCCGCGTCCGCCTCGCCGGAGAGCAGCGCCGTCATGCTGGCGTCGCTGCCGCCGCCTGTGACGATATCCACCTCGAGGCCCTCCTCCGCAAAGAAGCCCTTGGAGCAGGCCACGTAAAGTGGGGCGTAGAATACGGAACGGGTGACCTCGTTCAGCGTTACCTTCCTAAGGCCGCTTCCGCCCTTGCCGCAGGCCGTAAGCGTAAGCAGCATAACGAGGCACAGCAGCAAAGCTGTCAGTCTTTTCATAATAAGCATATCCCTCCATACATATAAGTTTGCTGCTATACTATGCCGAGGGCGCGGGCTTGGTGCAAAAAAAAAGCCGCCTCATGGGCGGCGGTGGTGTTTTTGCGAAAGTGAGCTATGCCTTGCGGCGCATGAACTGTGTGCGCGCATAGTGGCCGAGGGCTATGAAGGAGCATACTATGGACATGCAGAACAACGCGGTGCTGAGGCCGCATATACGGCGAAGCAGCAGCGGAAGCGGGAATTTCTCCAAAAGCGCCATGGTTATGCTGGTGCAAAAAAGCACGGTGGAGGCCTTGCCGAAGCGGTCGGAATAGGCCACTACCTTGGAGCGCAGCATTATCAGCCCGCCTATTATCATAAGGCTCTCCTTTATTATCACGGCGGCCAGCATGGGCCATATTATCCAGCCCTCCTTATAGAAGCATACGGATACCACGAGAAGCGTCACCTTGTCCGCAAGGGGGTCCAGCACCTTGCCGAGATCGGATACGCAGCCGTATTTTCTGGCGATAGCCCCGTCCAGCACATCGCTTGCCATGGATATGATGAAGGTCACCACGCAGGCCATGTACTGATGGCCGAGGAAGAAATGGGCGAATACCCCGGCGCAGGCTATGCGCACGAGCGTGAGTATGTTTGGCAGAGTTCTCATTGGCGATACCACCTCCGAATAAAACGCTTTTCATTAACTATAAGGATAACTCATTTGAATGCTAAAAATAAAGCCTTTGCCATAATTTTATACAAAAAAGCCTGCTTTGACCATCGTAATTTTTTAATGGGCGGTGATCCGCAGCTCCGCGAATGGCAAAATTGCGGCAATTTTTAAAACAGGCCGTTATTCCGTTGACATGGCAGTGGCTAAAGTATAAAATAAATAAGGTTTGTATTCTGCCCGGATTGTCGGGCTATCAACAAGAGATAAGGAGATTTTCAATGCTTAAGAACAACCGTATCCTCCGAATGCTTGCGGCGGCGATGACCGTTATTATGGTTGCCTGTGCCTTTGCAGGCTGCAGCGCAGTTGTGCAGGATCCCGTAGTTGCAAAGGTGGGCGACGTTGAGATACTGTATTCCACATTTTACAATGCATTCAGCACCTATGCCCAGTATGGCATCATAGATACCAGCAACTCCGAGACCGCAAAGGACGGCCGCCAGATGATTATGGATATGCTGGTCAATTCCGTAGTACCCGTGGCTGAGGCGCACAAGCTGGGCCTGGAGCTCAGCGAGGAAGAGACCAACAAGGCCAAGGAGGACGCCCTTGCAGCCGCCAACAGCTACCTCAGCCAGTATGAGGACAGCGAGATAGAGGACGAGGCAGAGCGCCGCGAGGCCGCCATAAAGGCCTTTGACGCGGCATACAAGGCCAGCGGCTACTCCTTCGCGGCGATACTTGCCGATATGGAGCAGAGGTATATTGACGAGGCGCTGGGCCAGAAGATACTGAACGACCATTACTCCGCAATAGCAGACCCCACCGACGAGGAGATACAGGCCCGCTACGACGAGGAGCTTGCAGCGGACAAGGAGGCCTACGAAAAGGATCCCGCCCAGTACAATAACGATGAGAGCTACTATTCCTACTATGGCAGCCTCAGGCCGCTGGTAGCCCCCGCCGGACTGTACTATGTAAAGCACATACTCATAAAGAACGCCGACAACGCCGATGAGGACAAGAAGGACAGGGACTATAAGGCCCTTGCGCAGGAGGTTCTGGACAAGGTAAACGCCGGCGAGGACTTTGACGCGCTCATAAAGGAGTACAACGAGGATCCCGGCATGGACAGCAAGCCCGATGGCTATATCGTGGGCGAGAGCTTTGAAAACGTATATGACGAGGCCTTCCAGAAGGCGGCGGCCGCCCTTAAGAAGGAAGGAGACGTTTCCGGACTGGTAGAGGGCACCTACGGCATACATATAATCAAGCGCTACAAGGATGTAAGCACTGACGTGGTTCCCCTTGAGGAGGTCAAGGAGGACGTGAAGAAGCTCATACTGACCGACAAGAAGGACGAGATGTACGATGAGCTCATGGAGCAGTGGAAGTCCGAGCTGAATGTCGTCACCTACGACAAGAGAGTGCAGTACGTAGGCGTGAACCAGTAATAAAAGGCAGCATAAAAAGTAAAACAAAAGAGCGGCGGAATGCCGCTCTTTTGACGTTTATCTTACCTTGAAGCCGAAGTCGGCGCCGTAGCCCGTGCCGTTGAAGTCCGGGCAGTGATAGAAGATGTAATACTCTCCAGGCCCGTCTACCGTTATCTTGTCTCCCGTTATGGTCTCGCCCTCCTGCCCCTGGGGAACGGAGTATTCCCAATGCTGGGCGGTGTGGACCTTTGCCTTGCATTCCTTTGAGTATACCGGCGCCAAGACCTTTATATCCAGCGTGAGCGGGAATTCCGTAACGCCGCTTACGCTCTTGGGCGAAAACTCGGCGCCGGGATAGTCGAACATCGAATGTCCGTCCAGCCTTGCGTCGTTCGGGCGGGTGATGAGCTCGCAGGTGCAGGGGATCTCCGCGTCAGCAGCCGCAGTCTCCACCGCAGGCGGCGCTTCGCTGCGCGTCTGCGCTTCTTCCTCCGGGCGCGCCCCCTTGCCCGCGGCAAGGCCGGAGCAAAAGCCGAGCAGCAGCGCAAGCATGACCGGTACGGCACGCAAAACGGCGGGCTTTTTCTTTTTAACGCCCAGCTCCTCAAGCAGCTCGTCCGCGGAGGAATACCTGTCCCTTGCGCTGAACCTGAGGCATTTTTTTATTATGGGGCCCATGGGACAGCTTATCTCGGCCCCCGCGGCGTATGGCTTTCCCTCCGCCGCCTCGTATAGCGTTGCGCCCAGGGAGTATATGTCGCTTTCCGGCCCGGTCTGACCGAAGCCGTACTGCTCCGGCGCGGCGTAGCCGTTGGTGCCGAGGGTAACGGTATCCGAGGTAGCCTCCGGCTTAAAGAGACGGGAAGCGTCGAAATCTATCAGCACATACCCGCCGCCATCGGCGCATATTATGTTTTCCGGCTTTATGTCCCTGTGTATTATGGGCGGGCGGCTGCTGTGCAGCAGAGAAAGGGCGGAGCATATATCTATGGCGAGCCGCCTGAGCTCATCCTCGCCCAGCCTTCCGTTATCCAGCGCCCTTCGCAGCGTAACGCCGTCGATATACCCCTCGGTCACCACCGCCCCCTCATCATCCTCCCTTACGGATATCACCTTGGGCAGCCTTGGGCTGTTCAGGCCCATGAGGGCAGAGTACAGCGGCACGGCGGAGCTGCTTATCCTGCGCTGGGTCGCGCATACTCTTCCATCGGCTCCGTATACGAACGTGACCGGGCTTTTTGCGGCAAAATCGTCCTTGAGCGTCACAGCGTATCCTCCTTTATATCGAAGAGAAGATCGTTGCAGCGGCTCAGCCCGATGCCGTTTTCAAGGGCGAATATGAGCGCGCCGTCGCGGTGAAAGCGGGGATCCAGCAGGGCGTGGCGGCTGACCCGCAGAAGCATCTGGCATTCGGACAGCGTAGAGCCTATGGCAAGACAGAAGGCCGCCACGGTATCCCGCCCCGGCGTCCGCTCGTCGTTGAGTATGCGGTAAACGTAATTGCCGGTGCCGGTGCGTGCGGCTATGTCGCCCGGGCGCAGGCCGTACTTATCCAGCAGGGCGTAAAGGCAGCCGCCCGGCGTTTCTTTTATGAGCTCGGTTTCGTATTTTTGGAAAAAAGACAGTAAATCGGAAGCCTGCCTGAGGTGTAAAAGCAGATCGGAAGTGCTTATGCTCAAGGGCTGTCCCTCCCTTCTTGTATCAGAATAAACCAGATGTGCGCCCACTGTCAATAAAAAAGGCAGCGGGCGGTTTTTTCGCCTCCTTGTCGAAGAAAAACGCTGTTCTCCGATGGTATGATTTTTATGAGATGTACTCATACTGATCCCATATCATATCTAAGGAGAAATGCAAAAAAATGAAAAGAACAGCCGCCGTGATGCTTCTCATAATATTGTTGGCTGCGGGCTGCGCCAATGCGGAGGCGGAGAAGCCGATATTTAATATGGAGCCCGCCGCCGAGACCGCCGCGCCTACGCCTGAGCTTACGCCCGCGCCCACGCCGGAGATCACCCCGGAGCCCACCCAGGAGCCTGCTCCCTTTTCAAAATACGCGCCTACCGTGAACATGTCCTTCGAGGAGCTGATAGGCGACGATGGGGACAGGAGCCTGCCCAAGGGGTACCCAAAGGCGGGGACTTATAAGATAATAGTCGATATAGCGCATCAGGTGACGATGGTATACAAGGCGGACGAGGGCGGCGAATACAGGCCGGAGAGGTATATGCTGTGCTCGACCGGCGTAAATGGGCGCACGCCGAAGGGAACCTTCAAGATGGGGGCGTACAGGGTGCGCTTCTCGAAGTTCGCCCGGGACGGAAGGTATGGGCAGTACTGGACGCAGATACGCAAGGCCATATATTTTCACACCACGCTGTACACCGCAAAGGACGTGAACGCATACGAGGCGGCCTCCTTCAACAAGCTGGGCGTGGCGGACTCCCACGGCTGCGTGCGGCTTACGGTGCCGGATGCAAGGTGGATGTGGTATCATATCGCCCCGGGGACGGAGTGCGTGATACGGGCGGGGGACCCCAACGATGCCGAGACCGCCGCGATAAGGGCCGGACTCACCATAACAAAGGCGCCGGAGGAGCGCGTGGAGCTTTCCGCGGGGACTGCGCCGTATACGGACGACTGGCGCATTGGGGATATACCCATTGAGGAAAAATTCCGTCAGGGCAGCCAGAACTAAAAACACTTACTAACTGCTGCGGCATTATGAGGCTGCCCGAAATATCGGGACAGCCTTTTTTGCGCTGTTGCAATTTCAGGCCGGTTTTTGTATGCTATAAGCATATCTGAAAGGACATTGGTGCTTTATGACTAAAAGGGCTTATTACGAAAACGGCGCACTGGAGTGCGAGGCCACGGTGCTTAGGTGCAGGGCCGCGGAAAACGGCTTTGAGATACTTACCGACGTCACCTCTATTTTTCCTGAAAGCGGCGGGCAGCTTTCGGATACGGGCTTTATAGGGGACGCCCGCGTGACCCACGCCCGCGAGGAGGGCAGCGAGGTATGGCACCTGTGCGATAAGGCCATAGATGAGGGCGCAAGGGTAAGGATAGCCGCCGATGCGGAGCCGCGTCTCGACCATACGCAGCAGCACAGCGGGGAGCATATACTTTCCGGCTTGGCGAGCAGGATGTTCGGGGCGGTAAACGTGGGCTTTCACATGGCGGAGGATTACGCCACCATAGACCTCGACACGCCGCTTACCCATGAGCAGATAAAGGAGCTCCAGCGTGAGGCCAACCGCGCAGTGCAGTGCAACGTCCCCGTCGCCTATGAAACGGTACAGGGGGAGGAGCTTGAGCATATCGCGCTCCGCAAGCAGGCCAAGGGCCTTAAGGGGGACATACGCATAGTGTATTTCGACGGGGGTGAGGTGGATTCCTGCACCTGCTGCGGAACGCACGTGGCCTTCTCCGGCGAGGTGGGGTATATAAAGATAACCGCCCATATAAAATACAAGGGCGGCACCCGTATATGGTTCGCCTGCGGCATGCGCGCCGTGGAGGATTCCCTAAGGGACAAGGATACGGTGGACGCCCTTGCCGTGCGGTTCAGCGCAAAGCAGGAGGACGTGCTTAGCGCGGTGCTGCGCCAGGGGGACGAGCTGACCTCGGCAAGGCATCAGCTCAAGGAGCGCACCGAGAGGCTCAATGGGTTTATTGCGGCGGAGCTCATAGGCAAGGCGGAGACGATAGGCGGCACAAAGCTCATAATAGACATACAGAAGGGTAGCGCCATGAACGAGCTTAAAAACCTCGGAGATATGCTCATAAGGGACGAAAACGTGCTGGCGATGCTCTTCGGCGTGACCGGAGACAGCCTCGTATATCAGCTCGTGCGCGGCGGCAAGGTCAAAGCCAGCATGAAGGAGCTTATAAAGGCTGTGAACGCGGCGACGGGCGGCAAGGGCGGCGGAAGGGACGAATACGCCCAGGGCAGCGCAAAGCTGACCAACGCAACGGACGCAGAGGGCAGCGTGGAGAGCCTGAGGGGGTATTGCAGGAGCATGCTCAAGGCGTAAAAAAACGCGGAAAAACAGCGAATACACTGTTGACAAATATCCCGAATGTGATATAATAACCAACGGCAAAGCAGAAGCAGCCCGCTTCTCACCCGCCGGCAGCATTCAGCCAGGCGCGGTAAATACAGGCAATCATCAAAGCTAATGTATTCGGCGGGTCTTCAGGCCCGCTGAATTTTTTATATGGAGGTGTCCACCATAGCCAAGGAAGAACTTCAGATCAACGAGGAGATCCGCGATAAGGAAGTGCGCCTTATCGACGAGAACGGCAACCAGCAGGGCGTTGTTCACAGCGACGTCGCTCTTCGCATGGCAGAAGAGGCGGGGCTCGACCTCGTAAAGATAGCCCCTCAGGCCACGCCGCCCGTATGCAAGATAATGGATTACGGCAAGTATAAGTTTGAGCAGGGCAAGCGCGAAAAGGAAGCCAAGAAGAACCAGAAGGTCATAGACATAAAGGAAATACGCCTTTCCGCCACTATCGATACCCATGATATGGAAGTTAAAGCCAAGGCAACCGAAAAGTTCCTCAAGAACGGGGACAAGGTAAAGGTGAGCATCCGCTTCCGAGGCCGCCAGATAAAGCACGGGGACCTTGGGCTGGACGTAATGGACACTTTCTATGAGATGGTCAAGGACAGTGCTGCGATCGACCGCCCTGCCAAGCAGGAGGGACGCAATATGTTCATGATATTAACACCCAAAACCAATTAATACAGGAGGAATACCCCATGCCGAAAATCAAGACCCATAGGGGTGCTGCAAAACGCTTCAGCGTTACCAAGTCCGGCAAGATCAAGAGAGCAAAGGCCTACAAGAGCCACATCCTTACCAAAAAGACCACTAAGCGCGGCCGCAGACTGCGTAAGGGCGGCTTCATTGCCGAGTGCGAAGCCAAGAAGGTTCGCGAGCTGATACCTTATAAGTAGGAGGAAATGAATCATGGCAAGAATAAAGAGAGCAGTTAATGCCGTTAAAAAACGCCGCAAGGTCTTTAAGCTGTCCAAGGGCTACTATGGCGCCAAGAGCAAGCAGTACCGCGCAGCTTCCCAGCAGGTGATGCGCTCCATGGCTTACGCCTATGTAGGACGCAAGCTCAAAAAGCGTGAATACCGCAAGCTCTGGATCACCCGTATCAACGCAGGCGCACGCATCTGCGGCACCACTTACAGCCGCATGATCGACGGCCTCAAGAAGGCCGGCGTCGATGTGAACCGCAAGGTTCTGGCCGATCTCGCCGTAAACGATATGGCAGCCTTCAAGAAGCTGGCCGATATCGCCGTCGAGGCAAGGGCGTAAATAAGCATAAATAAAATAGCGCAGTCATAAACGGCTGCGCTGTTTCATTAAAGGGAGGATGTGCCGATGCTTATACAGAGCACCAGTAATCCAACGGTAAAGCGGGTGCGCTCGCTGCTGACTAAAAAAGGGCGCAGGGAGACGGGGCTTCACCTCATAGAGGGTGAAAGGCTTGTTGCGGAGGCGGCTTCCTCCGGCGCGGATATAGCTTATCTGTTCGTCGAGGAAGGGCATGAGCCCATGCTTTTCCCGAATTGCAGCGTTTATCAGGTGACGCACCATGTGCTGGAGAGCATGACGGATACCTACAGCCCGCAAAGCGTCTGCGCGGCGGTAAAGACCCCGGATATTAAGCTTCCGGACGAGTATCCGGAAGGCCTTATAGTGGCGCTGGACTGCGTGCAGGACCCGGGTAATATGGGGACCATAATACGCACAGCCGATGCTATGGGTGCTGCGGGGCTGCTTTTGAGTTCCGGCTGCGCAGACCCATTTGGCCCAAAGGTGCTGCGTTCTACAATGGGCAGCATATATCACCTGCCCATATGGCAGGGTGAGCTTGCTGCTGAGCTTGTAAAGCTGAAGTCTGAGGATTTCAGGCTGATATGCGGCCACCTCGCAGGAAACGAGATATTGCCCGAGCCCGGCCGCCGCTGCGTGCTTATAATAGGAAACGAGGGCAACGGAGTGTCAGATGCTGTGGCGGAGCTGTGCGATAAATACAGGCTGCCCATGTTCGGAAGGGCTGAGAGCCTCAACGCCTCGGTGGCCGCCGGCATAATGATGTATGAAATAGCTAAGGAAATGCGAAAATAGGCGCTTTTAAAAAAAGAAGGTGTGAGCTGTATGTGGCTTGTATGCGCCATACTCAGCGCGGTGTTCGCCGCCGCGACGTCCATACTTGCCAAGGTAGGCATAGAGGGTGTTGGCTCCAACCTCGCCACGGCCATACGCACTATGGTAGTTGTGGTGATGGCGTGGGTCATGGTGTTAATCACCAATCAGCAGGGCGGAATAAGCGGGATAACGCCGAAGAGCTGGCTGTTCCTGTGCCTGTCCGGCCTTGCCACCGGCGCTTCGTGGCTCTTCTATTATAGGGCCATACAGATAGGCGAGGTGAGCAAGGTAGTGCCAATAGACAAGCTGAGCGTAGTCATAACGCTGATACTTGCGTTTGTGTTCCTGCATGAGAGATTCACATGGAAAAGCGCGGTGGGGGCCGCGCTCATAACCGCGGGAACGCTTATAATGGTGCTGTAAAAGGTTTAGAGCACAAACACCGTTTAAAAAGCAGGAGGTAAAGTGGACAACAAAAACAACTGCATTATTTGCGGAGCCGAGCTTGAGTATTTTAATTCGCCAAAAACGATAGAATGCGAGCTGTGCCACAGGATATTTCAGACTAACGCCGCCTGTAAGAACGGCCACTATATATGCGATAAATGCCACAGTACCAACGCTGTGGAGTTGATCCGCAGCGTGTGCGGCAGCACAAAGAGTAAAAACCCAATAGAAATAATACGGAAGCTGATGGCACAACCTGCGGTGCATATGCACGGCCCGGAACACCACATACTCGTGGGCTCTGCGATTATATCTGCTTTTCATAACTGCGGAGGCGATGTGAATCTGAATGCCGCATTGGATGAAATGAAAAACAGGGGAGAGCAGGCGCCGGGTGGGATATGCGGGTTCTGGGGCTGCTGCGGCGCAGCAGTCAGCTGCGGAATGGCAATAAGCATAATAACCGGAGCAACGCCGCTTAGCGGGCAGGAATGGGGTTTAGCCAACCTTATGACGTCCGAAGCACTGGAAAGAATAGCGGCCATAGGTGGCCCGCGGTGCTGCAAGCGGGACAGCTTTACAGCTGTAAGCGCTGCGGCGGAGTTCATAGAAGAGAAATTCGGTATAAGGCTTGAAATGCCGGAAAAAATAATTTGCGGCTTTTATCCTATGAATGGACAGTGCCTTGGGGATAGATGTCCGTTTCATCCTTAAAAAAGCTAAAGATAAACAGAGAAGAGCCCCATTTAGGTGAGGCTCTTTCATATGCTTTATATTATGTTCTCGCCGCCCTTTGCCAGTCCGGGTATATCCCCACCTTGGCGAGCATATGGTACAGCTTGTGCATGGGCATACCGATTATGGTAAAATAGCAGCCCTCGACCCGCTTTACGAACACCGCGGCAGGGCCCTGTATGCCGTATGCCCCCGCCTTGTCGAGCGGCTCGCCGGAGGCTACATAGGCGCGTATGTCAGCTTCGGGTATAGCCTCCATGGTCACCTCGGTGGTGTCATGGCATACGTCGCAGCCCTGATCGGTCAGTACCGCAACCCCGGTGTATACCGTGTGCGTTTTGCCGGATAGCTTTTTCAGTATGCTCACGGCATCCTCGGGGTCCCTGGGCTTGCCGATTATTTCTCCGTCGAGCCATACTATGGTGTCCGCGCCGACCACACAGGCGCCGGGTTTATCCTTCTTTACGGCGCCCGCCTTGCGAAGGGCAAGCTGCTCCACAAATTCACCGGGCCGGGTAAAGGGTATGTTCTCGTCGGCATCGCTGGTTATGGCGGTGTAATCGAGGCCCACAAGGCTGAAAAGCTCCCTGCGGCGGGGGGATTGGGAAGCGAGAATAAGCTCCATACATTTCACCTCAAAAAAATTCTCAAAAAATCACATATTGTAGAATATCACAGCTTGCGGACAAACGCAAACCCGAAGGGTATATCTGTAACAATATATGGAAATACTTTTTTGCGAAGATCACACGGAGGTATTTCTATGCTTGGAATAAGATTTTTGCGGGATATATTCGGCGAGGCGGTGGCGCTGGATCTCGGCACCGTGAACACCCTTGCGGCCATAAGGGGAAGGGGGATAGTGCTTAGGGAGCCCAGCGCCGTGGCGGTGTCCATGGGCGGCGAAAGGGAGGTGCTTGAGTTGGGCGGCAAGGCCATGCGTATGCTGGGCCGCACCCCGGGGCAGATAACCGTAAGCTACCCCATGAGGGACGGCGTTATAGCGGATATGGCGCTGGCGGAGGCCATGATACGCTTTACCATAGCCGAGGCGCTGGGGAGAAGGGCGGGGCCCTTGGGCATACGCCTTGGGCTGTGCCTGCCCCTGTGCGTAAACGACATAGAGCGCAGGGCGCTTATGGAGGCCGCAAAGAACGCGGGCGCAAGGGATATGGTGGTGCTTAACGAGGCCCTTGCCGCCGCCATAGGCGCGGGGCTGCCGGTGAGCGAGCCCGTGGGCAGCATGGTGGTGGATATAGGCGGCGGGACTACCGACGCCGCGGTGGTGGCGCTGGGCGGCATAGCCTGCCATAAGTCGGTCCGCACCGGCGGCACGCACATCGACAGGGCCATAGCGGAGTATATGGCCCGGGAGTATAAGCTGAGCATAGGCGAGCGCACGGCGGAGCAGATAAAGCTCACGCTGGGCAGCGCCCTCATGGGGGGCGACGAGCACATGGAGGTCCGGGGCAGGAGCATGGACACAGGACTGCCCCAAAGCATAGCAGTCGGGCAGGGGGAGATAAGCTATGCCATAATAAAGCCTGTGCGCCGCATAGTGGGAGCCATAAAGGATGCGCTTGCGGAGACGCCGCCGGAGCTTGCGGGGGATATATACGACAGCGGCATAATGCTTACCGGCGGCGGGGCCATGCTGGACGGCCTTGCGGAGTACGTGAGCCGCGAGACACATATAGCCGTGCGTGTGGCGGAGGAGGCGGAGAGCTGTGTTGTGCTGGGCGCGCTTAGGGCGCTGGATATAAGGGACAGGATAGACTGCATACAGGACGGCGAGCTTACCGCGTAGGCGCTGCAATATGGCAAAATCCGGTCCGGTTTTTAAACAAATGTAACGATTTGCCGCCATGCCTTGCACATGGCGGTGCTTGCATTTATAATAATTATCGGAGTTTTATAGCGAGCCTGTACATGGCGGCCGCGGAGTGCTTTTCCCTGCGGCGTAACGATAAGGAGCGGATAATGCACGATTTTTTTCGCAGCAAGGGCTTTTTGATAATACTGATAATAATAGCCGTGCTGTCCATATTCATAGCGGCGACATATCGGGACCGGGCAAAGGTGTCCTTTATTGAGGATACCGTAAATTCGCTGGTCAAGCCGGTGCAGGGCTTTTCCGTTAAGGCGTCCAATTCCATAATACACTTTTTTGAGAGGGTGTTCAGCTCCACAGATCTGGATAAGGAAAACGAGCAGCTTAGGGTAAAGCTGGCCCAGTACGAGATAATCGAAAGCGAGCTGGAGACAATGCGGGAGGAGAACGCGCGCCTGAAGGAGCTTTTGAATTACACGGACATTACCGACAATTACAGCTATGTGACCTCCACCGTAATAGGCAAGAGCCAGGGTATATGGTTCAGCGAATTTACGGTGAACGCGGGCCGCAGGGACGGCGTTGAGGAAAATATGGCGGTGGTGAACTCGCAGGGGCTGGTGGGGCGCGTAAACAGCGTGAGCGCAAGCACCTGCAAGGTGACGGCCATAATAGACAGCACCTCGGACATAAGCGCAATGGTGGAGCGCACGCGCGATTACGGCTTTGCGCGGGGCATACTCAATACCGACGAAAAGGAAACGCTGGAGCTTTACTACCTGCCCAGCGGCTACGACCTTGTTCCGGGCGACACCATAGTTACCTCCGGCATAGGCGGGACCTTCCCGAAGGGCATAGCCATAGGCACCGTGACAGAGGTATCCCGCTCCAGTGACGACGCGGAGGAGAGGAACGCCATAATCGAGCCGGCGGTGGATTTTCTACGGCTGGAGGAGGTAATGATAGTAAAGGTAGACAACAAAGGGGAGGAAAAGACGGAGTAATGTACCGGCTGTATGCGGCGCTGAGCATAGTGATCGGGATATACCTCGACTCGGTGCTGTTTGCAAAAGTGAATATAGCCGGCGTGGTGCCGGACTGCGTGCTGGTGGTGATAGTGTGCATGGGCATACAGCTCGGCGCGGCGGAGGCTGCGGCGGCAGGCTGCGCCGTCGGGCTCATCATAGATATACTTTTCGGCAAGGCGGTGGGCATAAACGCCATAGCCTATATGGTGGCCGGCGCCGTGGGAGGCATATTCTATAAAAAATACTATGCGGACAACATGATAATACCGGTGCTTACGGTCGGCGTATGCGCTTTTTTGAAGGAAAACCTTATGGCGGTACTCACAAAAATGGTGGGCGGGCGGTTTTCCTACTTCGGCATGCTTATAACCTACATGGTACCGTCGGCGCTGATGAGCGCGGCGCTCTGCATACCGGCGCACGCGCTGCTAAAGCCCCGGCTTATGCTCTCCGCCAAAAAACGCTATGACAGGAGCGCCGGAGGAATAAAATAAATAATGAAGAACAGCATATCGAGATTCATAATAATATCGTTGGTCCTCATGTGCCTCATGGGCGCGCTCATATATAAGCTACACGAGGTCACCATAACCGAGGGCGCGCAGTATGCCGAGGCGGCAGCGAACACCAGCACCAGCTCCATAGACATAAAGGGCACCCGCGGCAGGATACTCGACCGCAACGGTGTGGTATTGGCGTACAGCAAAAACAGCTATAACGTGGAGTTCCTGCGCGATGCGGACAACCGCACCGATTACGATTCCGCAACCTATACCGATTCCCTTATAAAGGCCATAAAGATAATAGAGGACGGCGGCGGCAAGACCATCGACACGTCGTACATACGTTTGGATGAGGACGGCTCCTTCAAGTACGAGTGGGGCGTGAAGAGCAAGGCGGCGCAGGTGGCGAGGTACAAGAACTTCTGCCAGTCCATGGGCTTTAACATAACCGAGTCGCTGAAGAAGAACGAGAAGATAGCGGATAAGTCCCAGTGGGACACCAGCACATGGCCCACGGCGGAGGCGGCCTATACAAAGCTCCGCGCCTTGTGGTTCATACCGGAGGATCTTTCCTTTGAGGATGCAAACAAGGTTATCTCCATACGACAGGAGGTATTGCTCAACAACTACCGCGCCTATGAGCCCATCACCATAGCATACGACGTGAGCATGGAGGTGGTGGCGGAGATAAAGCTGCGTTCAGAGGAGCTTCCCGGCCTTCAGACCAGCCAGAGCACGACCCGCGTTTATCCGCGGGGCACCACGGCTGCGCATATCCTGGGCTATCTCGGCAGGACGGCCACAGAGGAGATGGTAAAGGAAAAGGGCTATGCCTATGACGACTACATAGGCGTATCCGGCATAGAATACACCATGGAGGAGTACCTGACGGGCTCCACCAACGAGCGCAAGGGTGAGCGGGTGCTGGAAAAGAACAAAAACGGCAGCGCCATAAGGGAGCTTTCCTATACCCCCGCCAAGGACGGCGACGACGTTATGCTCACCATAGATATAAACCTCCAGACCGTCGTGGAAAAGGCCCTTGAGGACCTCATAGCCAAGATAGACGAAAAGGAAGAAAAGCAGCTTCTGGAGAGATATGCGGATTACGAAAAGGCTACTAACGACGACGTGGAGGGCATAAAGACGGCCAAGACCGGCGCGGCGGTGGTTATGAACGTAAACACCGGACAGGTGCTTGCCATGGCGTCCTACCCCTCCTTTAACCCGAACTGGTTTATAGCGGGCCTCAGCCCGGAGCAGGACGAGGAGCTGTTCAACAGCGAGTTTTCCGCGGAGACCACCCCCACCCGCAATAAGGCGATATCCACAAAGCTGGCGCCCGGCTCCATATTTAAAATGGTCACAGGCGTTGCGGCGGCGGCGGAGGGGGTTTTGGATATAAACGAGCATATAAGCTGCGACTATGAGTATATAATCAAGTATACCGACGAGAGCGGCAAGGAAAGGACCATAGAGCAGAACGCCCCCAGATGCCACCTGAAAAACAGGAGCAAGATAGGCCAGCACGCCAACCAGACGCTGGCGGACGCCATAAAGAACTCCTGCAACTACTACTTCTGCGAGGCGGCGTATCGATTGGGCATAGACAAGCTCAACGAATGGGCGGGCAAATTCGGCCTTACCAGCCGCACCGGCATAGAGCTTACCGGCGAGACGGAGGGCATAGCGGGCGGACAGAAGGTGCTCTTCGACAATACCCTCATGGGCGAGGACGGCACGCTGGACGTGGCGAACCAAAAGACCAGCCTTCCCGGCCTGGTCTACCGCAAGCTCAAGGAGACCTTGGTAAAGTTCGTGGAGAGCCGAAACGCCGAGGTGGACGAGGAGGCCATAACCCGCTGCGCCAAGCGCCTTATGGAGCTTCAGGACGGCGACATAACCAACAAAGGCCCTGAGATACGAAGGATCATAAGCGAGGAGATAGACATTCCCGAGGGCATCACCCAGATGCGTAAGGACTGGATAAACAGCGTTTCCTCGCTGCTAAACGAGATACAGTGGAAGCCTACCCAGACCATCCGCGCAGGCTTTGGCCAGGGCACAACGCTGGTCACGCCCGTAGCGGTAGCCCGCTATGTAAGCGCGCTGGCCAACCGCGGCACCGTGTACGACGTACATATAGTGGATAAGGTCATGGACAGCAGCGGCAGCACCGTAGAGAACGTCGCCCCCAGCGTGTACAGCCAGATAGAGATATCCGACGATATATGGGACGCGGTCAGCGGCGGCATGAAGGGCGTCGTATCCCCGGAGGACGGCGGCACGGCCTCCAGCGCCTTTAAGGATTATCCGGAATTTCGCAAGAAGTACATAGACACCGAAATGTTCGGCGGCAAGACCGGCTCCGCCCAGATAGGCCGGCGCGCAAAGAACATAGATATCGAGAACACCTCGTGGTTCGTCACCTTCGCCCCCCGGGAGCAGCCCGAGATAGCCATAGTGATATGCGTGCCATACGGCCTTTCCGGTTCCTCCAGCGTCCCAGGCATAGTGGATATACTGACCTATTACTTTGGCCAGTCTGAAAACGCGGCGCCGGAGAACCTCGTGGCAATAAACGGGCTCACGGAATAACAGATAAAATAAAAAATGCCGGCTTAGCCGGCATTTTGTGTTGTTCTGTTTTCAAAATCTATTGCTTCAGCTTCCCCTGGGTCTTTGCCATGAACTTCTGTATATCCACTATGAAGCGCTCGTGGGTGCCTTCGCCGATGAGGCCGCGCTCATCGTGGGCGGAAACGCTGAAGGTGAGCTTGCGCCCGTCTATGGCGATAAGCTCGCTCTCGCACCATACCTTTAGGCCCACGGGCGTGGCGCTTACGTGGGATATGTTAAGGCCTATGCCCACGGTGGTCTTGCCGGGCTCCATGTAGGGCTCCACGCTGAAGCACGCGCAGGTCTCCATAAGGTTGACCATCTGGGGCGTAGCGTACACCTCGAGGGTGCCGCTGCCCACGGCCTTGGCGGTGTTCTTGTCGGTCACGTCCAACTCTATTCTTTTCTTTATGCCTGTCGTCAGCATTTTCAGTTTGCCTCCTGTGGGGTATTTAGCTTTGCCGTTATCGGAAAGGCAGGCATGCCTGCGATACATATCTATAATATCCTATCCGGACAGTTAAGACAACGGGAAAATGCCGATTCCATAAAGCGGCGTTCAAGCGATTTTTTGAAAAACAGGCTCAATACAGCTCGATGAGCAGGGCGCGGAGAGCGCCGAACATGGCCTCGCCCCGCTGAGGATAGGCGGATAGCATAAAGCCGTGCAGCTCGTCAAGGGCCTTCGCGGCTATATCGGTGCAGCGCAGCACAGAGGGCGCGGCGCAGAGCCAGCTCGCCTTTAGGCAGTGCGCGCACAGCGGAAGCTCTATTTCATCTGGGTCGAGGGCCGCGAAGTAATCCCGGTCGGCCGCGCATTTGCTTATGCAGCAGGAAATGTCGGATTCCTTTGCCGAAAAGAGGGAGGCAAAGCGCCTTGCGCATACGTCCAGGCTCTCCATGCCGGTGGGCTTGCCCTCGCTGATGAGGGACATGGCTGCCGCCTCCGGCAACCCCTCCCGGGCGAAAAGCCCCGCAAGGCCGGCGGGCACGCCGCGCAGCGCATCGCCAAAGCCGTATAGCAGGTCGAGGTATTCGGAGCCGTATATGCGGTTGAGCTCGCGGCGCTTTAAGTCGATGAAGCTATCCAGCGTTTCGTCCGATATGCGTATGCGCTTGGCGCCCTCCTCGGCGGAAAAGTCGGGGTTCACTATCGCCTGATCTATGAAGGAACGGATATCCTCCTGCACCGCGCCGCAGAGCGCCTCGGAATATATCTCGAACGCGGCTACGGACTGCTCAAAGGGTATGCCGGCCTCCATGCGCCGGAATATAAGGCCCATTATGCTTATATCATAGGCGGTGAATAGCTGCCTTCTCCCGCTCCTTATGCCGCCGATTATGCCACGGCCGAGGAGGGTGCGTATCTGCTCGGCAGTTAGGCGGGTCTGCCGAGCCGCCTCGCTAAGCGGCACGGCGTCGCCCGTGGTGCGGTAGTCTACCTTGTGTATGGCGTCCAGCAGCGCAAGCTCCGGGGGGCTCCCCGCGCCGGAGGAGCTGAGAAGGTGCTTTATCACGGAAAGGGGGTAGAAGCGCTCTCTTTGCAGCATCCGTATCGCCCGTATGGTGGCTACGCAGTCAGGGGAATACCAGGACATATTCCGCCCGGTCTTGAGCGCCGGGCGGATAAGCCCCTCCTTGACGTAAAATTTAAGCGTGGATACGTTCACATTGGCGGCCTTTGCAAGCTCGCCTATCTTCATCAGGCCATCGGTGGAGGTCTTTTGCTCGCTCATAGGATAAAACAGTCACCTTTCAGGGATCATTTGCAGTCAATAACTATTTTAACCACATCCGGCGGATTTTCAAGCGCCAGCTTCAACGCCTTCTTGTAGTCGTCCAGCTTGAAGTGATGGGTGACGAAGCCGTCCAGCTTGTATATGCCGTCCCGTATCCACTCTTGAACGAGGTCGAAGGTATAAAGCTCGCGGCCCTGCCAGTGCTCCATGCCGTGTGCGTCCACCCCCACCAGGGTCAGCTCCTGCCACCATATCGGGCTTTCGTCGAAGGTTATTGCCCGCATGTGATGGCCTATCTTTACGAGCGTGCCGCGGGCCTTGAGTAGCCTTACCGCGGTGTGGTTTGACCAGTCGCCGCCTATGCAGTCGTATATCCTGTCAAACCCGCCGAAGAAGTACTTGTTGCCCTTCATGCCGGTGTATATATCGCTGCCGCCTGTGGCCTTGGCCGCGGCCTTGTAGGGGTCGCCGCTGAGTATGTGGTCGGCCCCAAGCTTGAGGGCAAATTCTTGCTTGGTCTTTACGCGCTCCATGGCCCATACCTCGCAGTCGGGCTGGATTATCTTTATGGCCTGTATTACGCCGAGGCCTATCGTGCCGCAGCCCATTACCAGTATCTTTTCGCCCTTTTGGGGCTGGGAGCGCAGCACGGAGTGTACGGATACGCAGGTGGGCTCCACCATTACGGCCTGCTCGTCGGTTATCTCGTCGTATATCCTCGCCAGGCCCTTCGCGGGGTATATGAAGCTGTCGCTCCAGCCCGCTCCGGTAACTATGTCGCCATAAGGAGAGGGCGCGCCATAGTTGGTGCAGAAGTTATAGTCCCCCCGCTTGCAGTATTCGCAGCGATCCTTTAGGCCCTTGGTATCGCAGCCCGCCATGTAGGCGCGGATCGTCACCCGGTCGCCGGGCTTGAGCTCCGTGACCTCCGCGCCGACCTCGGTTATTACGCCTATGTTCTCGTGCCCGAGGTAGGTGCGCTTGGAGCCGGGTATGGGCTCGAAGGCGGAGTTCGTGCCGGTGGTGGCCTTGAAAAAGCTGATGTCCGTCCCGCACAGGCCGCAGGCGATGTTCTTCACCCTTACCCAGTCGCCCGCGGGCAGCGGGGGCTCCGGAAGGCCCTTCAGGTATTTTACCGCGTTAAGGCTGCCGTACAGCAGGCCCTTGGCATATTTTGCGGCGAATTTGGTAGCGAGTATACGGGGTATGTCCTTGTCAAAATATACTGTCTTCATATACCTTTCCCCCAATCATCAGGTGAGCATTCCCTGCAATATTGCCATGTAGTCGTTCAGGTAGCAGGCGTATTCCGGGCTGCCTATGGTCTCCACATAGCCCTTTTCCACGCCCTCCACAAATTCGCATTCCTTGCCCAGCACCTTCAGCGCGCCGTCCAGCGAGAAGAAGTGGAAAAGCACAAAGGGGCTGCGGCGGGTATATACCCCATGGCCGGATTTGGACTGCCCCGCCTTTACCCTGAGGTAGCAGGCTATGTAGTCCGGCTGCCCGTCATGCTCCACCTGGAACTGGTATATCCTGTCCGGCTGGCGGCGGCAGAACTCCTGCATATCCGGGTCGCCCAGCTTGTTGTATTGGCTCAGGGCGCGGGTTATCATGTACAGGCTGCATTTTACCTTGAGCAGCTTTTCCGTGTCGTTTTTCAGCTTGTCGTTGGGCTTGGTCATTATCTTCAGGCCCATGAGTATGGAAAGCACGTGGGGGAGCAGGCTCAGCTTGCCCTTTATGGAGGGCAGGGCGAGGCCGCCCTTTAAAAGCGCGTTCATCTTCTCTATTGACGAAAAGGTGAGGGAAATGTCGCTTTTTTCCGCCGGGCCCTGAACCACGGTGAGCTTGCCGTCCTGGAATATAAGGTGGCAGCACAGCAGCTCGCCGCCGTTCATCGCGCCGAACTGCACCGTGGCGTTGAAGCTTTGGCATTTCTTATGCAGCTTGGGATCGTCGTCAAGCAGCACCTGCATTGTGGGGAACGCTGCGTTAAAGAACAGCTTTGCCGTCATTAAGTCCTGAGGAGATGCTGACATCATATCGCCTCCTTACTCGTCGTCCCAGTTTTCGTCCGGCTCGAACTCCATGCCCATCATCTCGCGCACCTTATCCACTATGCCGTTTGCATCGAGCTGATAGTAGGAGTAAAGGTCCTCGGCATAGCCTATGGTGGCGAAGATGTCCTGCATGCCGTGCTTTTTGAACACGCAGCCCTTGCCGGATTCGGCTATTACGCTGGCGACGGCGTCGCCCAAGCCGCCCAGCACGTTGTGCTCCTCGACGGTGAGTATGCGGCGGGTGTCCGTTACGGCGCTCATTATGGCCTCGCGGTCTATGGGCTTTATGGTGTGCATATTTATCACGCGGACGCTGAGGCCGTCGGTCTCTGCGAGGGTCTTGGCGGCGTTCACAGCCTGAAGCACGCCTATGCCGCAGGTGATTATGGTCAGGTCAGTGCCCTCGCGCATGGTTATGGCCTTGCCTATCTCGTAGGTGTAGTTGTCGTCGGCATAGGCGGGGGGCTCAAAGCCGCGGCCTATGCGGACGTATACGGGGCCGGGTAGATCGACGCAGGCCTGGACTGCTTTGCTGGTCTCTATGCCGTCCGCGGGGCATATCACCGTCATATTGGGTATGGCCCGCATTATGGCGAAGTCCTCGGTGCAGTGGTGGGTGGTGCCGGCGTGGCCGAAGGAGATGCCGGCGTGGGTGGCTATTATCTTCACCGGAAGGTTCTGATAGGCTATGTCCGTGCGTACCTGCTCCCCCGCCCTCATGCAGGCGAATATTGCCATGGTGGATGCAAAGGGTATGAAGCCCGCCTTGGCAAGGCCCGCCGCTATGCCCATCATGTTTTGCTCCGCTATGCCCACATTGTAGAACCTGTCGGGGAATTTATCCGCAAAGAACTTTATTGCGGTGGTCTTTTCAAGGTCGGCTGTGACGCCGACTATCCTGTCGTCCTTTTCCGCAAGCGCGGCAAGGGTGCGTCCGTATATCTCCCTGGCGGTCATGGTGGAGGCGTCGTATGCGTTCCAGTTGGTTCCCGTAATTACTGCCATTGCTTTTCCCTCCCTTTATCCTCTCATTATGGAAGCCTTGGCCTTCTCGCACAGGGCGGAGTCGCCGGAGGCATAGTGATATACAACGTTGTTTTCCATGAAGTCAACGCCCTTGCCCTTTACGGTGTTTGCCAGTATCAGGGTGGGCCTGCCCTCGGCCTTCCATGCGGCGGACAGCGCGCTGTCCAGCTCGTCGAGGTCGTGGCCGTTTACCTCGATAACGCTCCAGCCAAAGGCGCGCCACTTGTCCGCAAAGGGCTCAAGGGCCATTACGTCCTCCGTGCGGCCGTCTATCATCAGCCTGTTGCGGTCCACTATGCCTATGACGTTGTCCAGCTTGAAGTGGGCGGCGCTCATCGCGGCCTCCCATACGCTGCCCTCGCAGCATTCGCCGTCGCCCATGAGGCATACCGTTTTCCATGGCTTTTTAAGCTGCCTTGCGCCTAGGCCGAGGCCTACCGCCATGCTGAGGCCGTGTCCGAGGCTGCCGGCGGAGGCGTCGCAGCCTATGACCTTGTTGCAGTCCGGGTGCATGGCGAAGGGGCTGCCGAAGTGGTTGAAGGACTTGAGCAGCTCCTCGTCAAAATAGCCGCGCTTGGCAAGTACGGGTATATATCCCGCCGCGGTGTGGCCTTTGGAAAGTATGAACCTGTCCCTGTCCTCCCACTTGGGGTTCTTAGGGTCGATGTTGAGATACTTGAAGTAGAGCAGGGTAAGTATCTCTACAATGCTGAGAGAGCCTCCCACGTGAGCGCCGCCGGATCATGCCATAACATCTATGATGGTAAGGCGCAGCTCTCTGGCGATCTGCTCAAAACGCTTTTTTTCCTCTGCCTGAAGTGCCATTACGGTAATTCCTCCTTTTATATTTGGTTTTTTGTGTGTTTTATTGAAGCGCGTACAGCGCCCGTCATGCTTATTCGGAATGTTGGGTAGGATATGTGCCCGCGCATGAGGGGCAAGATTGTAAAAATAAAAAGTGGGTAGTTCTACTATCTATGAGTATAAACTGTCCACTTTTGTTTTGCAAGCACTATTTGTATTATTTTTGCCGCTATTTGGCTGCCCGAAGGGCGTCTATGAGCTTGCGGAAGTCGCTCTCCGTCCATATAACGGGTGTGGGGTAGAGGGGATTGCCCTCCTTCATGGCCCACCTTATCATCTGCGGGATATCCTGCTCCTTTATCATATCGAGGCCGGCAGGCAGGCCCATCCTCCTGTTCATATCCTCGATCCAGGAAATGAAGCCGTTGGCCTTCTCGGCGCTGTCTGCGCCCTTTATGCCGCAGACGTCTGCAAGCTCGGCAAGGCGGGGGTAAGCCGCGGGGCCGTACTGGCGCATAACGTGGGGGAGTATAACGGCCATTGCGAGCCCGTGGGCGATGTTATACAGGCCGGATACGGTGTGGCCCACGGCGTGAACGTATCCCACACAGCCCCGGGTGAAGGCGCGGCCCGCAAAGAAGGCGGCCTTCTGCATGTTCTGACGCGCCTCTATATTCGCGCCGTCATTATAGGCATTGAGCAGGTTGTCGTAAATTAGCTTTACGGCCTGCTTGGCGAGGTGGTTTTCCAGCTTTGTATTGTAGGTGTGATTGGTGTAAGCTTCGACAGCGTGGCTCAGGGCGTCCATACCGGTGCAGGCGGTGGTGAAAGGAGGCAGGCCCACGGTAAGCTCGGGATCCAGCACTGCGTATCGTGGTATGAGGTGAGTATCCATGATAGCCGCCTTGTGGTGGGTGGCTGTGTCTGTTATGACGGCCGCCACGGTGGTCTCGGAGCCTGAGCCCGCGGTGGTGGGCACGGCATAGAAGGGGGGGATCCTTTTAAACACCTTGAGCATGCCCTGAAGCTGGGCTACCGACCTGTTGGGCCGGGCTATGCGGGAGCCTATGCCCTTGGCGCAGTCCATGGGGGAGCCGCCGCCGAAGGCTATTATGGCCTGGCAGTTCTTTTCGTGGTATAGCTTTACGCCCTCCTCCACCATGTCGCTGGTGGGGTTCGCCCCTATATTGTTGAATACGGTATAGCTTATGCCCGCCTCGTCCAGCGCCTCCATGAGGCCGCGGTTGAGGCCGCGCTTGGTTATGTTGGGCCCGGTCACCAGAAGTATGTTGTTGACATTATCCTTTTTGAGCAGCTCAGGCATGCGCTTTATGCAGCCCGGCCCTTCGATATAGTCTGGCATACGGTAGCCCATGCAATAGTTGCCCACCTTCAGCACTGCTTGAAATAACCGGCAGTACGCTTTATAAATCCACATATTCTTCCCTCCGCTGTATTCTCTGAACGAGCTGGGTTCACCGCCCGTTTTCATGGTTATCGCCCCTATGGGGCAGCGCCTTTCGCAAAGGCCGCAGCCTATGCAGTCCTCAGGATGCTTTAATTCCGCCACGGTGTGTATATCCCCTCGGAAGGCAGGGCCGCCGATCTCGAGGCAGCCCTTGGGGCAGGCCTCGACGCAAAGGGAGCAGCCGGCGCAGGCGGCTGTATTTACGGCGGGATGCAGCCAGTCCTTGCGGTCTGTTCGTACAGCCCTATTGCCGTCCTCGTCGAGTATCGCCCCTCTGGGGCAGAGCCTTCCGCACAGCCCGCAGCCTATGCACCTGTCCGGGTCGATCTCGTGCTTTGCGCGGAGCTCACCCGATATGGCGTTGACGGGGCATTGCCTTGCACAAAGCGTGCAGCCTATGCAGCCGTCTGTTATGGTATAGCTTCTCATATAGGCCTCCTTATCCGCCGCATACGGGGGACATGAGCATAACTTCGTCGCCGGGGACGAGCCTGCTGCTCTTTTTGCCCTGTACGCCGTTTATCATCACTATGCAGCCGTCGATATCCTTGGCGGTGATGGAGGTACCGGGCTTGGCGGAGCGGGCCGCCGCAAGTATCAGCGGGTAAAGCTCCTTTACGCTGCCAGCCTCCAGCTCCAGTTCCTTCAGGCCGGTATCCAGCCGCAGCAGCCCGAATAGCTTGACCTTTATCATATCATAGCGCCTCCCCGGTTTATTTTCAGCCTTTTAAGCGTCCTGCCGGTGGGTATGCCGTTCTTGTCCCAGCCCCGGGCCTGATAGTATATCTTCTTCATTTGCTCTAACGGCACCCTCGTGCGGGGGTCGTTGGGGTCCTGTGGCACGTCGGTAAGCCGCTTGGGCAGGCTGTCCTTTGCGGCGCTCACCCCGAAGCGGACGTTCACGGCCCTTTCGAGGTTAAAGCCCCGCTCTCCCGTCATAAGGTATTTACCGAAGGTCATGGGCATGCCCACCGCCTTCTGCATCATTTTGGTATGGTGGAACACCGGCAGGTGGAAAGCGAGGGCCTGCGGGAATTTGTTCATCAATCGTATTGCCCAGCCGAGATGGGGCAGCAGCTTGTTTGCCGCCGAGGTGATCGCTCCGTTGGGGCGGGTCAATAGAAAGCCGGGGAAGAAGGCGTATGAGGTGAAGAGGCACTGCCCTGTCGCCGAGATCATCTCCATAAGGTCCTGGAACATCATGGTGAAGTCCGCCTTGGAGTGGGGGGTCTGGGCGTCTATGTTAAGCCCTAACCCCTCGAGTATGACGAGATACCCGCCGTTGAGATGGCAGCCGCCCCGGTTGGATACGGCGTATCCCAAGCCCTGCCCCACGGCCCTGCGCGGCTCGTAAGCGGCGAGCTCAAGGCCCTTTGACTGCATGGCGAACTCCTTGCCGCCGTATTTTTCGCTCAGGCGCTTGCTGCCCTCGGCAAGCTCGTCGCCTATGCCCCGGCGGAAGGCTATATCCTCCCATATTTTCGATATGCACTCTACATCGCCGAACCTAAGGCCGTTGTCCCACAGCCCCCGCTCGTTCGCCTCCATTGCGTAGGCGAGGGTGTTCGCGGCGGATATGGTGTCGAGGCCCAGCTCATCCAGCTCCCGGTTCCATTTCAGTATGCGGTAAAGATCCTTGTTGAGTATGCCGCCGCCCAGCAGCCCGAGGGTCTCCAGCTCCGGCCCCTTTACGTCCTCGCCCTCTAAGGTAACAGTGCGGGCGCACTTTATGGGGCAGCTCAGGCAGCCCTTATTGACGATATTGTATTCCTCCGCAAGGGTCTCGCCGTTTACGCTGTCGAAGTGCTCAAACCTGCCCTCGGAATAGTTCCTCGTCGCCAGAAGACCGCGCATCTGCATGGCGCTTACCAGCCCCGCTGTACCCATGCGCGGGAGCTGATTGCCGGTGAGGGGGTGGCTTTTGAGGTATGCAAACCATTTTTGACACCACTTTTTCGCGGCGTCGGGGTCGTGTACTGGTATTTCACGATTGCCGCAGACCGCTATGGCCTTTACGTTTTTCCAGCCCAGCACGGCCCCCATGCCGGTGCGCCCCGCCGCCCGCTCATCGCTTATCACGGCGGAGTAGCGGACCAGGTTTTCCCCTGCCGGGCCTATGCATAGCTTGCCGAATTTTATATCGCAGCCGCGCTTGGAGGACATCCTTTGGACAAGGAGCCCCTGACATTCGGCGACGCGCATGCCCCACAGGTCGTCGGCGTTGTGAAAGGTCACGGCGCCGTTGTCTATCTCTATCCAGGTGTGCTCCTCACGCCGGCCGGTGATCACGAGCGCGTCTATGCCGGCGCGCTTAAGGTGATAGCCGAAGGCTCCGCCGCAGTTTGAGGAGCTTATGAACCCCGTCTGCGGGGAGAGGGAGGAGATGTTGAAGCGGCTGGAGCTGGGCGCGCCGGTGCCGGTGAGCGGCCCCGTGGAGATTATCACGGGGTTTTCCTCGCTGTACGCGTCCTCCCGCCCGGTGAGGGTATCGTAAAGTATCTTCGCGGCCATGGTCTTGCCGCCAATGTAAAGCTCCCTGTCCCTGTCCGTCCACGGATAGTCCCTGACCTCGCCGGTGCTTAGGTCTATATGCAGCACCCGCCCCATATAGCCGCCGTATTTGCTTTGCATGGTATGCTTCCTCCACGAAATAGAATGAAACCGCGACAGAAATATAGTTCAAATTTTTTGAATAATATAAAAAGAATTATCTCCTTTTTTTCAGCATAACCTTTTTCGAGCCATATTGCAATAGGAAAACCGCAGGGAAGGGATTTTTAACGAAATAAGCAAATTTGACGGGCATACAGCGGAAAGTGAGGAGAGCCGCTTTCCGCTATTGGTATATATTATGCTATCGGATTTTGAAATAATGATATGCGGATGCTGCAAAAAAGACGGTATGGGACAGGGTATGTATTGCCTGAGGAGCGCCGCGGCCGTATAATAAAAATGCGTCAGGAGCCCTAAAGGTCTATAACGCTGAACTCCATCGAGCGGAGGTCGTACATATAGAGCCTGCCGGCGGGAAGCTGCCTTCCCGTGAGGAGCCCTGCCGCCGCAGCGCATTGCAGCGCCGCGCAAAACGGCGGCACAAAGGGCAGCACGCCGCCGCTTATTATAGTTGCGTTTGAATATATCCTTTTCAGCAGGCCGCTGCCTGGCAGGGACACGCCGTACTGGCAGCACCAGCCGCACACCGCGCCGTGTACGAGGGGTATGCCCGCCTTGGCGCAGGCTTCCTCCAAAAGCAGCCGCGATGATATGCTGTCCAAGGCGTCTATGGCGATATCGTGGCCCGCCACGGTATCCGCGGCGTTTTCCGTGGTGAGGTATTCTTTCAGGGCCGTGAACTTTACGGAGGGGTTTACCAGCGCTGCCCGCTCCGCCGCGGCCTCCGCCTTGCTCCTGCCTATGGTGGATTCCGTAGCAAGGAGCTGGCGGTTAAGGTTGCTCTCCTCGAAGCTGTCGCCGTCAACGGCGGTGATGTTCCCTATGCCGAGCCGGAGCAGGTTTTCGGTTATATATCCGCCGAGGCCGCCGCAGCCCGCCACCAGCACGCGCTTTTTATGCAGAAGCTCCTGCTCCTGACGGGACAGGGCGGGAAGGTTATTCAAATACCGCTGGTGCATATCCATATCCGGGCCCCCTTGCACTGTGATTTCGTATATCATAATGGTATAACTATTTTAAGATAAATACAATAAATACGACCGGGAGAAATAAATCAAATGCTGACCGTAAAGACGCCGGAGGAGGCCCTTGAAGCTATAAGCGCCAGCTTCCGCTGCATAGCTGGAGAGGAAAATGTGCCGCTGGAGCAGGGGCTGCGGCGGGTGCTGTGCAAGGATATATGTGCGTCCGAGTATGTACCGGGCTTTGACCGCTCGACCGTGGACGGATACGCGGTGCGGGCGGCGGATACCTTCGGCTGCACCGACGCCATACCTGCAATACTGAAAAAGCAGGCGGGCATAGAGATGGGCAGAGGGGCCGAGCCGCTCAGCGCTGGCTGCTGCGCGCCAATACCCACCGGCGGCGCGCTGCCCATGGGCGCGGACGCGGCGGTGATGCAGGAATTTGCAGAGGATTACGGCGACGGCACGGTGGGGATAACCAGGCCCGTCGCGCCGGGCATGAACGTAATATACAAGGGCGACGACGTATATCCGGGAAAGCCGGTGCTTAAAAAGGGCAGCGTGCTTTCGGCGCGCCATATAGGGGCGCTTGCCGCCATGGGTATATGCGAGGCGCCGGTATACGAGAGGCTGCGCATCGGAATAATCTCCACCGGCGACGAGCTGGTGGAGGTGGAAAAAACGCCGGCAGAGGGGCAGATACGGGACGTGAACACAGCCATGCTGTGTGCGCTCTGCGCGGAAATGGGCTGCGATACGGTAAAATACGGCATAGTTAGGGACGACGAGAAGCTGATAGGTGATATGCTGGACAGGGCCTTGGGCGAGTGCCATGCGGTGCTTATGTCCGGCGGCAGCTCCGTGGGGGAAAAGGACGCGGCCTGCCGGATAATGGCGGCGAGGGGGGATATACTCTTCCACGGCGTCGCCATGAAGCCGGGCAAGCCCACCATACTTTGCAGGTGCGGCGAAAAGCCGGTGATAGGGCTGCCGGGGCATCCCGGGGCGGCGTTTCTGGTATCACGGCTGCTGCTGCCGCGGCTGCTTTGCAGCATAGGCGGAAGGGAGGCCGCACAGTATCCCGTATCCGCAAGGCTTAAGGAGCCGGTTGCTGCGAACCACGGCAGGGCCCAGTATACCGCGGTAAAGCTCACGGAGGACGGCGAGGGCATAGCGTTGTTCACTCACCTTTCAATGGACATTTTTTTGAGAAATCTTAGCCACAGGAGAAAATATATTTTTACTGCGGAAGCGAGAGGAACAACGGCGGCGCAAGCCGTATAAGCAGGGTTTGGGGAAGGCACTCCCCAACAAGATTCCGATGGGACAGAATGAGCGGACAGCGAATTATGGCACCTCGGTAGAATCTTGCTCTACGAAAACCGTTGCGGCGGCTCATTCTGCCCACCTCTCACTACTACTACGGTAGCGGGTGGCGGTTTGGGCAAGCTGCGTTGTTTTTCTTCTGCCACTACTACGGCAGTGGGTAGCGTTTCTTCCAAACTGCCCCCCGAAAAAATATCTGCGGGCAGACTTCCCCGGTTACTACCTACAACACCGCAAGGGGCAGTTTTGCCAACGGTCACGGAATAAAAATATTTCCCTATCTACTACCCACACCACATAAAAAACGAAAACGAGCAAACATAGCGGCAAAGCAGCAAAAGAAAAACGGGCAAGGGCGAAGCCTTGTCCGTTTATGAACGCTGTGTAACATTTTCAATTCCTATTGACAACTATTACGGTTAGTGATATACTTATTACAGTAACCATAATAGGAGGTACTGCCGTGAGAGATAATGCGAAAGGCGGTGCGCTGACAGAGGTAACTTTTTACATTTTGCTTTCACTCTATGAGCCGAAACACGGATATGCCGTTATGCAATTTATTGAAGAAAAAACGAATGGACGGCTGTCGTTGGGGGCAGGCACTTTATATGGTGCATTAAACTCTCTGCAAGACAAGGAATGGATAGAGCCTTGCGGAGATAGCGAGGGCAGAAAAAAAGAGTATGTTATCACAGCGCATGGAAAACAAATTGCAGAAAAAGAGCTGCACAGACTGAATGAACTTTTACAAGTGGCAAATGAAATAGTCGGAGGTATCATATGAGTAAAAAATGCTATCGCTTCTTTGGCAGTCTGCTGACCGCACAGGAAAATTGGCTTAATAGAATGGCGGGCAAAGGGTATCGCCTTGTCCGTACAGGAAAATTGTTTTATGAATTTGAAAGCTGTACCCCTAACGAAGTGCAATACTGCATTGACTTCATAGCCGAAAAATCAAAGGCGAGCGCAAAGGAATATCACGATTTTTTAGAGGATATGGGGTACAGGGTTTTTTTCAAAAATATCAATCTGAATTATTCCATCGGTAAAGTCCGTTATCGTCCGTGGGCTGAAAAAGGTGGGCGTATTGCCACCAACTCCACCACTTTCAACCGTGAGCTTTTAATCGTTGAGAAGAAGAATGATGGAAAACCGTTTGAGCTTCATACCTCTTATGAGGATAAGGCGGGCTACTACGCAAACTTGCGTAACCCGTGGCTGACGATTGCTATTCTGTTTGCGGTCTTGGGATTTGCACAGCGTTCACTTTGGCTTTTGATACCGGGTGCAATATCTCTTGTTCCTGTTATTCTGTATCAAGCGCAGATTATGAAAATCAAGCGTGAAGCCAAAACACATGAATGGTAAATGAGGTGGTGCATTGGAAAAAGAAAAATGGGTGCTATGCCCGATCTGCAACAACAAGCCCCGTATTAAGGTGCGCTCCGATACGGTGCTTGAAAACTTCCCGCTGTTCTGCCCCAAATGCAAGCGGAAAACGATTATCAGCGTAACCGGGCAGAATGTGGTTGCGGTCAATAAATCTAAAAACGATATGGAGGTATCGCTATGAAAAAGAATATTTGTAAAATCGTAAGCATTACTATGGCGGTGTTGACGGTCGTTGCTATCGTAGGCGCAGTAACCGTAACGGGTAGCGGCTTCTTGGATTTGAGTAATGTCGCCCGGTATTTCCTCATTGGCTTTGCCGTTGTTTTCGGCATTGTCGCTGTGATTACCGCAAGATACGGTTGGAAGTCCCAATAAAGTTACGGCTACAATACCACAAGCGAAAAATTGAAATAAAATCATTAGGGCGGTTAAGCACTTTTGGGCTTAACCGCCTTGTCTGCCGCAAAGCAAAACAGGCGGCGGCTGTCAACGGCGGGCGTAGCCCGTTCATCTAGACCGTTGACTGCTGCTGCCTGTTTTGCTATCTCCCCTTTGGCTGTTCGGAATAGCGGCGGGGCTGCTGTCCTCGTCTGTGTTTTGTGGTCTGCTTCTTTATTGCCCTTGTGCCTTAAAGCCGGAGAGGTAAACGGCACGGCATTCCCGCGTCTTTATGGCCTCCACAAGCTCCGGCACGGTGGTGAAATACCCCGGTATTTCCGTGGCGTAAATGCCTACCTGCACCGTGCTGTGGGCGTCGCTCGCGCCGAACTGCTTCAGGCCCGCCTTGATGCAGGTATCCAAAGCCATGCGGTTCTCGAGGGGGGTGGTGCTTCCATTCAGCACCTCCACGCCCGTAATGCCCTTCAGCGTGAAAAGCATATCCCCAAGGCCGCGGCTGTTTGCCCGGTAAGGGTGGGCGGAGATGCATACGCCGCCCCGTGCGTTGACGTAATCTATGAATTCCTGCGCCATGAGATGAGGCTCCGGCAGCTCGTCTATGCCGAAGGCCACTATGTCCCCCTCGCAGGATAGGTATTCCACGCCGACGAATATCGGGTAGCCTTCCCGCTCGGCTATTTTTGCGGCGTACTCAGCAAGCCCCATCTGGTCATGGTCGGTGATGCATATACCGTCCAGGCCCTTGCGCCTCGCTTCGGATACGAGCTCTATAAGGTTCATGCGGCTGTCGCCGGAAAAGGTGCGTTCGTGAAGGTGGGTATCTATTATCAAGGCGTTTATCTCCAATACATCATGGTATAGCTGAGGCGATCAATTTATATTAGCAGATAGTCGGATATACAGTACAACGCAAAAAAACGATAATACGGGCGGTGATATAGAAATATAAGATAATAGCCAAGCGCCGCCCGGGGCAGCGATTTTTCAAAAACTGTATACGCGAAACCATTGACTAAACCCGCCCTTTTGTGTGATACTGTTAATTGTATGATGCTGTTAATAATTATTGATGCGTAATTCGAGGGGTAAACATAATGTCAAAAAAAGAGCAAGATATTTCAAAGGAAAACGACGGCACGGTAGGCGCCAAGATACGTGCCCTGCGAAAGATACGCGGCCTGTCGCTGCAGCAGATGTCGCAGGAAACGGGTATGAGCTATTCATACCTTTCGGGCCTGGAGAACGGCAAGCACTCCGTCTCCATAACCAACTTACAGCGCATAGCAAAGTATTTCGGCGTGGATATGGTGTACTTCCTAATGCCCAGCGGCGCGGTGCCCAAGGTGTTCCGCAAGGAGGAGCTGTTCAAGGGCGGCAGCACCTTTGACGACATAGCCTATCGGGTGATAACCCCGGAAAAGACCGGCAACCTGCAGGTGAGCTATGTCTATATGCCCCCAAATGAGCCCAGCGAGAGGAATATCCACAAGCACGGCAGAGGGCAGGAGATGATCATTGCCCTGGACGGCTGCGTCTGCGTCATGGTGGAGGAGGAGCGGTACCGGATAGAGCAGGGGGACTGCATAGTATTCGACGCGAACGTGGAACACGTAATGTACACGGAGGAGCAGCCGGCGACGTTTGTGATAATATCCAGCCCTCCATACGGGCAGAACATATTTTCTGCGGACGAATAACCATAAAAGCGGGGGGAAGCGAAGCTCTCCGCTTTATAATTTCAGCATAGCTGCGATCATTTAAAATTGAGAGGGTAATTATGGATATAAAGGTCATAGACGGTTCTATCATCGTGTCCGGGGTCAAATGCTTTGACCTTGCGCGCTCCTGCGATTGCGGGCAGGCGTTTCGCTGGAGGGACACGGGGGACGGCTGGTTCGGCGTTGCGGGCGGCAGGGGCGCTCTCGTCAGGCAGGAGGGGGAGATACTTACCATAACCCCCGGCAAGGACGGGGACGCCGGCTTCTGGCTCGATTACTTTGACTTATTCAGAAACTATCAGGCCATAGAGGACGGGGTGAGGGGCGACGCCATACTCGGCAAATGCTTAGATCGCGCCGGCGGCATACACATATTCAATCAGGAGCCGTTTGAAACTCTGATCAGCTTCATTATATCGGCAAACAACAACATAAAGCGCATAACCGGCATAGTGGACAGGCTTTGCACCCTTGCGGGGGAAAAATGCGAGGGGCCCGCCGAATGTTATTCCTTCCCGACGCCTGAGGCCATAGCGGGGCTTACCGTCGAGCAGCTTACGGACATAGGCTCCGGCTACCGGGCGCCGTATATCAAAAACAGCGCCGCAATGGTCGCCGGGGGATACGAGCTGGAGGATCTGAGAAGCATGCCCACCGCGGCGGCGAGAAAAGAGCTGCTCAGGTTCCCTGGGGTGGGGCCCAAGGTGGCGGACTGCGTGCTGCTTTTCTCGCTGGGCCATGCCGACGCCTTCCCGCTGGACGTATGGATGAAGCGCGCCATGCGGCTCATGTACTTTAATGGCGAGGAGCCGGGCAAAAGGGCCATGGAGGAGAAGATAGCCTCCCTCGGGCCGAACAGCGGCATATTGCAGCAATACATATTCCAATACGCAAGGGAGAATATGTAGCTATTTGAAATAGGCGCGGCGGAAAAGCTCCTCTACCTTTTTTTGAGTGTCGTCAGGAATCAGTTTGGCGACCTCACCGCACTGCGCAACCCTCGCCGCAAGGCGGGGTAGCTTCTTTAAAAAGGCGTTTTTGTCCCGCTCCAGCTCGCATAGCTTCAGGGGCAGCCCCAGCATATCCGCGTATTCCTCTATTAGCTCCGCAAGCGCCTCCGGCGTGCCCTTGAGCCCCAGCTCCGAGGCAATGGCGGCGCAGCCTTCGGCGCAGCGGCCCTCTGCGCCCCGTATTATGGCGGGGAGGTAGGCGGCGCAGAGCGCCCCGAAGGACGCACAGCCAAAAAGCCCCATGGAGCCGTGAGCCATAGCGGAGCAAAGGCCGGGGGAGGCGTTGTAGTGGGCTATGCCGCTGAGTATCTGGGCGTTGAGCAGCGGCTCCGACGGAAAGGGCAGGCAGGAAAACGCCACGGTGCTGTCTATCACGGTATGCATTGCCTGCATCGCGAAGGGGCGGCTGAAAAAGCTGCCCTCGGGCGATATCGCCGCCTCCACGGAGAGCGCCAGCGCGGACAGCACCGCTTCGCCCACATGGGCGCGGGGCAGCGCGTTTAGCAGCGCCGGGTCGATTATGGCGGCGTGAGGCATCAGGCCGGGGCAGTATATGACCTGCTCAAGGCCCTCGCCGGGGTCCCACAGCGCCGCGTATCCCGTGGCCTCGCCGCCGTTTGAGCCGAGGGTGGGGACGGCGATGAGGCGGGTGCGCCCCAGCTTCATACGGGGTATATCTGATCTTGCAAGATCCTCCGGCGCAAGGTCGGGCCGCTCGTAGAATATCCGCATGAGCTTCGCACAGTCCATGGCGGCGCAGCCTCCTATGGCGATGATCCAGCCCGGCTTGAATTCCATAAGCGCCTTTGTCCCCTCCAGTACCGCCGTCCTGCCCACCGGGCCCTCCGGCACGCCGAATACCCGTATGTGCATACCGGTGCGCGCGGCCTGCCTCCGCGCTATGCCGCAGGCGGCCTCGCAGTCATGGACTAACAGCATACGGTCTCCCCTGAGCCCGGATATATGCTCCAATGTGCCGTTGCCGTAAAGTATCCTTATGGGTATCCTGAACTCAGCCATAAGCGCCCCCTGAAAACGTAATGCGTTTATAGGATTCCGCATTTTGGGAAAATGATGCATATTATCCTGATATGCGATGTTTGAGAGGATTAAATCCGGATTTTATGGTATAATAACAGCGATTTAAGAATTTTGACGAAAGGAATGAGAATAATAATGATAAAGCTCAATAAGTACATCGACCATACCCTTCTCAAGCCCGACGCCACCACCGAGCAGGTAAAAAAAATCTGCGAAGAAGCCAAGAAGTACGACTTTGCCAGCGTGTGCGTAAACTCCTGCCATGCAAAGCTCGTGGCGGATGAGCTCAAGGGCAGCGGCGTTTCCACCTGCTGCGTAGTGGGCTTCCCTCTGGGCGCCATGCTCACCGAGGCCAAGGCATACGAGGCCAAGCTGGCGATAGAAAGGGGCGCGAACGAGATAGACATGGTGATAAATATAGGCGCCGCCAAGGAAGGCAACTGGAAGCTGGTGGAGGAAGATATAAAGGCGGTAGTTGACGCATGCCATCCCAAGGCGCTGCTGAAGGTCATAATCGAGACCTGCCTGCTCACCGATGAGGAAAAGAGCGAGGCCTGCCGCTGCGCGGCGCGGGCGGGGGCCGACTATGTAAAGACCAGCACCGGCTTTTCCACCGCCGGCGCAAACGTACACGACGTTGCGCTCATGCGCGAGGCTGTAGGGCCGGATATGGGCGTAAAGGCCTCCGGCGGCGTGCGCACCCGCGAGGACGCGGACAACATGATAGGGGCGGGCGCCACGAGGCTCGGCACCAGCTCCGGCGTAAAGCTCATGTCGTAAATACTGAAAAATGCTTTAAGGCGAAGGAAAAGCTCCTTCGCCCTTTTTTATTTTTGGCGGTTTTACAAAGAAAGCGCATATTCGCCAAAGCTCGTGGGAATAATTTGCAGGAGGCGAAATTTGCGCGAAGAATAACCAAGGTTAAGCCCTGAAGGGGACAGGCGTCAGCAGGGCAAAAGCGCTGAATCGGAGGTAATTTATGCGGCTTGAAAAGGACAAAAGAGGAAGGGAGCTTCGCGTCGTGCTTTCAGGGGAGCTGGATCACCACAACGCGGCAATCATACGCGGGGAGATAGACCGCGAGCTGGACGGCAGCGTAAAGCTGCTGACGCTGGATATGAGCGGCGTGACCTTTATGGACAGCTCGGGCATAGGCGTGGTGCTGGGCAGATACCGGCGCATGAGCGAAAGCGGGGGAAAGCTAAGGATAGGCGGCATGAGCATATATGCAGAAAAGATACTAAGAATGGCCGGCGTGCTGGCGCTGCTGGAAAGAAAATAGATCAGGGGGGTAAGTTACGATGACGAAAAACAGCATGGAGCTCAGCTTTGACAGCATATCTCAAAACGAATCGCTTGCAAGGTCGGTGGCGGCGGCGTTTTCGGCCCAGCTCAATCCCACCATAGGGGAGCTTACGGACATACGCACCGCCATAAGCGAGGCGGTCACCAACGCCATAATACACGGCTACGGCAACGACCCGTCTAAAAAGGTCTATATGCGCTGCACCGCTGACGAAAGGCTTCTCACGTTTGAGATAGAGGATAAGGGGCGGGGAATAGAAAACATAGAGCTTGCTATGCAGCCCTTTTACACCACAGAGCCCAACCTTGAGCGCTCCGGCATGGGCTTTTCCGTGATGGAGGCCTTTATGGATGACGTGAGGGTGGAGTCCGAGCCGGGCCGCGGCACGCGGGTGACGATGAAAAAGAGCATTTCGGCGGTGAGGGAAGATGAACGATGAAAGGATCATGCCCAACCCGCAGTTCCCATACGAGGAAACGCTAAAATACATAAGTCTGGCTCAATCCGGCGACGGGGAGGCCATGAACGAGCTGGTGGAGCGCAACATGGCCCTCGTGCGCTCCATAGTAAAGAAGTACCTCAACCGTGGCACGGAATACGATGACCTGTACCAGATAGGCAGCATGGGGCTTGTGAAGGCCATAAAGAACTTCGACAGCTCATACGGTGTGCGCTTCTCCACATACGCCGTGCCCATGATCGCGGGCGAAATAAAGAGGTTCCTCCGGGACGACGGGATGATAAAGGTAAGCCGCACCCTGAAGGAGCTTGCGGCGAAGGCCTGCGCCGCCCAGCGGGAGCTCGGCACTATTTTGGGGCGTGACCCCGGCATACAGGAAATAGCGGAGTACATAGGCGAGACGCCGGAGGATATCGCCCTGGCGCTGGATGCATCAAGGCCGCACGTATCCATATACGAGCCGGTATACGGCGACGAGGGGGAGGCGCTGGTGATGGACAGGATAACCGCCGAGGAGGACGGCACGGACACGGCTCTGGACAGGGTGCTCTTGCAGCAGCTCATGGAGATACTGGACAGCCGGGAAAGGAAGATAGTGGTGATGCGGTATTTCCGCGACAAGACGCAGAGCGAGATTGCGGCGTATCTGGGCATATCACAGGTGCAGGTATCGAGGCTGGAAAACCGCATACTGGAAAAGCTGAGGGAAAGGGCCGCGGAAAAGGCGCAATAAATAAAAGGCCGGGAAACCGGCCTTTTTGTATGCTTTGTTATTTGCAGGTCTTTATGAAGGCCTCAACATCGCCGGTGCGTATGTCTATACAGTCATCGGAGAATGCAGTATCGTAGCTGAGCCGCATATACATGGGCTTTTCATCAGGAACGCCACCTATGGCCAGCGAATAGCCGTCGTCAATGTCATATAACAGTATATACAGCCCGAAGCCAACGTCCTTGCTTTTATACTGTGCGAAATCCTCCCAGCCCAGCTTGTCGCCCTTTTTGGAGAGCCGTACTACGTCGTCGAGGGTGAGATCGTCCGCCACAAACAGCGTCCATTCGTTATTGAACAGCACCACGAGTCCGTCCGAGGTAAATGCATACGGGTCGCCCGCGCTGCCGAAATTCGCCTGACCGTGCTCCTTGGGGAGCTGGGTCAGCGGTACGGTAGAGGTTATTTCACCTTGTATGGCAGAGGGATCGACGTCGCCCGACATTTCGCCTTTGTCAGAAAGATGGTAGAGGACGCCGTCGAGCATTATGGTGGGAAGGTAAGTGTCAGGCGTTGCGGGAGCTTCCCTTCCGCAGCCTGTGAGCAGCAGCGCAAGCAGAAATGCCGGCAGTAAAAGTGCAATACGCTTCATAGAGACCTCCTTATGGGCTTAAGAGTACAGGTGCTTCAGCGCCTTTTTTACGTCGTGGTATATGCGCTCCTTGTCCATAGTAAGAAATTCGCCGTTTTCATACAGTATCCTGCCGTCCACCATGGTCATGCAAACGTCGCTGCCTTGGGCGCTGTAACAAAGCATCGCAATGGGGTCGAAGGAGGGGAGAAGGTGGGGCTTATCGAAATCCAGCGCAATGACGTCCGCCCTGTTGCCTGCCTTTATGCCGCCGCAGTCCGCCCTGCCCTGAATTTTCGCCCCGTTGAGGGTAGCCATTTTGAGGGTATCCCCGGGCTTCATTATGGTCGGGTCCTGCTCGTAGCCGTTGTGTATCACCGAGCAGAGGTGCAGCTCCTCCAGCATATTCAGGTTGTTATTGCTGGCTGCGCCGTCGGTGCCGAGGCCGACGTTGAGCCCCTCGTCCAGCAAATGCTGCACCCGGGCAAAGCCGCTTCCGAGCTTAAGGTTGCTGGTAGGGCAGTGTACGGGAGACACGCCATATTCCTTCATAAGCGCGATATCCTCGTCTGTTACCCATACGCAGTGGGCGGCGAGGGTGGGGCTTTCAAACGTGCCCAGATCATAGAACCATTGGGCGGGGGTCCTGCCGTATTTTTCAATGCAGGAGTCGTGCTCGGCCTTTGTCTCGGACAGGTGTATGTGCATTATGGCGCCCAGCTCGCTGCACATTTCGCTGTGGCGGCGGGCGATGCTCTCAAGGCAGGTGTATTCCGCGTGTACGGAAAGGTCTATCTTAAGCCTGCCGTCCGCCGCGCCGTTGTAGCTGTCGTATAGGGCGAGGGCCTCTTTTACCCGGTAGCTGTCCTTATATGCCTCGTTGGGGTCGAAGGCGGAGAGGGCGCGGCTTATATTGGCCTTTATGCCGGACTCTATCACGCAGTCCGCCGTGGCGTCGCAAAAGTAGTACATATCCGAAAAGCTGACGGTACCTGTGGCGAGCATTTCAAGTATGGCAAGCTCGGTGCCCGCCTTTACGTCCTCCGTCCTTAGCTTGTCCTCGGTGGGGAACATATTGTCGTAAAGCCACTCCTTAAGAGGCAGGTCGCTGCCTATGCCGCGAAGCAGCGTCATGGCGGCGTGGTTGTGGGAGTTTATCAAGCCGGGGCAAAGCACCTTGCCGGTCATGTCCTTGACGATGTCGTATTTTTCCGCGGGCATATCCGTGCCGAGATAGCGGATATAAGCGCCGTCAACGCCGCAAAAGCCATTCCTTATCACCTCAAAGCCGGAATCGGCAGAGGCCACTATATCGCAGTTTTTAAAAAGCGTCTTCATTGTGTAATCGCACTCCTTGAAAGGTGATATATATATTATAGCAGATGACCGCCGCATTGGCGGTCATAGATAGGATATACTGTCAAAAAAAGTGGCGTTGAGCCACTTTTTTACGGTTTCGTGTATCGCTTCGGAATAATAGCTATTTATCAAGGCCCGCTATGTAATCGAGCACGGTATTGACGCCGTTTACAACAGCGCCGGAGCTTACGGAGGCGCCGCTTACGGAATCAACGTTGCCCTTGAGGGTGAGAGGGGCGGATAGGCCCTTGAACTGCTCGGTGAATGCGGGCTCCTTGGTCTTTGCGCCAAGGCCTGCGGTCTCGGAGAAGTTTGCGCCGCCAACGTTGATGCCGGTGATAACGCCGTCGTTGTCAACGCCGACGACTATTTCTATCTCTCCGCCGTAACCCTTTACGGTGACCTGGGCGGTATAGCCTTTAGTTTCCCCGTTTGCAAGTCCCTTATAGCAATAGTCGATGCTGTCGTTATTTACCGCCAGCTCTTCAAAATCCGTAGCATCGGGGAGGACGGCGCGGCGCGCTTCATCGGCGGCGGCGAGAGCCTGCTCCTTGATTACGGGCGCGGTGACTTCATTGGTAAGGCCAAGCGCACAGCCGGCAATGAGGGCGATAAGTCCGAGAACTATCCAGGCGGGCCACTTTTTATCCATGATCAGAAAACCTCCTCAAATGAAAAACAGAATTATGTATGTTTTGCAAAAATCAGCGTTTTTATTATAGCACAGCTAATACCGAGATTCCAGCAGAAATGATAGATATTTATTTCACGCAGTTTAGCGTTATGTAAACAAAAGACTGAGACTGTCAGTGCAAAAATCGTCATGTCAAATAAGAATGAATGATGTTATAATCAAGGAATGAAGAAATTTGCGAAAAAAATGTGTGGCTTCCTGGCGATCGCCTGTGTTCTCGGTATTTGCGGCTGCGATACTGCTCCGGCAAGCAACTCTGCGCTGGGATTTTATCTGGATACAGTTATAACGATAACCGGATATGCGGACAAGGCGACCCTTGAGAATGCGGTGGCCCTGTGCGGCGAATACGAGAAGGTATTCAGCAGGACTGTCAAGGGCAGCGACGTGTGGCGCATAAATCACGGGGAGGGCCGTCCCGTCCAGGTATGCGGCGACACGGCGGAGCTGCTGACCATAGCCCTTGAGGTATGCGAAAAAAGCGGCGGTGCGCTGGATATAACCATAGCCCCTGCAAGCGATCTGTGGGACTTTAAGTCAGAGCAGCCGAAAATACCGGACAGGGACCAGCTGGAGCGTGCGGCGAAGCTTGTGGACTATACTAAGCTTAAGCTCGAAGGCGATGTGGTTACGATGCCGGCCGGCATGGCCATAGACCTTGGGGCGGTAGCCAAGGGCTACATAGCGGACAAGGCGGCGGAGTATTTAAAGGAACAGGGCGTTACGAGAGCCATACTTAACCTTGGGGGCAATGTCGTAGCTTTAGGCAGCAAGCCTGACGGAAGGGAATGGTCAATAGGCATACAGGATCCGGAAAAGGAAAACGGCAAGTCCGGGTATAGCGTGATGGTTGCAGACAAAAGCGTGGTCACCAGCGGCATATATCAGCGGGGCTTTGACAAAGATGGCGTAAGGTATCATCATATACTCGACCGCGCCACAGGCTGGCCTGTGCAGAATGGCCTTGCCTCTGTCACCATAATAGCCGATAGCTCTGCGATGGCAGATGCCATGTCCACCGCCTGCTTCGTGCTGGGCAGGGACATGGGAATGAGCTTTGCAGAGGAGATGGGCGTTCAGGCGGTATTCATAGGTACGGACGGAAAAGTAAGCTGCACACCTGCGCTTGAGGGAAAGCTGGAAAAGACGGAATAAGGGATAAAGCTTATGTTTGATAGAAATACAGAAATGGATATGACAGAAGGCCCTCTTTTCAAAAAGCTGGTAGCCTATGCGATACCCATAATGCTTACGGGCATATTGCAGCTTCTGTTCAACGCAGCGGATCTTATAGTGGTGGGCCGATTTGCCGGGCGTACAGCTCTTGCGGCGGTTGGCTCTACCACCTCGCTCACCAATCTGCTGGTAAATGTATTTATGATGATCTCCATAGGCGTAAGCGTGGCGGTGGCGCAGCATTACGGAGCGCATGAGCCTGATGAGGTGGAGCGGACGGTATCCACCGCCATGCTCATGAGCGTGCTGCTGGGCGCGGCCGTGTGCCTGATAGGCATGGCGGCCTGTAAGCCCATGCTGAAAGCCATGGGCTCGCCGGATGACGTAATAGATCAGTCGGTGCTGTATATGCGAATATATTTTACCGGAATGCCGGCGTTTATGGTATATAACTTCGGCGCTTCTGCGCTGCGCGCCGTGGGGGATACCAGGCGGCCCATGCAGTTTTTGACCATAGCGGGCATAATAAACGTGATACTCAATGTTATCACGGTGGTGAATTTCAAGTTGGGTGTGGCGGGCGTCGCCATAGCCACGTCCGTTTCGCAGTATGTATCCGCCATATTCGTTGTGATTAGCCTCGTCAAAACAGAAAGCTGCCTGCATCTCGACGTCAGGCACATGCGTATACACAGGGATAAAATGCTGGCGATACTTAAAGTCGGCCTGCCGGCGGGGCTGCAAAGCTTAGTATTTTCCATCTCCAACGTGGTGATACAGTCCTCAGTGAACTCCTTCGGCTCCGCCGTAATGGCGGGCAGCGCGGCCTCCAATAACGTCGAGGGCTTTATCTATACCTCCATGAACGCTGTGGTGCAGTCCGCAATGGCCTTTACGGGGCAGAACATAGGAGCCCGCAAATTCCAGCGCATAGGCGACATAGCTAAAAAAAGCATACTGCTTCAGGTAATCATAGCGGGCTCCATGGCCGTAATAGGCTGCGCCTTCAGCGAGCAGCTCATAAGCATATACGCCAAGGGGGATGTGGAGTCCATAGCGTGGGGCATATCCCGGCTCAGGATAATAAGCGGCACGTATTTTATAATGGGCATATCGGATGTGGCCGTGGGGTCGATGCGGGGCATGGGCAATTCCACCGTGCCCATGGCTATAAGCATATTCGGTATATGCGTGCTTAGGATAGTTTGGATATATACAGTATTTTCCGCATACAGAACCTTTGAGATGCTGGTGATCAGCTACCCAATATCATGGATAGTAACGCTGATAGCCCAGTATATATGCTACGGCATAGTAAAGCGGAGGACCGTCGCGGCGATAAGCTCGGGGGCGAGGACGATATAGAGGTTTTTTTGACAGCCAAAAGGGGCGGCGCTTTGCGCCGCCCCTTTTGCCAGATGGTTGGGGGTATGTCACAGACGGTGTGTGGGGGAACCCGCCTTATGACCTTTCGCCGAGTACGACTGTGAGATCCTTTGTCTCGTTGCCCCTCAGCACTGTTATTGTTACCGTATCGCCAACTTTATATTCATAAAGCATTGCGGCGAACTGGGAGGAGCCGGTAATCTCTTTGCCGTTGAGGGACATCAGTATATCGTTTACCAGCAGGCCGCCCTTTTCAGCCGCGCTGCCGGACTCGACGCTCATTACCTGTACACGGGTCACGTAGTTGTCCATGTAGAAGGAGAAGGGGTTGCTGCGGTTATTGTTGTTGCTGCCGTAGCGCAGGGAAACATCCTGCATGCTGATGCCGATGTAGGGACGGCCGGTAACATAGCCCAGGTCTACAAGGTCGGTGATGACGGGCCGCGCGGAGTCTACGGGGATGGCGAAGCCGAGCCCCTCCACCTCGACGCTGGCGCTCTTGGCGTTGACTATGCCTATGAGCTCGCCGGAGTCGTTGAACAGGCCGCCGCCGGAATTGCCGGGGTTGATGGAGGCGTCGGTCTGCATGAGCGTCATGCTTATGCCGTCTATGGTGATGGTTCTATCAAGGCCGCTTATGATGCCCTTTGAGACCGAGCTTGTGAGCACGCCCAAAGGATTGCCTATGGCGTATACCGTGTCGCCCACGGTGGCCTTGCCGGAGCTGCCGAGCGTTGCGGCGGGCAGGCTTGAGGCCTCGATCTTTACCACCGCCAAGTCGGAGAAGGTATCCGTGCCGATGAGCTTAGCGTCATATTTGGTGCCGTCCTGCAGGTAGACGTGGATGGTATCCGCGCCCTGTACAACGTGGTTGTTGGTAACGATGTAGCCGTCGTCTGTGATTATGACGCCGGAGCCGGAGCCGGTGTCCTGCTCCTGCGTTTCGCCCGTGGCATAGGATATGGTGGTGTTGCCCACGTATATGCCCACGACGCTGGCCATGCAGTTCTGTACCACGCCTGTGGAGCCCGCGCTGTTTTGGCTGCCGGCTGCTATGCTGATCTTTTCGGAGGGGCGCTCGCCGCTCTCGGGCTTGCTCTCGCCCTCTGCGGCAGCCTGGGTGTCGCCCTTATCGGAGCTGTCCTGATTTGGCTCCTCGACTATTATATTTGAGGGATCGGAGGCAGGAGCCTGCTCCTTGTTGAGCCGCCCGCCGAAATATGCGCCTGCGGTGCCGAATACGAGCGCTACCACGAGCAGGCATACCACGAACTGAACGGGGGTCACGCCCTTCTTTTTCTTTTTATCGGGAGTGTAGTAGCCGTCGGAGGAATAGTTTTCCTGCCCGCCCTTTCCGTCGTTGCTGTACCAGTTGTTTTCCATATATCAAAAGCTCCTTTCGTATTTTCTAAAATGCATTGTAATATTTGAATTTGAAGGCATAGCATCAGCATTATGCCAAATTTGTGGTAAATCGTGAACAAATAATGGCACGCATTTTATTACTGGCGATTTCCACCAAACCACATGGCAACTATGGTATAATTGCCTTATGCAGATAAAAGGTACCGTTAAAAACATAATATTCAGAAGCGATGATACGGGCTTTACCGTGCTGGAGCTGATCGATGATGACGGCGGCGAGATAACGGCGGTGGGCCCCTTGGCTGCCGCTGCCGTAGGTGAGGGCATAGAGGTGACGGGGGAATGGAGCGAGCATCGCTCTTACGGTATGCAGTTTAAGGCTACCGGCTGCGTTACCCTCGCGCCGGCGACGCTGGGCGCGCTTACGGCATACCTGAGCTGCGGCATCATAAAGGGGATAGGCCCGGAGACAGCCAAGAATATCGTAGCCACCTTCGGCATGGATACCATATCGGTGCTGGAGGAGCAGCCGGAAAGGCTCACGGAGGTATACGGCATAGGCAGGGTAAGGGCGGCGGCCATCGCCGCCTCCTACATGGCGCAGAAGGATATGCGGGATGTGATGATAGGCCTTCAGGAGTACGGCATAACCGTAAACCAGGCCATGAAGCTGTATAAGATATACGGCCCCCATTGCCTTGAGCGGCTTAAGGAAAACCCATACCGGCTCATAGACGACGTGGAGGGCATAGGCTTTAAGACCGCGGACAAGATAGCCCTAAACGGCGGCTTCGAGCCGGATTCGCCCTTCAGGATAAGGGCTGGGCTGCGCTATACACTGCAATGGGCCTGCCGCGAGGGGCATACCTACCTGCCGCGGGAAAAGCTTATTCAGGTGGCGGCGGATATATTGGGCTCTGATATTGCCCCTGCCGAGAGGGAGCTGGACGAGCTGATAATAAACGAAAGCGTAGTATATAAGGCGGTAAACGATACCGACGCCTGCTTTCTTCCGTATTTATACAGGATGGAGTCGGAATGCGCGGCAAGGCTCGGCCTGCTTGCCGCGCCGAAGGATAGGGCGCTGCCGTATTTCAATATAGACAGCCAGACGGAAAAGCTGGAGACGAAGTATAAGCTGTCCCTCGCCCCGGAGCAGAAGCGGGCGGTGCGCCTTGCGCTCACCAGCGGCGCGCTGGTAATAACCGGCGGCCCCGGCACAGGCAAGACCACAATATTACAGTTCGTCATAGCCATGCTGGAAAAGCTGGGGGAGAGCTTTGAGCTGTGCGCCCCGACGGGAAGGGCGGCAAAGCGCATGACCGAGGCCGCCGGCTGCGAGGCGCGCACCATACATCGGCTGCTGGAATACGGCTACGGCGAGAGCGGCTTTACGCGGAATCAGGATAACCCCATAGATACGGACGTGATAATCGTCGATGAGATGAGCATGGTGGACGTGCAGCTTTTATGGGCGCTGCTCAGGGCTGCGCGGGCGGGCACGCGGCTCATTATGATAGGCGATGCGGATCAGCTTCCCTCGGTGGGTGCGGGAAACGTGCTTAGGGACATAATAGCCTCCGAGGCTGTTCCGGTGGTGCGCCTTACGGAGATATACCGGCAGGGCGGCCGCAGCGCCATAGTCACTAACGCCCACAGGATAAACAACGGAAAGCCGCCCATACTTCACGGCGAGGAGGAATTCGGCTTTGAACAGATAGACTCGGCGGAGGATATACTGCGGCGGCTTATGGCGCTTTGCTCCGGCAGGGTGAGCAGGCTGGGCGCGGCGGACCCGCTTAAGGATATACAGGTGCTGTCGCCCATGAAAAAGGGCGCTTTAGGCGTGCGGAATATAAACCTCCGCCTGCAGGAGGCGCTCAACCCGCCCGCCCATAAGAAGCATGAGCGCAAGTACGGCGAGACGGTTTTCCGGGAGGGAGACAAGGTCATGCAGGTGAAGAACGACTACCGCATGGGCTGGAAGAGGGCGCGGCGGGGCAGGCCGGACGAGCTGGGCGAGGGGGTATATAATGGCGACCTCGGCACCATAATGAGCATAGACCTGTACGAGCAGACGGTGGACGTGCTCTTTGACGACGAGCGCGAGGCGCTGTACGAGTTCAGCCAGCTTGAGGAGCTGGAGCTTGCGTACTGCATATCCATACACAAGAGCCAGGGCAGCGAGTTCCCGGTGGTGATACTGCCACTTGCGGGCGGCCCGCCCATGCTAATGACGAGGAACCTGCTCTATACGGCGGTAACGAGGGCGCGGAAGGCTGTATATATAATAGGCCATGAGGAGTGCCCCGCGCAGATGGTGGCGAACAATCAGGTAAGGCGGCGTTACAGCGCCCTCGCGGCGTTTATGCGGGCGGACAGGGGGCTGCAATGAAGAAGCTGCTGGATGCTTTTCTGGACGCGCTTTACCCGGAGGGCGCAGCCTGCCTGCTATGCGGCAGGAACGCGAGGCTGGACAGGCGCGGCCTGTGCGAGGGGTGCAGGGCGAGCATAGAGCCGGCGGCGGAGATACATATAGGCGGCCTTATATCCGGCGCCGTGGCGGCCATGGCGTATAACGATGCCGCGGCGCAGCTCATACATGGCTTCAAGTACGGCAATAAAAGATACATCGGCCGCGGCCTTGCGGGAGGGATAGACCTTCCGGAAAATTGGAGGATAGACGCCGTGGTGCCGGTGCCGCTTCACCCCGAAAGGGAAAGGGAGCGCGGCTACAACCAGAGCATGATACTCGCCGGTGAGCTGGGCAGGCGGTATGGCATACCTGTGCGGCAGGGGCTGCTGAAGCGCATAAGATACACCGAAATGCAGTCCATGACCGCCGGAAGGGACAGGCGCGAAAACGTGCGTGGCGCCTTCAGCGCGAGGGAGTGCAGGGGCAGAAATATATTGCTGGTGGACGACGTAATAACCACCGGCAGCACGGCGGAGGAATGTGCCATCGCGCTGAAAAGCGCCGGCGTGGGCAGGATATACTGCGCGGCTGCGGCGTATGCGGGCCGCGGCGAAGGAGAAGGAAATGAGCAATAGGTTTTGCAGGACTGAAATAATGCTGGGGGCGGATGCCATGGAAAGGCTCAAAAATGCCTCCGTGGCCATATTCGGCGTAGGCGGCGTAGGCGGCTTTGCGGCGGAGGGCATAGTGCGAAGCGGAGTGGGCAGCATAACGCTGGTGGACGACGATGTGGTAGCAGAAAGCAATATCAACCGGCAGTTGATCGCCCTTACCTCCACCATAGGAAGGCCCAAGGTCAGCCTTATGGCGGAGCGGGCGCGGGATATAAACCCCGACGCAGCTATTGACGAGAGGATAATGCGGTATGACGAGGCCACGGCGGACAGCTTTGATTTTACAAAATACGACTACATAGTAGACGCCATCGACTCCGTTACGTCAAAGCTGATACTCATAGAGCGGGCAAGGGCCGCGGGGACGCCCGTAATATCCTGCATGGGCGCCGGGAACAAGCTGGACCCGACGGCGTTTCAGGTGGCGGATATCAGCGAGACCTCGGTTTGCCCCCTGGCCCGGGTGATGCGGCGGGAGCTTAAAAAGCGCGGCATAGTGCGCGGTGTGAAGGTGGTATACTCCAGGGAGCCCGCTATATTCCCTGAGGACGGGGGAGAGGAGATACTTCCGGGGAAGCACCGCACCACAGGCAGCATAGCCTTCGTGCCCTCGGTGGCGGGCATGATAATCGCCGGGACGGTGGTAAGGGATATCGCGGGGGTATAATAGGGCGCAAGGCCGCCCATACTTGACCGATAAGGCTATATAAATTAAACAGGGGTTAAAACTATATGAAGCTGACCGTATTGGGGCGAAACGGCCCATTTCCAGCGCCGGGGGGCGCATGCTCCGGGTATCTCATAGAGGCGGGCAAGACAAAGCTCTGCGCGGAGCTGGGCAGCGGCGCCCTCGGCAGGCTGAGGAATATACTGCCGGGGCTTGAGCTGGACGGCATACTGCTGTCGCACCTCCACAGCGACCACATATCGGATATGCTGGTGCTGCGCTATGCGCTTACACAGCTAAGCGCAAGGGGGGCGGAGATAGCCCTGCCCATGACGGTGGTGGCCCCCGAAACGCCGGAGACGGAGTTTCGGCAGTTGGCCTCCTCCGGGGTATTTGAGATGGTACACGCCAAGGCGGGGCTCAAGCTGCGCTTCGGAGAGGTGACAGTGACGCTTTACAGCTCGGCGCATCCGGTGGAGACCTATGCCTTCAACATAGAGCATAGGGGCAGGCGTATATTCTATACCGGCGATACGGGCATGCACACGGAGCTGGTCGGTCAATGCCGCGGGGCGGATATACTGCTTGCGGATGCCTGCTTTCTGGACGGGGAAAAGCCGGGCGAAAACGCCCCGCACCTCACCGCCATGGAGGCGGGCAGGATAGCCAAGGAGGCGGGAGTGGGGCAGCTTATCTGCACCCATATATGGGGCGGCAGGGACATGGCGGGGGAGATACTCGCAGAGGCCCGAAGGCAGTTCCCGAACACCCTCGTCGCGGAGGAAATGCACGAATATTTCGTATAAATATAAAAGAATACCGTAATAATTATCTATCGCCGCGGCAAACTAAAGAAAAAAGGAGATATGCTTATGACGAGAAAGGCCGCCGCGTGGCTGATAGTATGCGCGATATTGGCAATAGGGCTTGCGGTGATGATGATAGCCGCCCTTGCAAGGGACAGGAAGCCCTCGGCGGACGCCGCGCGGTTTGTTATCCAAAATGAGTACAGGGCGCCGGGTAAATACCCGACGCCCCGATATTTTATCTGATCATTCGTACTGGTCCTGCTCGTTATCCGGAACGTGTATTCCGGCTACCGCATCTACGGGAAGCGAGAACATGACGGTATGGGCGGGGGATTTTATGCCCGCCTTGCTCATTATGGAGCTCATTATGCCGTTTCGCTTGTCCGCGCTCGCCACTATGTAGATGATGTCCTTTTCCTCGGCTATCGATACGCCGAAGAACTTTGCCCGGGACTCGGTCAGCGCGCCCTTCGCCCGGACTATCGTGCCGCCGGTGGCTCCCGCCTCGCGTGCAGCGTCCATAACCATGCCGGTATGGCCCTGCTCGGCGATCGCGACTATAAGAGAATACTTGGCTTCCTTCATGTCTTTCACCTCGTTTCCTATGATAATATCCTCGGTATAAAGGTATTTCAGCGCCGACGCGCCGCCTATGCATTCCAGGCTGATAAAATAGGCGATGCCGTTGTTAGGCGCATCTATGTGCATCTCGGTACGCAGGTGCCTGAGCACCCGTGGGCGCAGGGCGGAGGGCAGCACGCAGTGCAGCATGACCTTTTCCTTGGGCTCGAGCCCGAGCATATCGAGCAGCTTCTTTCGCGCCGAGCCCTCGCACAGCGAGCCAAAGACCACGCCCGCGCCGTTGCGCTGGAAAAAGTCGATATAGTCCTGATCCTGATCGCGCCGTACCACAGCGGTTATAATACTGTATCCGTTCATTCTGTCTCTTCCTCCTGGAAAACGATGATGACGTCCTCATCGCTTTCGCGAAGCTCATCTGTCTGATCCGCCTTCAACGCCTTGGCGGTCTTGAACTTGTAGTAGAGTCCTAAAAGCTGTATGGTGATAAGCGGCGTCATTGCGACCATCGCCACCACGCCGAAGGCGTCCTGCGCTACGTTGCCGCCAACGGATACGCAAAGCCCCATGGCGAGGGGAAGCAGGAAGGTGGCGGTCATGGGCCCGGAGGCCACACCGCCGGAGTCAAAGGCTATGGCGGTGAACACGGGCGGCACGAAGAAGCTGAGAAGCATTGCTATGCCGTAGCCCGGCCCGAGCAGCCACATTATGGGAAGCCCCGTAAGCACCCTTACCATGGAAAGCCCCACGGATATGGCAACGCCTATGGAGAGGCTGAGACTCATGGCCTTTTGGGGGATAGCGCCCTCCGTCATCTCGGATACCTGACGGTTCAAAACGTGAACGGCAGGCTCCGCGGCCACGATAAAGTAGCCCAGCAGCATGCCGATAGGCACGATTATCCAGTTGCAGGAGAGCCCGCCTATAAGCTCGCCCAGCATGTTGCCCACGGGCATAAAGCCCACGTTGGCCCCTGTAAGGAAGAATACCAGACCGAAGTAGGTATATGCAAGACCTATGCACACCCTTATTATTTCAGTAAAGCCGAGGCGGCAGCGGGGTATCTGGAATATGGCAAATATGCAGACTATGGGAAGGAAGGCCTCAGCGACCTCCTTAAAGTAGCCCGGGAAGGCGACGGAAAAGAGCTTCCACAATTCGAGGGAGTCGTTTATATCGGGCACCACCACGGGAGAATACGCGCCGCCCTCGGAGCTGAACAGAAGCCCCAGCACCAGCACGGCGATGATAGGGCCGACGGAGCTTAGCGCCACCAGGCCGAAGCTGTCCTCGCCCGCACGGCTGTCGCTTCGCACAGAGGCGACGCCCACGCCCAGCGCCATTATAAAGGGCACCGTCATGGGCCCGGTGGTGACTCCGCCTGAATCAAAGGCGGTGGAGAGAAAGTCCTTGGGGACGAAGGCCGCAAGCGCGAACACCGCCACATAAAGCCCTATGAGCAGATAATTCAGCGGCAGCCGGAAGAATATACGCAGCATGGCCAGCACCAGAAATACGCCCACGCCTATGGCGACCGACCATATTATAGCCTGATTGGGAATGTTAGGCACCTGCTGGGCAAGCACCCTCAGGTCAGGCTCCGATACCGTTATGAATACGCCTACCGCAAGGCTCACGGCGATTATAAGGACCAGCTTTTTTGAGTGGGAAACGACCGCGCCTATGTGCTCGCCTATCTTGGACATGGCCATATCCGCGCCCAGGGAGAACAGCCCCATGCCGATTATAAGGAGGCACGCGCCCACTATAAAGGCCAGCATGACGCTGCTGGGCACGGGGACCACCATAAAGCACAGCAGGAATATAACGGCGGTGACCGGCAGTACGGATTTTAGCGATTCGTTCAGTTTTTCGGGGAGAATGGTTTTCAGTATATTTTTCACTGGGGAGAGAAACACGTCCCTTCTCAATTTTTCGCGGCGGGCGGATACAAAGTATTATGACCTACCTGATAATTGTAGCTTATATATACCCCCAATACAAGCGGAAAACACAAAAGTTCACCTTATATTTCCTTTTGACGGTGAATTGTGCCGCCCCTTGACGCGATAGGGGGAAACGGCAGGCGTTATGCGGGGATTTCGTAAGTGTCGCTGCGGTGGCTGAAGGGCGGCTGGTCCTTGCAGGAATATTCGCTGAGCTTTCCGCAGTAAAGCTCAGTGTGGGGAAGCTGAAGGAAATGCACCGGATGTATGATGGAGGAGGTCAGGCGCTCCATGCCGTTTACCCTGCCCTTTGCGAGCATATCCCCCACGAATTCCGAGCAGTAGTAGCGGTTCTCCTGCTTCCATACGATTTGGAAATACGCCAGGCACAGCCCGACAAAATTGTAGCTGTATTTGCGCCTGCGCTTCCACATCTTGTCGAGTATGCTCTTGATCCTTGCATACCGCTTTTCGCTGACGCTCACGCTCAATACCAGCACCCTCGTATCGGAAAAACGCTTAAAGGTGCCGGTATGGGGAGATTCCATAACAAAGCCGCCCCAGAATGGATTATAGGGATGCTTGCGGCCGAAGGAGTACATCTTTTCAAGATCCCTGGACAGGCTGATGGAGGCGTGGTTGTATTCCGCGCCGGTGATGAGCTTGAGTATACGCGACAAAAGCGTTCCGGTCTGGCTTATGACGATATAAAGCTCCTTGTCGTTGAGGGGCTTTTCCTTTTTATGCTTATGTGCCGGGACGGAGCCTCCCGTCCGCTTTCGAATGTTCATTGGCGTCTCCTTTACAGGCGCTGATCCTCGGCCTGCTCTATGATGTCAAAATGGTTTTTTTCATACCGTATGAGCCCGTCCCGCTGCATGAGGGAAAGCTCGTTTGAAAGGGCGCTGCGCTCCACGCTCAGGTAGTCCGCAAGCTGCTGGCGGTTGTAGGGTATATCGAAGGAATAGCTTCCGGTGCGCTTTATGCACTCGGAAAAATACGACAGCAGCCGCTTGCGAATGGACTTGGGGCCTGTGTGCAGCACCCGGCGGGATAGCTGCAAATTCTTCTCCGCGCAGAGCGTCAGCAGGTTCCGCACCAGCCGCATGTGGTGGGGGCAGACCCTTGAGCAGGGCTCCAGCACCCGCCCTATATTGAGCAGCAGCGCCTCCGTATCCTCGGCGGCGGTCACGTTCACCATCAGCGGCTCTCCGGGCACGCAGGCGTAAGCCTCCGCGAACACACCGCCGGGGCCTATGCCGCTTAGCACGCTGTTGTTCCCCCAAACGTCCCCTAACTCGACCATGACCCTGCCGGACAGCACCACGCCGATGTACTCAGTGGGCGAGCCCTCCGGGAATATAATCTCGCCCTTTTTATATGCGCGCTCCTTCGCTATGAGGCAGCCGAGCATCTCATGGACGTCCGAAGGCTTAATGCCGCGAAAAAGCTGGGTGTTTGCTAAATTGATCCGCATATTTTTCTCTCCAATGTTGGTATAACAACATCAATTCATGGATTATGATAGTAGAATATGGCCATAAAGTCAAGACAAAGGTGCGGAGGGCATAAAAATGATTCGTAGGATTATTCAGATCGACAAGGAAAAATGCAACGGCTGCGGCGCATGCGCCGAGGCCTGCCACGAGGGAGCCATAGCCATGGTAGAGGGCAAGGCGCAGCTCATGCGGGACGACTACTGCGACGGGCTGGGGGACTGCCTGCCCGCCTGCCCCACGGGAGCCATAGCCTTTGTGGAGCGGGAGGCGGCGGCATACGACGAAAAGGCCGTCATGGAAAACAAGCAGAGGAAGATGCGGAAGGAAGGCATGACCCTGCCCTGCGGCTGCCCGGGCAGCCATTCGAGAAAAATCCAGCACGCGGAGGCCGTCGGCGCGGAGTCGGCCCGCACAGAGCAGCCGAGCAGGCTCTCCCAGTGGCCGGTGCAGATCAAGTTAGCGCCGGTGAATGCGCCCTATTTCGATGGGGCGAGGCTGCTCATCGCCGCCGACTGCACGGCTTATGCATACGCCGCATTCCACGAGCGCTTCATCAAGGGGCATATCACCCTCGTGGGCTGTCCAAAGCTGGATAGCGTGGACTATTCCGAAAAGCTCACGGAGATCATCCGCGGCAACGACATAAAGAGCGTTACCGTCGTCCGCATGGAGGTGCCCTGCTGCGGCGGGCTGGAGCAGGCTGTGAAAAAAGCACTTCAGCAGAGCGGCAGGTTTATCCCCTGGCAGGTGGTTACCGTGGCGGTGGACGGGAGGATACTTGAATAACCGCAGGCGGAAAAATTCAAACGTGCGAGCACGCGCCCTGCCGTAAAGGAATAAGGCGGGCCGCGGCAAAAGCCAATGTACGCGGCAGCACCGGCTTGACGGACTGCCGCTTTTCCCTTGCATAGCGTTCATTTCCGTATATGACATATTTGAATATCTCCGTGTTTAACGATGCAAATTTCGCGGCCTCAGCGCCGCGCCGCCAAAAGTAAAATCTTGACAGTAACTGAATATTTATGTAGAATAAATATCATTTATCAGGCTGCGGCGCCTTACCTACACCACGACAAAAGCACATTGTATCCATAACCATAATGCCAAGGGGGGAGAAAATGCAGGAAATTCTCAGGATGGAACACATCACCAAGCGCTTTGGGGAGATGTACGCGAACCGGGACGTCAGCTTTGATGTCCGAAAGGGCGAGGTGCATACTCTGCTGGGCGAAAACGGCGCGGGAAAGAGCACTCTGATGAACGTGCTGTTCGGCCTTTATCAGCCTACGGAGGGAAGCATATATATGCACGGCAGGAAGGTGCGTATAGATTCCCCGGCGCAGGCGGTAAAGCAGGGCATAGGCATGGTGCATCAGCATTTTATGCTGGTGGAGGCCATGACGGTGCTGGAGAACATAATACTGGGCGACCGCAACACCAAGGGCATATTCATAGACAAGGACGCCCGCCGCAGGGAGATACTGCGGCTTGCGGAGCAGTACGGCCTCGATGTGGAGCTGGATAAGCCCGTGACTGAAATAGCGGTAGGCGCGCAGCAGAGGGTGGAGATATTAAAGGCGCTGTACCGCGGCGCGGAGCTGCTGGTGCTGGACGAGCCCACCGCCGCGCTGACGGATATAGAGGTCGAGGGGCTGTTCAAGGTGATGAACAAGCTCACGGCCGAGGGCAAAAGCATTATATTCATAAGCCACAAGATGCGCGAGGTGCTGCGTATATCCGACCGCATAACGATACTGCGCGCGGGCAGGAGCGTATGCACGCTGAACAGGGACGAGACCACCGGCGAGGAGCTTGCAAACCTCATGATAGGCCGGGAGCTCGCCCCTTCTCATTATGAAAAGGTCGAAAAGTCCGGGGAGCCGGTGATAGCGCTCAAAAATGTGGATTACTGCAAGACCTCCAAGCACAACGGGCTTAACGGCGTGAGCCTCACGGTAGGCAGGGGCGAGATAGTCGGCATAGCGGGGGTGGACGGCAACGGGCAGAGCCAGCTCGCGCAGGTGGTTACCGGCGTGATAGTGCCGGACAGCGGCGATATGGACCTTAAGAACAGGAAGGTAGCCGTCTTTTCGCCGGAGGGCTTCATAGAGGAGCGGGTATCCCACATACCCGAGGACCGCAACAAGATGGGGCTTATAGGCAGCATGTCCATAAGCGACAACATAGTGCTGAAATCCACCGAAAAGGCGGAGTTTTCCAAGAAAAAGGGGCTGCTTCTCAAAAAGAAGGCCATCAAGGGCTATGCCGAGGAGATGCGTAAAAAGTACGACATACGCTGCGTATCCGTGGATCAGGAGGCGAGGAACCTTTCCGGCGGCAACCAGCAGAAGGTCATACTTGCGCGGGAGCTGGAGGGCGACCCGGATCTGCTGGTGGCGGTGCATCCCACCCGCGGCTTGGATATAGGCGCGGCACGCTTCGTACATGACAGCATGATCGCGGCGCGGGACAAGGGCTGCGGCGTGCTGCTCATAAGCGCGGACTTTGACGAGATACTCGAGGTTTCGGACAGGATAATCGTCATGTTCGAGGGACAGGTGATGGGCGAATACCCGGGCAAGAACCCGCCCATACAGGAGATAAGCCTTGCCATGGCTGGCAAGTAAGGAGGACGGGATGAAAAGCACAAGGATAATAAGCCTGCTGGTTCCGATAGTATCCGTAATACTGGCATTCCTGATAGGCTGCATAATAATGGCGGCGCTGGGCGCAAACCCCGCCGTCGCGCTGCAGGCGCTCTGGAAGGGCGCTTTCGGCAGCGTAAGGAACATAGGCACCACGCTTTCGCGCTCTACCCCGCTGATATTCACCGGCCTTTGCGCCTGCTTTGCGTATAAGTGCGGCGTATTCAACCTGGGCGGCGAGGGGCAGTTCATAATGGGCTCCGTGGTGTGTACGGTAATTGCGACGCAGTGCGGCTTCACCGGCTTGCCCGCCATAATAGTATGCCTCATAGCGGGGGCGGCGGCCGGCGGGCTGTGGGCCATGATACCCGGCGTGCTCAAGGTATACCGGGGGCAGAACGAAATGATAATCTCCATAATGATGAACTACATCGCAACGCTTTTCATGGGCGTGCTGTTTACCAACTGGCTGCGGGACGGCTCCGTTCCGCAGACGGTGGCGGTGCCCGACGGGACGCGGCTGACGCGGCTGTTCGGCCTGCGGGCCACCTCCGCCTTTGTGATAGCCGTCGCTGTGGGCCTCATAGTCTATTACTTCCTCTTCAACACCTCCAAGGGCTTCCAGCTAAGGGCGGTGGGCTTTAACATGACGGCCTCCAGATTCAACGGTTTCGCGGTGGAAAAGTACTTCCTCTTCAGCTTCCTCATATCCGGCATGATAGCGGGGCTGGGCGGCAGCGCGGAAATACTCGGCACACAGTTCTTTCTCATAAACGGCTATGCCGCGGGCTACGGCTTTGACGGCGTATCCATGGCGCTGATAGGCCAGCTCCACCCGATAGCCACCATGCTCGTGGCGATATTTTTTGCAGCGCTTAGGGTGGGCTCGACCACCATGCAGGCGGCTACCGGTGTGCCCACCAGCGTATCCGATATAATACAGGCGCTGGTGATAGTGTTCACGGTGGCGGGCCTTGCGATGGTAAAGCTGCCGGAGTTCAGGGCGGCTATCGACAGGGCCTTCGCAAAAAATAAGGAGGTGGCATAGCATGGGCTGGGACTTCATATCAAATCTGCTCCTTGCAAGCATAAGAATGGCTACGCCGTTGATATTCCTCTCGTTGGCCGAGCTGTATTCGCAGCGGGCGGGCCTCGTGCATATAGGCCTTGAGGGGCTTGCCTCCATAGGCTCGCTGGTGGGCTTCCTTGTGAGCCTCATAACGGGGAACCCGCTTCTGGGCGTATTGGCGGGCGCTGCCGCAGGCATATTGGTGAACATGATATACGCTTATGCCACCATAACCCTCTGCGCCGAGCAGATAGTATACGGCATGGCGATAAACATATTCGCCCCGGCTCTTGCGGCCTTCATATACAGGGTATACTTCGGCGCGGGCTCTGAGCTGGTGCAGGTGGGCCTTATGGAAACGCTCGCCTCCAGAATGGGCATCACCGCAAACAGCTTTATAGCTAAGCTCTTTCTGGATCAGACGCCGATGGTCTACCTTGCATATCTTCTCGTCGTGTTCACCGTCATATACTTCAACAGGACAAAATCGGGGCTCAACTATAAGGCCGTCGGCGAATACCCCAAGGCGGCGGCTACGCTGGGCATCGATGTAATAGGCATAAAGTACGTTGCGAGCATTATATGCGGCGCCCTCGCAGGCATAGGCGGGGCGTACCTCACCACCTGCTACACCACCACATACGTTGACGGCAACATCGCCGGCCGGGGCTTCATCGCGCTGGCGGCGGTGATATTCGGGCGCTGGAACGCTGGCGGCGTGCTCATAGCCTGCCTGTTCTTCGGCTTCTGCGATGCGCTGCAAATACGCCTTCAGGTGGGCAGCTACAACATACCCTATCAGTTTTTCCAGATGATACCCTACATCGCCACGGTGGCTGTGCTGGCCGCCATAGGCATGAAGAAGGCGGGGCCCAAGAGCTGCGGCAAGCCCTACCGCAAGGAAGAAAGATAACAAAGGCATAATAGCCGTATGTGCGGCTGTTATATAAACAAAAAACTAAACGGAGGAATTTACACATGAAAAAGTTCTTAGCAATGCTGCTGGCCCTCGTCATGCTGCTCTCTATGGCCGCCTGTGCAAAGGCGCCCGAGGCGCCCAAGGCGGAGGAGACCACTGAGGCCGCAGAGACCGCCGAGACCCCCGCGGACGGCAAGGTATATAAGGTCGCCATGATCTGCGACTCCAGCATTTCCGACGGCGGCTGGGGCATGTCCTGCTACAACGCCATGATGGACGCCGCAAAGAAGCACGGCTGGGAGACCGCCGTATCCGACGGCATAGAGCAGTCCGCGTACTTTGACACCATCGACTCCTACTGCACCCTGGGCTATGACCTGATCTACGCCCCCGGCAACCAGTATACCGACGCCGTGCTCCAGGCCGCGGCGGAGTATCCCGATATCGCCTTTGCCCTGCTCAACGGCGCGGCCGGCACCCCCGCCAAGGCCGAAAACGGCAACGTATCCTCCCTGCTGCCCAACGCCACCCAGATAGGCTGGATAGCCGGCGCGCTGGCCGGCCTTATGACCGAGACCGGCACCATCGCCTTCATAGGCGGCATGGAGCTGGACACCACCAAGGGCAAGTACGAGGGCTATAAGGAGGCCGCCGCATACGTTGCGGAAAAGGCAGGCAAGACCGCCAAGACCCTCGACATAGTATACTCCAACTCCTTCTCCGCAAGCGATAAGGGCATAGAGTTCGCCAAGGCCATGATGGACAAGGGCGCGGACGTATTCTTCGGCGATGCTTCCGCCGTTGACTCCGGCGCGCGCCAGGCGATAGACGAGTACAATGCTGCCCAGGGCGGCATAAAGGTATTCGACATAGCCCAGCCCTCCGATTTGCTCGGCCAGAACGAGTGCATCATAGGCTCTCAGGTCACGGATAATTCCGCCATGGTGGGCGCCTGCATGGAGGCCGTTGAGGCCGGCAAGCTGGGCGGCGACGTGATATACGGCACGCTGGAAAACGGCGCGCTCTCCGCCGGCGCGGTGGGCGATATAGTGCCCGCCGAGGTAAAGGAGCAGTACAACGCCTACATCGAGGAGATGAAGGCCGGCACCTTTATGAAGTAATGCATTAAGGCAAAGCGAAGAATAACGCAGGGCCCCCCGCCGCAGTGCATGAGCGGCGGGGGGCCCTGACGCGTAAGGAATGCCGCTTTACGCGGGGGGCTTTCCCATGATAAAATTTTAATAAGATCTATAATTTGGTATAGGCCGGCAGATTTAACAAGGATTTTATTCGGAGGTGACTATACTGTAAGTTGAGAGAGATTTGCGGAAAGGAAATGACGGTTATGCGGCTTTTGATAATCGAAGATGAGCGGACGCTGTGCGACGCCGTATCCAAAAGTCTGGAAAAGGACGGCTTTGAGGTGGATGTGTGCTACACGGGAGCGGAAGCCTTGGAGAAAATAGGTACCGATAAATACGACCTTATAATACTTGACCTGAACCTGCCGCGCATGGACGGCATGGACATACTTAAAAAGCTGCGCCTTAACGACCAGGAGACCAAGGTGCTGATACTTTCGGCGCGGGGCAACGCCAAGGACAAGATAACGGGGCTGGACGCCGGGGCCAACGACTATATGGCGAAGCCCTTCCATCTGGGCGAGCTGGGGGCGCGGGTGCGCAGCCTTACAAGGCGGCGGTTCATACAGCACGACGTATCCCTGACCTACGGCGAGCTGTCCTTCGATACGCGCAGCAGGAGGGCGGCGGCCAAGGGCGAGATCGTCATACTTACGAGGAAGGAAAACGGCATACTGGAATACCTGCTGCTCAATCAGGGCAGGCCGGTGAGCCAGGAGGAGCTCATAGAGCACGTATGGGACGGCAGCGTGGATATTTTCAGCAACTCCATAAGGGTGCATATATCCTCGCTCAGGAAAAAGCTCCGCGCGGTGCTGGGCTATGATCCCATAATAAACCGCATAGGAGAGGGATATCATCTCGGAGGGTGCGACGAGAATTGAAGATAAGAAAGCTATCGCTTAAATGGCGGGTCACACTTATGACCATGGGCATGATCGCCATTAGCTGCATATTGATGAAAACGCTGCTTTGCAGCTACGGGCTGTCCATGATGGACGAGCTGGGGCAGTACGCCCTGGGCTTTTCCACGGAATGTGGGCAGGCCATGCACGATGGAGAGGCGGAGCGCTTCCGCGCGGAGTTTTCCGCCGAGCTTGCGGAGATAAAGACCTCCTTCTGCCACAATAGCTGGTACGTGGTGGGCATAGTGTCGGTGCTGTCCGGAATAATAGCTTATTTCGTGAGCTGGCGCTCGCTGTCCCCCCTTAGGGACTTTGCCGCGCAGATAGACGGCATACGCATGCACAGCATAGACAACGTTAGGATAGACGAGGACAGCATAACGGAGTTCCGCCAGCTAAGCCGCTCCTTCAACAAGATGCTGGTAAGGATATCCCGGGCCTATGACGCCCAGAGGCAGTTTACCGGCAACGCCGCCCACGAGCTTCGCACGCCGCTCGCCCTCATGCAGACGCAGCTTGATACCTATGCCGAGGGGGACAGCAGCGTCAGCGCGGAGGAGGCCATCGCCGTGCTGCGGGATCAGACCGAGCGGCTATCCAAGGTGGTAAGGACGCTGCTGGATATGAGCGAGCTGCAGTCCGTGCCGCGCACGGACAGGATAGATATAGGCCCCATGGTGGAGGAGGTGCTTACGGACCTGCTTCCGCTGGCGGAGAAGAAGAAAATAACGCTGGCGCAGGAGGGCGAAAACGTCCGCATGACGGGCAGCGACATACTCATATACCGTGTGCTTTACAACCTTGTGGAAAACGGAATAAAATACAATAAGCAGGGAGGCAGCGTGACCGTTTCATACCGCCAGGAGGAAAACATGGCGGTGATACACGTTACGGACACGGGGCAGGGGATACCCGAAAAATGCCAGAGCAATATATTCCAGCCCTTCTATCGCATAGATAAATCACGCAGCCGGGAGTACGGCGGCGTCGGCCTCGGCCTCTCCTTCGCGTGGGAGTCCGTGCGGCTGCACGGCGGCAGCATAAGCGTGCTGCAAAGCACGCCGGAGGGAAGCACCATAGAGGTTGAATTGCCGGTATAAAGCTGGTATAATTATTATAGAAAAATGAATATTATCGTGAAATGAGGTGAGAACATGGAACGCTTCAGGGACACACTTCAAAAGGGCGGCACGCCCGAACGCAAGGAAGAGATGTGCTTATTGATGACGGACGAGGTTCTGACCTATCGGGGCTGCCGGGGGAGCATACGCTACTCCGAGGCCGATGGCTGCTTTTACGGGCGGCTAAAGGGTACGGAGGATCACCTCGTCTACGAGGGAAAGACCATGCGGGAGCTTATGGAGAGCTTCATAGAGGTCGTGGACAGGCATATTTACGGCAGGAGCAACGGAGAGCGCCGCGGCGCGGGCGCGCGCAAGGAGGAGTTTCACGATCCGCATGAGGCCGCAACGCCCATAGTATGTCCCGAGAGGGAATGGGACGCCATGGCGAGCGGAGAGATATGGTAGCGTTGGGCGGCTGAGGCCGCCCTTTTTATATAGGCAGCGAGGATAGCCAGCGCAGGGTATCCGATAGCGTATCTGACAGGTCACGCGGCGAATAGCCGAGCTCGTCAGATGCTTTTTTATGGGAAAAATTCCCGTTTGAGCCCAGTACGGATATGGAATAGGGGGTGAAGAAGGGCTTTTCGCCCCTTCGTATGCTGCGCCGCTCGAATATTGGCGCGGCGAGCCCCGCAAGCCGGCGCGGAAGGAACAGCCCCGGCGCCCTCCTGCCGGAGAGCCTTCCCGCCAAGGTCAAAAGCTCCTTTATGGAGGCATAGCGCCCGGAGAGTATATAGCCCTCGCCGGGCCGCCCGCTGTCCGCGCAGGATACCGCGCCGGCGGCCGCGTCCCGCACATCGACGAAGTCGTACCCGCCGCAAACCCCGGCGGGCAGCCGCCCGTGGAGGAAGGAGCGCAGCATCACCGTCATGCTTCCCATGCCCCTGTCGCCGGGGCCTATTATGCCGGAGGGGTATACTATGCCCGCGTCCAGCCCCTTTTCCGCCGCAAGCAGCACCTTTTTAGTGGCGGCGGCCTTGCTCTTTGCGTAAGCGCCGTGGACAAGCTCCGGCGATACCCGGCATTCCTCGGTGATTACCTCGCCCATTGGCCTTTCGGGTATGGCGTGGACGGAGCTTACGTATACCAGCCTTTTCGCGCCGTATTCAAGGCAAAGCCCCGCTATGTTCTCCGTGCCCTGCACGTTTATCCGGCCCAGCGCCTCGCCCTGCCCCGCCGCAACGGAGACCATTCCGGCGCAGTGTATCACACGGCAGCCCTCCGCCCCCTCAAAAGCAGGTATCAGCGAGGCCCTGTCCGTAACGTCGCCGAAGCGCACAAGGGCCCCCTCCGGCAGCAGCGGCAATAGAGGATCCCCCGGGAGGGCCAGCGCCGTTACGCTGCGCCCGCGGGAAATAAGCTCCCTTACCACCGCGCCGCCCAGGAAGCCCGTTGCGCCCGTGACTATGTATTCCGTTTTGCAGCGCCCCGTCATATACGGCAAAGCGCGGCTATGGCGTGGCCCTCGGGAAGCTCCACGTCTGCGGGGAGCCCGTCAAGCTGCCACTGCACGCTTCCTACCCACTGGGCGGCCACCGCGCCGAAATGCAGCAGCGCTATGCCGAGGTTGAGCTGCCCGTCGTACTCGTCCGTGTGCTCGTCCGGCACAGAAACCAGCATTATCTCATGCCCCCTTATAAGGAAGCCGTAGGGCTGGCGGTTCAGGTAGCTTGGGGACTGTGAGGCGGCATAGAAGGAATCCCACAGTATATCGCCGTAAAAGCCCATGTGCTCGTCAAGGCCCTCCCTGCTGCCCCAGCTTTCATAGTAAACCATGTCCTGTATGCTCTTCTTCGGGTCGTAATAATGCCGCTTTACCGCAATATCCACGTTTGACATGCTTATGACGTTAAGCTGAAGCTCGCGGCGCACCTTTTCGCCGTAGCCGAAGGCGGCTATGGCGGCGACCTCCATAAAGGGCGATATGCCGAGGGCGGAGCTTACCGCCGCGCCGTCGGTAAAGGTCAGCCAGCAGCTATTCAGCCCCATATCCTCCAGCTTTAGTATCATATCCTCCATCATATAGCCCGCGTTCAGCCCCATGTGGGGGCCCCTGTCGGAAAGCAGCAGGAGATAGTGGGGCGCGCCTATGAGGAATTGCTTATAGCCCGCCGTGCCCTCCAGGGCGGATTGCGAGCTTTCGTCCAAAATGAGCAGCGCCGTGTCTATATCGGGCGCGAGGCGCTTGCAGCTTTTATCGTGGTATTCCAGTATTTCGAGGATAAGCTCCTCGGGGACCGCCTTATCTAAAAAGGCCCTAACAGACCTGCGGCCTTCTATCAGCGCACTGTAATTCATGGGCTAAGCTCCTTTGCATTTTTTTTGAAGAATAGATCTGTAAGCAACTGTCGTTCAACAACATAATAAGGCCGCGCCGATAAAATCCTCGTTAAGAGGGGAAAAGCCGCAAAAAAGCCGGATTGTTTTCACCCGGAAGCCTAACTTAACGTAGATTTTATATCCTGCCTGTATAATAGTAGTTGTATAGATGCAAAAGGCTTACGTATTATTTGCAGAAAGGACTTGACAGCACCATGACCGCCGCAACTACAATTTTAGCAGGCAGGCAGGCAGGCAGGCAGGCAGGCAGGCAGGCAGGCAGGCAGGCAGGCAGGCAGGCAGGCAGGCAGGCAGG
>CAKTYU010000002.1 GCA_934633985.1 uncultured Clostridia bacterium
GTGCATGAGTGCAGCTATGACGAGAACGGCACCCGCAGGCAGGACATTGAGATTTATTACAGCTTTGTCGGCAAGATTGACTTGCCCGAAGCCTAACGCCCGACCTATCCGACACAATGGCCAAGTGCCGGATAGGAACGGCAAAATTTTTTGCACTTCTATTACTTCTTTATCACACATAAGCAAAGTGCTGGGGCTGTAATTTAAGGATAAAAGCCGGAAGGAACCCGGCTTTCTTTATGCAAAATATTATCTCTGTAAGCTGTCGAGGCTGCTATTTGGGCAGTCTCTTGCCGCACTTCGGGCAGTACTCAAAGCCGCCGTCCACGCCCTTGCCGCAGTAGGGGCAGAAGGATGAGGAGGAGGTGAAGCCGCTGCCTTGCACGGTATCGTCGCGGTATTTGCTGCCGCCGAAGCGCTGCTCGAGGGGGTCGGGCTCCTCGCCGTCCTCGGTTATGTCGAAGGAGGAAAAGCGGTTTTTGCCGGTGGCGTTTTTATAGTTGTAGACAGCCTGCACTATGCCCATTATTATGAACAATATGCCGAATAACGGGAAAAAGGCCGGCGCGCCCATTCTTGCCGCCATTATAGTCCAGAATATGCCGAATATTATTCCGAATACGGAGCCGATAAAGCTAAGTCCGGAAGGGCCTCTGCCCGGCTTGATACTTTTCATGGTATTTTCTCCTTTACTCGTTTCTTATCGCATTGAGTGGGCTGAGCCGCATCGCCCTGATAGCCGGATAGAGGCCGGAGATCAAAGCGACAGTCACCGAGAAGAGCACCGCGCCCACCGCAAGGTAGAAGGGGATTATGCTCTTGAAGCCGCTGCTCCCCACGAATTTATTTATCACCGCGGAAAGGCCGTAGCTTATGCCCAGGCCCGCGGCGCCGCCGAAGAAGCCTATGTAGGCGGCCTCGGTTAGGAACAGCTCCGCTATGTTTTCCATGCGGCAGCCCAGCACCTTTATTATGCCTATCTCCTTGGTGCGCTCGTATATGCTCATCATCATGGTGTTCATTATGCCTATTGCCGCGACCAGCAGCGATACGCCTCCTATTGCGCCCAGCAGGTACTGTATCTGCTGCATCTGCTTTTCGGCCTGCTTAAGAGCGTCCTGAAGGGAGCTTGTGCCGTATCCCATCTCGTCTATGGCGGCCTTCACCCCGGATACGGCGTCGGTGCTTTCGCACTTTACCATGACGCGGTTGTAGTTCTTGGTGTCGAGCTGTATATATTCGCTGTTTTCCTTGGCGAGCTTCTGCACCGCCTCTATATCCATAAGGCAGTACCACGAAAACTCGTTATTGTTGGGGGATACCAGGCCTATGGGGTCTACGCGGTAGGTCTTGCCGGGGGCCTGCTGGCTCTCGCCGTCGCCCGGGTTGTTGCCGTAAATGTTGTTATAGTCGAAGGTGATCTGGAATTTTGAATCCATGGTGACCTTGGGGTTGCCGTCGCGGTCCACCGCCTGCTTGCCGGTCTTGGGTTCGTAAAACCAGCTCAGCACGTCCTGGCTGAGCACTATCTCATAGCTGGAGCTGCCGCGCTTGTACTTGGGGTAGCGGCCCTCCGAAAGCTCTATGCCGAATTCCTCCGCCACAGAGCTGTCTATCGCCATTATGCTGCAATCGGCTATCCACTTGCCGCTTTTGAGTATGCCGTAGGTCTGTATCTGGGGCATTACCGCCTTTACGCCGGGTATCTTCCTTATGGTCTCGACCGCCGCCTTGTCCAGCTTTTTCTCGGTGCTGGTGCCGCCGGCGGAGGTTTCACGGTAGCTCCAGCGGCTGACGGTAATATTTGTAAGGCTGCCCATGCTGGCATAACTGTCGACGATGGATTTTCTTATGCCTATGCCGAGGCTCATCATAACGACTATGGAGGCGACGCCTATGACCATGCCCAGCACGGTGAGCACGGCCCTGAGCTTTCTCCGCCACAGGTTAATGAAGGCGGTCCTTAAAATATCGGTGAAGCGCATTTAAATATCGTCCTCCAGGCTGCGCGCCCTGCGCTTTTTAAGTTGCTTGAGGCCGAAGAAGCCGCCTCCGCCCAGCGCGCCCGCGCCTATGACCCAGCCCCACCAGGGGAAGCCCTTGGTCTCTTCCACCCCGCCGGGGCATGTCGGGTCGCCGCCCATGCCGTCGCCCTCCGTTCCCTCCATGCCCTCCATGCCGGCATTGGGATCCTCTACATGGAGCGTGAAGGGGAGCCGTTCCTCGCCGGGCTCGCCATATACGTCCTCATAGGATATGACTATCGTACCCTGTATATCGCCCGCCACGGACGGTATCACGGATATATCCGCCGCCATGGTGGAGCCTGCGCCGAGAGTGCCGCCGAAGTAGCTCTCCTCGAGCTGGAGCCCGTTGCCCTCCACCTCGACGATGCAGTTATAAACGCTGGAGCGGCCCATGTTGTACATCTTGATAGACATGCTGGTGCCGGAATTAAGGTAGGATACCTCGTCGTATACCGTGGGTTCGTCGCACTTGAGCCTGATTTTTTGCAGTATGGGCACGGCTATGGTCTCGTTTGCGGTATGGGCCGCGTTGGTGCTGGCGGATTCATAGCTGAAATCCATGTTGAGGGTATACGCCTTTGCCGTCGCGTCGGGCGCGGTCTGGAGGGATACCTTCTGGCTGCTGCTCTGGCCCTTGCCTATCTTGGATATATACAGCGTATTGCTGCCGCCGCTGGCGGGAACTATGGTCGCGGTCTCGCCCGCGTCCTTTATGTGTATCTGCACGTTTTGCAGGTTGGTGCTTTCGGAGGTGTTCTTTACGGTGAACTCCAAATCGAAGGTCTCGCCCGCGTATATCTTATCCGAGCTCAGCTTGTAGCTCTCGATTATGAGCTTTGGCACGGAGGTGGTGGTATCCTTGTCGCTGGTGGGGGAAAGGCCCTTGCGGACGTTTACAAAGAGGTTCACCGTGCCGGTCTTGAGGTCTCCGTCCTCGTTGCGGTAGGTTACGTTGAAGTCCACCTGCTTTACGCCCACCGTGGCTTTCTTGCTGAGGCGCAGATGGTACAGGAACTCTACCACCTGCCCCCTGCCTATGGAGCCGGGGTAGGAGAGGGTGTAGTCCACAAGGTCTATGTCGAAGGGGAACTTCTCGATATCGTTGCTGAGCACCGGCGTTACCTTCAGGTCATACACGAAGCCGTTGGTGCAGGTGAGGGGGAGGCGCACGTCGAGCTGGTCGCCGTAATCGCCCGAGGGCGTAAGCACGCACATGCCGTTGCTGTCAACGCTGGATGTGCGTATGCGGAACTCGCTGTCCTCCTTCTTGGGCGCTTCGGTAGCGGAAGGGGCGCGGACGATGGAAAAATCATTGCAAACGGCTGTAACCAGTTCGTATGAAGGATTATTGCTGTCACCGTATGGCACGTTAAAAATAAGCGTGAGAGTACCGGCCGTATTGCCTGACGACGCAAGCGTTGCCGTTATATTTACGGCCTTTTTGCTGTTTTTAGGAATGGTATCATTCCCGGAGGCAGATATTATGCAGCCTCCGCTTGGCTGTATTGCGGCGAGAATAACGTCATAATCATTGCTTTTATTCTCGATATTTATGGTCATATTGACGGAGCCTGCGTTCTCCTGAAAAACACGGTTATCCGCGCTTGCTGTAATAAAATTATTTAAGGTTGGTTTTTCTTTTGGAATTGTGATTGTGGGTTTACTATCGTTTCCATTTTCCGCATACGCAACCGAGCATATCGACAGCGCCATAGCCATGGCAAGTATTATAGTAATAACGCGCTTCATTATTTATTTCTCCTCCGTGTTAAGCTTCCTTCTTTATTTCTTCACTGATCTCGGCCTTGTCGCCCGCGGTCTCATGGCGGTTGTAATGTATATCCGTTATGCGCCCATCCAGTATGTTTATTACCTTGTCCGCATACGCCGCCATATTTGGGTCGTGGGTGACCATTATAAAGGTCTTGCCGTGGCTCTTTACCGTCTCGCACATGCTGTGCATCACGTCGTCCGACGTCTTGGAGTCGAGGTTGCCCGTGGGCTCGTCGGCAAATATTATGTCCGGGTCCGTGACCAGCGCCCGCGCTATGCCGACGCGCTGCTGCTGTCCGCCGGACATCTGCCCCGGCATGTGATCCATGTGGCTTTCAAGGCCGACGTCCTTTAGCGCCTTCCGTGCCAGCCTCATGCGCTTATCGTAAGGCACCCCTCTAAACGACAGCGGGAACGCCACGTTTTCAAGGGCGGTGTAGTAGGGCATCAGGTTGAAGGACTGGAATATGAACCCCACGTACTTCTGCCGGAAAAGTATAAGCTCGGACTGCGTCATCCTTTCAAGGTGCTTGCCGTTTATGACTACCTCGCCGCTGGTCACGGGCTCAAGCCCTGCCAGCATGTTCAAAAGGGTGGATTTGCCGCTGCCGCTTCGGCCTATTATGCAGCAAAACTCCCCGGGCATTATCTGCAGGTCTATTCCCCTGAGGGCGTGTACGTCAACGCTTCCCACCCGGTATACCTTGGTAACGTTGCGAAGGTCTATTATGGGCTTCTGCCCGGTCGGCCTGGTCTCGGTGGATTTGTTTTCCATCGCATTCTACTCCTCATTATGCCATATATGGCTTATCTTGCATTGTAATACGTGACGCGCCACAAATCAAATTAACAATTCATTAATTGTGAAAGTTGTGTGGACAGACTCTGTACATACTTAAAAAAACGCCGTATCACGGGCTTTTTCGATACTCCCAAATCGGAACTTTATTTGACAGCGGCATGCCCGGGAATATAATTATCCTTGTGTATTAAAAAAGGAAAGAGAATTTGTACGATGGAAAAGAACAACAATTACCTCGGCACAGAGCCCCTCGGAAGGCTGCTTTTCAAGCTCGCCGTGCCCTCCGTGGTAGCCCAGATAATAAACATGCTCTACAATATCGTAGACAGGATATATATAGGCCACATGCCGGAGGGCGGCTCTCTCGCGCTGACCGGCCTGGGCGTGTGCATGCCCATCATAATGGTGGTGTCCGCATTCGCGGCACTCGTATCCATGGGCGGCGCGCCGCGGGCCTCGATAGCCATGGGCCGGGGCGACAACGGCGGCGCAGAGCGCATACTCGGCAACTGTTTTATATTGCAGATAATAATATCGGCCATACTCACCTCGGCGCTCCTGATATGGGATAGGGACCTGCTTCTCGCCTTTGGCGCGAGCCCGGATACCATAAGCTTTGCCGCAGGGTACATGGACATATACGCCCTCGGGACGATATTCGTGCAGCTCACCCTCGGCATGAACGCATTCATAACCGCCCAGGGCTTTTCCAAGACCGGCATGTACACCGTGCTGATAGGCGCCGTATCCAATATAATCCTTGACCCCGTGTTCATATTCGGCCTTGATATGGGGGTGCGGGGCGCGGCGCTGGCCACGGTCATTTCCCAGTGCATATCCTGCTTATGGGTGCTGCTCTTTCTCAGGGGCGAAAAAACCATACTGCGGCTCAAAAAGGAAAATATGCGCCTTGAGGCCGGGGTCATACTTCCCTGCCTCGCGCTGGGCCTCGCGGCCTTCATAATGCAGTCCAGCGAAAGCATAATATCCGTATGCTTCAATACCTCGCTGCTCAAGTACGGCGGCAACGTAGCCGTGGGAGCCATGACCATACTCTCCAGCGTAAATATGTTCGCCATGCTGCCACTTCAGGGCCTGGGCCAGGGCGCGCAGCCCATAGTTAGCTACAATTACGGCGCAAAGGACGCAGGGCGGGTACGCGGCGCTTTCAAGCTGCTGCTAAGATCCAGCCTGATATATGCCGGGGCGCTGTGGCTCATAATAATGCTGTTCCCGCAAGCCTTTACGGGCCTTTTCACCCCAAACGCGGAGCTTGCGGCATTTACACAGGCGGCGATGCGGCGCTACTTCGCGGTGATGTTCATGTTCGGCATACAGGTAGCCTGCCAGATGACCTTTACCGCCATAGGCAGCGCAAGGTCCTCCATAGCGGTGGCGGTGGTGCGAAAATTCGTGCTGCTATTGCCCTTCATATACCTAATGCCCGCAATTTTCCCGGGGGATAAGGCCATGGCTGTGTATCTGGCGGAGCCCGCCGCGGATCTTATCGCCGTGACCTTTACCGCCATACTGTTCTCGGTGCAGTTCAAAAAGGCGATAGAAAAGCTGCCCAACTCTTAACGGATTATTAAAACACTGCCGCCGCTTCGGGTGCTATAATGCAGGATAAAGGCATACACTTCATCCTTTGCCTTTTTAAGGAGGAAACAATGAAAAAGCTATTAGCTGCAATTATCGCCGTAATGCTGTGCGCCGCGGCCTGCGCGCCGAAGGAGCCCGCCGCAGACGCCGCCCCCGGAAGCGAGGGCGTACAGACCGCGCCCGACGGTGCGGAAGCCGCAGGCGAGTTCATATCCGAGGAGGACGGCGGCAACATAAACGCCATGCTTCCCATAATGGATTCCATAATGCGCTCCATAGGCATCGACAGCGACGCCAAATACGACAGCAAGAGCGACGAGTTAGTATGGTCCGTGCTGTACCTTACCGGCGTGAACTGGGGCATGAGCATAGAGCCGGAAGCTGCCGAGCCCACCGTCACCACCGACGAGGAGGGATATGTGACCGTGGCTGCCTCCACGATGGAGGACTATGCTGCCGCCGCCTTTGGCGGAGAGCGCACGCTCCCCAAGATATCCGGTTCCTTTGCCGAGACCGTGACCGCCGCCGATGGGAGCTATAAGCTGGCCCCCTCCGATATGGGCAATACGATAGCCAGGATAGAGAGCATCGCGCCGGATGGCAGCACCGTAAAGGTAAGCGTCGGCCTGTATCTGGGCAGCGGCGAGCGCCTGGGCGGCATGGTGTTCACGCTGGAGAAATGCGACAGCGCCGGCCAGTTCAAGTACTGCGTGACGGCAGCCGTAAACGAAAATGAGCTGGGCATATACCAGTGGAAGGAGGTAAAGCCAGGCAGCGAGGATCACCTTTCCGCCGACGGCAAGGCCGATTCCGTAAAATTCACGGTGGCTCAGGATAAGGACAACAATGTGACGGTAAAATTCAACATTGACGGCAAGGAAAGCGCCGATGAGCTTGGCCCGCTCAGCCTTAATGAGGATTCGATACACGTGGGCGATACCGTGGTCGGCGATGGCTTCACCGAGCTTTACGTCACCGGCGACGCGGCCTCCGACGATTACGTAACCTACGTATACCGCGTGCATGGCGGCGAGGTGAAGAAAGCGTCCATAGCCGGCACGGTGCAGGGCGTTTACGGCAACGGCGGCGTGAGCGTGGAGACCTCCATAGACATCTTGGGCACCCATACCGCCGGCTGCGACTTCATGCTCACAACAGGCGATTCCGGCAACGACTTCGCCTTTGTCCGCAGCAGCGATTATACCGTCATATATCAGAACTTCTCCGAGGCGTGGGACGATTTCGCGCTTAAGCTGAGCCGCGACGGGCTCAAGCTCATCTTGGGCGACGGCAGCGCCGCCGAGGGCAAAAAGGGCGATAAGTTCCTCATAATGGGCACCGATATGCAAAGCTATGCGGATCTCATGGCGGAGGACGGCACCACGTCGAAGATAAACATTCAGGCATCCGAGGACGAGTACGACTATCTCACATGGAGCATAGACGGCGTATCCGAGAGCGAGTGGTTCGAGGAGCTGGCATACGCGGGCTAAAAAAGTAAAATCCTTTCTTTTACGCAATAACAATAACGGCGCTGCTATATAGCAGCGCCGTTCAGTCTGTCGAAAAACCCAGGGGTTGATAAGGGGCCGCAGCCCCTTATGGCTTTATTCGGATTTGGCGACATGTGCGGCAAATCCGCAAAAAGCGCTTGCGCAGCAAGGCTTTCCCTGCATTCGGTGCTGGCCGCGCCATAGGCGCAAGCACCGGATGAAAAAACTCAAAAAAGTGGCGTTCAGCCACTTTTTTGACACTCTAAAAGGCGCTGCTATATAGCAGCGCCGTTAGTCATGCTTTTTCCGTTATCCGCCGTATCTGTACAATGCCGCCGTGCCGTTTGAAAAGACCAAATCGAAGCCTTCGAAGCTCTTGGGAGATATGCTGTAATTGCAGCGCTCGTTTATGCCGATGTAGATATAGTCCACGCCGTATTTCTCAAACAGCGCGCCGGAGCTTTCCGGGGCCTCAAACATGGCGGCGACATCCTGCTCGCGGCCGTATGTGTTAAAGCCGTGGTAATAGAGGTAGGCGGACGAGCCGCAGACGATATTGCGCCCGGTGAGGGCGGCTACGGCGTTGTTGTGGTGGACGCCGGTAAGTATAACGCAGTCCGCGGGGAGGTTTTTGTCTATGAATTCCGCCGCCTCAAGCTCGCCCTTTGGGAAAAGCTCATATCGGCTTACCGCCTCACGGCCCAGCGTAAGCACTCCGGATAGCGTCATGGCTGTTACCACTATACCGGCAAGCAGCCGCCGGCCTTTAATATCAGAGAGCCTTGCGTATATCTCAACGAGCAGAGAGGAGACGAGGCCGCAGCAGAAGGCGAACCATATAAACAGCAGCTTGTTATTGTCATAGGGGTTGGGCTGGAACTGTATTATCTCGGAGAGTACCCATAGAAGCAGCACGCCCAGCCACGTCTCCTTATCCTCCTTCTTTGCGGCGATGAACGCCACGGGCAGCAGTATGAATATCAGCCCAAGGTTCTTGACATAAAACCAGAGAAAGGTATCTGTGTCGTTCGCCCAGTTGAGGTTGACTGTGAGAAAGCTGCCCGCCTGACGGAAGGTGAAGCACAGCAGCTGGGGCGCTGCCAGCGCTACCGCGATGACGCCGTACAAAGCGAACTTTGTGATGCTGTTATTCTTATATACGGCCCTGAGAAACCACGGTATGCTGACAAGGCCGAGGGCCAAAAACGAGTGGGTATGTATAAGCGGCAGACAGCCGCCCATTATTCCCAGCGGAAGGAACAGGCCGGCGTCATTATCGAACACCGCCCGGCGCAGCAGGTACAGGCAGGGGAAAAGTACGCTCCAGCCGAACAGCGTAGCCCTCTGGGGGACCAGCATATCAGCTATCACGTTTACCCAGCGCACGTTTTCACCCACCAGGTTTGTGGGCGTCTCATAAAATTCGGTAAATATGCGGGTAAAGTTGTAGGGATCTGCCCTCAGTCCGTCCATGAAGTAGGCAAAGCCAAAGCCTCCGCCTATGAAAAACAGCACGAACGCCAATACAGCCTTGTCCGCCCGCTTGAACCAGTCCTCGAAGAAAAGGTATACCCCGGATGCTACCGAGAAAAATGCCGGTATCATGGGAAGTATGTAGCTTAGCCTGAGGGACGCGCCGAGGGTGTAGAAGGTGGAGGATACGCTGTCGCACAGGAAGGGGTAGCTCATGGGCTGCCCCGCCATTATGGAGTATTCCGGCGGGAAGAAGCCCTGCCGGGTTATGGATGAGATTATGCCAAGATGCATACACATATCGCCGTAGGTGCTCTGGCCCGAGCCGAGGCCGCCGTTGGGCATGGGTGGCAGGGTATGCGACAGCGTCAGGCTGCAAAGCAGCAGCACGACAGGTATCACGCAGCATAGATACGGCTTGAGCGCGGGCTCGCGTACGGCCATGAGCGGCTTTACGGCCCCTCTTGCCGATATAAAGCCTATGGCGGCGGCAGCGGCCAGGGCCAAAAGCTGCGAAAGCAGCGTAAAGCCCAGCGCAAAGGAAAAAAGCGCCGGCAGCCACATGAGCATGAGAAGGCCCAAGGCAGCGCCCAAGGTGATGCGCGCCGTCTTTGGGCAGCGGCAGAATATCCGGCGCGACAAAAGCTGCCCTGCGGCGATGAACGCCGCGAGATACAGCACAGCTATAATATCCGAAAAAATACTTCCATTCATGCTTGAATTATACCACAAAGGCCGCCGCGCAATTATAAAAATTTATGACCATGACATAAAATGTGAACATAACAATATGTTGTGTAATCCCTTGCAATGGCGGCACGAAATATAGTATAGTAATATAAATCATATCGGGTTTAAGGGGGGAAGCCGGATGTATAAGGTGATAAAGAGGGACGGCAGCGTAGCCGAATTCGATATAGCCAAGATAAGCGGGGCGATATCCAAGGCATTCGGCGCCCTGAACAAGCCCTGCGACGCCAACGATATAGACTTCATCGCGCTGAAGGTCACGGCGGACTTCGAGGGCAAGATAAAGGACGACCTGATAAGCGTAGAGGCCATACAGGACAGCGCCGAGCAGGTGCTCATACAGTCGGGGCACTCCGACGTCGCAAAGGCGTACATACTCTACCGAAGGGAGCGCGAAAAGCTCCGCAACCTCAAGTCCACCATACTGGACTATAAGGAGACGGTAAACAATTACGTCCGCGAAAAAAATATCCGCATGAGGGAAAACGCCACGGCCTCATACTCCGTCGGCGGGCTGATACTCTCCAACAGCGGCGCGATAACGGCGAACTACTGGCTGTCGGAAATATACGACGCCGAGATATCCGCCGCCCACCGCAGCGGCGAAATGCACCTCCACGACCTCACCATGCTCACAGGCTACTGCGCCGGATGGTCGCTGGAGCAGCTTATAAAAGAGGGGCTGGGCGGCGTTATGGGAAAGATAGACTCAAAGCCCCCGAAGCACCTGTATTCCCTGTGCAACCAGATGATAAACTTCTTAGGCGTCATGCAGAACGAATGGGCGGGGGCGCAGTCCTTCAGCTCCTTCGACACCTGCCTTGCGCCCTTTGTAAAATCCGACAATTTGCCCTATAAGGACGTAAAGAACTGCATAGAGACCTTCGTGTTCGGCGTAAATACCCCAAGCCGCTGGGGGACGCAGGCCCCCTTCAGCAATATAACGCTGGACTGGACCGTGCCGGAGGATATGAAGGACAAGCGCCCCATAATAGGCGGCAGGGAGGCGGATTTCACATACGGCGACTGCCAGGCTGAGATGGATACCGTCAACCGGGCCTTTATGGAGGTTATAACGGACGGCGACGCCAACGGCAGCGGCCTTGCCTACCCCATACCCACCTATGCGATAGACAAGGATTTCGACTGGTCGGATAAGCCCAATAACCGGCTGCTTTTCAGCATGGCGGCAAAATACGGCACACCGTACTTTGCAAACTATAACAGGAGCGGTCTCAGCAAGACCGACGTTCGGGATATGCTAAGCGACGTCGAGGATAAGTCCCTGCTCCGCAGGCGCGCCGGAGGCTTCTTCGGCAGCGGGGAAAACAGCGGCTCCATAGGGGCGGTCACGCTGAACCTGCCCCGCCTTGCCTACCTTTCCGACAACGAGGAGGATTTTTACAGGCGGCTGGACAGGCTCATGGATATGGCTGCGCGGTCGCTGGAGGTCAAGCGCAGCATAGTGACCAAGCTCATGAATGAGGGCATGTACCCCTATACCAAGCGTTACATACAGAATTTTGACAGGCATTTCTCCACCATAGGCATAGTGGGGATGAACGAGGCGGGGCTCAACGCCGCATGGCTGCGCGCCGGACTTGCCGACCTTCGTACCCGCCGCTTTGCCAAGGAGGTGCTAAGGCACATGCTCAGGCGCATACAGTCCTATCAGGTAAGCACCGGGCATCTTTACAACCTCGAAGCGACGCCCGCCGAATCCACCGCCTACCGCATGGCGCGGGAGGATAAGGCCCGCTATGCCGATATCATAACCGCATCGAGGAACGGCACGCCGTACTATACCAACAGCACCAATATGCCGGTTAGCTTTACCGACGACCTTATCGAGGCGCTGGACGCTCAGGACGAGTTCCAGACGATGTATACCTCCGGTACGGTATTCCATGTGTTTACGGAGCAGGCGCTGCCCGATTGGCGGCGCGCCGCCGAGATAGTGCGGATGATAACCGAAAAATACAAGCTGCCCTACTTTACGCTTACCCCGACCTTCTCTATCTGCCCAAAGCACGGCTATCTCGTGGGCAAACAGCCCGTCTGCCCGGCCTGCGGCGGCCATGCCGATGTTTACAGCCGCATCACGGGCTATTACCGGCCCATCGACAACTGGAACGACGGCAAGCTTCAGGAGTTTCGGGATAGGGTGATGTATAATATATGATCAAGGGAAAAGAGTGATCGCTGTAATGAAGGAAAACAGAAAACTGCTTAAAGAGGTGCTGGAGGATATTCGGCACGACATGACCGACGAGGAGGTGCTTAGCCTGCTGGCAGGCAGCCAGATCTCGGTCAAGCCGGAAAACGCGAAGGAAAAGTATACGTTAGGACAGCGCGCGGCGGATACCATTGCAAAATTCGCCGGAAGCTGGGCGTTTATATTTTCCTTTACCGGGGTCCTCGTGCTTTGGATGATAGTCAATGTCGTGTTGGCGCTTAAGGCGTTCGACCCATACCCATTTATACTGCTTAATCTGGTGCTGTCCTGCGTGGCGGCTATCCAGGCGCCGCTCATTATGATGAGCCAGAACCGCCAGGAGGAGAAGGACCGCCACAGAGCTGAAAACGACTATAAGGTAAACCTAAAGACCGAGGTAATGATAGAGGCCCTGTACGACAAGGTAAACGCCATTCTCGCCAGGCAGTCGGCGCTGGAAAAGCAGCTTCAGGCGGAGAAAAAAACAGAATAATAAAATCGCCTTATCCCGCGGTACGGCCGTACACGGTGGGATAAGGCTTTTTATATGCGGGGGCTTACTGCGCCGCCTGCTTTTGCCGCTTGCTCTCGTAAAACTCCTCCAGCCCTCTTTCGCCCTGCTCCGTTACGGGGCGCAGCCAGCTATACGTGAAATAGTGCTTTATGCAGAGTATGACCTTAAGGTAGTCCTCCGCAACGTACATTATGGCGAACACCGCGATAAAGGGCAGCTTGAAAACAAACGCCGCAAGGGTGGTGAGGGGGACGGAGCATAGCCAGAGGGATAGTAGATCCAGCTTCATGCCTATGCGGGTGTCCCCGCCGGGGCGGAAGGTGCCTACTATGAGTATATACGGCAGGTTACGCATGGGCAGCTCGATGCCGTAAACGAGCAGCAGCGCAGCCGTGAGCTTCAGCGTTTCCGGGGTTATGCTTCCGCTCAGGTTGAATACGCTGGCAAGCTGGAAGCGGAATATGATTATAAGCGCCCCGGTCAGCACCGAGAAAAGGGTGACGAACAGCACGAACCTGCGGGAATCCTCCACCGCGCGCTTTATGTGGCCCGCGCCTACGTTCTTGCCTACCATTATGCTGGAGGCGTTGCACAGCCCTATAAAGAATACGAAGGCGATATTGTCAAAGGTGCGGAATATTGTCACGGCGGCGTAATACTGGTAGCCGAGATTGGCGAATATGACGCTGAAAAGAAGCGTTCCAAGGCCCCAAAGGGTCTCGTTTATTATTACGGGGGTGGCCTTTTCGTAGTATTGGGCGACGGAGCGCCTGTTAAAGCCGAACAGCTCCTTTATGGGGGAGATGAGCGTATTGCGCTGTATGGCGGATATCGCGAGTATGAGCGCGGGGCCCGCCCATGCGGATATTACGGTGGCCAGCGCCGCGCCGCGGATACCCATTTCGGGCATGCCAAAGGCGCCGAATATAAGGCCGTAGTCCATGAATGCATTGAGTATCGTGGTGACTAAGGATACGTACATGGGCAGCTTTACTTTTTCGGTAGAGCGCAGCACGATGCAGAACACCATGTTTACGCCGGTGGCGATGTAAGACCAGCAGGCTATGCGAAGATAGGCGGCGCCCGCCTCCACCACGTCCGGCTCGCGGTTGAATATCCTTATTACGCCCTCCGGGAAGAGGAGCCCGACGCCGAAAAACAGCGCGGATATAAGGCATACGGATACAACGGCTATGCCGTATGTGCGGCGTATGCCGGCGGCGTCCTTTGCGCCCCAATACTGGGATATGAACACGGCGGCGCCGGAGCACATGCCGAAGGTTATCATATTTAAAAACCAGCCGAACTGACCCGCCATGCCCACGGCGGAGAGAGAAAGGTCCCCAAGCTGCCCCACCATTATGGTATCTACCAGAATGAAGGAGCTTGTAAGCAGGTTTTGCATAGCCACGGGGAAGGCGAGGCTGAGCGCGATGCGCCAAAAGCCCATATCGCCAAAGTATTTTTTAAACATACGACCTCCAGTAGGGATTAAAAAACGGTATTAGCCAACCGTATAAATATATATCAACAAATAAGGATTTGCAATACAAAAAGGCATATATGCCGATTGTGCGCCGCGATAAATGAGTAGTATAATCAAAATATAGTTTTTGTGCTTATCATACAGATGGAGGTGCTTGATATGTCGGTAATGAGAATAGGCGTACTGACCAGCGGAGGCGATACCCCCGGCATGAACGCCGCCATTCGCGCGGTGGTGAGGCGCGGCTTGAGCTTTGGCGACGTGGTGCTCGGCGTTTATCACGGTTACGAGGGCTTGATGGAGGGCCGCGTGAAGCAGCTCCAGTCCTCTGATGTTCACGGCATAATACAGCGGGGCGGCACCATACTTCGTACAGCACGCTCTGAGGTTTTCCGCACGCCAGAGGGGCAGGCCAAGGCCATGCAGCTAATGACGGCTTATGAGATGGATGCGCTCATAGTGATAGGGGGCGACGGCAGCTTCCACGGCGCGCAGGCACTTGCGGAGCTGGGCATGAACGTAATGGGGATACCCGGCACCATAGATAACGACATAGGCTATACCGACTTTACCATAGGCTTCGATACCGCCGTAAACAACGTCATGGGCGAGATGGAGAAGATAAGAGACACCATGCGCTCGCATGACCGTGTGGCGGTGGTAGAGGTTATGGGAAGGGCGTGCGGCGATATCGCGCTCTGGTCTGCCATGACCGCCCCCGCCGACATAGTGCTTACCCCGGAGTCGCCAAGGGACTGGGGCGAGGCCGCAAGCCAGCTCATGCACAACAAGCTAATGGGCAGGTTCACCAGCATGGTGATAATTGCGGAGGGCGCAGGCAAGGCGGAGGACTTTGCAAGGTTCGTGCAGGAGCATACCGACGTGGAGATAAAGCCGGTGGTGCTAAGCTATATACAGCGCGGCGGCGCGCCCAGCGCTGCGGACAGGATGCTCGCCACGCGGCTGGGGGCGAGGGCCGTTGAGCTTATACACGAGGGCGTGCGCAACAGGGCCCTCGGCATACACGACAACCACATAGTTGACGTGGACATAAAGGACGCCACAATGCCCAACGACAACTATGACGGCAGCCTTTACGAGCTGCACAGCAAGATGAACAGGATATACTGACAAAAAGCAAACAGCGCCTGACCGCATCGCGGACAGGCGCCGTTTATTGCAAAAGCTGCTTTTGCGATAGTAAAAAACACATAGAGTATAACGGGACGGGCTTCAAAGGTTCGCATGGGGCGGTTTGTGTGATATAATACCACGAGTTGTTTTATTTTTAAAAATGATAGGAGACCGCCTGTGAAGATATTGGTTTTGGCCGGAGGATTGAGCCTGGAGAGGGACGTATCCCTTTCCACGGGCACCATGGTGTGCAATGCCCTAAGGGAAAAGGGGGAGGACGCCATACTCGTGGATCTGTTTTACGGCCTGGAGGAGCTGCCGGAGGATATGGAGGGCTTCTTTTCGGATAAGACGCCGCTGCCCCCGTATACGATAGAAAGCGCGGTGCCGGAGCTTTCAAGGCTGAAGAAGGAGAGCCTCGGCAGGCCATACGGCGCGATAGGCAAAAACGTGATAGAGCTATGCAAGGCTGCGGATATGGTGTTTATGGCGCTGCACGGCGAGCCGGGGGAAAACGGCATGGTGCAGGCCATGCTGGATATGCTGAATATAAAATACACCGGCGCGGGCTACCGGGGGAGCGCCGTGGCCATGGATAAGGCGCTGACAAAGCATATACTCATGGGCCGGGGGATAAAGACGGCGGAGGGCATGATCCTCAAAAAGGGCGATCCACTTCCTGATGTGCCGCTGCCCTGCATAGTAAAGCCCTGCTCCGGCGGCTCCAGCATTGGCGTGCGGAAGGTGTTCGACAGGGCGGATGTGCTGCCCGCCGTTGAGGCGGCGTTTGAATACGAGGACGATGTGCTCATAGAGAGGTTTGTGCTTGGCAGGGAGATAACCTGCGGCGTGCTGGGCGACACGGCGCTGCCGCCGGCCGAGGTCATACCCAAGGGCGACTTTTACGATTACGCGCACAAGTACCAGTCCGGCCTCATAACCGAGGTATGCCCCGCGGAGCTTCCGGCGGAGGTGACGGCGGAGATACAGGATATATCGCTGCAGGTATTCAGAGCGCTGGGATTGGAGGTCTATGCGCGCATGGACTTCATATACGACGGCAGGGATTTCTACTGTCTGGAGGCGAATACGCTTCCGGGCATGACCCCCACCAGCCATCTTCCCCAGGAGGCGAGGGCCATGGGGATAAGCTATCCGGAGCTTTGCATGAGGATAATCGAGCTGTCGCTGGAAAAGTACAAATAAAAAATAAATAAGGCAGGAAATGATCGGCAATGATGAGTTTTAGTTTAGGTGAAATAGCAAAAATCACGGGCGGAAGGTATTCCGGCCCAAGGGAGCTGCTGGAAACGCACATACAGGACGCGGTGATAGACAGCAGGCTGGCGCGCCCCGGCTGCCTTTTCGTGCCGGTAGTGGGAGGGAGGTTCGACGGCCACGACTTTATTCCCCAGGCGATAAAAAGGGGCGCAATAGCCGTGCTTGCGGAAAACGAAGAGAGCTATGGCTGCCCGGTCATATACGTGGATTCTACTGTGAAGGCGCTGCTTGCCATGGCGAAGGCTTACCGCGCCGGGTTCAGCATACCCGTGGTGGGCATAACCGGCAGCGTGGGCAAGACCACCACCAAGGAGCTGGTGGCCAACGTGCTCAGCCAGAAGTTCAACACGCTTAAAAACGAAAGGAGCTTCAACAACCATACCGGAGTGCCGCTGACCCTGTTCCGCCTCAGCGAGGAGCATCAGATAGCGGTGATAGAGATGGGCACCAACACCCCCGGCGAGATAGCCGCCCTTACGGATATAGTGCGCCCCAACATAGGCATAATAACCAACATAGGCGAGGCCCACATAGAGTTCTTCGGCACACGCGACGGCATACTGGCGGAAAAGTCCGACATGCTGAAATACATAGGTGAAAGCGGGCTCGTCATAGTCAATGGCGATGACGATAAGCTCCGCACGCTGCGCGAAAAATATAAAAATATCTTCACCTACGGCTTTGACGCGGATAACGACGTCCGGGGCGAAAACGTAAGGGATATGGGGCTTGAGGGCATGAGCTTCGATATAGTATACAGTGGGGGCCGCATAACCGCCGCGATACCCTCCCCGGGCATACACATGGTTATGAACTCCCTCTGCGCCGCGGCGGCGGGCATTGCGCTCGGCGTGGAGCCCGGGCTAATAAAGCGGGGCATAGAGAGCTACGTCCCGGTGGAGGGCCGCATGCAGATAATCAGGACAAACAGGCTCACCCTGCTCGACGACAGCTTCAACGCCAACCCAACCTCCATGGCCGCCGCCATAGATATAGCCTGCCGCGCCTCCGGACGCACTGTGCTCATACTGGGCGACATGCTGGAGCTGGGCGAAAACAGCGCCGAATACCATAGGGATATGGGCAAAAAGGCGGTGGAGTGCGGCGCGGATGTCATGATAGGCAAGGGGCCTCTGATGAAAAACGCCTGCGGGGAGACGGAGCGCGCAGGCATAACGACAATGCACTTCAGCACCAGCGAGGATATAATGCGCGCCCTGGACGGCTGCCTTAAGGACGGGGACACGGTGCTGGTAAAGGCCTCCCACGGCACCAAGCTGGAGGACGTTGCGGAATACATAAGGGAAAATTTCTAAAGCATACGGGGGCTCTTTTATGAAGCTTACCGGCAAAAAGGATATGCTCATAATAGGCGGGGCGCTGCTGCTCGGCATGGCGGCGTACCTGCTTTTTGGCGCCCAAAGGGGAGGGGACAGGGTAAGGATATACGTAGGCGACGAGCTGTATAAGGAAGTATCGCTAAGCGAGGAGCAAACGGTCATAGTAGAGCAGCAGAACTGCAAAAATGTGATACGCATAGAGAACGGCGGCGTGTTCATGCAGGAAACTACCTGCCGGAATCAGGATTGCATAGAGCAGGGGATCGTAACGCCGGAAAACGCCGGCAGCAGAGCATTGGGCGGATGGATAATATGCCTGCCGAACAGGGTTTCCGTAGAGCTGATGCCGGAGGAGCAGCCATGAAGACTAAAAGCCTCGCCCGCTTCAGCCTGCTTTGCGCCATGGCGCTGGCGCTGGGCTATCTTGAGCGGTTCATACCCATAGCCCCCGGCATACCGGGGGTAAAGCTGGGCCTCGCCAACACGGTGCTGCTTTACGCCGTGTACCTTATGGGGGCGAAGAGCGCGCTGCTGCTCATGCTTGCCAAGGTGGCGCTGTCGGGCTTTTTATTCGCCGGGCTTTCCGGAATGCTATACAGCCTGGCAGGGGGGCTGCTTAGCCTTTGCGTGATGCTGCCGCTGAGCAGGCTTAAGGACGTGGGAATAATCGGCGTGAGCGTGGGCGGCGCGGTGGCGCACAATATAGGCCAGCTTGCCGTGGCCTGCGCGGCGGTGGGATCGAGGGCGGTGCTGGGCTACCTGCCCGTGCTGATGGTATCCGCCGTGATAACAGGTGCCCTTACGGGGATAGCCGCAAAGTACGCGATAGCTGCGCTGCAAAAGGCGGGGTTGGACAAATAGAAAAAATCAAATAAGCATAAAAATATCCCGCCGGTATCATATCGGCGGGATCGTCTTATCTGCTGAACCTCGCTATGCCGTCGCGCTTATGCTGGCTGTTCCTGTGCAGCCGCTCTATCGTCGCGGCAGCCTTTTCGTTTGTGTGCCCGGTGAGTATGTACTCGTCGAGGTCCGCGTATTTAAGGCCCATATCGGCCTCGTCCGTCTGCCCGTCAAAGAGGCCGGCGGAGGGGGCCTTTTCTATTATGCAGGCCGGCGCGTCAAGATAGCGCAAAAACTCATATATCTCGGTCACGGTGAGGTCGGATATGGGGTTGAAGTCGTGGGCGCCGTCGCCCCACTTGGTAAAGTAGCCCACATAAGCCTCGCTGCGGTTGCCTGTGCCGGCTACCAGCCTTCCCTCGCTGGCGGCCACCGCGTACAGCGTGGTCATGCGGAGGCGGGGGGCTATGTTTACGGCCGCCGCGGGCGTTACCTCGGTAAGTGCGCTAAGCTGCTGCATCTCGGCCTCACGCACCGGCGTAAGGTCTATGAAGCGGGTCTCTATGCCGTATTGGTCGGCGGCGATACGCGCATCCTCCGCATCCTGGCCGAAGTTGCGCTTGGATGCACAGGGCATTATTATGCCGACGGTATTGTCGCAGGCCGCCTTGCACAGTATACCCACCAAGACGGAGTCCTTGCCGCCGCTGTTGCCGTACACTATGCCCTTTGCGCCGCTCTTTTCGAGAAGCCCCTTTATAAAGGCCACTCTATCCTGATATTCCTTCTTATAGTCTCGCATACTCCAACCCTCTTTAAAATGTGTTTAGCACCATTCTATGGTTGCCGGGGGCTTGCCGGTTATGTCGTATACCACGCGGCCCGCGCCCTTTACCTCGTTCACTATGCGGGAGGATACCGTGCCTAACACCTTGTGGGATATGGGCGCGTATTCGCAGGTCATAAAGTCGGAGGTTTTGACGGCCCTCAGGGCTATGACATAGTTATATGTGCGGAAATCGCCAACTACGCCTACGGAGCGGGTGTCTGTCAATACCGCGAAGTACTGATCCGCCTTTATGCGGCGCTTTGCGATCTCCTCGCGGAATATGGCGTCCGCATTCCTCAGTATCTCCAGCTTCTCCGGGGTTATTTCGCCCATCACGCGGACGGCGAGGCCGGGGCCGGGGAAGGGCTGGCGCTCTACGAACCGGCGGGGCAGGCCAAGCTGACGCCCAAGCGCCCGCACCTCGTCCTTAAAGAGGCCGCGGAGGGGCTCTACCACGCCCTCGAATTTCATATCCTTGGGCAGGCCGGCCACGTTGTGGTGGCTCTTTATGGTCGCCGCCTTATTGCCGCCGGATTCTATGACGTCGGGGTATATGGTGCCCTGGGCGAGGAATTTTACGTTGGGCAGCTTCTTGGATTCATCTTCAAATACCCGCACGAATTCCGTGCCGATTATCTTGCGCTTCTGCTCCGGGTCGGTAACGCCTGCAAGGGCCTTTAGGAAGCGCTCCTGGGCGTTCACGCGGATAAAGTCTAAATCGCGGTCCTTAAAGGCCGCCTCGACCTCGTCGCCCTCGTTCTTACGCATGAGGCCGTGATCCACGAATATGCAGTGAAGCTGGCCGGGCAGGGCCTTCGAGAGCAGTGCCGCGCATACCGAGGAATCTACGCCGCCGGAAAGCGCAAGCAGGACGTGCGCGCTGCCCACCTGCTCCTTTACGTCATCGATGAGCTGATGCTCAAGGTTCTTAAGGTCGTAATCCCCCTTTGCGCCGCAGACCGAGTAAAGGAAGCTGCGTATCATGGCGGCTCCGTTGGGCGTGCTTTCGACCTCTGGGTGGAACTGGAGGCCATATAGCTTTTTGTCGGCGTTTTCCACCGCCGCATTTTCGCAGGAGGAGGTGTGGGCGACGGACCTGAACCCCGCGGGGAGCTTCGTCACCTGATCGGTATGGCTCATAAGCCCGAGCTGTACCGGTACAAGCCCGGCAAACAGGGGGCAATCGGCGCTTATCTGCATCTTGGTCTTGCCGTATTCGCTGGAGGAGCAGGGGCTGACCTCGCCGCCCAGCGACCAGGAGAGGAGCTGCATGCCGTAGCAAATGCCGAGCACCGGTATACCCATATCAAATATGGCCTTGTCGCAGTGTGGGGAGTCGTTCTTATATACGCTGTTAGGGCCGCCGGTAAGTATGATGCCTATGGGATTTATTTCCCGTATCTTATCTAAGGAAATGTCGCCCGGCTTTACTATGGAGTAAACGCCGCATTCCCTTACCCTTCGGGCGATGAGTTCCTTATACTGTCCGCCGAAATCAAGTATCAGTACCGTCTGTGCTGCCATTTATTGTCTCCTTTTAAAAATTATTGACTATATATTATATTAACGCTTTCGCTCCGCTCTGTCCAGAGCTGCCGCAATAAAGCCCTTGAATAGAGGGGGGCGCTCGGATATACGGCCTGTGCCGTAGCAGCGCTCCATGGTGGTGCCGGGGGCTATCACGCAGGGATATTCCCCAAGGCGCAGCGTGCCGCCCTTGTCTATATCTTCGCTTTGCCCGGGCATAAAGTCTATGACCTTGTGCCTGCAAAGCTCATCGAACTCTCCGCTTTCCCATTCCGCAAGGTCGGGCGCGGGCGCGTCTATGCCAAGCTCCCGGCAGACGACGTCGGAAAAGTGGAATTTTTCCAGCATCAGCGGCGCCTTTTTTATTTTAAGCTATTTGTTTTTTAGCATAAAGGTTTTGAAGCCGAAAGGAGAAACAGAGCATGGATTCGGTACCGGATTATTTCGGAAGATTGGTGTTTGACGACAGGGCAATGAAGGCGAAGCTGCCTTTTGGGGTGTACGATTCGCTTAGAAAGACCATCGACGAGGGGGCCAACCTGAATACGGACGTTGCCAACGCGGTGGCCGGCGCAATGAAGGACTGGGCCGTGGAGCACGGTGCTACGCATTTCACCCACTGGTTCCAGCCCCTGACAGGCATAACCGCCGAGAAGCACGACGGCTTTATAGCGCCGTCGCCGGATGGCGGCGTGATCATGGGATAGGAGTATTTCCTCATAGACAGGGATATGTACGAGCAGCGCAAGGAGATACTGCCCGCGGTTGCCGCATACGAAAAGCTGCTGTTCGGGGTGAAGTCGAAAAAGCAGCGCAGAATAAGGTTGCGCTGCTTTTTTCGGTATGCTCAAAGCGCCGCCCTCAGCGGCGCTTTGGCATACATTCTATCAATGCGTTTTCCAGAGTCAGCGTATCGGGCTGCTGCTCGGCTATTTTTAAATAGGCGATATTGGCGAAGCTTCTCATGCTTTTGATTATCTCCGCCCGCGAGTAGCGAAGAGCCGCCTCATACGCCTTTTTCTGCGGATATTTGCTGCCGGTGAGCCGCAGCACGCGCTCGCGGTCAAGCCCCCGATCTATGTAGGCTCGGGCGGTGAGCATGGAGCGGAAGCACTTTTCCATGAATCCGGCGATGCCGAAGGTACTCTCGCCGTCGGAGAGCATCTGGCGGTATGCCCGTATGCCGTCTTGGGCCTTGCCGGATAGCAGATAGTCCTGCATATCGAATATGCGTACCTCTAAGCTGCGGGTGACGCAGGCGGATATGGCCTCGCGGGTAAGCTCGTTGCCGCGGCCAACGTAGTCCGCAGCCTTTGTGAGCTCGTTGTTCAGTGTGGCGATGTCGGTTCCGGCGAGGCTCACGATGTGCCTTGCCGCGGCCTCCGATATCGCGACGTTTAGCCGCTTGCCTTGCTGATACACCCACTTAGCCGCCTCATAGTCCTTGAACGGGGCGAAATCCACCAGCCGGTTTTCGGCCTTAAGTGCCTTGGTTATGCCGAGCTTTTCGTTGGCCTTGCCTCGTATAAAAAATATAAGCAGGGTATAATCGGGTATGTTCGGCAGGTATGCCAGCAGCTTCTTGGCGTCGCTGTCGGTGGGTATGGCCCTGCATACGACTATGCGCCGCTCCCCGAAAAAGGGCAGCGTTTCACAGGCGGAGATTATATCGTCGGCCTCGGCCTTTTCGAGTATTTGCAGGTTAAGGTCGCGGGTGGCCTCCTCCAGCGAGGAGGTAATGCTCTTAAGGGCGCTTTCCTTTACAAACTCCTCCTCGCCGTGCAGGGCATACGCGCCCTTCAGCGAGCCGGCCTTTATGCTCTTGAAAAAAGTCATATAATCCATATAAGTATTATACCATATTAAAAGCCTATATCACAGCATGCACAGCACCGCCGCAAACAGCGATGCGGCGCATGCGGCGTACTTTTTTGAGGGGGAGATCAGCGGCTGATCCGATACCGCAAAGCAGGCGAGATACACGAATAAGCAGGCGAGCGGCGTTATGGCGGCCTGCCTTACCGCGAACGACACGGAGGATACGGCATTCGCCGCCTCCGTCATCATGCCGGTGAGAAGCATCGGGATAAAGGACAGCGCCCCTGCCGCGGCGGGTACAATTATGCCTATGAGGTTCACGGCCATGGCGGACAGGAATACGAAGGGCACGATGGGAAGTATGAGGGTATTGGCGAAAAGCCCGAGGACGGGTATGGTGCCGAAATAGTATACGGATAAGGGCAAAGTGCCGAGGGTGCCGCAGGCGGACAGCGCCGCCATCTGCGCTATGGGCGGCGGCAGGAAGGAGAGCAGCTCCGTCACCGGGCGCATGAGGAGGGATATCATTATCACCGCGCCGAAGGAAAGCTCAAAGCCTATGCTGTACAGCGCGGTCGGGTCCGCAAGGAGTATGACTATGGCGCTGAAGGCGATGCCGGAGGGCATGTCGTACCGCCTGCCGGAGGCGGAGGCATATAGGCCGCAAAGGCTCATCACGCTGGCGCGTATGAGAGAGGCGGGGAAGGCGGCGATGGCGCAGTAGGCAAACAACACCACGGCGGAAATATAAAACCGCGCCTTGGGCCGGGCCCGCCGGGCGAGCCGGTTAAGCGCGCCCGCCACGAAGGAAACGTGCAGCCCGGAGAGCGCAAGTATATGGGCGACGCCGCAGGAGCGGAAGGAGTCGTATACGTGATCCGATATTCCGCCCTTCACGCCCCAAAGCATTGCGTTGAGCAGCGGCGCGTGCTCGCCGAAAAGGGAGGTGCAGGCGGAGGAGAGGGCGGCGCGCATGCACTCAAAGGGATACATAATGCCGTATGGCAGGCTCATTGGGCCGAACAGGGCGCGAAGAAGTCCCGCAGCGCAGCCGCAGGAAAACAGCGCCGCGCCCCTGAAGCCAAAATAAACCCCCGCTCCTGCGAAGAGCGAAAAAAGGCACAGGGCCAAAATAAGCCCTGCGCCGGAAACGCTGCCGGAGAGGAATATGCCCGCAGCTATGCCCAAGCCCATGCAGACCATGGGCCTGTAATGAAAAAGCACATGCTCCGGAGTCTCCATAATGCCTGCGATCAGCCCTTGTAGGCTATGACCTCTATCTCGACGAGGCCGCCGGCAGGGAGCTTGGATACCTGGAAGCAGGAACGGCCGGGGAAGTCGGAGCCGAAGTAATCCCCGTATATCTTGTTCACCGCCGCAAAGTCGCTTAGATCCACTAAGAATATGGTGGTCTTGAGTATGTCCTTCATGGTGGCCCCGGCGGTTTTTAGAACGTTGTCTATGTTGACCAGCGCCTGATGGGCCTGAGCCTCAACGCCCTCCGCGAGCTTGCCGGTGGCGGGGTCTATGCCCAGCTGACCGGAGGTGAATATAAAGCCGTTGGCCTCGCAGGCATGGCTGTACGGGCCGAGGGCGGCGGGTGCATTATCGCACCTGATGATGTTTTTCATGGGTAGCCTCCTTTTGATCTATGTATTGTTTTTTTATAAAGAAAAGTGACCTTTAGCCGATAAATCAATGGTATCACCCGGCTGTCGGGCCTGTCAACTATGGGCGGCGGCGGTTTCTTTAAGGCGCTGGTTCCACATAATGAGCCCGTCCTCGCCGGTGTCCATGTAATATTTCTTACGCCGGCCCGATACCTCGAAGCCGAGAGAGGCGTATAGGCTCTGGGCGACGGTATTGCTTATGCGTACCTCCAGCGTCATGCTGTCCGCGTGATGCAGCAGGGCGGCGTTTATAAGCTCGAGCATGAGCAGCTTGCCGTAGCCGCGGCCACGGTATTCTGGATTCACGGCTACGTTGGTTATATGTGCCTCGCCGAACAATATCCACATGCCACCATAGGCGATCACCCGTCCGTCCTCCTCGCCCACGCGGTAATGGGCGAGGCCGTTTCGCAGCTCGCCGTAAAGGGAATTTTCCGACCATGGGGAGCGGAAGCACAGGCGCTCCAGCTCCGCTATGCGGGGGACGTCGCTTTTTTGCATTGGCCTGAAGGTTATCATTTGTTCCTCTCCTTTGCAAGCCGCTCCGCCTGAGAGGGGCGGAGGTAGAGGGGCAGCGCCTCCGTGACGGTTTCGCCACGCATCAGCTTGCCGTATGCAGCGAGGCCTATCTTATCCGCGGTTATGTCGTTATCCTCTGCAAAGCGGACGTTGGGCAGGGCGGCGAGTATGTGCTCGCGGTGCATTATCGCCCCGTCGCCCGCCATGAGTATGCCGTCAGGCAGCGTGGCGAGCAGCTCGTCTATCACCACCGCCATGGGCTCAGGTGAAATGCCGCCGTATTTGGCCATTGCGTAGCCGTTTCCGTTGCGGCAGTCTAACAGGGCGCAGGCGCCGTCCATGCCGAGCAGCAGCCCCTCGAGGGAGCTTACAGCCGCCACGGGCTTGCCGAAGGCCGCAGCCATTGCGTTGGCGGCGCATATCCCTATGCGGACGCCGGTAAAGGAGCCGGGGCCCGCGTCCACGCCGAAGGCGTCCATATCCATTGGGGCATAGCCGGCGGCTTGCAGCGCCCTTTCGCAAAGCGGCATTATGGTCTCGGAATGCGTCCGGCCCCGGCCGCCGGCCTCGAAGGACAATACCCCGCCGTCCTTTATAACGGCGGCCGAGGCTATGGGGCCGGAGGTGGAAAGGGATAGCATCAGCATTTCATATTCTCCAGAAGCTCTTGGTATTTTTTGCCGTAGGGTATGAAGGTGAGCGTACGCAGCTCTGCGCCGGAGCCTGCTATGTGAAGCTCTAACCGCTCGAGCGGCAGCGCGCCGGGCACGTTTTCGCACCACTCCATGATAATTGCGGCGGGGCGGGAGAGATAGTCGTCATAGCCTATGGCGTAAAGCTCGTCCTCGCCGCCCAGCCTGTATGCGTCAAAGTGAAGCAGGGGCAGCCTGCCATCGTGCTCGCGGACTATGGTAAAGGTGGGGCTCTGTATACCGTCTATGCCCAGGCCCTCGGCGACCGCTCTTGTAAAGGTGGTCTTGCCCGCGCCGAGATCGCCGAACAGCGCGATGAACGCCCCGGGGAAGAGCAGCGGCGCTATTGCATGGCCTATGCGAGCCGTGTCCCGCTCGCTTATGTTTTTCAGGGTAAGCTCCATCAATCGAAGGTTCCTTTCGCTTTAAGCTCCTCCCGAAGGTCCAGCAGCCGGTCCTGCTCTATGGCCTCGCGTACCTGCTCCATGAGCCTCAGAGAGAAGCGCAGGTTGTGGGTGGTTATGAGCTGCGCCGCCAGTATCTCCTTGCATTTTACAAGGTGGCGTATATACGCCCTTGTAAAGCCGTTTTTGCAGGCGTAGCAGTCGCAGCCCTCCTCGATAGGCGTGAAGTCGTGCTCAAAGGAGGCGTTTCGCAGCATCTTTTTGCCGCTTCCCGTGAGCGCAAGGCCGTTTCTCGCTATACGGGTCTGGAGTACGCAGTCAAACATGTCTATGCCGCGTACAGCGCCCTCCACCAGGCAGTCAGGGCTGCCCACGCCCATAAGGTAGCGGGGCTTGTCCTGGGGCATATAGGGCATCATCTGCTCCAGCATGTCGTACATGACCTCCTTGGGCTCGCCCACCGAAAGGCCGCCTATGCCATAGCCCGGCAGGTCGAGGGAGGAGAGGAACTTTGCGCTCTCTATCCTGAGGTCGGCGAACATGCCGCCCTGCACTATGCCGAAAAGCGCCTGATCCGGGCGGGTATGCGCCTCCTTGCAGCGCACGGCCCAGCGATGGGTGCGCTCCATGGCGGCTATGGTGTATTCTCGGTCGGAGGGGTAGGGGGCACATTCGTCGAAGGCCATGGCTATATCCGCGCCGAGGGCTTCCTCTATCTCCATTACAAGCTCGGGGGTGAAGAAGTGCCTGCGCCCGTCCAAAAGTGAGCGGAACTCGACGCCGTCTTCCTTTATCTTGTTGGCGGAGGCGAGGCTGAATACCTGAAAGCCGCCGCTGTCGGTAAGTATGGGCTTGTCCCAGCGCATGAACTCGTGCAGGCCGCCCGCCTCTTTTATAAGCTCGTGACCGGGCCTCTCAAAGAGGTGGTAGGTATTTGAAAGTATTATCATCGAGCCCACTTCCTTGACGTCCCGGGGAAGCATGGCCTTTACAGTGGCCTGCGTGCCTACCGGCATATAGCAGGGGGTCTCTATTATCCCATGTGGGGTGTGCAGCCTGCCGCGGCGCGCGCCGGACTGCTTGCAAACGTGCAGAAGCTCATATTTGAAGTCGAATTTATCTTGCATGTGTAAGCTCCGTTGTCATTTATAGTATGAGCATGGCGTCCCCGAAGGAAAAAAAGCGGTATTTTTCCTCCACGGCGTGCTTGTATACGCCAAGCATTTCTTCCCTTGTGCAGAGGGCGGAAACCAGCATGAGCAGCGTGGACTCCGGCAGGTGAAAGTTGGTTATGAGCTTATCCACCGCCTTGAATTTGTAACCGGGAGTGATGAATATGTCGGTCCAGCCCTTTTTTGCGTGTACTATGCCGTCGCCGTCCGTGACGCTTTCGAGGGTACGGCAGGAGGTGGTGCCCACGGCGAAAACCCTGCCGCCGGCGGCTCGCGCCTCGTTTATCGTCCTTGCCGCCTCCTCGCTGCATTCATAATACTCCGAATGCATGTGGTGATCCTCCACGTTGTCCTCGGATACGGGGCGGAAGGTGCCGAGGCCGACGTGCAGCAGCACGTCAACTATGGTCACACCGCTTTTGCGTATATCCTCAAGAAGCTCGTCGGTAAAGTGCAGGCCGGCGGTGGGGGCGGCGGCGGAGCCATTCTCCCTTGCGTATACCGTCTGATAGCGCTCCCTGCCGGCGGTGCGCTCGGTTATATACGGTGGCAGCGGCATTTCGCCGGCCCTATCCAATATCTCCTCGAAAACCCCGTCGTAATTTAGGCGCACTATCCTGCCGCCGTCCTCGGTGCTGTCGAGTACGGTTGCGGAAAGCTCGTCGTTTACCTTGAAGGTGAGCCCGGTCCTTGCCCGCCTTCCGGGGCGGACGAGGCATTCCCAGCGGTCGCCGTCAAGGCGGCGTAGCAACAGCAGCTCCATCGCGCCGCCGGTATCCTCACGATAGGCGTGGAGCCTTGCGGGTATGACGCGGGTGATGTTGCGTACTAACACGTCCCCGGGCCTGAAGTAATCCAGTATGTCGGTAAATACGCCGTCCCGTATGGCCTTGCTTGCCCTGTCGTATACCAGCAGCCTCGATGCGCTGCGGACAGCCGCGGGGGACTGGGCTATAAGCTCCTTGGGCAGGTCGTAAAAAAAGTCGCTTGTTTTCAAGATGCTGTCTCTCTCCTTAGTTCATCGCTTTATTATATTGCAAAGGGCATAACAAAACAAGAGGCCGCCGCATAAAGCGGCGGCCGGGTTAGGCGTAATATGCCTTAATTCATTTCATTCTGGAAGTTGCTGTATACGTCCTTGAGCATTTTTATTATGGGGAGGTGGTAGGGGCAGCGGCTTTCGCACATTCCGCATTCTATGCAGGCGTTGGGCTCGACTGCCATTCCCTTGTAGCGGCCTATGGCCCAGTCCTTGAGGCCGTAGCGGGTGAGGTACCCGTTTATGGTGAAGCAGAAGGAGATGTTTATCCCCATGGTGCAGGGCTGGCAGTAATTGCAGCGGCGGCAGAACTGGTTGCCTAAGGTGTCGCGTATGTGCTGCGCCTCATTGAGCTCGTCCTCCGAAAGGGGAGTGGGATCGCAGGCCGCGGCGACGTTCTGCTTAAGCTCCTCCTCAGTTGCCATGCCGGGTATGTTTACGGTTATATCCTTGTTGGAGGCTATAAAGCGCATTGCAAGGGGCGCGTCCTCTATGGCGCCGCCGGCCAGAGGCTTCATGCAGATAAAGCCCTTGCCCTTTTCGGCGCACCTTTTGATGAGGTCGGCCGCCTGAAGCTCTACGAAGTTGTAGGGGAACATTATGGTCTCCACCCAGTCCATATCGAGGGCCCTCTCAAAGGTGGCTACCTCATGGGCGGTGATGCCTATATGGCCTATCTTGCCCGCCGCCTTTGCTTCCAAAAGGGCCTCCAGCGCGCCGCCCTCCCCGATGACGGTATCCAACTGCGCGGGGGGAGCATTATGCACCTGATAAAGATCAATATGGTCGGTGCGGAGGTTTTTAAGGCTGGTCTCTATGTCCTTTTCCATAGCTTCCTTCGTGCGCGCCATGCTCTTGGTGGCGAGGACGAACTTATCGCGTATTCCCTCCATGGCTACGCCCAAGTATTCCTCGCTTACGGTATAGCCGCGTGCGGTGTCTATGTAGTTTACACCGTAATCAGGCAGCTTGTGTATGAGGGCGGTGGCTTCCTCCTGTGTGATGCGCTGGATGGGTATGCCGCCGAAGCCGAGGCGGGAAACCTTCAAGCCGGTGTTGCCGAGATCGATGTACTCCATGCTGTTCCTCCTGAATTTATTGCTGTCGTTGTCCAATATAGATATATATAATGCGGGGGGCCTATTGATCCTCCTCCCAGCCCCTGCATACGTCTATCCAGTCCCTCGAGCGGGAGGCCCTTTCAAGCTCATCGCAGGTGAGCCTGACCGCGCTTGCGGCGCTGCCCGCGGCGGGAAACACGGTATCGAACCGCTTTAGTGAAACGTCGAGATATACGGGTATGCTCTCCGGCACTGCGAAGGGGCATACGCCGCCAACCGCATGGCCGGTGTACTGCAGCGCGTCCTCATGGGTGAGCATGTGGGGCTTTACGCCGAACCGGGCGCGGTATTTTTTGTTGTCCACCTTTGCATCCCCGGCCATGAGCACAAGTATGCAGCCGCATTCTTCGCTCTGGAAGGAGAGGGTCTTGGCTATGCGGGCGGGTATCACGCCCACCGCCTCAGCCGCATCCGCAACGGTCGCCGTGGAAATGTCAAATTCCATCACCCTGTCCTCAAGGCCGTAACCTTTGAGATATTCCCTGACCTTATCGACGGACATATATATTCCTCCCAAGCTTTATTATCGGTACATATTAGTATATCGAAATTCCGTATTGACTGCAAATGCTGTCGCAAAGCTGCTCTACATAAGGGGTGTACGCATCGAGGCTTTCCTTGTTCTCCTTCTGTATGGCGTCCAGAAGCTCCTTTGCGGCGGCCTTAAGGGTATCGTAGCTGCTCTTGTCTATCAGCTCGCGGCAGTTGTTCATTATGCTGTAAGCCTTATTGTAAGCGATGGTGGCCCGGTTGAGCTCATCGGCTATGAGCGCCCTGCTCGCCTCCGCCTGTTCCTCTATAAACCTGACGTCGTTTTCGGGGTCAAGGCTCACGCTCTGCCCCCAGACCTCCTTGACGGTCTTTTCTATGCGGGATACATACAGGCAGTAGCTGTCCCGGCCCTGTATATCCATGGCCTTACCCTCCAATGTATAGCGGGAAAGCTGGCTCATATCCATACGCAGGGCTACCAGCGCTAAGGAGGATATCTGCTTCAGGTTGAGGTTGGTCATTATGTTGGCCTCGACTGCGGAGTAGATAGAGGGTATGTTGGCTATCTGGTCGGTATCCTTTAGCTGCTGGAGTATGGCGGTGAGCATGCGCTGCTGCCGGTCTATACGCGCTATGTCCGAGGAGCCCTTGCGCTGGCGGCAGTAGTCCAGCACGCCCTGCCCGTCCAGATGCTGCATTCCGGGGTGAAGCTCCCGGCCGTTCATCTTTACCTCTATATCCACGTCGTAGTCCACGCCGCCCATGGCGTTTACCACCTCTTTTACGACGTTCATATTGAAGCCGCAGTAGTAGCCTATATTTACGCCCATCAGCTTTTCCACAGTCGCAATGGAGTATTCGAAGCCCTTCTTCTGCGCGCCGCCGCCCTCCGAAAAGGCGTTGTTTATCTTGGAATAGGGGCTACTGGGGTTGGCCACGTTGCCGTTGGCGTTGTATATTTTGACATAGCTGTCGCGGGGTATAGAGACCATGCATACGTCGTTGTTGGAGAAGTCGATGGATACGAGTATTATGGTATCCGTGCGGAAGGCTCCCCAGTTCTCGCGCTCCGTGCTCTCGTCGATGCCGAGAAGGAGTATGTTCGTGCGGTTGGACATGAACTCGGCGTCCGCCTGGCCGGAAAGCAGCGATTCCTGATCCGGGGTGGGGGAGGGCTGAGGGCCTTCATCGGCGGGCGCGGGGGTAAGCTCCACCGGCGGGGGAGTGCCCTCAGGCAGCGTGCTCTCAAAGAGGTTTTCGGGGTTGTTTATATCCGTGTAGAACTTCAACGCAAAAATCGCCGCTATTGCAAGCAGCGCAAGTACTATCACTATTATTATCAGCAGCTTTGAGCCGCCCTTTTTTTTTCTCTTATTCTCCATAGCTCGGTTTTCCTCAAAATTTCATTCCTTACATTATACAACAGCTACCGACATAATTCTATAAATAATAGATTAACTTTGTGACTTTTTGCGGTACAAGAGGTTATAATATCATCGTACACCGCAAGAGGAGGACGCCCCCACGGAAAAGCTGAAAAGGGAATTTTATATGAAGGATACGCTTAGCATAGCTAAGGAGCTTATAGGCTGTACGCTGGTATCGGCCGGTAGCGAGGGCGCCGCGGCTGGGCGCATAGTCGAAACGGAGGCTTATCTGGGCAAGGCGGATTCCGCCGCCCACTCCGCCCGTGGAAGGGCGGACGGCCGCACGGAGGTGCTGTACAGGCAGGGAGGATACGCCTATGTATACCTCATATACGGCATGTATAACTGCTTTAATATATCCACCGGCCCTGCGGGGGTTCCCGAGTGCGTGCTTATACGGGCGCTGGAGCCGTTGGAGGGCGTCGGCCTTATGCGGGCGCGCCGGAAAAGGGAAAAGCTCAGCGACCTTTGCAGCGGCCCGGGAAAGCTGTGTCAGGCCATGGGGATAACCCGGGAGCAATACGGCGAGGACCTTACCCGTGACAGGCTCTTTATACTGCCGCGCAGGCCGGGGGACGCGCCGGAGATAGCCGCCACGCCGCGCATAAACATAGAATACGCCGCGGAGCACAAGGCGATGCCGTGGCGCTTCGTGGATAAAAACAGCCCATATCTTTCGGTGAGGCTGAAATAAAAGGGAACATATAAATTAAAAATGCTGAAAAAGCGGCTTGGCGCCGCTTCTTCAGCACTTTTGCTATTATGTCCGCGAGGGCCCTGCTGTTACAGCTCCCTGGACTTGTTGGTGGCGGCCTGCACGGCGTTTATGGCCGCGGCGCGGAAGCCCATCTCCTCCAATACCTGACAGCCGGTGATGGTGGTGCCGCCGGGGGAGGATACCATGTCCTTAAGCTGCGCGGGGTGCATACCGGTCTCAAGTATCATCTTGGCGGTACCCATTACGGTCTGGGCGGCAAGACGGTAAGCGGTGGCGCGGGGAAGCCCCTCAAGTACGCCGCCGTCGCCCAGCGCCTCTATGAACTCCGCGACGAAGGCGGGGCCGGAGCCGGAGAGCCCGCAGGCCGTGTCTATGAGGTGCTCGTTCATCCACTCGACGATGCCTATGGAGCCGAAGAGCTTTTCAGCGAAGGCCTTCTCCTCGGCGGTGAGGTCGGTCTCGTTGCACAGGGCGAATGCGCCGGCATTTACCAGGGCGGGGGTATTGGGCATGGTGCGAAGCACGCGGATATTGCCCGCTATCATCTTGCGGAGGCGTTCGGTGGTGACGCCGGCCATTATTGAGATGACCGCCTTGCCGTCCATGCTGTTCTTGAAGCCCTCCAGGGCGGGGGCTGCGTACTGCGGCTTGACTGCGACTATGACTATATCCGCCGCATGGCCCAGCTCCTCGTTGTCGGCTGTAATATTGCAGCCGAGGGCGGCGTATTTTTCCTTTATCTTATCCGACATGTCGGATATATAGACCTGCTTCGGGTCGAGCACGCCGGCGTTCATCGCCCCTGAAAGTATCGCGCCGCCCATCGCGCCTGCGCCGAGAAAACCAATCTTCATAATGATGTCCTCCTGAATATTTTAGTTAATTTAATAATAAACGATAGTGTAAAAAGCACAATGGGGGGCATAGCCCCCCTAAAGTAGTGCATGTGCTTAGCAGCCGCAGCCGTTCTTGGGATACTCGGAGTCGGCGTCGCTGTAATCGTCGAAGCTCTGCTCGGTGCGGTTGATTATCTCGTCCTGAAGCTCCTTGCTCAGGTTGCGGAAGTGGTCGCTGTAACCCGCCACGCGGACTATGAGGTCTTTGTACTCCTCAGGATTGGCCTGTGCAGCCAGCAGCGTCTTGCGATCGATGACGTTGAACTGGATGTGGTGGCCGTCCATGTTGAAGTAGGCGCGGATGAGGTTGGCAAACTGGTCGAGCCCGGTATCGCCCGCAAGCACGGAGGGGGTGAACTTCTGGTTGAGCAGCGTGCCGCCCGTGGAAAGCTGATCCATCTTGGCGCAGGAGTTGATAACGCCGGTGGGGCCGAAGACGTCCGCGCCCTTCTCGGGGGATATTCCCTCGGATACAGGCTTGTGCGCAAGGCGGCCGTTGGGGGAGGCGTTCATGACCTCGCCGAAGTATACGTGGCAGGTGGTGGGCAGCATGTTGATGCGGTAGTAGCCGCCCTTGGTGTTGGGCCTGCCGGTCACGCAGTCGCGGTAGTAGGTGAAGATATCCTTCATGATATCGTCCGCATAGTCGTCGTCGTTGCCGTATTTGGGCGTCTTGTGGGTGACGAGGTGATAGATGCGGTCATACCCCTCAAAGTTGTGATCCAGCGCCTCCACCAGCTCCTCCATGGTGAAGTTATTATGGTCGAAGCAGTTGTACTTTATGGCGGCGAGGCTGTCGGTTATGGTGCCTATGCCCACGCCCTGTATGTAGTTGGTGTTGTACCTTGCGCCGCCCGCGTTGTAGTCCTTGCCCTTCTTTATGCAGTCGTTGGTAAGTATGGAGAGGAAGGGGGCGGGCATATACTGGGCGAATATCTGCTCTATAACGTTGCTGCCGGCGATCTTGATATCCGCGAAGTACTTTATCTGCTTCTTGTAGGCCTCGAAGAACTCCTCATAGCTGTGGAAGTCCTTGGCAAGGCCGGTGTGCAGGCCAAGCTGATGGCCGCCCACGTGATCGTAGCCGTCGTACAGCGTCAGCTCGAGTATCTTGGGCAGGTTGAAGTAGCCCTGGAGTATGTAGGCCTCGTTGCCGAAGGCGCCGGTCTCCACGCAGCCGGAGGTGCCGCCCATGCGCGCGTCGTCCAAGGACTTTCCGGCGTTCATAAGCTCAGATACTATCGCCTCGGTGTTGTAGAAGGCGGGCTGGCCCCAGCCCTTGCGGGATATCTCGCAGGCACGCTTGAGGAACTTGCGGGGGGTCTTGCGGCTTATCTGCACATTGCTGGAGGGCTGGAGCAGCTTCATCTCGTCCATGCAGTCCAGTATCATGTAGCTGACCTCGTTTACGCCGTCCTTGCCGTCCTCGGTTATGCCGCCGGTATTGATGTTGGCAAAGTCCGTATAGGTGCTGCTCTCCTTTAGGGTGATGCCCACCTTGGGAGGCGCGGGCTGGTTGTTGAACTTGACCCACAGGCACTCGAGAAGCTCCAATGCGCCGTCGCGGTCAATGCGGCCGTTCTCCACATCGTCTACATAGAAGGGATTAAGGTGTTGATCCAGACGGCCAGGAGAGTAAGCGTCCCAGGGATTGAGTTCGCTGGTAACGCCTATATGCACGAACCAGTACTGCTGTATCGCCTGCCAGAAGGTCCTGGGCTTATGGGCGGGCACCCAGCGGCAGTTTTCCGCTATCTGGACGAGCTCCGCCTTGCGCTTTTCATCGGTCCCCTTTGCGGCCAGCTCCTCGGCCAGGTCGGCATAGCGGTTGGCGAGGATTATGATAGCGTCGCAGTCTATGGCCATTGCGTTGAGCTGGCAGCGCTTTTCGTATGCTTCTTTGTCGTTGAGGAAGTCCAGCTTGGCTATGGCGTCCTCGATGTCCTTTTTGTAGTCGAGGAAGCCCTTTTCGAATATCTTGCGGGAGCCTACGGTATGGCCGGGGCCGCGCTGCTCCATGAATTCGGTGAATATGCCGGACTCGTATGCCAGCTTCCATTCGGGGGTCATGGACTCGAGTATCTTGTGGCGGGTGCTGCGGTGCTCCCAGTAGGGGATTATAACTTCCTCCTGAAGCTTGAGGTCCTCATCGGTGACGGAGAAGTTGATGAGCTCGCGGTCGTTCATGACGTGCATGTCCTGAAGCGTATGGCAGCAAAGCTCCGGGAAGGTGGGGGAGGCCTGGGCGGTGTCGCCCTTTTCGCCCACTATGAGCTCGCCGTCCGCGATCTCTATGGTCTTGTGCTGGAAATAATATTTGAGGGCGGTGGCTCTCATTTCGGGTACGGACATGGAACCATCGTAAAGCTTATAGGCCTCTGTCATGAGCTTTGCGCGCTCCATGTAGATGTGGGGCTGAGTCTCGAGGCTCTGCTTACGCAGCATCCTGACTCTTTCGTTCATTCCGCGTTCTTCCATGGTTCATCCTCCTATTTTTGTATTGCTGTATCCATTTTGGTTAAATAGCCGCACCAGCTCGTCCAGGTGCTGCTTTGAAGGCGGGTTGAAGCCGTAGTCGTGCCTCTCCTTGCCCAGCTTTTCTAACTTATCCTGACCTAACTCGTGATAGGGCAGGAGGTTGATCTGGAGCACGGGTATGCCGTTGTCGCGGAGGAAGGCTATGACCTTGAGCATATCCTCTTTAGAGTCGTTAAGGCCGGCTATGAGCGGCATGCGGATATATATCCTTGCGCCGGCCCTGCCGAGCTTTATGAGGTTATCCAGTATGAGCCTGTTGCTGACGCGGGTGTTCGCCTTATGCACGTCGTCGTCTATGGCCTTTATGTCGTAGAGGAAAACGTCGGTATAGGGCAGTATCCTCTCGTAGTTCTCATAAGGTGCAAAGCCGCAGGTATCGACGTATACGGAATAGCCCTTGCCGTGGAGCCGCCTTGCAAGCTCTATGACGTAATCCATATCCTGGGCCATCACCTCGCCGCCGGAGAGGGTGATCCCGCCGCCGGATTCCTCCCAGTACATCTTGTCCTTTTCCAGCAGCTTGATAAGCTCGGGTATGCCGTATGCCCTGCCGGATATGGTGCGGGCCTCGTTGTAGCACTCGTCAACGCATTCGCCGCAGCGGACGCACTTATCGCGGTCGGTGACGGATACGCCCTCGGCGTTTAAGGCTATGGCGTGCTCGGGGCAAAGCTCTATGCACCTGCCGCAGCCGGAGCAGCGGTCCGGGTTGCGCATGGGCTCGGCGGAAAAATCCTGCGTCTCAGGGTTGTGGCACCAGCGGCAGGCCATATTGCAGCCCTTAAAAAAGACCGTGGTGCGTATGCCGTCCCCATCGTGTATGGAGTAGCGCTGTATGTTGGTTATCAGTGGCTGTTTCATTTGGATCATCCTCCGAAAATACGGTAATATTGCAAATGCTCCTAAAAAAGCCTTAAATACAATTAGAAGAGTTGCATATTTGCGTTAATTATTATACAATTAAATCCGTCATAATAAAACTGAATGTTTGTAATGCGATACATTCAGATGTGGAATGAGGTCATTATGAGCCTGAAGAAGTACAAAGCACTTGTGGAAACGATAGATCTGGGGAGCCTTACAAAGGCTGCCGAAAAGCTCAACTATACCCAGCCCGGCATCAGCCACATGATACTTTCGCTGGAAAACGAGTTCGGCTTCCCGCTGCTGATACGGGGCAAGAGCGGCGTGACGCCCACCCCGGAGGCGGAGAAGCTGATGGTATACCTTCGCCAGATAGTCAACGGCGAGGAAAAGCTAAAGGAGGAGGTGAACCGCATACACGGCGCGGACGTGGGTACGGTTCGCATAGGCTGCTTCTTCAGCCTGTCCATACATCTTCTGCCGAGCATAATGGCGGAATTTTCGGAAAGGTATCCCGGCATAGAGCTTCAACTGTACGTGGGCGAGCACGGTGAAATATGCCGCTGGCTGGATCAGGGCAAGATAGATATCGCCTTCATGTCACTGCCCGTGCCGGAGGAGCTTCGCTTTACGCCATTGTTTAATGACGTCATATATGCCGTATTGCCGGAGGGCCACCCCTTGGCGAGGAGGGAAGCGGTAAAGCCCGCCGAGCTTGTGCAGTATCCCTTTATATTGCAGCATCAGGGCTCGGACGAGGACGCGAACCGTGTGCTTAACAGCGAGGGGCTCAAGCCAAACGTCAGATTCCGGGTGCGGGGGGACGAGGCCATACAATCCATGATAGCCAAGGGGCTGGGCGTATCCATAGCGCCGGAGCTGGTGCTGTCCAGAAGGCCGGAGGGAATAGTGCTAAGGCCCTTCGAGCCGGAATACCACAGGGTGCTGGGGCTTGCGCTGCCGGAAAACGGCGGGAACGCGCCCGCGCTTAAATTATTTATGGATTTCGTAAAGGGCTACTGTGAAGCGGACAGGGGCGGCGGACAATAACATCTGGAAAAAGCGCAGGTTATGTTGTAAAATGTTATAGCCGCCGCAAGGGGCGAAGGATATAACGGAAGGACGGGGAACAGGTATGAAGGAGAGCGCAAGGGCGAAAAAGCAGCGCATAAAAAACGCGCTGGCGGCGCTTGGGGCGGCGTATCCCGACGCCAGGCCCCAGTTGGACTTTACCAACCCCTTTGAGCTGCTGGTCGCCACCATGCTCTCAGCCCAGTGCACGGATAAGCGGGTGAACATGGTTACAGAAAAGCTGTTTCCGGCGCTGGGAACTCCGCAAAAGCTTGCTGACGCCACCGAGGAGGAGGTAATATCCTACATACGCGGCTGCGGCCTGTTCAACACCAAGGCCAGGAACCTCATAGCTGCGGCAAGGATAATACACGAGCAGTACAACGACGAGGTGCCGAAGGACCGGGATGTGCTCATGGGGCTGCCCGGGGTAGGGCGAAAGACCGCGAACGTGGTGGCGTCTAACGCCTTCGGCGTGCCCGCCATAGCGGTGGATACCCATGTTTTCAGGGTGTCGAACCGCATAGGCCTTGCGGAAGCGAAGGACGTGGGCGAGACGGAAAGGCAGCTCATGGAAAACATACCCAGGGAGGACTGGTCAAGGGCCCATCATTGGATAATATACCACGGCAGGCAGGTATGCTCGGCGAGAAAGCCCAAATGCGAGGCCTGCTCCGTAAGGGAGTACTGTAAGGCATATTTGGATAACGATATAAGGTAGAGAAAAAATCGAAGGGGAACGGTATGCAGTTCGTAGATAAAGCGAGGATATTCATAAAGGCGGGGGACGGCGGCGACGGCTGCTCCAGCTTCCACCGCGAAAAATACGTGGCACAGGGCGGCCCGGACGGCGGCGACGGAGGGCGGGGCGGAAGCATAATATTCCTCGCCGACCCAAACATGAGCACGCTGCTGGACTTCCGCTTTGCCCGCCACTTCAGGGCGGAGCGGGGCGAGAACGGCAAGGCTAAAATGTCCCGCGGCAAAAACGGTAAGGACGTGATAATAAAGGTACCCGTAGGTACCCTTGTAAGAGAGGTGGAGACGGGCAAGATAGTGGCTGACATGAACAGGCCGGACCGCGAGCGCATAGTCCTCCACGGCGGTAGGGGCGGCAGGGGAAACGCCAGGTTCGCAACGCCCACCCGGCAGGCCCCAAAGTTTGCGCAGCCCGGCCAGAAGACCGCCGAGCACGAGGTGGAGTTGGAGCTAAAGACCATAGCGGACGTGGGCCTTGTGGGGCTGCCAAACGTGGGCAAGAGCACAATACTTTCCGTGCTAACCAGCGCCAAGCCCAAGATAGCCAACTACCACTTCACCACACTCACCCCCAATCTCGGCGTCGTGAAGCGCTATGACCAGAGCTTCGTATTGGCGGATATACCGGGGCTCATAGAGGGGGCGGCGGAGGGCGCGGGCCTGGGCCACGACTTTCTCAGGCACATCGAGCGCACCAGAATGCTGGTCCACGTGATAGATATGTCCGGCTGCGAGGGAAGGGATCCCATGGAGGATTACAGGCAGATCAACGCAGAGCTTGCCAAATTCAGCGAAGCCCTCGGGCGGCTGCCGCAGATAATCGCCGCGAACAAGATGGACATAACCGGCGCGGAGGACAACCTCGAGCTGTTCAAGATGGAGCTTGGCGACGCACCCGTCAAGATATTCCCGGTATCCGCGGCGACGGTGTCCGGCTTTGACGCGCTGCTGGACGAGATAGTGAGGACGCTCGCCACCCTGCCCAAACCCCTCGAATACGACGAGGACGAGTTGGTGGAAAGCTATAAATACGAGCCGGGCTATGAGATAACCGTGGGCGACGACGGGGTGTTCACCCTTACCGGCGGCACCATAGACTATCTTCTGGATACCACGTATGCCGAGGACGACGAATCCATGCGCCGCTTCCAGCAGTTCCTCATAAAAGAGGGCATAATAGACGCCCTGCGCGAAAAGGGCGCCACGGACGACAGCACCATACGCATGGGCGAATGGGAATTTGACTTTATTGAATAAAATAACGTTACGGGAGAGAACGAATAATGCTCAGCAGCAAGCAGAGGGCTAACCTCAGATCCATGGCTAATACCCTTGCGCCGATCTTTCAGATAGGCAAGGGCAACATAAACGACAACTTCATAGAGCAGATAGACGGGGCGCTGGAGACGAGGGAGCTTATCAAGATAAGCATACTGGAAACGGCGGACGTAACCGCCCGGGAGGCGTCGGATCAGCTTTGCTCGGCGCTGGGCGCCGAGCCGGTGCAGTGCATAGGAAAAAAGCTGGTGCTTTACAGGCCCAGCAGGGAAAACCCTAAGATAGAGATATAGCCCTACGCCTCTGCGCCCGCCGTGCCGAGCCACCACGACGCAGCGCCAAAGCAGAGGCAGGCCGCAGCCATGAGCCTGTAATAAAGGGCGTTATCCACAAAGAAGGAAAGCCCGGTAAGGCAGGCCGCGGCTATCATGTAGCTTTTAAACCGCCCCGCTGCGAATACCGAAGTGCGGGCGGCTTTTTTGTTTATGCGCTCGCGCTCAAATTCCGCGAGTATGGCGGCGTCCGCCTCAGATGCGGAAAGGGAAAGCTCCTTTAGCTGCTCCTTGGTGAGCAGGGAGCTGAGGGGCGTCAGCGTAAAGGTGATATCCGGGCAGGCGGAGGCCGTGGCCTTGGCGCTGCCCTGCAGCGGCCCGCCGTAATATAAGGAGACCTTGCTCAGGCCGCGCTTGCGGGCGGCGCGGGCCGCCTTTAATATGTCGTCCGGGGTAGGGCCTTCGGAGCGGTGGACGGAGCATATAAGCCTGTCCGATCGCTTCCCCTCCCTTGATATATGCTCGGCGATCAGCCTGCTCCGCTGGTCGTCCCCCATGAGCAGGAGCCTTGCGTTAAGCGCCGCGGCGGATACCCGCCTGCGCTCTGCGCGTATGAGGGAATCGAGGCGAAGGCTGCTTATAAGATCCAGCCCTACCGATATAAAGCCGGTGGCGGCGAGGCTCAGCATCGCCTTGGCCACGCCGTTGGCGACCATGGCCGAAAACCACATATAGCACGCCATGAACACTATCGCGCGCAGCGCTATATAGTCTGCGATGCGCGAAAAAAGCCCCCTGCCGCCGTATAACTTCTTTTTAAGGCAGCGTATGAGCTGCTTATTCTGCTTCATAATAAAATACACCTCGCTCTTTGGAGTTATTATTCCTTATGGGCGGCCAAGCTATACACGGCGGCAAAACCGGTGTATAATTCTTTTGTCGATCTTGTTTTTTTGAAAGGTGATAATGCGATGCGTACAGCCATGTTTGGCGGGAGCTTCAACCCCATACACGACGGACATATAGAAATAGCCGCGAGGGTGCGGGAAAAATACGGCCTCGACAGGGTGCTTTTCATGGTAGCTAACGACCCGCCGCATAAAAAAAGCGCGGACATGGCAAGGGCGGAGCTTAGGTATGAGATGGCGAGGATCGCCCTCGCTGGGCGGGAGGGCCTTGAGCCCTGCGACCTTGAGCTTAAGCGCCGGGGCAAGAGCTATTCCGTTGATACGCTGAAGATACTGCACGAAATGTATCCTGACGACCGCATCTTTTTCATAGTGGGCGCGGATATGCTTCTTGGCATCGACACATGGTACAACGCACCGGAGCTTTTCAGACGGGCGGAGTTCATAGCGGCGGGCAGGCCGGGCTCCGGCGGCGAGGCGGCGATGGAGGAAAAGGCGAGAACGCTGGAGGCCGATTACGGCGCAAGGGTGTATCCTTCCGGCATAACCGGGCCGGACATATCCTCCACGGATATACGCGAAAGGATCAAGGGCTGGCGCCCCGTAACGGAGCTTATGCCTTATGAGGCGGCGGAGTACATATATCAAAACGGGATTTATTTCCCGGAGGATACGGATAAGATTCGACAAAGGCTGAAGGCCGACCTTAAGCCCTCCCGCTACGCCCATACCATGCGGGTGATGATGAAGTCCATAGAGCTGGCGGACAAATACGGCGCGGACAGCAAAAAGGCCGCCCTTGCGGGGCTGCTGCACGACTGCGCCAAGCTGACGCCCGAAAAGCAGTACGAATTGGCGGGCGAGTATGGCTTGGACGTATCGGGAATGGCGCAGCCCATAATACACGGCCCTCTCGGCGCAGAGAGGGCAAGGCGGGTGTTCGGCGTGGCGGATGAAGAGGTGCTTTCCGCCATAAGCTGCCACACCACCTGCAAAAGCCGTATGACGGCACTTGACAAGATAGTGTACCTTGCGGATAAAATAGAACAGGGAAGGATATACGACGGCGTGGAGGATATACGCCGCCAGGCGGATGAGAGCTTGGATCGCGGCATGGCGCGCTGCATAGAGCACGCGATATACCACGTCGAAAATGAAAAGGGGGGGAAGATAACCCCCGAAACGTATATCGCACTGAACGAGATAAAAAAAGGCTTGGAGGGAAATGATGACTGATACAAAAGAACAGGTACTGAAAATATGCGAGCTGCTGTACGACAAAAAGGCGCTGGATATACGTGCGCTTAACGTCGCGGACAAGACCATAATAGCCGAATGGTTCGTGGTATGCTCGGGGCGCGCTACGACGCAGGTGCGCACCCTTTGCGACGAGATAGAGGATAAGGCCGCCGATATGGGCCTTACGGTGCTGCGCAAGGAGGGCTATGGCGAGGCGCGCTGGATAGTGCTGGACTTCGGGCATATACTGGTGCATATATTCTATCCGGAGGAGAGGGAGTTCTACAACATGGAGCGCCTATGGGGGGACGATCCCGATAAGTGCATAAGCTTCTCAAAGGAGAAGGGCGAGGACTGAATTTAAAGCGCAGAAGCAACGCGATAGATGAGCTTCCCCCTGTTTGCAATACGGCGCGGAGCGCGCCGTATTGAGGATTGGGGGATTTTATATGCCCTAAATGCGGCAAGGATTATTATCTGCTTTTTATTGCGCGGGATTTGTGGTAAAATGTATATGTAAAAATATGCAGTACCGCCTTTTTGATATAATGCGGCTTACCGGAAACGGAGAGTAAAATGGATCTTTCAACACTTAACAAAGAGCAGCGGCAGGCGGTGGAAACGCTGGACGGCCCGCTGCTCATACTTGCGGGGGCGGGCTCCGGCAAGACCCGCGCCCTTACATACCGCATAGCGAATCTCGTCGAGCACGGCGTGCCTCCATGGAACATACTGGCGCTCACCTTCACCAACAAGGCGGCGAGGGAGATGCGGGAGCGCACCGAGGCCCTGCTGGGCGGCGGCGTGCAGGATATGTGGGTATCCACCTTCCATTCCTGCTGCACGAGGATACTAAGGAGTGACATAGACAAGATAGGCAGGGACCGCGGCTTTGTCATATACGACGATGACGACCAGACCTCGCTCATAGCCGCCATAATGAAGCGCCTCGGCGTAAACGACAAGGAGCTGACCAAGCGGCAGATAAAGGAGCACATAAGCGAGGCCAAGAACAAGTCCACCGATCCGGAGAGGTTCCTAATGGGCGACCCATATCTGGACGAGTCGGTGCTAAAGGTTTTCAGGGAATACCAGCGCAGCCTTAAGGAATACAACGCGCTGGATTTTGACGACCTGCTTGGAAAAACGCTTGAGCTGTTCCAGAGCTGCCCCGAGGTGTTGCAGAAATATCGCGGCAGGTTCAGGTATATACTCGTGGACGAGTATCAGGATACCAACGTTATGCAGTATCATATAGTCGAGCTGCTGGCCCGCGAGCACGGCAATATCTGCGTAGTGGGCGATGACGACCAGAGCATATACGGCTGGCGCGGGGCGGATATACGCAACATACTGGATTTTGAAAAGGATTTCCCCGGCGCAAGGGTGATACGCCTTGAACAGAATTACCGCTCGACGTCGAACATACTGGACGCGGCAAACGCCGTAATAGAGAATAACCGGGGCCGGAAGAGCAAAAAGCTCTGGACGGATAACGGAAGGGGAGACAAGATAGAGACCTTCGCCGCCGACAGCGAGCGGGACGAGGCCCATTTCGTCTGCCGCAAGATAATGGAGGGTGTGCGGAACGGCATGAATTACGGTGATTTCGCCGTGCTGTACAGGATGAACGCCCAGAGCCGCATACCCGAGACCACCATGGTGAATTACGGCATACCCAACAAGGTATACGGCGGGCAGCGCTTCTATGAGCGCAAGGAGATAAAGGACATAATGGCGTATCTCCGCCTTATATACAACCCCTTTGACGATATTGCCCTAAAGCGCATAATCAACGTGCCCAAGCGCAGCATAGGCGACGCTTCCATAGCAGAGCTTTCCCGCGCGGCGGAGAAGGAGGGCAAGTCCATGCTGGTGACAGCCCTTACCAGCGAGAACATAGACCCCCGGGCCATGAAGAAGATAAAGCCCTTTGCGGATACCATGGGCGAATTTATAGCCCTGAGCCGCACCATGCCCCTTTCGGATTTTACATGGGGCATGATAAACGCGCTGGAGTATGAGACCCACCTAAAGGCCGAGGATAAGCGGGGCGATGTGGAATCCCGCATGGATAACCTCCGCGAGCTCATAGGCAATATAAAGGAGATAGAGAAGGATCTGCCGGAGGGCGAGGATGCGCTCAGGGCATTTTTGGAAAATGTCTCCTTAGTATCCGATATAGACGCCATGAACGAGGAAAACGGCGCGGTGGCCCTTATGACGCTGCACAGCGCGAAGGGATTGGAATTCCCGGTAGTGTTTATGATAGGCATGGAGGAGAACATATTCCCCACCTCGCGGGCGAGAAACGATATGTCCAGCCACGCCATGGAGGAGGAGCGGAGGCTGTGCTATGTCGGCATGACCCGCGCCAGGCAGAAGCTGTACCTTATCAGCGCGCGGCAGCGCAACATATTCGGCAGCGAGTCATTCAACCGCAAGTCCCGCTTTATCGAGGAGATACCGCCTGAGCTTACCGTATCCGACAACCCGGTAAAGCAGCCGGAGACAAAGGAGCAGACGGAGCACGCGAAGGGGCAACGCAAGAACTTCCACCGCTATGCCATGGATACCCACGCCCTCGGCGACGGGACGCGGGACGTAAAGCCCGCGGCGGCGCCGGCGGCCAAGACCTTTGAAAGGTATCAAAGGGTGCAGCACGACAAATTCGGCGTGGGCACGGTGACGGAGATATCCGGCTCCGGAAGCTCCATGCTGGTGTCGATAGATTTTGGGGCGGCCGGGGTAAAGCGCTTTGCGGCGGCATACGCGCCCATAAAGCCGGCAGAATAATAACAGAACATCACCTGAAAGGAAAACGCGGGAAATGGAGCAGCGCATAAGGGAGCTTGTGGATAAGCTCAACGAATACGCCAAGGCGTACTATGTATTGGACGCGCCAAGGATAAGCGACAAGGAGTACGACGAGCTTTATGACGAGCTACTGCGCCTTGAGGAGCAGTCGGGCATAATAATGCCGGACTCCCCCACCCAGCGCGTAGGCGGCGACCCGCTGCCATGCTTTGAGCCCCATACCCACATACGCAGGCTGTGGAGCCTCGACAAGGTACGTACACGGGAGGAGCTTATTGACTGGGGCAGGAGGGTGGAGCGGCTGGCGGAGGCGCAGCAGCTTCCGAAGGTCAAATACGCCCTGGAATATAAGTTCGACGGCCTTACGGTAAATCTTACATACGAGGGCGGCAGGCTCGTGACCGGTGCGACGCGGGGCAACGGCATAGTTGGCGAGGACATAACCCCGCAGATAAGGACCATACGCACGGTCCCCCTCACCATACCCTTCAAGGGCAAGATGGAGGTGCAGGGCGAATGCTATATGAAGCTGTCGGTGTTGGACGAGATAAATAAGACCGGCGACGAAAAGCTGAAAAACGCCAGAAACGCGGCGGCGGGGGCTTTGCGCAATCTGGATCCGAGGATCACCGCAAAGCGCAGGCTCGACTGCTACTGCTACAACGTGGGCTACATAGAGGGCAAGGAGCTTAAAACACAGGACGAGATGCTGGAGTTCCTTCGGGAAAACGGCTTTACCGTAAGCGACTATCTGGTGTTCTGCGACGACATCGAAACCGTCTGCGACGAGATAGATAAAGCGGAGGAGTCGCGCCCCCATCTGGACTTCCTGATAGACGGAATGGTGGTCAAGGTCAGGGACTTCGCCACCCGGGAGGCGCTGGGCGCTACGGAGAAGTTCCCCCGCTGGGCCATGGCCTTCAAGTTCGCCGCGGAGGAGACCACCACTACCATTAGGGAAATAACCTGGGAGGTGGGGCGCACGGGAAAGCTCACGCCGAGGGCGAGCTTTGACCCGGTGGAGCTTGCCGGCGCCACAATACGCCACGCCACGCTCAATAACTTCGACGATATACGGCGCAAAAGGGTGGGCATAGGCTCAAGGGTGTTCATACGCCGCAGCAACGACGTTATACCGGAGATACTTTCGGCGGTGGAGGGCGACGTGCCGGAGCGGCAGGTGGAAAGGCCAACCGTATGCCCGGCGTGCGGGGCGCACGTCGAGAGCAGGGGCGCGCACCTCTATTGCACCAACTCCCTCTCCTGCGCGCCGCAGATAGCGGGAAGGCTGGCCCATTACGCATCAAGGGACGCCATGGATATTGACACCTTTTCTGAAAAGACGGCGGCGCTATTCGTGGAGGAGCTCAAGCTGAAGAGCATACCCGATCTTTACGACCTTGGGCCGCAGGATTACATCGGGCTGCAGGGCTTCGGCGAGCGCAGGATAAACAACCTTATGGCCGCCATCGAGCGCAGCAAGGACTGCACCCTGGGCGCGTTCATATTCGCCATAGGCATACCCAACGTGGGCGTAAAGACGGCGAAGGACTTGGCGCGGCGCTTCGGCACGATAGAGGCGCTGAGAAGTGCCAGGGCGGAGCAGCTTACTGAGGTGCCGGATGTGGGCGAGGTGGTGGCGCACAGCATAGTGGATTTCTTCGCGGATCCATCGATAGCCGCCCAGGTGGACAGGCTGCTCGCCCACGGCGTAAGGCCGCGGCCGGAGGAGGCGCTTCGGGAAAGCCCCATAAGCGGCAAGACCGTAGTGGTGACCGGTACCCTGGAAAAGCTGGACAGGAGGCAGGCGGAGGCGCTTATAGAATCGCTCGGCGGCAAGGCCGCGGGCAGCGTCAGCAAAAAGACGGATTACCTCCTCGCAGGCGAGAGCGCAGGCAGCAAGCTCGCCAAGGCGCGGGAGCTTGGGGTAAGGGTGCTGAACGAACAGGAATTTTTTGAACTGATCGGAGAAACAAAAAGATGAAGCTTGGAAAGCTGAGCAACGATAAACTGGACAGCCTGATACTCAGCAAATTCGGGCATACGAGAAAAGAAGTGGTCTGCTCCCCCCATGTTGGGGTGGACTGTGCGGCGGTAGACCTTGGAGGCAGGATAGCCGTGCTGTCCACCGACCCAATAACCGCCGCCGACAAGAAAATAGGCAGCCTTACGGTCCACGTAAGCTGCAACGACGCGGCGGCGGCGGGCGCGGAGCCCATAGGCTTGCTGGTTACGCTGCTCATACCGCCCCATGGCACTGAGGAAGAGGTGGAGAACATAGCGCGGGAGCTTGCCGAGGCCGCGGAGCTTGCCAATATAGAGATAATAGGCGGGCACACCGAGGTTACGGCCTCGGTGAACCGCTATGTCACCTGCGCCGCCGTGATAGCACGGGCGGGCAAAAACGGCATCATAACCCCCGCCGGAATGAGGGCGGGCCAGGATATCATAATGACGAAGATGGCGTGCATAGAGGGAACGGCGGTCATAGCCGCAGACGCCGCCCAGCGCACCGGCCTTACGGAGGCGGAGCTGGAGGAGGCCCGTGGCTTTATGTCCATGATAAGCGTGGTCAAGGAGGGGCTTTACGCCGCGGAGCACGGCGCGACAGCCATGCATGACATAACCGAAGGCGGCGTGTTCGGCGCCGCGTGGGAGATGGCGGAGGCCTCCGGCTGCGGCCTGGTGCTGTATCCAGAAAGGGTGCCAATGCATCCCATAACCCAGAAGATGTGTAAAAAGCTGGGCATAGACCCGTATAGGCTCATATCCAGCGGCAGCATGCTCATCGCCTGCGAGGACGGCGAGGGCATGGTGAAGGGCTTGGCCTCCATAGGCGTGCCCGCCGCGGTGATAGGCAAGGCGGTGGAGGCCGGGGTAAGCACCGCCAACGGGACGGAGATATCGCCCCCGGAGGCGGACGAGCTGTATAAGGTCATATAAGGCTTTTGCGAAAAAATATTTGTTTGGGGATCAAAAGGTGCTATAATTAAAAAGTTGCAGCATTCCGTATTCTTTGGAGGCTTTTTGCAGCGGGAGGTATAAATTGATAAACAGTATGACCGGCTTCGGCCGCGCGTGCGCCGAGAGGGACGGGCGCGAGATAACGGTGGAGCTTAAGAGCGTAAACCACAGATATCTGGATATAGGGTTCAGGATGCCCAGAGCCATAGGCTTTGTGGAGGATACCATACGGGGGGTGCTGGGCGGCGAGCTCAGCCGCGGGCACGTGGACGTGTTCGTGTTCTATAAGAACAATCGGGACGACTCGCGGCAGGTAAACGTGGATACCCACCTCCTCGGGGAGTACCTGAAGGCCGCAAGGGCCGCTGCGGAGGAATTCTCCCTTCGCGACGACGTGGGATTGTCAGCCGCGCTCAGGCTGTCCGACGTTACCGAGATAGTAGAGGCGGACGAGGACCGCGACGCGGTATGCGCCATAACGGCGGAGGCCTGCCGCATGGCCTGCGCCGAGCTCAAGGCCATGCGCGCAAGGGAAGGCGCAAAGCTGTATGACGATCTTTATGAAAAGTCCCGCACGGTGGAGGACGTAAAGAATAAAATAGCCAAGCGCGCCCCTGAGGTAGTGGAGGAGTACAGGGCAAAGCTCACGGAGCGCATAGAGAAGATGCTGTGCGGCGTGGACGTGGACCGGGCAAGGCTGGCCACAGAGGTCGCGCTGTTTGCGGATAAGGCCGGCATAGATGAAGAGATAGTACGGCTTGCCAGCCATGTGACGCAGTTTCGGGCTATGCTGGACAGCGCCGAGCCTTCGGGCAGGAAGCTGGACTTCATAGTGCAGGAAATGAACCGCGAGTTCAACACCATAGGCTCCAAGGCCAACGACGGCGATATAGTCAATCTCGTCATCGCGGGCAAGGGCGAGATAGAAAAGATACGCGAACAGGTGCAGAATATAGAATAGGTGCAATATGTCTGTAAAACTCGTAAACATAGGCTTCGGCAACATCATATCCGCGGGGCGGGTAATATCCATAACCTCGCCCGACAGCGCGCCGGCAAAGCGCATAATACAGGAGGCGCGCGAAAAGAACCGCCTTGTGGACGCTTCCCACGGAAGGCGCACGCGGGCGGTAATAGTTATGGACAGCATGCACGTGGTGCTCTCCGCGCTTCAGCCTGAGACCGTAGCCGGAAGAATAAACGCCGAAAGCGAAGAGTAGAGTATCGGGGAGAAAGCTAATGGATAACGATAAAAAAGGACTTTTGTTTGTGATTTCCGGCCCTTCCGGCGTAGGCAAGGGCACTATATGTAAAAAGCTGCTGGAAAGGCGCAGGGAGATAAAGCTCTCCGTGTCTGTGACCACCCGCGCGCCCCGTCCCGGCGAGGTAGAGGGCGTGAACTACTTCTTCCGCTCGGAGGAGCAGTTCCAGGCCATGATAGAGCGCGACGAGTTTTTGGAGTACATGTGCGTGTTCGGCAAGAACCATTACGGCACGCCCAAGGCATACGTGGCGGAGCAGATGGCGAAGGGCAACGACGTAATATTGGAAATAGACGTAAAGGGCGCGCTCAAGGTCAAAAAGCGCTGCCCAAACGCGGTAATGATATTCATAGCCCCACCGAGCATGGAGGCGCTGAAAAAGCGCCTCATAGGCCGCGGCACCGAAACAAAAGAGGCGGTAGAGCGCCGCTTTGCCGAGGCCGTGAAGGAGATGGCCAAGGTGAGTGAATACGACTATGTAGTAGTAAACGACAGCCTGGACAAGGCTGTGAGGGATACCGAGAGCATAATTGTCGCCGAAAGGCTGCACGTATCCAACAATCCCAAGCTGATCAATATTCTTAAAGGAGAATAAACCGCTATGATGAACTATCCTCCCCTCAATGAGCTTCAGGCAAAGGCGGGCTGCCGCTATCTGCTGGTCACCACGGTGGCCAAGCGCGCGCGCCAGCTCCAGGACGACCCGGAAAAGCTGGATAACCGCAAGCCGGTATCGGTGGCGGTGGACGAGCTCTACAACGATAAGCTTGAAATAATCACCCCCGAGGAGTACGGCAGATAATGAAGCATGTGGTAATGGGCGTCACCGGCTCCATAGCCGCTTATAAGGCGTGCGACATAATAAGCGCCCTTCGCAAAAGCGGCGTGGACGTACACGTGATACTGACCCATGCCGGTGCGGAGATAATCACCCCGCTCACGCTCGAGACCATAAGCGGCAACCGGGTAGTCAAGGATATGTTCGACAGCGACAGGCATTTCGAGGTCGAGCACATATCGCTTGCAAAGCTGGCAGATCTTTTCCTCGTGGCCCCGGCCACGGCGAACTTCATAGGCAAGATGGCCTCCGGCATAGCTGACGATATGCTGACCACCACGGTTATGGCCACTGCCGCCCCCGTGATGATAGCCCCTGCCATGAATACCAATATGTACCTTGACGCCGCCACGCAGGCCAACATAGAGACACTGAAGCGGCGGGGCTGCGAGTTCATAGCCCCCGCGGCGGGGCGTTTAGCCTGCGGGGACGAGGGCATAGGCAAGCTGGCGGCGGTAGAGGATATAGTCCGCGCCGTATTGGATAGGCTCAGCGTAAGGAGGGATCTTGCGGGCAAGCGGGTGCTTGTGACCGCCGGCCCCACGCGGGAGGCCATAGACCCGGTGCGCTACATTACCAACCGCTCATCGGGCAAGATGGGCTACGCCATAGCCGAGGCCGCGGCAGAAAGGGGCGCGGAGGTGACCCTAATAAGCGGGCCGGTGAGCCTCAGAACCCCGGACGGGGTAAAGCGCATAGATATAGTATCATCTGACGAGCTTTGCGACAGCGTGGTCGAGCGCTTCCAAAGCTGCGACATACTGATTATGGCGGCGGCCCCTGCCGACTTTACCCCCGCTGAGTTTTCTGCCGAGAAGATCAAAAAGGGCGGGGAAAGCCTTACCCTTGAACTTAAGGCCACGAGGGACATATTAAAGACCGTCGCCCCGCTCAAGTCAACCCAAAAGGTAATGGGCTTTGCGGCGGAAACGCATAATGTGGAGGACAACGCCATAGAAAAGCTCAGGCGCAAAAGGTTGGACTTCATCGCCGCAAACGACGTTACGGCGGAGGGCGCGGGCTTTGGCGGCGACACCAACATAATCACGCTGTACGGCGCAGACGGCTCCAAGGAGCACAGCGGCATGCTCACAAAGCGCGAGATCGCCGATTGGCTGCTGGACAGGCTGGTGAGATAAACTGACGGTATAAGGGGAGGGAGCGCCCTCCTTTTTGCGTATGTCGGCATAAGGGGCTTTGTGGTATAATTTTTAATAAATAAACTTGAGTTGTGAAAGGACGGCAGGATTTGTTCGCGCAGGTGATAGTGGACATAGCCAACAGCGGCGTAGACAGGCTCTTTACCTACCGGGCGGAGGAGGCCCTCCTCGGCCAGCGGGTGCTCGTGCCCTTCGGAAGCGGAAATAAGCCTATAGAGGGCTATGTGCTGGGGATAAGCGAGAGCTATGAGGGCAATATCCCGCTAAAGAGCGTGATACGCCCGCTGGAGCCGTACAGTGTGCTGACCGGCGAGCAGATACGACTGGCCTATTGGATAAAGCAGAGCTACAACTGCCTGCTGGTGGACGCGCTGCGCCTTATGATACCCGCACAGCTCCGGGGAGGAAGGGTAAAGGAAAAGCGGGTACGCACGGTGAAGCTCGCAGACGGCGCAGATGTGCAGCTCATACGGGCGGGCATGCTTAAAAAGGACGGAAGCCCAAGGTCGCCCAGGCAAAAAGAGGTTTTCGACCTTCTTTCGGAATCAAACGCTGAGATGAGCACGGCGGATATATGTGCCTTTATCCCCGGCGCATCCCCCGCAATAAGGGCGCTTATAGACAAGGGCTATATAACGGAAACGGGGCGGGAGATATATAGGGATCCGTATGCCGGGCATATACCGCCGCGTACAGCGCCGCTGGCCCTTTCGGCGGCCCAGGAAAGCGCATTGGAAAGGATATGCGCGGCTATGGATAAGCGGGAGGGGGTCATGCTCCTTCACGGCGTTACGGGCAGCGGAAAGACCGAGGTATATATGCAGGCCATAGCCAAGGCGCTGGGCGAGGGCGGCTCCGCCATAGTGCTGGTGCCGGAAATATCCCTTACCCCTCAGGCCATGGACAGGTTCCGCGGCAGGTTCGGCGAGCAGGTGGCGGTGCTGCACAGCAGGCTGTCGCCGGGTGAGCGATATGACGAATGGCGGCGCATACGCCTGGGCAAAGCAAGGGTAGTGCTTGGGGCAAGGAGCGCGGTCTTTGCTCCGCTTGAGGATATACGGCTGATAGTGGTGGACGAGGAGCACGAGCAATCCTACTCCTCCGAGATGACGCCCCGATACAGCGCCATAGAGGTAGCCCAGAAGCGGTGCAGGTTAAACGGCGGCGTACTGCTGCTGGGAAGCGCCACGCCCTCCGTAACGAGCTACTTTAGGGCCAAGCGGGGCAGGTATACCCTCCTTGAGCTGCCGGAGCGCATAAACGACCTGCCGCTGCCCAAGGTGGATATAGTGGATATGCGGCAGGAATTTGCCGCGGGAAACACAGGCATATTCAGCGGGCGGCTCTATCAGGAGCTTAAGGAGTGCCTTGACAGGAAGGAGCAGGCGATACTTTTCATAAACCGCCGCGGGTATTCCACCTTCGTATCCTGCCGGAGCTGCGGCTATGTGTTCAAGTGCGGCAACTGTGACGTTTCCATGACCTATCATAAGATAGACAGGCTGATGAAGTGCCATTACTGCGGGCGCACGATGAGCATGCCCAAGGTATGCCCGGAATGCGGAAGGCCCTACATAAAGTTCTTCGGCGTGGGCACGCAGCAGGTGGAGGAGCAGCTTTTGGAGAGCTTCCCCGGCGTAAAGCCGCTGCGTATGGATATGGATACCACCCAGACCAGAAATGCCCACTATGACATACTATCCCGCTTTTCCAAGGGCGAAGCGCAGGTGCTCATAGGCACGCAGATGGTAGCCAAGGGGCTGGATATGCCAAACGTATCCCTCGTGGGCATCGTTGCCGCAGACGCCTCGCTGCATATACCGGATTACCGAAGCTGCGAGCGGTCGTTCCAGCTTTTTACACAGGTGGCCGGAAGGGCTGGCAGGGCGAACGGCAACGGTAGGGTAGTGATACAGACCTACACTCCTGACCACCCGGCGGTGGTGCTTGCCTCGCGCCACGACTACAAGGGCTTTTATGAATACGAGATAGCCCAGCGGCGCGCGGCGCTGTTCCCGCCGTATGCGCTGTTTGTGAGGGCGCTGTTCGCGCATGAGGATCAGGCGCCGCTGTGCGAGGCGGAGGAGAGGTTCGCCTCGGGGCTTAAGGAGGCCATACTTCAGGCGCTTGAGGCCCAGGGGGCGGAGGAAGGGGAGCTTTTGTTCATGGTATGGGGCGAAGCGCCTATAAAGCGCATAGACGGAAGATACCGGCGGCAGATAGTGCTGAAGCTCGCCCGCACAAAGCACACCCCCAAGGTCATTGAGGCGATCTACGGCTATGCAAACGCCCATCGCAGCGAGTATTTCAGCTCGCTGGAGCTCAACCCGGGAGATATGTTTTAAAAATTTGGGCGAAGGATAGATATATAAAACGCTCCCGCTCTTGCGCGATAAGCCGTGCGGAGGATATAATAAACTGATATAGTTTTAAGAAATATACATCAGCTTTGTATAAACAGCTTTGTATAAACCGGAGGACGATATGGCGATAAGACAGATTTTCAAGGACGACGCGGAGTGCCTTTACAAGAGGTGCAGGCCGGTGGAAAGGTTCGATAAAAAGCTATCCGACCTTATAGACGATATGGCAGAGACCATGTACGAGGCGGAGGGAGTGGGCCTCGCAGCCCCTCAGGTGGGCATACTGCGCCGGGTTTTCGTAATAGACTGCGGCGATGGACTCATAGAGATGGTCAATCCCAAGATCATCGAAGCCTCCGGCGAGCAGGGGGGAATGGAGGGTTGTCTGTCCTTCCCCGGCAAGCAGGGCTACGTCGTGCGCCCGAATCGCGTAAAGGTACAGGCATACGACCGAAACGGCGACCTTTACGAGTATGAGGGCGAGGAGCTTTTTGCCCGCGCCATACTCCATGAAAACGACCACCTTGACGGGCTCATATATACCCGCCTCGTTACCGACCCGCCGGAGGGCTACAACGAAGAGGGGCCCGAGGACGATACGGAGGAAGAATAATAGATGCGTATAGCCTTTTGCGGGACGCCGGATTTTGCCGTGCCCTCACTTCAAATGCTTATAGACCAGGGGCATGAGCTGGCACTCTTTACCAACCCGGATAAGCCCAAGGGCAGGAAGGGCGAGCTCACGCCGCCCCCCACCAAGGTGCTTGCCGAAAAGCACGGCATACCCGTGTACCAGTTTGAAAAGATACGCCGCCCGGAGGGAGTGGAGGCGCTCAGGGTATTTGCGCCGGAGCTAATGGTGACGGCCGCCTTCGGCCAGATACTTTCGGCAGAGAACCTCAGCATACCCAGGTATGGCTGCATAAACGTGCACGGCAGCCTGCTGCCCAAGTACAGGGGCGCCGCACCTATACAGTGGAGCATAATCAATGGCGAAAAGACGACCGGAGTCACCACAATGCTTACGGATGTGGGCCTGGATACCGGCGATATGCTGCTGCGGCGCGAGGTCGGGATAGGCGAAAACGAGACCGCAGGCGAGCTCTTCGACAGGCTTGCGGCGGTGGGCGCGGAGCTTTTAAAGGAGACCATCGAACGTCTCGAAAGGGGCGAGCTTAAGCCCGTAAAGCAGGATGAAGCGGCTGCAACAAAATGCGGCATGATAAAAAAAGAGGACGGCAGGATAGACTTCCACAGGCCCGCCCAAAGGATACACGATCAGGTCAGGGGAATGAATCCGTGGCCCGCCGCCTTTGCAATGCTGGAAGACCAGCCCATAAAGATATGGGCCACCCGCATGACGGAGCTGCCGGCGGAGGGCAAGGCGGGCGAATGCGTGATAGCAGATCCGAAAAAGGGGCTTTTCGTGAACACGGCGGATAAGCTCATAGAGATAAAAGAGCTTCAGTTCCCCGGCGCAAAGCGCATGGAAGCAAGGGCCGCGCTGCTGGGGCATAGGCTGCTCGGCAAGGTGTTTGAATAATGAGCATAAGACGCACCGCCCTCGAGACGCTTATGGAGATAACCGACAAGGGGGCATACGCCAACCTTACGTTAAAGGAGGCGCTGCGCGGGCTGGAGGAGCGGGACGCAAAATGGGTCAGCGCGGCCGTGTATACCGCGCTGGATCACCTTCTCTACATAGACCACGTGATAGCCGCCTATGCAAGGGGCGGCATAAAGCCCCAGATACGCGGGATACTGCGCCTCGGCGTATGCCAACTGCTGTATATGGGGGTGCCGGACAGCGCCGCGTGCAACGAGAGCGTAAAGCTGGCAAAGGAGATAGGAAAGGGCCCATTGTCCGGCTTTGTAAACGGAGTTATGCGCAATATATGCCGCAATAAGGACTGCCTGCCGCCGCTGCCCGAGGAGCCGGTAAAGCGGCTGTCCATACAGTACAGCTATCCGGAATATCTGGTAAAGGAGTATGTGGGCCAGTACGGCGCGGGCTTTACCGAGGCCATGCTGAGCGCTATGGGCGGGCCGGGCTGCATGACGGTCAGGGCGCAGTACCCATATACCTCGGAGCAGCTTGAAGCGGCGCTGAGGGAGCGGGGAATAGGCTTTTCCAGAGGGAACATAGTCGAGGATGCCTTCAAGATAGAAAAGGGCTTTGACGTAACAAAGGAGCCGCTGTTTACAGAGGGCAAGATTACAGTGCAGAGCGAAAGCGCCATGCTGGTATGCAGGGCGCTGGAGCCTAAGGAGGGAATGCGCATACTGGACGTGTGCGCGGCGCCGGGCGGCAAGTCGGCGTATATCGCGAGCATGACTAAGGGCGGCGCCGTTATAGATGCATGGGAGCTGCACCCGCACCGGGCGGAGCTGATGAAAAGGACCTTTGAGCGGCTCGGCGTAAGGGCAAATGTAAGTGTCGAGGACGGCACGGTGCGAAAGCCGGAGCTTTGCGGCAAATACGACGCGGTGCTTATTGACGCGCCCTGCTCCGGGCTGGGCGTGCCGGGCAAGCCGGACGCGCGCTACGCAAAGACGGACGGGATAATAGACGAGATAGCGGAGGTACAGAAAAGGCTTCTGGATGCCTGCGCCGATTATGTGAAGCCCGGCGGCGTGCTGCTGTATGCAACATGTACGATCTCAAAGCGGGAAAACGAGGAGCAGATAAGGGCGTTTATGGAGCGGAACGGCTGCTTTGAAAAAGGCGTGCTGTCCGGCTGCATACCAAAGGATATGTGGAAAAGGCTTTATGGCGGCTTTATGCTCCAGCTTTTCCCCCATACCGACAATACCGAAGGATTCTTTTTAGCCAAGATGATAAGGAGATAGCATGTGCGGACTCACATCGATGTCTATACCCGAGCTTGCGGGGCTCATGGAGGAGCTTGGACAGCCCAAATTTCGCGCTAAGCAGGTATTTGAATGGATATCCAAGGGTAAAAGGCCCCAGGAGATGACAAACCTGCCCAAGGAGCTAAGGGATAAGCTGGACGCGCTCCGTTACGGCGGCGCGAGCATATACGATAAAAGGGTGTCGGCTAAGGACGGTACAATAAAGTACCTGTTCCAGCTTGAGGACGGCAATATAGTCGAGGGCGTGCTTATGAGCTACCGCTACGGCAATACCATGTGCATATCCACCCAGGTGGGCTGCCGCATGGGCTGCGCGTTCTGCGCCTCCACGCTGGAGGGGTGCATACGCAACCTCGAGGCGGGGGAGATGCTCAGCTTTATAGCCTGCGCCGAAAAAGACGTGCCCCACGGCGAGGACAAAAAGCGTACCGTCACGAATATAGTGCTGATGGGCAGCGGGGAGCCGCTGGACAATTACGATGAGGTGGTGAAGTTCCTCCGTCTCGTGTCCGCGCCGGAGGGGATGAACATAAGCCCTCGGAATATATCCATATCCACCTGCGGCCTGGTGCCGCAGCTCATGCGCTTCACAAAGGAAGCGCCGCACGTTACCCTGTCGGTATCCCTTCACGCGCCAAACGATGAGACCCGGGATAAGATAATGCCTATAAACCGCCGGTACAGGACGGCGGAGCTGCTGAACGCGGCAAAATACTATGCGGAGGAGACGGGCAGGAGGGTCATATTTGAATACGCGCTGATAAAGGACATGAACTCCTCTGAGCGGGACGCGGCGGAGCTCGCCGCGCGGCTAAAGGGGATAAACTGCCATGTGAACCTCATACCCCTGAACCACGTGGAGGAGCGCCGGCTAACCGGCGTGACCCGCAGGGAGGCGGAGCAGTTTGCCGAGTGGCTTCAGAACCGCGGCGTTTCCGCCACCGTGCGCCGGGAGATGGGAAGCGATATAGACGGCGCTTGCGGCCAGCTTAGGCGCAAGACGCTGCAAAGAGAAAGGAAAGCGGCAAAGGAGAGATAAAGCATGAAATACTGTGCCTTATCCGAAAAGGGAAAGCGGGAGCATAACGAGGACAGCTTCTTCATACCCGCCCACGGCGAGGCGGAGCTCGCCGCCGTGGCCGACGGCATGGGGGGCCATAAGGCCGGCAGCATTGCCAGCTCGCTCGCCCTTGACGTGGTGGTAAAGGAGATATGCCGGGGCGGCGGGGAAAGCGCGGAGCAGCTTATATGCCGCGCCATAGACGCTGCAAACGCCGCCGTGTTCGAGCTTTCAAGGAGCAGCTACGACTGCCGGGGAATGGGCACCACGCTGGTGCTTGCCATGCCCTTCAAGACGCATTATGTTGCGGCGAACGTGGGGGACAGCAGGCTATATCACTATTCCCGGGGCGTATTGCGGCAGATAAGCCGCGATCATTCGTATGTGGCCGAGCTCGTGGAGGCCGGATATATCACCAAGGAGCAGGCCGCCGTACATCCGAGGCGAAACGTAATAACGCGAGCGATAGGCACATCGCCCAAGGAAAGGGCGGACATTTTCAGCGGGAGCTGGAGCGCGGGGGATATGCTAATGCTCTGCACCGACGGCCTTTCGGGAACGCTTAGCGACGAGGATATGTGCAGGATACTTAAAGAAGAAACCGAGCTTGACGCGGCCTGCGAAAGGCTGGTGACGGAGGCCGCCTACGGCGGCTCCACCGATAATATCAGCGCAGTGCTGATTCTCAACGAGGAGGAATGATGGTAGGAGCGGTAATAGCCGGAAAGTACCGGATAGAAAGCCTGATAGGCTCCGGCGGCATGGCGAACGTATATAAAGCCTATGACGAGCAGGAGGGCCGCACCGTAGCCATAAAGATGCTCAAGGAGGAGCACAGGGAGGATACGGAGTTCCTGCGCCGCTTCGAGCGGGAGGCAAAGGCGGTCATAACGCTGTCCCATCCCAATATAGTGCAGTCATACGATGTGGGCGTGGACGAAAACGGCGTGAGCTTTATTGTCCTCGAATACGTCCACGGTCAGACCCTGAAGGACTATATAAAGTCCAAGACGTACCTGAGCCCGAGAGAGACGGTGAACATTGCCGCAAAGGTGCTGGATGCGCTGGGCCATGCTCACGAAATGGGTATAATCCACCGCGACGTAAAGCCCCAGAACGTCATAATATCCGACAGGGGGCTGGTCAAGCTCACGGACTTCGGCATAGCGAGGGACGCCACCTCCACCACCCGCACCTTCGCGGGCACCAACGTCATAGGGTCGGCGCACTATATCTCACCGGAGCAGGCCAAGGGCGAGGAGGTCACGGCGGAGAGCGACATATACTCCTGCGCCATAATGATATACGAGATGCTGACGGGCACGGTGCCCTTCGCGGGCGAAAACACCGTCGCCATAGCGCTCAAGCACATACAGGAGGAAATGACGCCTCCCATAGAGGTCAACCCAAAGATACCCTCCGCCCTGTCGGATGTGGTGGTAAAGGGCGCCGCAAAGGACCCGCAGAAGCGATACCCCTCCGCCGCGGCCATGAAGAAGGACCTTGAGCGCGCGCTGCGGGAGCCACACGGCAGGTTTGCAAGGCTAAGCGCCTCCACACAGGGTAAAGGCAAAAAAAAGACCAGCCGCAGCATAATGATAATATCCGTGGCCATATTCGGCGTGTCCGTGATATTCACCACGGTGTCCATGCTCACGGGCCTGTTCGCCAAGGGCGACGACAGCGGCTTCCTGGTACCGTCCCTTGTGGGCAAATCGCTGGAGGAGGCGCGGAGCCTGTCTGAGCTTAGGGGCTTTAAGCTGGAGGTGGGGGATTACGTTATAAGCAGCGAGTACCCCGCCGGCAGGGTGACGAGGCAGAACCCGGCAAACGGGGCGAAGGGGCAGGAGGGCGACGTCATAAAGGTCGAGGTGAGCAGCGGCAGCGGCTATGCCATAGTTCCTGACCTTGCGGGCAAGACCATACAGGAGGCGTCGCTGATGCTTTCGGAGGAAAACCTCAGCATAGGCAACGTGGAATACGATCCCACATCAGACCGGCCGGAGGGGCAGATAATCCGTCAGGAGCCCGCCATGGATACCCGCTTATCCGAGTTAGAGGCGGTGGATATATGGATAAGCGGCAACGAGAGCCGCCAGCTCGAGATGCCTTCGTTGGTAGGCAAGAGCACCGACACCGTAATAAAGATGCTAAACAGCCGCGGCTTTGAAAAGGTATGGATACGCCTGGTGCAGCCGAAGGAAGGTGAGGCCGAGGGGACCGTGCAGCAGCAATCTCCGGCGGCGAATATGAGCGCCGCTAAAAACACCCTTGTGGAGCTTTGGATATACCGCAGCGACCTCGGCAGCTACTGCTCCGATATAGCTGTTAATCTGGATATACCCGATAAGGAGCGCTCCGTCACGGTCACTGCCGTCACGGGCGATGGGGTGGAGACCGTGCTGTATGAGGGCAAGGTAAAGGAGGGCACACAGCAGGCCGTGGCATTTACGGCATGCATGAGGCGCGGGGGCGATTATGAGTGCGTGGCATACGTTGATGGCGTGGAGGCCAAGCGCATAGAAGCAAAATTTACACTGAGATAAGCCATATATGGAATATACCGGAAGAATAATCAAAGGGGTGGGCAGCTTTTATACTCTGCTTACCGACGGCGGCGAATTTGTATGCAAGGCAAGGGGCAGGTTCCGCAAGGAGGGCATAACGCCGGTTCCCGGGGACTACTGCCGCTTCGAGGCGGACGGCGACGGCAAGGGCTTCATCACCGAGATATTGGAGCGCAAAAACCTCCTTATACGCCCTGCCGCGGCGAATATAGACAAGCTCATGATAGTGCTTTCCTCCTCGCTGCCGAGGCCGGATTACTGCCTTGCGGATAAGCTCATAATGCAGTGCGAGCTTTCCGGCATAGCCCCCGTCATACTGCTGAGCAAGTGCGACGAGATGGACAGGGAGACCTACGAGGCCGCCCTTGCCCAGTATAAGGATACTGGCTATGCTATAATACCCGTATCGGCCCGCGACGGCACGGGGATAGACCGGCTCAAGGCCGAGATAGCGGGCAGCACCTGCTGCTTTGCCGGCCAGTCGGCCGTGGGCAAGTCCTCACTTATGAACGCCCTTGCGCCGGGGCTGGAGCTGCCGGTAGGCGGGCTGTCGGATAAGATAGACAGGGGCAGGCATACCACCCGTCACGCCCAGCTATGGCAGGTGTGCGGCGGCTGTATGCTGGATACGCCGGGATTCAGCCTGCTGGATATGGCGGATATGGATCCTGCAAAGCTGAGCCTGCTCTATCCTGAGATGCGCCCGCATCTCGGAAATTGCAGGTTTTCGGAATGCTTGCATATTACCGAGCCGGACTGCGGCGTAAAGCCCTTCGTAGGGAACGGCATAAGCCCGGAGAGGTACGAAAGATACTGCAAATTTGCGGAAGAATTAAAGGAAAAGAGGAAGCACAGATATGATTAAGGTTGCACCGTCAATACTTTCGGCAGATTTTGCCGATATGGGCAGGGCGGCGGAAAGCTGTGAGAGCTGGGGCGCCGATTATATACACTTTGACGTGATGGACGGCACTTTTGTCCCCACCATAACCTTTGGGCCGGCGATGTGCAAGGCGCTGCGAGGGCATACTAAGCTGCCCATAGACGTACACCTCATGGTAGAGCACCCAGAGACCTACATCCCGCTTTTTAGGGACGCGGGAGCGGATATAATAACGTTCCACATAGAGGCGGACAGGCACGCCCACAGGACTCTTCAGGCCATACACAATGCCGGGATGAAGGCGGGTATAGTGCTTAACCCCTCCACCTCCCCCGAGGCTGTGCGCTACATCATAGGCGGCTGCGATATGGTGCTTCTGATGAGCGTCAATCCCGGCGCGGGCGGGCAGAAATTCATACCGGAAACCGTGCAGAAGATAAGGCAGCTTAAGGCGATAGCAAAGGATATGGGCGTAAACCCCGATATAGAGATAGACGGCGGGATAAATCCAGATACCGGCAGGCTCTGCGCGGAGGCGGGCGCAAACGTGCTGGTAGCCGGAAGCAGCGTGTTCGGCGCGCTGAATCCGAAGGAAATGGTAAAAAGGCTGCACGATATATGCAGCCCGCGGGGTATTTGATAAAACTAAAGCGGCGATGCTTCGCCGCTTTTTGTATGAAGTCCATTATGCTTCGTGCTTAGATTCGGGCTCCTGCTTACTTTCCTTTTTTGCGTCCAGGGCGTCCTCCACAAGCACCTTTACGAGATAGCGGTAAATATCCGCGGAGCTTGCCCGCCAGCGGGCGATGGCCTTGTTGGCGCTTTTGATGTCCGGCAGCATTATCTCTATGCCCAAAAGCGTCCTGCTGCTGTCCATGGCCTTGAGGGTGACGCTGTAACCTCCCTTGTAAAGCTCCCGTCCGGTAGCGGAGTACTGGGTATCCAGGCGGAACTGCTCGCGGCATTCGTCTGCGTACCTGTCCAGCGTGTCCCGCTGGGACTGGGGTATGCGCTCCTGGAACATCTCGATAATATCGCGGCCCTGCGGGGTGAGCATGAAGGCCTGCCCGAACGCCTTCGGAACGCAGGCGAGGAGGCCGCTTTCCTCCAGCTCGCCAACGGTGGTCTGGAGGTCAAAGTATGGGATAAGGTCGTGGGCGACGCTGAAATCCGCTATTTGCGAGCGGGTCAATTCGATATTGAGGCTCTTTATAAAATAAAGCACTATCAGCTTGTTGCGGTTCGTCTCGTCGTAGAAGTATCCGGAGCTTGGCATTCAAACATCTCCTTTATACGCGCCTTAAGGCGATTTTTTAAAAATACAAGCGGCATAAAGCCCCAAATGTCTGTGTTTATTATATCATCAACCCGGGCTAATGCAAACATATAAAACCGGATTTAAAAATTATGCTTGCAAAGTTCAGAAAAATATGTATAATAATACTTGCTCACGGGGTTATAGCTCAGCTGGTCAGAGCGCTACGTTGACATCGTAGAGGTCGTTGGTTCGATCCCAACTAATCCCACCAATATCCTGCGTTGTGCGTCACGTTCCGGATATAAACCCACAGTTTAACATCGGGAATGCCCGTTGAGCAAGTATATGCTGCCCCGATTTTTATCCCGGTAAGCAGAAGCCTGCCACAGCATACCCACCTGCCGAGAGGCGGGCGTTATAGCGGGGCGAACGGCATCATGGGATATATTACAAAAGATGATGCGGAATTGTGTAACGGTAGCACCTACGACTCTGACTCGTATTGTCTAGGTTCGAATCCTAGTTCCGCAGCCAGGAAAAGCCCTCAAACCGATGGTTTGGGGGTTTTGATTTTGCAAAGCATTTTTGGAGGGAAGCGCATGGAGTATGGCGGACGCATAAGGATAAGCGGCGGGAGGTTTTTGCTGCTGCTGGCCCAGGGGGCGATAATGGGCATAGGCGCCGTGCTGCCCGGTATAAGCGGCGGGGTGCTGTGCGTTATATTCGGGATATACCAGCCTATGATGGAGATGCTTGCCCACCCGAAGGAGGGGCTGAGGAAGTACGGCAATATTGCGCTGCCGGTAGCGCTGGGCTTTCTCGGTGGGTTTGTTCTGCTTGCCGGCGTGATAGCGAAGATAGCCTCGTCTGAGCCCGCAATAGTCACCAGCCTTTTTATAGGCCTTATCATCGGGACTCTCCCGCAGCTTTTCCGCGATGGGGCAAGGCAGGGAAGGGATAAATCGTGCTATATAGCCCTTGCCGCAAGCACGCTGCTGCTTTTCGGCTTTTTCATGCTGCTAAAGTACGGTGCGGAGCTGCATATAACCCCCAACGCCGGCTGGTTCTTCTTCTGCGGCGCGCTGTGGGGCATAAGCATGGTCGCGCCGGGAATGACGTCGTCATCGGTGCTCATGCTGCTCGGGCTGTATTATCCCATGTCAGAGGGCATAGCTGCGCTGGATATGGGGGTAATCATACCCTTCCTGTCAGGCATAGCGGTGACGGTCATTGCCCTTGCAAGGGCGGTAAACGCCTTGTTCAAAAGATATTACGGCGTTGCGTATCACTGCATAATAGGCTTTGTTATCGCCTCCACCATACCCATAATCCCACTGTCGTTCAGGAGCGCGTCGGAGCTTATATGGAGTATCGCGGCGGCTGCGGCGGGCTGCGCTGCGGCATACCTCATTTCGAGGATAGACGGGGCAAGGGATTAAGAAACCATCGGGAGAGGCCGCGCGGCCCCTCCTTTTTATATGCCGTTCACTCCACGGTGTACAACGGCAAAATAGTGTATTATAATATAATGTGGTGAGTAATATTTAGATATACCGTATATTGTAGCGGAGGAGAAATGAACAAGCAGTACGACGTAAGCGATATAAAAGTCATGGAGGGCCTTGAGGCGGTGCGCGCCCGCCCGGGAATGTACATAGGAAGCACCGGCTCGCGCGGCCTTCACCACATGCTCTGGGAGATAGTGGACAACGCCGTGGACGAGGCGGCAAACGGATATGCGGACACGGTTCGCGTGACGCTGCATAAGGACAACTCCGTCACCGTCGAGGACAACGGAAGGGGCATCCCCGTGGGCATCCACGAAAAGCTGGGGGTGTCCGGCGTCGAGGTGGTGTTTACACAGCTTCACGCGGGCGGCAAGTTCGATAATGAGTCTTATGGCTTTTCGGGGGGGCTGCACGGCGTGGGCGCCTCCGTCGTGAACGCGCTGAGCGAATATGTAGAGGTGGAGGTCTGCACCGGCGGCAAAATGTACCGCCAGACCTTCAGGAGCTATGAGGGGCCGGACGGGAAAATGGTATCCGGCAGGCCTATGGCGCCCTTGGAGGAAGCGGGCCGCGTGCGCCGGCAGGGCACAAAGATAACCTTTTTGCCGGACAAGCGCGTATTTGAAACGCTGGAGATGAACTTCGGCGTGATAGCAAAGCGGCTGCGCGAGCTTGCGTACCTCAACAAGGGCGTGACCTTTATGCTCGTTGACGAGCGGGAGCGGGGCAATAAAAAAGAGGCCGAATATCACTATGAGGGCGGCATTATAGATTTCGTGCGCTACATGAACGCGGACAAGACGCCGCTTTACGACGAGCCCATATATATCGCCGGCAGGAAGGACGGCATAGCGGTAGAGATAGCAATACAGCACAACGACGGCTATACCGAAAGCCTGTTTTCGTATGTGAACAATATACCTACCACGGAGGGCGGAACCCACGAAACGGGCTTCAAGGCGGCACTGACCAAGGTAATGAACGATTACTGCCGCAAGGCCGGCATACTCAAGGATAAGGACCCGTCGCTTTCGGGCGAGGATTTCCGCGAGGGGCTGACGGCGGTGCTGTCACTGAAGATGCACAGCGTGCAGTTCGAGGGGCAGACCAAGACAAAGCTGGGCAACACGGAGGCGAGGACGGCCGTAGAATATGTGCTGGCAGAGCACCTCGGGCCTTACCTCGACGACCTTAAAAATGCCGATACAGCCAATAAGATAGCCGAAAAGGCGGCTAAGGCCGCAAAGGTGCGCGAGGCTACCCGCAAGGCAAAGACCATGGCGCGGGAAAAGAGCAAGCTGGAAAACGCGCCCTTAGTGGGCAAGCTCTCAAGCTGCACGGGGCGCAACGCAAAGATAAACGAGCTGTTTATCGTGGAGGGGGACTCCGCGGGCGGCAGCGCCAAGCAGGGACGTGACAGGAGGTTTCAGGGCATACTGCCGCTTCGGGGCAAGCCGCTCAACGTCGAGAAAAAGCGGCTGGATCAGGTGATAGCAAACGAGGAGTTCCGCTCCATAATAACCGCCCTCGGCACGGGCATAGGCGAGGACTTTGACATAAGCGGCCTAAAGTACGATAAAATAATAATACTTTCGGATGCGGATCAGGACGGCGCCCATATAAGGGCCATACTGCTCACCTTCTTTTTCCGCTATATGAAGGAGCTGATAACCGACGGACACGTGTACATAGGCCTTCCCCCGCTTTACAAGATACAAAAGGGCAAGGATATAAGATACGCCTATTCCGATGCGGAGCTTGCGAGGATGACCAAGGCCACAGGCAAGGGCTATACCCTCCAGCGCTACAAGGGGCTGGGTGAGATGAACCCGGAGCAGCTATGGGAGACGACCATGAACCCGGAGCATCGCTCGTTAGTGCGGGTGGAGCTTGAGGATGCGGCGGACGTGGACCATATAGTTACGCTGCTCATGGGGGATAAGGTAGGCCCGAGGCGCGAGTACATCAGCGAGTTCGCCAACTTCAACAAGACGGATACCTTCGAAGAAAAAATGACGGCGCACACCGCCGCCGAAAGGTAACATAGCATGGCAAAGAGAGACGATAATCAGATATCCTTTGAGGGGCAGACCATAATCGCCAAGGGCATGGAGGCGGTGATGCACGACTCCATGATACCATACGCGGAATACGTTATAATGGAGCGGGCGCTGCCGCGCATAGAGGACGGGCTTAAGCCCGTTCAGCGCCGCATACTTTATACCATGCTGGAGTTAGGATTGACCCCGGACAAGCCGCACCGCAAGAGCGCGCGCATAGTGGGCGACTGCCTCGGCAAATATCACCCCCACGGCGACACGTCGGTATACGACGCTATGGTGCGCATGGCTCAGGAATTCAATATGCAGATGCCCATGGTGGACGGACACGGCAATTTCGGCAGCATAGACGGCGACTCTGCGGCGGCGATGCGATATACCGAGGCCAGAATGACCCCGGTAGCCATGGAGATGCTGCGGGATCTGGAAAAGGATACGGTAAAGTTCAGCCTGAACTTTGACGACACCCTAAAGGAACCCGACCTGCTTCCGGGCCGCTTCCCGAACCTGCTGGTAAACGGCTCCTCCGGCATAGCGGTGGGCCTGGCGACCAACATACCGCCCCACAACATGGGCGAGGCCATAGACGCGGCCATAATGTATATGGACGATCCTGAGGTATCGCTGGACGAGCTTATGAGGGCGATGCCCTGTCCGGATTTCCCCACCGGCGGCTATATACTGGAATCCGACGAGATAAGGAACGCATACGAGACGGGCAGGGGAAAGATAACCCTCCGCGCTAAGGCCGAGATCGAGGAGCAGAAGAACGGCAAAAAGCTCATCGTCGTGACTGAGATGCCCTATCAGGTGAACAAGGCGAGGGCGCTCGAGGATATACTTCACATAAGCGAGGAAAAAAAGGCGCTGTTCGCCGGCATAGGCGAGATACGGGACGAGTCCGACCGCATGGGAATGCGGGCGGTGATCGAGGTAAAGAAGGACGCGGACGCGGAAAAGATACTGCAATACCTCTATAAATACTCCGACCTTCAAATAACCTTCGGCGTAAACATGGTAGCCATTGCGGACGGCAAGCCCCAGACGTTAGGCCTTAAGGAGATGCTGCGGCACTACATAAGGCATCAGGAAAACGTAGTTACCCGCCGCACCAGATTCGACCTTGACGCGGCCGAGCGGCGGGAGCACATACTGGAGGGCCTTATGACAGCCATCGCCAACATAGACGAGGTGATAGCTATCATAAGGGCCGCAAAGTCGCCTAAGGAGGCCAAGGAGGGCCTCATAAAGCGCTTTGAGCTCACCGATATACAGGCACAGGCCATACTCGACCTAAGGCTGCAAAGGCTTACCAACCTGGAAAGGCTGGCGATAGAAAAGGAGTATAAGGAGGTGGGCAGGAGGATAAAGGAATATCGGGGCATACTCTCCTCCGAGGAAAAGCTCAGGGCGGTCATACGCCGCGAGATGCTTGAAATAAAGGAAAAATATGCCGTACCGCGCCGCACCGCGCTTATACAGGGCGAGGAGGAGATAGTCGTATCCAGAGAGGATATGATAGTGGTTGACGACGCGATAGTGGCGCTGCTCGAGGGCGGCAAGATACGCCGCCTGCCCAAGCGCAGCTTTACGGCGGAGTCCATCGCCTCGGAAAAGCCGTTATTTATAATGGAGACCCAGACGGACAGGCGGCTAAGGTTTTTCACAAGCCACGGCAACTGCCTGATAATAGGAGTGGACGAGCTGCCGGAGGCGAGGCTTACCGCCAAGGCCACCAACCTCAATTCGCTGGTGCAGCTTGAAAAGGACGAGGAGATAATAGCCTGCTTCGATGAGGTGAAATCGGACACGCTCGCCTTCTTTACCGCCCTCGGCAGCGCAAAGCGCACGGAGGGAAGGGAGTTCGACATACGCGCGAAAAAGACGGCTGCCATGGCCCTGAAGGACGACGACAGGGTCATAGCCGTGGAAAAGCAAAATGACGCCGCAGGCACCGTCATTATGGTCAGCAAGGGCGGCATGAGCATACGCTTTGCGACGGATACCGTCCCCGTAATGGGCAAGGGCGCGGGCGGAGTGAAGTGCATGAAGCTGGAGGAGGGGGACAGGGTAATATTCGCCGCCCAGATAGCGGACGAGGGCGAGATACTCACCATATCCGACAGGGGCTATGCCAAGCGCAGCCTGGTGTTCGATTACGAGATACAGGGCAGGAACGGCAAGGGCCTAAAGACCTTCGACTTTAAAAAGAACGGCTCAAACGGCACGGCAATCGCCGCGGCGCTGTATGTCAGGAAGCCATTCGATATAGCCATACGCCAGTTCCACGGCGGGGAGACTACTATGAACACAGAGACTGTGCTCATAGAGCCGCGCACGGGCAAGGGAATGCTCACGGTAATGGCGCTGCTGGACGATATAGTTATCGGCGCAAGGAAAATTAAATCATAAAACCCGGTGGATACCGAATACTTATATACGAACACACATCAAATAAGTGTCAGGAGTAAGTATGAGAGTATCCAACGATGAAAACGCGGTATTTGTAAGCGGCACGCTGGGCAGCGCGCCGGAGCTCAGCCACAGCCTTTACGGTGAGGACTTTTACAACGCGGAGCTTTTAGTGCCCCGGCTGAGCGGCACCATGGATCACGTCCCGCTTACGATACCGGGGCGCAATCTCGCCTTCATGCCAAACGAGGGCGACAGGCTTTCTGTATGGGGACAGCTGAGGACATATAACAGGCATACGGAGCAGGGCACGCACCTTTGCGTCACGGTGTTCGCCAAGGGCATTGGGCCTCTCAGCGAGGAAGAGCTTCCGCAAAACGAGGTGTCGCTTTCGGGGTACCTGTGCAAGCCCGCGGTGTTCAGGACGACGCCGTTCCTGCGGGAGATAGGCGATATGCTCATAGCCTGCAACCGCTCCTTCAATAAATCGGACTACCTGCCATGCATAGCATGGGGCAGGAACGCCCGCACCGTGAGCGAGCTGCCGGTGGGCAGCAGGCTCTACATACAGGGCAGGATACAGAGCAGGCGGTACCAGAAGCAGCTAAGCGACGGCACGGTGCAGGACAGGACGGCGCACGAGGTATCCTGCTCGTCCGTAGAGCTGCTTTAGGATGCTTATAATTTACAGGAGATAACTTGTTTTACTATGGCAATGGACGGACTTAACCTCGCCGCAGCGGTGGCGGAATGTCGGCGCATAATCGGCGGGAGGATAGACAAAATACAGCAGCCGGAAAAGGACGAGCTTGCGATAAGCCTGCGCTGCGGCGGCGAAAACCTGCGGCTGCTCATAAGCGCATCGCCGGAGCATTGCAGGGTGCAGCTCACTAAGATAAAAAAGGAAAACCCGATAGACGCGCCGGCGTTTTGCATGCTGCTCAGGAAGCGCCTGACGGGAGGGCGCATAGCGTACATTGAGCAGCCAAACCTCGACAGGATAGTGAATATAGGCATCGAGGCCCAAAACGACCTTGGGGACGTCGTCACCTTCGTGCTGTGCGCCGAGATAATGGGCAAATACTCCAATATAATACTCATAAACGAGCATGGCGCGGTGGTGGACGCGATAAAGCGCATAGGCATAGGAATGTCCAACGTGCGCACCGTGTTGCCGGGGCAAAGGTACGAGGCGCCGCCTGCACAGGATAAGGCCGACCCCACAAGGGCCTCCGCGGAGGATTTTGAGGCGGCCATGGCCGGTGCGGAGGGCATGAGGATAGACAGGGCGCTTTCAGGCGCGTTTTTCGGCCTCTCGCCCAAAATAGCGGCAAGGCTTTGCGAAAACGCCACGGATAAGCACTGCTGCGGCGAGCTAAGCCCGATCGAGCGCAGAGAGCTTGCGGAATACCTGTACGGCTTTTACCGCCGCCTTTCGCAAGGCGATGTCACGCCCTGCGTTACGCTTAATGACGTTGGCGAACCTGAGGGAGTGCTGCCGTTTGTACCAAAGGAGGGAGAATACAGACCGGCGCCGACTATGAGCGAGGCGCTGGACCGCTTTTACGCTGAAACCGATAACCTCCAGCGTATGCGTCGCCACGGGGCGGGAATAAGAAAGCTGCTGCAAAACAACATAGAGCGCTGCAATAAAAAGATAGCGCTGTATGACGAGGCCATAGCCTCCGAGGGCGATATAGAAAAGCTAAAGCTGTTCGGTGAGCTGCTCATTGCAAACGCATACAGGATAATCTCAGGCTCCTCGGAGGCCGCCGTGCAGAACTACTACACGGACCCGCCGGAAAATGTGATAATACCTCTGGACGCCAGATACTCCATAAACGACAACGCGCAAAGGTATTATAAAAAATACCAGAAGGCTAAGGCGGCCCGGGATATGGCGGCGCAGCAGCGGGAAAAGGCGCTGGAGGAGCTTAACTATCTGGAGGGGCAGCTCTACAATCTGGACAAGTGTACCGGCGACAGCGAGCTTAGGGAGCTTTCCGACGAGCTTATGAACGAGGGGTACATAAAAAGGCAGAAGGAGGGCAGGAAGGGCCAAAAGCTGCCGCCCTCAAAGCCCATGTGCTTTGTATCGTCGGACGGCATAGAGATATACGTGGGCAAGAACAACAGGCAGAACGATGCACTTACACTTAAGTTTGCAGGGCCAAAGGACACATGGCTGCATACAAAGGATATACCCGGCTCACACGTGATAATACGGGCAGAAAATCCGCCCAGGAGCACGCTGTATCAGGGAGCTCTGCTGGCGGCCTACTACAGCAGGGGCAGGGGCAGCGAAAACGTGCCTGTAGACTATACCGAGCGGCGGTTCGTAAGGAAACCCTCCGGCGCAAAGCCCGGTATGGTGATATACTCCGCAAACAAAACGGCCTATGTGACCCCGGACCCAATTGAGGTCAAGGCTATAATACAGAAGCAGTAACGGCAAAAAGCGGCAGACGGGCCGCTTTTTTCGTTATTTTATGCGCCGAAGGCGAATAGCTTATATATGACTAATAAGCCGGAGGGCATGAGAATGAAGCGATTATTTATATTGATTCTGGCGCTGCTTACGGCGCTTATGATGGCGTCCTGCAAAAAGGCGGAGGAACCCGCCGAACCCGAGGCCGATACGGACAGCGGCTACCGGCGAACCACTCTGTACTACGCCACGGAGGACGGATTCATAGTGCCTGTTATGAAGAGCATACCCTGGGAGGAGGGAATAGGCAGGGCGGCGCTGAGCTACCTCGTATCTGGCATCGACAACGATAAAAGCGCCGCCATGATGGGCTTGAAGACGGTAATACCCGAGGGAACGGAATGCACTCTACGCATAGGCGAGGGAGGCAGCGCCCGGGTAGACCTGGCTGACATCGGTCAACAGACTGAGGAGCAGGAGCAGGCCATGGTGGTTGCAATAGTGAACACGCTGACTGAGTTCCCCTCCATAAACAACGTCAGCTTAACCATCGACGGCAAGGAGAAAAAGACCCTCTCCAATGGCACTGACATATCCAAACCCATGGAGAGCTTTGCGTTGAATATTGAGGACGGGGAGGTGCCGGTTTCAGGAGAAGCCCACGCCCTTACGCTGTACTTCCCTAATTCGGCTGCCAGCCTGAATATCCCCGTGACACGGTATACGGACACTGCGCCTTCATTTTCCGGGGCTGTGCAGGAGGAGATAGCCGGGCCTAAGGATGAGGGGCTTATAAACTGCTTCCCGGCGGGAACAGAGCTCATAAGCGCATACATAAAGGACGGAATAGCCTGCGTTGACCTGACGAAGGACTTCGAGAAAGTCGCTGATACCGAGGGTATGCTGGATGCGGCAAGGGACTGCCTGTATCTTTGCGCCAATCAGTTCGATCAGGTATATGGCGTTGACATAACTGTGGAAGGAAAGGAGTACAGTATGCATACCGCCGCCGTGTCTGTACCCGTATACGTGAACGAGTGGCGATAAATATGGAAATGCCGCGGGCGCTGTGGTAAAATAGCCGTATTGAATTTTGCCGTACAAAGGAGAAATATATATGAAGCTTATAATCGCCTCCAACAACGCCCATAAGGTATCCGAAATAAAGGCCATTTTAGGTTGCTTTTATGACGAGATACTCTCCCTCAGGGAAGCGGGCATAGATATGGACGTGGTTGAGGACGCGAACACCTTCGAGGGCAATGCTCTCAAGAAGGCCAGAGAGGTGTTTGCCGTTGCCGATGCGGATGCGGTACTGTCGGACGACAGCGGCCTGATGGTTGACGCTTTAGGCGGCGCCCCCGGCGTTTACAGCGCGCGCTACGCAGGCGAGGGCCACGATGACGCCGCCAACAATGCGAAGCTCCTCGACGCACTCAAGGACGTACCCGGCGAAAAACGCACCGCGCAGTTCCGCACCTCTGTTGCGCTCATACGCAGGGGAATGCCTGCCGTCACCGCCGATGGCAGCGTGGAGGGGGTCATACTCCACTCCCCACAAGGCGAAAACGGCTTCGGCTACGACCCTCTGTTCTATTATGAGCCGCTGAAAAAATCCTTCGCACAGCTAACGCCTGAGGAGAAAAACTCCGTCAGCCACAGAAGGCGCGCGCTCGAATCCCTATGCGACAAGCTGAGAGCGGAAAAGTGATGCGCATAGGCATAGTAAGCGATACCCACGGCGATTCATACGCCATAAGACGTGTCATAGAGCAGGCGGGCAGGGTGGACGCATGGATACACCTGGGCGACAATACCCGCGACGCGGAGGCTTTCGGAAAGGACGGAACGCCTGTCTATTCCGTGGTGGGCAACTGCGATTTCGGCGGTGAAAAAGAGCTTCGCATAAGCCTTGACGGTGCGGAGATATTCGCCGCTCATGGCCACTATTACGGCGTTACTGCAGGTACCGACCGGCTCGCTTACCGTGCGGAGGAGCTTGGCTGCAACGTTGCGCTGTACGGCCACACGCATATCCCGAAGCTGGACTATGACGGTAAGCTGTACATAATCAACCCCGGCAGCCCCTCCTGTCCCCGAGGCGGCGCGCCCCGCACCTTCGCCATACTGACCGCCATGCAGGGCAAGCTGGACGCAAAAATGATGCAGATATAAAATATTAAGGCCGCCAAAATGGCGGCCTTAATATTTCAAGCTGTTGAAAAATCATCTCAAGCGCCAGCGCCGTCTGCTGTTGCGGCGCATCTTGCTTACTATTGCGGCAGCGATAACGAGGGCTATGGCCGCGATGATGATTACCTTTATGGCGACAGGGGGCCGGTATGCCGTGCTGCGCCGCACAGTGCGCCCGCATACGGCGCATACGCCCTCATCTATACCTTCCTGCTCCTTTGTCGCCTCGGTTACGGTAGTCCATTCCGGCACCACGTGCTCCGCGAGGTTGATCCTCTCGCCGCATTCGCATTCCTGCCAGTGCATATCGTCATCGCTCTTCCACTGAGATGAGAAGGCATGCAGGTGAGGCGCGGCGGTCTGCTCAGGCTCTGCTGTGGGGGCCGGGGGGATCGTGGGAGCTTGTGTGACAACTGCCGGAGGCGTCTGCGTGGGCTTGGGCTTTACCGAATCCGATACGTGGATGCGCGCCTTGCTGGTGGAGACCGAGCCGGCGGCGCCCTTGAATACGCAGTATACGCTCCAGCCGTCCAGGGACTTGGGTATGGAGCTTAATATGAGCTTTTCCGTGCCGTCGCCCGCCACCTTGAGGCCCGGGAAGCGCTCCTCCGCCTTGGCGGCCTCCAAGGTTTCGCTGTCCTTGGAAAAATACCACTTGCAGGAGATATAGTTGACCGCATGGGTTATGAAGGAGGCGGTGCCTCCCGGCTTAACGTTTTCGTTTTCCGGGCTCTTGGTGATCTCCAGCTCGCCGGGGGTGGGGGAGGGTATAGGCGTTGGCGTTGGCGTCGGAGAGGGTGAGGGCTCTACAGTGGGCTCGGGAGTGGACCATGAAAAAGGGTCCTTGGTAGTGGATACGCTTGCAGTGGGGGCCACGGTCTGCTCCGGGCTTGCCGAGGGCTTGCCGATCGTGGCGAACGCAGAGGGAGCCGCCGCTATCAGCAGCGCCGCGAGAGCCGGGCATATAGCTTTTTTGATGTTCATATAAGCACCGCCTTTATATCCTGTAAACTTAAAATACACCGCGTAAAAATGGTAATTTTGTCAGTTAATTATATCTACTGGATGTGTTGTGTGTCAACGGGCTGAAAAAGTAAATGCCGTTTAGAAGCGGGCCGCTCCCGGCACAGGGGTTTATTTTGTCAAGAAATGTATGTTATAATGAATCATTAAGTATAAGGAGCGATATATGCGGTTTTGGATATGCTGCGGCTACTATGCCTCCATGGGCCTGGTGTTTTTTATAATAGGGCGGATATTGCCTAAAAAATGGTTCGATTACAACGCATTTCCGTATAAGGCGTTCGCCTTCGAGCAGGGCGGAAGGATATACGAAAGAATAGCCATAAGCAAATGGCAGGCGAAGGTTCCGGATATGAGCCGGGTATTCCCCAAGCTCATGCCCAAAAAGCGCATGGTGGCGACGGATCCGGACACGCTGCTGCTGATGGTACGGGAGACTTGCATAGCGGAGCTCATACACGTGCTGCTGAGCATACTCGGCCTTTTTGGTATCTATATTATGCCGGATGCCTGGGGGGCGCTCTTTTACGCGGCGTATTTTCTCCTTGGAAATCTTCCGTTTATACTTATACAGCGCTACAACAGGCCGCGGCTGGTACGGCTGTACGAAAAGAGAAGGAGCATGGTGAAATAGCATGAAGATACTCATACTTAGCTGCAATACCGGCGAGGGGCATAACTCCTGCGCCAGAGCCATAGCGGAGGAGCTGGAGCGCAATGGGGACACGGGCTGTATTGCGGACGGACTGGCTTTTTTATCGACGGGCACGTCGAAATTCGTATCCGGCTGGCACACGAGGCTGTACAGGTATTTCCCGCGGCTTTACGGCAAGGGGTACGAATACGCGGAAAAGCACCCGGTCACAATAAAAAAGCATACCGCCGCATACAGGATGATACGCAGGGGCGCGATGCGGCTGCGCAAGGCCATAAGAGTCGGGGGCTATGACGGGGTGGTATGTACCCATCTTTTTCCGGCGATGCTTATGACGGGGCTGGTGAAAAAGGGCTCCGTGACGGCACCCGCCTGCTTTTTGGCTACCGACTATACCGCCAGCCCGGGCTGCGAAAAGGTCGGCCTGCAGACGATAACGCCGCACCCTGACCTTACGGAGGAATTTCTCGCCATGGGCATACCCGCCGAAAGCATACTGCCCTACGGCATACCGGTAAGGAGGATGTTTGCGCAAAAAACAGATAAGGCCGAGGCAAAGAGGCGGGTCGGAGTGGATCCCCAAAGTCTTCATGCAGTAATAATGGGCGGCAGCATGGGCTGCGGCCCCATGGAGGACGTGCTGTCGGAGATAGCCGGAAATATGCCGGAAAATATAGAGCTTACGGTGATCTGCGGCACCAACAGGCAGACGGCGGACAAGCTGCGCCGCCGCCACGGGGACGACCCGCGGGTGCATATAAAGGGATATGTTAAGGATATGTCCCTCATGCTGGACAGCGCGGATCTATATCTCACCAAGGCGGGCGGCATAAGCACCACCGAGGCGGCCGTAAAGGGCGTGCCGCTGGTGCTGGCGGACGCAGTAGGCGGCTGCGAGAGCCGCAACCTCGAGTTCTTCGTGAAGCACGGCGCGGCGGTGACCGCAAAGGCGGAGGAGCTGGGCGGGCTTTGCGTCAGCCTGCTGGAGGACGGGAGCAGGCTGGACGCCATGGCGCAGGCCATAGAGCGGCTTCGGATGGAGGGCGCGGCGGAGAAGATATGCGGCTATATGCGGCAGAGGGCGGGCAAATAGCAGCCGGGAAAAACATCAGAAAAAATTAACAAATGAATATGGCTTCATTCTGGTATAATATAAAATTAGCGGGAATGATGTGCTTCTCGCTGTATATTTGAAAGGTTAGAATGAACTGATGCGGGACGGGCACGAAAAGGGCAAGGGCATTAAAACAGGGTGGCTTTGGGTTATAACTGCGGTTTTGGCGCTGCTTTGCTGCGCCGCAATATATGCGGACTGCGTGCTGGGAAGGCTTTACAGCGAGCAGCGAAAGCACATACGGCTTTCTGCCGAGGCCACGCCGGTGCCGGTGATAAGGGCCACGCCCACGCCGGTGCCTACGCCTGTGCCCACCAGAGCGCCTAAGCTCGGCGACATAGAAAACGTGAGGTTCCCGGACTATGATACCGGGGCTGCCTCCGATTACAGCTATCAGAGCGATGAGCTGAAGATAGCCGTAAACAAGGTAGAGGACGACGGCGTAACATATTACGTTGCGGATATATGGATGCGGAACATAAACTGCTTCCGCACCGCATTTTCAAACGGCAAATACCGGGGGAAGCGCGAGCCTGCGGAAAAGATCGCCGGCGACAACAACGCGATACTGGCGGTCAACGGCGACTTTTTGAACGGCCTTGCGATACGCAACGGGGAGCTTTTCCGCCAGGCGGAGGTGAGGGCCACGCCCACGCCGGATCCCGACGCGGCGTTTGCGCCGGGCTATAACGGCTACGGAATGTACGGCACGGAGACCCCCGGGCTGCCCGCGGAGGAGGCGGTAAGGCCTGAGCGCTCCACCTGCGTGCTGTACCTTGACGGGACCATGGCCACCGCCGAATTCGAGGATTTCAGCACTAAAAGGGCGATGAAGAGGGGCGCGTGGCAGGGCTGGCAATTCGGCCCCACGCTGGTTCGGGATTCCAAGCCGCAGAAGGACGTTAAAAAGCAGGGAAGAAGCCCCCGCTGCATACTGGGCTACTATCAGCCCGGGCATTATTGCCTGATACTCATAGACGGGCGGCAGAAGGGCTACTCCATAGGCATGAATTTCGACGAGATGAAGGAGCTGTGCATCCGCATGGGGATAAGGGAGGCGTACAACCTTGACGGCGGCGGCAGCGCCATAATGGTGTTTAACGGCGAGATAATCAACCGGCCCTCGGGCAGCGGCGACGCGCGCAAGCTGCTGGATATGATAGTTATAGGCGAATACCTGGACGGCGGCCAGCTACATGGCGTAAAGCCTTCACCTGCACCCACGGCGGCTATGGAGGAAGCGGAAATTGAAGGACAATGAAATAAGAAAAAGGCTTAAAGCGGCTATATGCTGCCTTTCCGCGGTGCTGATGCTTTCCGTTGCGGCGGGGGCGGCGCTTTTGAACAGCATAGGCAGCACCAACGGCTGGGGCGGCAATAACAAGCCGGAGGCCGAGATATATACCAAGGAGCAGATAGACAAGTTCATAACGAGCGTGCTCATAGTCATTCAAAACCGGTCCCTTTCCGACGACAATGCGGGGGCGGATCTGGTGTTCATAGCGTCCTTTGATTCCTTCCGCCAGCGGCTTACGGTGGCTGCGCTGTACAATCAGATAGAGATTGACGGCGCGGCGCTCACCGACATTTACGCAGGCAGCGGCCCGGGCGGCCTTGTGAACGCCGTAAACGACGGCTTCGGGCTGGATATAGAGTATTACGCCTGCACGGATACGGCGTCGCTGGGAGCCATGATAGACCTTATCGGCGGCATAACTGTAAAGGTGGATTTCAGGGAGGCGGACTACATAAACAAGGCCCTCGGCGAAAAGAGCGTGAAGGCGGGCCGGGTAAAGCTAAACGGCAGCCAGAGCATGATATACGCCATGGACGACATAAGCGGCGAGGAGCAGATGGGCGGCATGAAGCGCAGCCTCGAGCTTGTGGAATCCGCCGTGAAGAACATGCGAAAGACTGCCACAAAGGAGTCCATGCTGCCGCTTCTGAGCCTAGTCGCGGGCAGCATAAGAACCAACCTCGACTTTTCCGCCCTGCACGATATAGGCTATGAGATATTGAAGGCCGAGGAGATGGAATATAGGAATATATGGATACCTGCCGACGATAGCTGGGAGCTGGACGAAAACGGGAATTTTGCGATAGAGGACTTCGAGGCGAACAAAAAGCAGCTTTATAACGGGCTGTATAAGGAGTAACAAAAAGGCGGCACGAGGCCGCCTTTTTGATGCTTAGCTACTCGACCACCCGCCGGGCAAAGGCGAAGTGCTCCTTCCAGTATCTCGTCTGAAACCCGCGTTCGGCTACCTTTCTGTGTGACGATGAGGCGTCAATCATGTTTTTTGAGGAAACGGCTATACCCGCGTGCCGTATTTTTCCGTCCTCGCCGCAAAAGAACAGTATATCGCCCGCTTTGACATCGCCCAGGCTTTCGATTTTGCTCCAATCCTCATTTTGCGCATATCCGGCGCAGTCCTTGTGATCGACAGTTATGCCGCATTCGTTAAGTACATAATACACAAGTCCCGAGCAATCGAACTCATCCGGCCCGGAGGCATTTAAAGCATACTCTTTGCCGACCTGATTCTTCGCGGTGGCGACGATGGCGCCTGCCGTCGGCGTTTCCCTTGCGGGCCGGGCGTCTGCGCTGCGGTACAATATAGTGAAGTTATGCTTGTTTTCCCAGTTCCTTGCATCCTCCTTGCTGGCAAACCACAGGTCTATCATGTTCAGCGGCTCCTTGGTTAAATGATTGACCTTGTTTTTGTAGGCGTTGACGTCGGCGGCTATTGCGTAACCGTAGCCGGGTATATAAAGCTCCGTGCCTATGGGTATGGCGTTGGGATTCACCGAAGCGGTGCCCAGCTTGCACTCTGTACCTGTGGCGGTAACGGAGCTGCCGGAATAGGCTGTTATTTTATCCGCCGCAATACTGCTCCAGCCGTCAACGCCGTCCTTTGGCGGCTCACGCCATATACGCTTATCGCCTGTGTATATTCCGTCCGCAAGCGTCCAATTTTTTGCGCTGTCGCTCAGCAGCAGGGCAAGGGTTTCATCTCCCGCAATGCCATCGGAGGGCAGCGCGTTATCCTCCTGAAACATCTCGATTGCAGTCCTTGTGGCAGAATCGTATGCGCCGCTGGGATTTTCGAGGTAGCCGAGCGCCTTCAGGGCGGATTGTATGTCAGCTACGGCTGAGGAGGTAAGACCGGCGGATGCGTCCGCTTCCCTTGCGGGCCGGGCAGCCCGCAGTGTCTTGAGCCACCGTTCGCAGTCCGAGTCGTCCAGGTATATCGTCCATTCGCCGTTTTTCGCGGCTATCGGGGCCTTTGTGGTTGCGGTCAGGAAGCGGAAGGTTATCACGCGGTCGTAACCGCCCTTTTCGGGGGATTGCAGCAGGTAATAGTGGGTATGGAGCACCTGCTGGCCGCCGTCGGTGCCGAGGCTGTAAGCGCGCAAGAGCCGTTCTCCCGAAACGCTGCCGCCGAAAAACTGATCCACATCGTATTCGACTCCCCCGTAGATCTGGCCGTCGTCCCCCCAGTCCACCGTACCGATAGCATTTTGTATCAGATCAATATTTGCGGGCAGTACGCCGCGCGAACCGGACATTATATCGAGTATATGATCCCTGTTATTGCGGGAAAAGCTGTCTATGCTCACAAGGCTCTCGGCGGCGCTGGAGGTTTTTGTGGTGTTGAACTTGTCTATGGTGAAGCCGTAATATATATCGGCGGTAAATTGGGTCGGCGCAAAGGCGGCGGAGGGCACGGAGCGCACTCCGATTCGCCATGCGGTTCGCCATCCCTCTCCAGATCCGGCGCTTCCCGTCATCGGATACCTTTCCGCAGCCTGCTGCTTCTGCTTGCGTATGTACTCGATGTATGCGTTCTTGTTGTAGTCCTTTATATCGTTCCTCTCGGCGTAATCTATGAAGTCGGCGCAGAAATTCTGATATTCCTTGCTGTCAGGGAAATCCACATAGGTTATTACATATTTATCCCCGTCTTTTATCAGCCCCGCTTTGATAAAGGTACCCATCACGGTGGTTTTGAAATACCCTTTTAGAAGGTATTCGTACATTATGCCGCCGGAAAGCAGGTCTACTATGCCGAATTCCGTGATCTCAAGGCTTTGGAACCTGCCCCTGTCTATCGCGGGGACGGTGGTTTCCCTGAGAACCTGGGTGAAGCTTATCCATTGCCTGAGCAGGGCGATGTTTTTGTGGGATTCAAAGCTGCCCTGTAATTGCAGCAGCCCGTCGTACATGGTGCTGTTCGAGCTGTCGAAGCCGAAGTCGTCGTTGCCGCGCGCCATGTCGTCAAGGTAGCGGGTGAGGAATTCAGCCACCGCCTGCTTAGGGTCTGTGCGGTCAAAGGCATAGGTAGCTGCAGCCGGACGGGCGTCGGAGGGCTTTTCCGCATCGTATGGAAACAGTACGAAGCACTTATTGTCGATATCGCAGCTGCCGTCATCGTTAAATGCGAATGTTGTATCCATATAGCCGAGCTGATCCACATGTACTCCGGTGGGGCCGGTGATGTACTGAGTGATGACTATCTTGCTGCGGTTCTGCTCCCGTATGACGGCTATATCGCAGGGAGGATCTGCTGCGTTCTCGCTGGAATACTCAACGCCGTCTACCGCAGCCCAGTTGTCGCCGCTGCCGGCCTGCTCATAGTGCTGCTGCATCATGTAGCCGTCCGCAACGTTTTCGCAGTATGAGCCGCTCGTTATTTTACACATATTGTCCTTCCATGTCATAGATACGCTCACGCCGTGAAAGGGTACGCCGTCTATGGGCTTCCAGCCGGAGCTGGTATTTTGCAAAACGATAAGGTTGCATACGCCGAGGCCTCCGTTCCCGCCGGTATCTACGAGCAAAACTATTTCATTTTTGCCGTTTCCGGTAAGGTCTGCGCCCTCTATAAAGAAGTAGCCGCCAATGTAAAATTCAGGCTCCGATATCGTTTCGGCGGATACCTCAACTTTTTCGCCGGAAAGCTCTATTATGATGCTCTGTCCGGCTATATATGCTTTGTCAAATTTGCCGTCGCCGTCAAAGTCGCCGGCACACTCTGTGGAAAAGCCGCCTGCGCCCCGGGGCGGCTCGGAGAAGTAATTCAGGTGCCTTATCGCGCCGGTGCGCTGAAGGTTTTCCATGGCCACTCTTTCGCTAAAGCCATCCGGTGTGTCCGTGTTTATGCTGAGAGGTTCGTTGAGCTCAGAGGAGATGTCCTTCTCCGGCGCGCTCTGGCAGGCGGTGGTGAAGCAGCATAGGGACATTATCAGCGCGAGGCACAGCGTTATCGCCCTGAATAGGGGGGAGGTGCGGGTTTTCATAAAGGCTCCTTTCATGCGGCGCTTTGCCATGCGCTTTGAGCGTATCTGGCTCATGCCAAGTATGGGCTCGGTGTCATAAGAGAACATTTCGAGTATCACGGTGAGGTAGCCCCGCTTCTGCCCGCGGCCTATATGGGCGAGCACATCCGAATCGCAGGCCGATTCCATATCGGCGCGCAATTCGGAAAACGCGAGGTGTACCACCGGGTCAAACCAGTATGCGGCGCGGAGGATATTGAGAAGCAGCGTCATGTAGTGGTCGCCGCGCTTTTTGTGGGTAAGCTCATGTAGCAGGGCAAAGCGCAGCCTGCCCTCATCTCCGCAGAGAGATAGGGGTATCAGCAGCACGGGCTCGCCGAAGAAGGCTATGCCCGGGGACATGGACTTATCCACTATCCAAAGGGGGAGGGGCCTTACGCAAAGCTCCTCACAGCATCCTTGGTAAATCTCATAGGCCTCCTTTGGCCCGCCCGCCATGAGGTGCTGAAGGGATTCGTAATAGCGCAGCTTTACGAATATCAGCCAGCCGAGGAAGCCTACCGCGCCGAGCAGCCATACTATGAATGCGGCGGAATACCCGTCTATGCTCATTGCGTGGGCCGCGCTTTGGGGCAGGGTGGAGGCCGTATATGGCTGCGCCGCCGGCGCGGCGCTCTCGCTTTCGTATGGGGGCTGCGCGGTTATCGCAGGCGCAGGCGCTGCGGGCATGGCCGGCGCGGCATACGACGGCGCAGCGTCAGACGGCAAAGCGTTCGACGGCGCAGCTTGAACGGCTTGCTTTAGCGGTATATCCTGCAAGCCGAGGTGTATGCCTATATCCGGCGTTACGGGAATGATCAGCCGGAGTATAAGCAGCCACCACATTAGATATTGCAGCCTCGGGGATATGTGCTTTTTGAATATGAAGCGAAACAGCAGTATCACCGCCGTCACCGCGGCGGAGTAGAGGGCCGTTTGAATGAGGGCGTCAACTATCGCTTTCATTTTCCTTCTCCTCCCTGAGCATCCTTTCCAGCATATTGATAAGCTCCAGCCTGTCGCTGCGCGAAAGGTCGCCCTCGCGCACCATGCTGGTTATCATAAGCCCTACGGAATCCGACTGTATCTTGCTGAGCAGGGCGCGGCTCTCTCGGGTTATGCATTCCTCACGGGATAGGGTGGGAGAGTAGAGCTTATCCCTGCCGCGCTTTTCCGATGAGATATAGCCCTTCTTCTCCAGCACGTTCATGTAGGATTGGTATGTTTTGTAGTTCCAGCTTGCACGGCTGCCTATGCAGTCTATGGTTTCGCCCAGCGTTGCGGGGGAGCTTTCCCAAAGCGCCTCCATAACTATCCATTCGTTGGGGTTAAGCGTATCCTTCACAGGGAATACCTCCTATGCTTTGAATATCAATCTTATGATTATAAATATAATCTAAATCGGCACAAAGGTCAACCTGCCGCGGCAAGGCTTAACAATTAATTCATCAAATAAAAAAACGCCCCGCAGGGGGATTTCCCTGCGGGGCTGCGTGCCTGCGGTGGTTACTGGGCGACGGTAATGGCGGTTATGTGGGTGTTTACGCCCTCATACCAGTAGATGAAGCCCTCTACGTCAACCACGTCGCCTTCCTTGAGGGCGCCAACGGTGGTGTAAACGTCGGAATCGGGGCCGGTGAGGTAGGACTCTACGCAGAAGTCATAGGAAGCGCCGTTGTAGCCGAAGGTGACATAGATGTCGTCGCCGGGCTGGTCGTTCTTGTAGGCGACCTTCTCAACGGTAAGCCCCTTGAAGGAGGCGAGCTGGTTCTGACGGTCGATAAGCTCGTCCTTGCCCAGAAGCTCAGTGGCGTCAAAGGGGACGGCGATGAAACTGCCCTCTTCTATCTCGAAGGTAGCGTCGATTATCTCGACCTCGCCGGACCACTCGGCCTTGTAGCCGGTGACCTTTATCTTCGTGCCGGGTACCAGCTTGTCATAGTCCTCCTGAGAGCAAGCCATATTGTAGAGGAAGTAAGCGCCGTCCTGATCCTGGGAGTAGACGGTAGCCTTGTCCTCCCACCAGGACTGCTTGGCCTGCACATAGGTCTCCACAGTGACCTGGCTGTCCAGCGCGGCCGCAACGTATTCGGCGTAGGTCATAACGCCCTCAGACTTGACGTCCTCGGCAGCGGCGGGGGCTTCCTCTGCGGCGGCGGGGGTCTCCTCGGCAGCCTCCTGAGCGGGGGCCTGGGTCTCCTCAGGGGCCTTCTGGGCGCAGCCCGCGAAGGCGAGGACCATGCAGAGGGTCAAGAGCATTGCTAAGAATTTTTTCATTGTTTTTCTCCTTTACAATTACCGTCCCTTTTAAGGACGGTTTTTATGCCTTAATGATTATACAATAGACCTTGCAGGATATCAAATCCGTTTATGGCGCTTTTTTGCGGCATCGCGGAGGGTATACGCCCCTATGATCGCCCATGCTGCGCAAAGCGCCAAAAGCAGCGTCCTTGAAGGGCCGGGCAGGGGGCCTAAGTCCTCCGCGCCCTCCGGCGATACGCTATCCCTTCCGGCGCCGTCCAGGCGGTAAAGGGAGGTGACGTCCTCAAACAGACTGTCCATGTATGCGTCGTCCACGGTCTCACTGCGGCGGATGGACTTTACGACGTTTTCTATGAGCTGACCCGCGGCGTCGCGCAGGGAGGCGGAGCCGTTGTATACCGGGGTCACAAAGGTGTTGTCGGAATTTGCCAGCAGCATCTTGACCGCCTTTATCTTTACGTCGTAATGGGCGGCGTCCTGCCCCTCGCGGGAAAGGTAATCCATATACTCACCGGAGCTCTGCGCAATGGAGGTGACAGGCACATAGCCCTCGGTCTCGGAATAAGCTATCTGCACCTCGTTTGTCAGCAGGTACTGGGCGAACAGCCAGGAGGCCAGCACCTCCTGCGGGTCGCTCTTGTTGAATACGCATACCGATGGCCCCTGGGAGATCATTTGGGGGTGCTCAGGATCAAGCTGGGGTATGGGCATGACCGCCGTTTCGAATTCAACCAGCTTATCCGCGCTTATGTCCAACAGCGGGGCGTGGGTGCCCATCCACGTCGCGCCCGCCGTGGAGTCTATGGCGAATATGCATTGGCCAGCGTTGAGGAAGTTTGCCGGATAGCTGGATATCTTGAAGGTGGAGAAGGAGCCCTTCTTAACGTGCTCCGCTATGGTATAAAGAAGCTCCCTCGTGGTGTCGTTGAATAGCAGCACGTTGCCGCGGTCGTCGGAATATCCGCCGCCGGACTGGCGCAGGAGCTGTATCATCATGTTGTCGGTGGATTTGTATATGAAGGGTATCATCACCTTCTGGCCGTTGACCGCGAATGTGCCGTCGGCGTTTTTTCTCGTGGCGGCGTCGGCCACCTCCCATACGAAGTCCCATGTAAGGGCATCCGGCAGGGTGTAGCCCATGGCCTCCACGTATGTCTTGTTTATGTAGCAGGCCTCCGTGGAGCGCATGAAGGGCAGGGCATAGCAGTGGCCCGCGAAGCTGCATTCGCTTAAAAAGCGGGGTATTATTTCGCCGCTGCTTGGAGACGCGAACCTTACGTCGCTGCCGCCCAGCCCGTATCTGGGGTGGTCTAAGAGCTCATCGAGGGGGGCCACTACGTTTTTTCCGGTAAGGTATGTGGCTATATGGTCAGGGTAGGTTATGCAGACGTTGGGTGTGGTGTTGGTGGCAATATTGGTAATCACATCGTTGTATATCTTGCCGTAGTCGGTATAAAGCCTAAGGTTCACGCGGATGTTGGGATACAGCGCCTGAAAATCCTCTATGGCCTTTTGATATATCCGGGTCTGGGTCTTGTTGGTGTCGTTCTTTGCCCAGAAGGTTATCTCGTGATCCCTGTTTGCGTCGAATCCCTCAGGCACGGTAAATTCCCTCAGCCCTCGGGAGCCGTGGCAGCCGGCGAGGAGGGGGAGCAGCATACACAGCGACAGCATGAGACATGCGAGCTTTTTATTCATACTAACCCTTTGTACCTCCTCTGGATACGCCGTCCATTATCTTGTTGCGGAATATCAGGAACAGAGCTATGAGCGGCGCGGATATGACCACAACCGCAGCCATCATGGCGGGTATGTTTTCCCGCCCGAAGCCGCTTTCGCGTATGGCCTGTATGCCGTTGGAGACGAGGAAGTAATTCTCGTCGTCGGTGATGAGCCGGGGCCAGACGTAGGAATTCCAGCACTCTATTATCTTAAGTATGACTATGGTTATCATGGTAGGGCTGCAAATGGGTATCATCACCCTGACGAGATACTTAAAGTCCGAGGTGCCGTCCACCTTGGCGGCGTAATACAGTTCGTCGGGTATCTGCGCGAAATTCTCCTTCAGCAGGTAAATGTAGAATACCGACGTTACCGAGGGCAATATGAGGCCGGTAAAGGTGTTGCGGAGGCCGAGGTCTGTGACCGTCACAAAGTTGGTTATTATCACCAGCTCGTTTGGTATCATCATAAGCGACAGCAGCAGCGTAAAGGCGAGCCGCTTGCCCTTGAATTCCAGCCGTGCGAAGGCGAAGGCGGCAAGGGTTATGACCGCCAGCATGAGCAGCGTGGTGACGAGGGTGAATATCACCGTATTGGCGAAGTAACGCCCAAGGGGTACGGCGGTAAAGGCGTCCGCGTAATTTTGCAGGGTGGGAGAGAGGGTAAAGAACTTGGGTATGTATTCTGAATTATACGCGCCGTAGCTCTTTAGCGAGGTAAGCACCATCCAGTAAAAGGGAAACAGCACTATGACGGCCCAGATGGACAGCAGTATATGCACTGCCGTGCTGCGTACCCGCCCGCGTATCCTTGCCTGCTTTTCTATTTTTGCGTAATCGGTATGTCTTTCCATAGGTCGCTCCATCAGTAATGAACGTGCTTTTTGCTGATAATAAGGTTTATGCAGGTTATGGTGAGGACTATGGCGAACAGTATTATGGCTGCCGCCGACGCAAAGGAGGGGTAGCCGCCGCTGTTGCCGTATAGCATATCGTAAATATAGCCCACTATGGTGTTCATCTCCGCCGCGTTAAGATCCGTGCCGAAGAGGGCTACGGCGTCGCTGTACGCCTTGAACGCGCCTATAAAGCCGGTTATTACCAGGTAGAATATCATAGGGGATATGAGGGGCAGCGTTATGCGGGCGAATATGCGGCCCTTGGAGGTCCCGTCTATACGGGCGGCGTTGTAGTAGTTTTGATCCACCGAGGCCAGCGCGCTCGTCAGTATGAGTATCTTAAAGGGCATGACTATCCATATAGTATAGAAGCAGAGCACGAACATCTTGGCCCAGTAGGGGCCGGCTATGAAGTCCACGGACTTCCCTCCGAAGAGGTTTATCATAAGGTTTACGAGGCCGTCGGTATATGGGGTCTTTTTGAAGAGTATCATAAATACCAGGCCCACCGCCAATGTATTTGTTACATAGGGCAGGAAGTACACGGTCTGGAAAAGCTTGCGGACCTTTTTTATCGAGCTTAGCCCAGCGGATATGAGCAGCGCGAGGCCTGTGGACAGGGGGACGGTGATTATCACCAGCAAAAAGGTGTTTTTGAGCGCCTGCAAAAAGTAAGGGTCCCGGAGCACATAGGAGTAGTTGTAGAGCCCGACGCCGAAAAAAGTCTGGGAGGCGGAATTATAGCCCTCCTCGAAGGAATACACGAATACGTCTATGAGGGGGTATATCATAAATACCCCTAAAAAAAGTATGGCGGGCAGCAGGTAGAGCCAGCCCTTCGCGTTGTTCTTTTCCATATATCACTCCGTCCTGAGGGCTATGCGCTTTCCGTCGGCCTTGTCGAAAAGGAATACCTTATCAGGCCGCAGGGCAAAGCATATCCTGCCCGAGGCCGCGCCGGGCTTATCCGAAGAGCTTATTATGGCCCTGATCGCGTCTGCCTCTGCCGCGGGGTGGGAGAATATGACGCTTGTGTCCCTGCCCATTACCTCCACGCGCCCAAAGGCGCAGCAAAGGGGCCCGCTTTCAGTGGGGATAAAGCCCTCCGGGCGTATGCCTATATCGTATTCGCCGTCGGGCGCGCCGATGGCCGGAAGCACGTCGTCTCCGCCTATGAACAGCCTTCCGCCTTGAACCTTCCCGGCGAACACGTTTATGGGCGGGGTGCCGAGGAATTTCGCCACGAATAGATTTACGGGCTGATCGTAAACCTCCTGAGGCCGGCCTATCTGCTGTATCACGCCGGAGCGCATGACTATTATCATATCCGATATGCTCATGGCCTCCTCCTGGTCATGGGTGACGAATATGGTGGTGATACCGGTTTTTTGCTGTATGCGCTTGAGCTCCTCCCGGGTCTGGAGGCGGAGCCTCGCGTCGAGGTTGGAAAGGGGCTCGTCTAAGAGAAGCACCCGCGGCATCTTAACGAGGGCACGGGCGATAGCGACGCGCTGCTGCTGCCCGCCGGATAGCGCCTTAGGCTTGCGGTCCATGAGGCCCTCGATCTGAACAAGCTTAGCCGCGTCATAGGCGCGGGTGAGCATTTCTTCCTTGGAGAGCTTGTCCTCGCCCTTCAGGTTTTGCAGGGGGAAGAGGATATTCTGCTTTACCGTAAGGTGGGGGTAGAGGGCATAGTTTTGAAATACCAGCCCCACGCCGCGGTTTTCCGGCGGCAGGTCCGTTACGTCGTCCTCGCCGAAGAAAATGCGCCCCGCCGTGGGGGAGAGCAGGCCGGAGATGAGGTTTAGCGCGGTGCTCTTGCCGCAGCCCGAGGGGCCTAAGAGGCCGATGAGCCTGCCGTCGGGTATTTCCACGTTAAAGCTGTTTACTGCTATTACATCCGGGGAATTTTTGCCTTGTCCGGGGAATATCTTGGTGAGATCCTTTAATACGACTTTCATAATGACGTCCTTTGACATTGAATTTGTCTGTGAAAGATGCCTTACGCTATTTTAACATATATGGCCGGGTTTTTCTATGATATGGCAATAGTTAAGTTATAAACAAAGGAATGGGCGGTTCCGCGCCCATTCCTTCGCAAATACTTAAAGCGTCATTATTTGTTTACCACGTTTATCGGCGCCCCGTCTAAAAACGCCTTTATGTTGGCTATTGTGGCGTCCATTATGCGCTGGCGGCTCTCGATGGGCGCCCAGCTTATATGGGGCGTGATAATGCAGTTCTTAGCCTTGAGAAGGGGGTTATCGGCCCTGATGGGCTCGGTGTATACGACGTCCAGCCCCGCGCCCGAGAGTTTGCCGGAGTTCAGCGCGTCCGCCACGTCCTGCTCAACTATGAGCTGGCCGCGGGCGTTGTTTATTAGTATCGCGCCGTCCTTCATTTTTGCAATGCTCTCGCTGTTTATCATGCCGGTGTTTTCCGGGGTGAGGTTGCAGTGGAGGGTTATAACGTCCGATTCCTTGTAGAGGGTATCCAGATCCACGTATTCGGCTATGGCGCGCCCGGAGTCGTTGGGGTAAAGGTCGTATGCGAGAACTCTCATGCCCAGAGCTTTGGCTATTCGGCCCTCGGCCTGGCCTATGCGCCCGAAGCCTATTATGCCCATGGTCTTGTGCTCAAGCTCTATAAGGGGGTAATCCCAATAGCACCAGTCCGCATTGCTTGCCCACCTGCCCTCGTGTACTGTGGCGTCGTGGTGGCCTATGTGGTGGCATATTTCAAGAAGCAGCGCTATGGAAAATTGGCTCACAGAGGCTGTGCCGTAGGTGGGGACGTTTACCACTGGGACGCCCTTTTCCCCGGCGTAGCCGCAGTCTATGCAGTTGTAGCCCGTCGCCAGCACCGCGATGAGCTTGATGTTGGGGCATTTATCCATCGTGGCCCTTGAAATGGGGGTCTTGTTAGTTACCACTATCTCCGCGTCGCCTATGCGCTCGGCGATGATGGGGGCCTCTGAATAGGAGGTGCGGTCGTAAACGGTGACGTCGCCAAGGGCGCTAAGGCCGTCCCAGCTCAGGTCGCCGGGGTTTTCGGTGTAGCCGTCAAGAACTACTATCTTAGTCGTTGCCATGTCATTATATCCTTTCTTGATATGTTTTGGCGCTTATGAGTGCGGTATTCATCAGCTTGAGTATACCATCAAGCGGCGGCAAGGTATATAATATAAAAAATATTTTATTGCGGCGTAACCTTTTGGCCGCATAAAGCATCTTATTTTATGACCGGCTTGACCGCCGGGCTGACGAAAGGAAATAAAAAAACAGTGGACCGTTTTGACGACCAGCGCGCGTGGTTCTGCGAAAGGGTAAACGAAAACAGCGGGGGCTTGTACTGGCTGGCCAAGAGCATACTGCACAACGACGAGGACGTAAAGGACGCGGTGCAGGAGGCGGTGCTTACGGCATACGAAAAGCTGGGCTCCCTGCGGGACGAGGGCAGCTTTAAGCCGTGGATAATGCGCATACTGGCAAATACGGCGTACAGCATGATACGGCGAAGAAAGCCCGAGACGGATATAGACATGCTGGCGGAGGAGCTTCCCGCGCCTTCGGCGGGGGACAGCGAGGAAAGCATGGCGCTTTGGCAGGCGGTTAGCGGCTTGGGCGAGGGCTTAAGGGCGGTGACAGTGCTGTTTTACTATGAAGATATGCCAATCAGGGAAATAAGCCGCGCCCTCGGCATAACGGAGGGCACGGTAAAGGCCAGGCTGAGCCGGGCGCGGGCAAAGCTGAGGATAGCGATGTCGGAGCAGGAGGGGACGCTATGAGCGAATTTCAATTTGAAAAGATGATACGGGAGGCCGCCCATAAGGAAAGGGCGAGCGTGCCGGAGGATTTTAACGCCATGCTTAAGAATACTTTGGCGAAGCTGCCCCAAAGGGGGGCGGGGAAGGGAGGGAGCTCGTTCCGCGCGGCGGGCCGGAAGATGCTCTCCGCCGCGGCGGCGGCCGTAATGCTGTTCGTTCTGCTGCCCAATGTAAGCCCCTCCATCGCATACGCAATGGAGAAGCTGCCTGTCATAGGCAGCGTGGTAAGGGTGATAACCGTAAGGAATTATACCCATTCCGACGAGCACAATACTCTGAACGCGGCTCAGCCCGAGATACAGGAGGCCGTGGCGGGCGAGCAGCAGCTCAATGCGGACGTAAAGGAATACGTGGATGAGCTGGTGCGGCGCTTTAACGACAACGCCATGGACGAGGGCTATTACGGCTTAGAGGTGAGCTATGAGGTGCTTACGGACAACGACCGCTGGTTTGCCCTGCGGGTGAACGGCTGCCAGGTGTCGGCGAGCGGCTATGAGTTTTCCCGCTGCTACAATATAGATAAGATCACGGGTAAATACGTAAAGCTGGAGGACCTTTTCAGGGAGGGCAGCGATTATGTTTCCGCTATAAAGCAGGATATATTCGCCCAGATACGGGACAGGATGGCTGCGGACGGCACGTTGACCTACTGGATGGAGGGCGACGCGGAATTTCATGTGGATTATGACGCGCTCATCACCCGGGACGGAGCGTTCTATATTGATAAGGATGGGCGGCTGGTGGTCTGCTTTGACGAGTACGAGGTAGCCCCCGGCGCCATGGGAGCCCAGAGCTTTGCCGTAAGCCCAAAAGCCATAGAGGGGCTGCTCAAATGATCTTTGCAAATAAGCGATTTCCCGCCTTGACAAAAGCGGGGAGGGCGGGTATCATAGTCAAATGAAGTTAATACTTTAACTTTTTTGATTATTGCCTGAGGGAGTAATTCCGCAAAGAAAGCCCTTTGCGAAGCAGGTCCGTCAGTACGGCGAGAGGATCGCCCGGGCTGCTTTTAAAGAATGAGACTCATGCGTGGGTTTTTTGCCGGCGCATGAGTTTTTTGATTTTTCAGGCAGACTATTTATAGGAGAAGATAGCATGAACGAGATGTATCAAAGGTCTACCGAGGAGGTATTGGCGGGGCTCGGAACCTCGGCAAACGGCCTTACCGGAAAGGAAGCCGCCGAGCGCCTCGCAAAGCACGGTCAAAATAAGCTGAAGGAAGCGCCCAAGATAACGCTCCTCCAGAGGTTCCTGCAGCAGATTAAGGATCCTATGCTGCTCATACTCCTTGCTGCGGCAGGCGTATCCGCCGTCACAAACGCCATATCAGGCGAGAGCTTTGCCGAGGTATTCATAATACTGGTGGTGGTGCTTCTCAACGCCGTCCTGGGCGTGATACAGGAGAGCAAGGCGGAGGCCGCAATAGAGGCGCTTCAAACCATGACCGCGGCGAAGTGCAAGGTTATGAGGGACGGAAAGCAGCTCGTCGTCGAGAGCAGCCAGCTTGTGCCCGGCGACGTCGTGATACTTGAGGCAGGCGACGCGGTGCCGGCAGACGGCAGGCTCATAGAGAGCGCCTCACTTAAGATCGAGGAGGCCGCCCTTACCGGCGAAAGCGTGCCGGTAAATAAGGCCGTTGAGGTAATATTCGGCGGCGACGTGCCCCTTGGCGACAGGAAAAACATGTGCTACATGGGCTCCACCGTGGTATACGGCAGAGGCAGGGCCGTGGTCACCTCCACCGGCATGGATACCGAGATGGGCAAAATAGCCGACGTGCTGGCCCAGACCGAGCAGGAGGAGACCCCGCTGCAGCGCAAGCTCAGCCAGCTTAGCAAGACCCTGTCCAAGCTGGTGCTGGGGATATGCCTTTTCATATTCGTGTTCGACCTCATCATGGAGGGGCAGTTCACAGCCCAGTCCGTGCTGGATAACTTCATGGTGGCGGTGTCACTTGCAGTAGCGGCTATTCCGGAGGGGCTTGCCACGGTAGTTACCGTCGTGCTGTCCATAGGCGTTACAAACATGAGCAAGCGCCACGCCGTCATACGCCGGCTTACCGCCGTGGAGACGCTGGGCTGTACTCAGGTGATATGCTCGGATAAGACGGGAACGCTCACGCAAAACAAAATGACGGTGGTGGAGCACACCGGCCCCACGGAGCTCCTCGCCGCGGCCATGACCCTGTGCAACGACGCGAGCCTCGCAGAGGACGGCGCCCAGGGCGAGCCCACGGAGGCTGCGCTGGTGAACTTTGGCGCGGCTAACGGCTTAAAGAAATATGAGCTGGAGGAAAAACAGCCCCGCATAGGCGAGGCCCCCTTCGATTCCTCCAGAAAGATGATGTCTACCCTGCACGATAAGGGCGGGGAAATAGTGCAGTACACCAAGGGCGCGCCGGACGAGGTGCTTGCCCGCTGCGCGTATTATATGGAGAACGGAAAGCCGCAGCCCATGACGGAGGCAAAGCGCGCCGAGATACTCCAGAGCAATCACGCCATGGCAGCGAAGGCTCTGCGCGTATTGGCCGCCGCAGAGAGACTGTGGCACAGGATGCCGGAAAATACCGATCCCTCCAACCTCGAGCAGGAGCTTTGCTTCATAGGCCTTGTGGGCATGATAGACCCTGTTCGCCCGGAGGTCAGGGCGGCCGTGGAGGAATGCAAGGCCGCAGGCATACGCCCTGTGATGATCACCGGCGACCACAAGGATACCGCCGTTGCGATAGCCAAGGAGCTGGGCATAATCGACGACGCCTCGCAGGCCATAGAAGGAAGGGAGCTTAACGGGCTCAGCGATGAAGAGCTGGATAAGCTGATAGACAAGTGCGGGGTATATGCCCGCGTGCAGCCTGAGCACAAGGTGCGCATAGTTTCCGCATGGAGACGCAAGGGCGCGATAACCGCCATGACAGGCGACGGAGTGAACGACGCGCCCAGCATAAAGTCAGCGGACATAGGCGTGGGCATGGGCATTACCGGCACCGACGTTACCAAGAACGTTGCGGATATGGTGCTTTCAGACGATAACTTCGCCACCATAGTTTCAGCTGTGGACGAGGGCAGAAGGATATACGACAATATCCGCAAGACCATACAGTTCCTTCTTGCCAGCAACATGAGCGAGGTTTTAGGCGTGTTTTTCGCCACCATACTCGGCTTCACGCTGCTGAGCCCCGTGCATCTGCTCTTTATCAACCTGATAACCGACTGCTTCCCGGCGCTGGCATTGGGCCTTGAGCCCGCCGAGCCCGACACCATGCATCGCCCGCCCAGAGACAGCCGCGACACCATATTCTCAGGCGGATTAGGCGTGGATATAGTCTATCAGGGACTGCTGGTGACCGTGCTGACGCTTACCTCCTACATAATCGGCCACTGCATGGAGGTGGGGTACTTTGAAATGCCGGTAGGCGTCTCCCCCCACGGCATGACCATGGCGTTTTTGACTATGAATATGTGCGAGATATTCCATAGCTTCAATATGCGCTCTCAGCGGCAGAGCGTATTCAAGCTGCCGGGCCACAACAAGGTGCTTTGGGCAGCCATGATAGGAGCTTTGGCGATAACCACCGCAGTTCTCGAGGTACCTGCCATAGCGGCTCTGTTCAACTTCACACCTGTGGGCTGGAATGAGTATGGCATAGCCCTCGGCCTGGCCGTGCTGGTGATACCCATAGTAGAGCTTGTCAAGGCCTGCCAGCGTGCGGCGGACCGCAAGAGATACTGCAAAGTAAAATAGACAAATAAAGAAAAAGCCCCGAAGCTTTCGCTTCGGGGCTTAAGTTATTCACCCTTTATTCTATTTCCACGCGCTTTGCGGTGGGCAGCTGCGCGCTCTTCTTAGGCATATTCAGAGTAAGCACACCATTCTCGTACTTGGCCTTCATGGTATCGGTGTTGATGTTGGATACGTCAAACTGACGGGTGTAAGTGCCGTAGGAGCGCTCGCATCTCACGAATTTGCCCTTCTTATCCTTATCCTCGTGCTCGGAATGACGCTCGGCGCTGATGGTTAGCACGTCATTGTTAAGGTCGAGGTGGATATCCTTCTTATCGAAGCCGGGCAGATCCGCCTGAAGGGTGTAGCTGTCGCCGTCATCCTTGATATCCGTCTTGAACTGTTCAAGGGTGGTCTCAAAGAACGAAGGATTGAAGAAGTTCCTTTCAAATTCGTCCATGGTCTGGAAGGGATTGTAATATACGCTGTTGTTCTTGCGGGTGTAAGGCTTAAGTTCAAACATGATAAATACCTCCTATTCAATATTGTCTTTCGGAATTGTTCCCGATTAGGTGAATTTTGATTCACTGAATCGGGAGACGATCCGAACCATTTTTCTTTCCGGGGACGTATCTCGGGGGGGGGGGGCCTCAGCCCCTTAGGTCTCGTCCCTTTTGATGACTCTATTATACTCCGGGGCCTTGTTTGAACAATGTTCCGATGGTATAATTCAACCATATCAAACTGTGCTGAGAGAACAAAAGGAGACATCCCGTGACGAATGATATGCTAAAGACCTTCCTTGAGGCAAACAGTCTAAAAGAATTGACTAATGCTGCGGGCAGAGTGCTTGGCTACCCTTTGCTGGTAATTGACGACAGCTTCCATGTGGCGGCGTATTATAGGGCTGACAGCATAAACGATCCGTACAGCGGCGTTATACGGCACGGCGAGCTTTCGTATGATGAGAGCGCCCTCATCAGCGCTTCGGCGGCGTCCGGCGAGATGCTGCTGCATTCGCCTGCGGGATACCATTACAGAATATCTCAACTGAACTGCGGGGAACTGCGCATGGGCTATACGCTGTGTATAATGCCTGAAAATGTGCTGCCCGCAGGAAGCGACGAGGACTTTGCGCTGATAAACTCATTCCTTGCAAAGCAGCTCTATTACGAGAGGCACAGGGGCGGCATCACCGCCACGGCCGAGGAGGTGCTGTCCAGCCTCATAGACGGCAGGTTTCAAAGCGAGGAATTCTTCGAGCTACAGGCAAATACAACCTTTCTTGGCAGCTTCCGCCCGGAGAGGTTTGTGTTGATGAAACCTATGGAGCAGCTGGATGGGCTTAAAACCGATATGCTCAGGGACAGGCTGCGCCGCGGCTTTCACGCTTCCGATCCTTTCCCGTACAGGGACTGCGTGATAATGTTCCTGCATGGAGAGCACGACCGGGAGGCGGTAGGCAGGGCGGCGGAGGAATATGACCTGTACGCGGTAATATCCGAGCCGCTGCAAAGCCTGTATGCCTTGGGCAGGGGCTACGGGCGGGTGCGCAGGCTGCTGGATTATCTTGTCAAAAAGAGCAACGGCAAGGCATTCGCGGCGGAGGAGAGCCGCTACTCGGCTCTTATGATGCTTAAAACCCTTGCCGGCGAGGGCTATTGCCTGACTGACGAGGTGGACAGGCTGTATAAATACGACCTCCAAAATGACAGCGAATACTGCCTGACGCTGTACACATACCTTATGTGCAGCCGTTCGCTCAAGGATACCTGCGAAAAGCTTTTTACCCACCGAAATACGGTGTTATACAGGATGCGCCGCATAAGGGAGGACTTCGCCATAGATACGGACGGCAGGGAGGAGCGGATGAGACTGATGCTTTCATTGGGCCTGGCGCTGGTGATGCAGGGGCGGGACGAGCTTTTTATAAAGGAAATACCACCGAAAAAGAGGATAGGGGAATAAATAAAAGAGCGGACCGCCGCTCTTTTGATCTTGTGACGCAACTCCTATCCCGCCATGCCCTTCAGCATATCCGAATAGGTCGAGGACAGCTCGAGCAGCGCGTACTTCATGCCGGAGGAGAAGGCCGCGGCGGAGGCGTCCCTTTTGTCTGCAAGGAGCGAGAGGGAGCTTAGGCACTTGTCGCAGCACTGCACAAGGCTATCTATGGCGGGAGAAACGTCGCGGAAGGCGGAGAGAGGGGAGCAGGAGGCGGAAAGCTCATCGTGTATGGAGCTTATAAGGGCGGCGCCCTCGCCTGCCATCATGCCCTTGGTGTCAAAATCTATGCAGGCTTGGCACAGCGCGCTCTGGGCCTGATGCAGCGCCGAAAAGCCTTGCTTTAGCTGCTCCGTCTGCTGCCGGTCGGCGGTTATGCTGAAGGTGACGGCGGGCGCTGCCATGGCGTATACGGCGCAGTCGGCGCCCTCTCTTATTAGCCGCTCCTTGACCGTGCGCGCCTCGCCTTCGCTTTGGTAGCACGAGGCCAGCACCCGGTATACGCTGCCGTCGCTGTAAACATAGCCGCCCGCGCCCTTGCCGCGAATTTCCTCGGAGAGCCTATCCGCGTTATCCTTGGAGGAAAAGGCTCCCATTTGCAGCGCAAAGCAGCTTATGGAGGGTACGTCCAGCGTGCTTGTGAAGGAGCCGCCGCCGCTGCTCAGGCTTACGCTGAGGGCGTCGCCGGAGGGCTCCGCCGCTTGGCTTTCCAGCGAATCAAGCCCGCCGCCGGTAAACAGCGGCAGCTCGGACAGCGCCGAAAATGCCGGCGCCATTACCTTTTCGCTGAGCCACCTGCCGGCGGCCGATGCGGTTATAAGATATACTGCGAGACCCAGCATGAGCAGCACCGTCATGGTGCGTATGCCGCTCCGCCTTCTGCGCCTGCGCTTTCTTGCAAATTCCATAGCAAAAATATCTCCTTGGTGAATATGGTATAATAATATTCACATTGTCGGCGGTACAGAACAATAAAGCATAAAAGCCGTATGGAAATAAAGACGGGTTGATGATAGTATAAATGTAATATCATATAACAGGCATGAGTATCGCCGGCCGATATTAAACCGCTGGGACGGAGGATCACCTATATGAATGTGCAGAAGCTCAACATAATACTGGAGGCGCTGAAGTACGGCAGCATGACAAAGGCCGCAGAAAAGCTGGGCTATACCCAAAGCGCCCTTACCTACGCCATAAACAGCACCGAGCAGGAGCTGGGCTTTCCGGTGGTCATAAGGGACGCAAACGGGATACGCCTTTCAAAGGAAGGGGAGGAGCTGTTTCCCTGCATACAGGATATGGTGGAGTGCGAGAACAGGCTTATGGCCAAGGCGAAAGAGATAAAGCGCGGGCGGGGGAACGTGCTCAACATAGCGGTGTATCCAAGCACCGCAGACGTGCTGCTGCCGGAGATACTGGCGGATTTCAATAAAGAAGCGCCGGATACTACGGTAAACGTGACGGTGGGCAGCTATGACGACATAATAGGCTGGTTGATGAAGGACAGCGTTGACTTTGGCATAGGCGGACAGATGAGGCTCCCGGGGTTTGAGTGGATACCTCTTATAGAGGATCCTGAGATGGCAATACTCCCTCTGGATTTTCCTACAGACGGGATGACGGTTTTTCCCATGGAGGAGTTTAAAAAGCACCCGTTTGTGGCGCCGGTGTTCTGGGCGGATGAGACGGCAATGGCAAAGCAGATAGAAAAGTACGGAATAGTGCCGCAGTTTAATGTTACGTCCCCGTATAACGCCCCGGTCATAGCAATGGTGGAGCAGGGGATAGCCTTGAGTACCATAACCAAGTTTACCATTCAGCCCCATTCAAAGGTAAAGGCGCTGCCCATAGACCCGCCCTGCAGCCGCATACTGGGAGTCAGCTACCATAAGAAAAGCTGCAAGGATAAGCCCGCCGCGGCGAAATTTTTAATGTGCATAAAGCGATGGAAGAAGAAGCACGAGGAGGCCGAAAAATAATTTGATGACCCGATGAAAAACACTTATTTCACAGATGCACAGGAGGATGTTATATTATCTACAGAAAGAAAAAAACGCCTCGGCCAGGGGCGGCACAAAATAATTAATCGGGAGGATAATACAATGTCAGAAAAGGTATTTCTCATCATGAGCGTAATATTCGTTTGCGCTGCCGTTCTGGGCGCCTGCTTCTTTAACCTGAACTTCATAGTAGGCCTTGTACTTTGCCTGATCCCCGGTATCCTGGGCTTTATGCTCAAGAAATCCTGATGCTAAGGACAGCTTAAGCGGCCAGAGCAGAAAACAGAGACGCATCGGCAAGACGGTACCATTATCCAACATTTAAAGAGCCCGGAGTGCCAGCCGGGCTCTTTGCTTTATTGGGGGAGAAATCAAAAAAAGCAGCCGAAGCTGCTTTTTTTGAAGCTAAACTTGTGCGAGCAAGCCGTAAGCCGAGTTCTGTCCGGAACCTTGGTTCCTGGGTGACCATCTATCTAGGCCTGTCGTTGCCGGCAGGCTCATGCGATTATCAGGAGCGTGACGGGCCGCCATTAAATGCTCCCATTCCAATCTTGCACCGGGTGGGGTTTACAGGGCGGACAAGTCGCCAAGCCGCCGGTGAGCTCTTACCTCGCCTTTCCATCCTTACCGCACAGCGTGCGGCGGTATATTTCTGTTGCACTTTCCCTGGAGTCGCCTCCGCCGGACGTTATCCGGCACCCTGCCCTGCGGAGCTCGGACTTTCCTCATACGGTCGGGCCGCATGCGGTCACCTGTCTTACTCGCAATATATATTTTAACCGATTTTTATTTGGAATACAATATCCTTCCGCAGTTTTCGCATTCCACTATATCTGAGCCGGAGGTGACCTTCTTTACTATGGCGGTGGGAAGGGACATCCGGCAGCCGCTGCATTGGCTGTTTTCCACGGTAGCCATGGGGCGGGCATGGTTCGTGCGGATCGCGTCATACCGCTTGAGCAGCGCCGGATCCACCGCTGACCGCAGCCTTGCCGCCTCTGCGGCGGCCTTGTCCCTTTCGGGCTTGGCCTCCTTTGCCTCCGCCTCGCAGGCGGCGCGCACGGCGTCATATTCCTTCTTGGCACGGCCGGCCTTGGTGTAGGTTTCCTTATACTCTGCGCTGGCCCTTTCAAGGTATGCCATGGCGTCGGCAAGCTCCTTTCGGACGGAGCCTATCTGATCCAGCAGGCCCTCCATGGAGCGGCGGGATTCCGTCATCTCCGCGGCGGTGCATTCCTCGTCCTTTTCCATGGTGCCGAACTCTGACACCTCAAGCTCTAACCTGCGCTCAAGCTCGTGACACTGGGCCGTGAGCCTTCCTATGAGCGCGCCGCGCGCGTCTATCTGCTTGGAAATATTTGTTACGGCGGACTGCTGCTCGCTTAAAAAGCTGTGGAGCTTATTGAGCCTCGCCCTATTGGGGGTGGATCTCAGGCGGTTGTCTATCTTTGCAACCTCCTGCTCGGCCTGGTCATACAGCCAGAGATCGTTGATTCTTGTCATATCCTTCTACCTCCGTATAATGATCGTGCGGGGGAGCTTAAATTCCCCTTAAGCACGGCGATTCCGAAAGAGTCAACCTATATTGTACATCATTTGTCTCACGCTGTAAACGCTCAAGGAGCCGGGGCAGCACTATGCGCTCCGTTTCGTAATGCCCGGCCTCTATGACGTTGAGCCCTATAAATTCAGCCTGTATCGCTAAGTGGTGCTTCATCTCGCCGGTTATGTAGGCGTCGGCGCCGGCGGCGCGTGCGTCGAAAAGCTCCTCTGCGCCGCCTCCGCCTATCACGGCGATGCGGCGTATGACCGCGTCCGCGTCTCCTGCTATGCGGACGCGGGTGCTGAGCCTGCTTTCAGAAAGCCGCGCAAGCTCGCCGAAGGTCATGGCCTTTGGCAGCGTGCCTATGCGCCCAAGTGACTCCGGCGGCAGCTTTTCCACGTTTTCAAGGCCGAACACGCCGCAAAGACAGTCGTTCACACCGCCCTCCGCCGCGTCAAGGTTGGTGTGGGCGGCAAAAAGGGCTATGCCGCTGCGGAGAAGCATATACGGCGCGGCGGTCTCCGGGTCGTCTGGAAGTATGCGCTTCACCGCCCGGAAAAATACCGGGTGATGGGTGAGCATCAGGTCTGCGCCCCATTCTATGGCCTCCTGCGCCGTGGCTGCGGAGCAGTCGAGGGCCACCAGCACCTTTTTTATATCCTGCCTGTCCGTGCCTATGAGCAGGCCGGGGTTGTCCCAGTCCATGGCAAGCTCACGGGGGGCTATGCCGTCCATTACCCTTATAAAATCATTCAGCTTCATTTTTCTGCATCTCCTGCGCTTTTTTTATGTATGCCTCCATGCGGCCTATTATCTCTGTAAGGGCTTCGGGAGTGACCCCCTTGCGCCTGGCCTTTTCCAGCCGGCGCAGGTGTCCGTCGCGGTAGCCCTCTAACAGAGGTATGAGCAGCGGGTCGCGCTTTTCAAATAACATGGGCCCTATGGAGTATTCGTCCTTGGGGAACCACGGGGGCGGCGGGTCGGGCTCGCCGCTCTTTGCGGCGATTATCTGGTATATCCGTCCGGCGTCCGGCACAAGCCGCTCGTCGGCAATGCGGAAGCCATTCTCCCTAAGGAACCGCCGCAGCTCCTCTATGCCCCGCATGGGCTGCATAACTATGCAGCGGGCGTTTCTTGCGGCGGGGAGGTTCCCCTCGAGTATGCGCGCTATTAGCTCGCCGCCCATGCCGCACAGTATTATGGCGTCAGCTTCGCTTGGCCCAAGGTGCGTCATGCCGTCTGATAATACGGTGGCCAACCTGTCCTCAAGGCCGCAGAGCGATGCAAGCTGAGTGGCCTTTTGCAGCGACGGCGCGCTTATGTCGGAGGCTATAACCCTATCAGTGCGGCCCTGCTGGAGCAGCGCGACGGAAAGCCTGCCGTGGTCGCAGCCTATATCGGCAGACAGGCGGGAGCCGTTTATCATATCCGCCGCAGCCTGAAGGCGCGGGCGGAGGCGTATCCTTTTATCCGAAAATTTTTCCATGTATTAACTATATAATAAAATAAGCCCCGATGTAAACCTCGCAATGACAAAAGCTAAGATGTGTACTATAATGTATATTAGTATAAGTATATGCTTGAGCCCGGAGGAATACAGATGATAACGCGTTGGGGAGCGAATATTGAAAAGGACAATGTGCTGCCGGAATATCCGAGGCCGCAGATGCGGCGCGATAGCTATATAAACCTCAACGGTATGTGGCAATATGCCATAGTGCGGGGTGACAGCCTTCCGGATAAGATCGACGGGGAGATACTTGTGCCGTTTTCGCCGGAGTGCGAGCTGTCCGGCGTCCGCCGCACGGTAGGCCCGGAGGATACCCTCTGGTATGTGAAGGACTTTTCCCTGCCCGCGGACTTTAACATGGGGCGGGTGCTGCTGCATTTCGGCGCGGTGGATCAAATGGCTGCGGTATACCTCAACGACAAGGAGGTGGGCTTCCACACGGGGGGCTATACTCCCTTTTCCATAGATATAACCGAGGAGCTGCGGAAGGAGAACCGGCTTATCGTAAAGGTGCGCGACCTGACCGACACCTCGTGGCATACCCGCGGCAAGCAGAAGCTGCGCAAGGGCGGTATATGGTATACCCCTCAAAGCGGTATATGGCAGACCGTGTGGCTGGAAAGCGTGCCGGAGGAGCATATATCCGGCCTCCGCATACTGCCGCTTTACGACGAGGCGGCGGTGGAGATAACCGTATACTCCAACGCCCGGCGGCCCTGCACGGCCCGCATGGGGCTGGTGGTGGCCCAGGGCGAAACAAACAGGCCCTTCCGCATGAGCGTGCAGGGCTTCACCCCGTGGTCGCCGGAAAACCCGCATCTTTACGGCTTCAGCGTAAAGATGGGCGAGGATATGGTCGAGAGCTACTTCGGCATGCGAAAGATCGAGCTTAGGGAGGACGAAAGCGGCATAAAGAGGCTTTTCCTAAACGGCGAGCCCTATTTTCACAACGGCGTGCTGGATCAGGGCTACTGGCCGGACGGCCTTTATACCGCGCCCTCTGACGAAGCTATGATAGCCGATATACAGACCATGAAGGATATGGGCTTCAACATGCTTAGAAAGCATATCAAGATAGAGCCGCTAAGATGGTATTACCACTGCGACAGGCTGGGCATGCTCGTTTGGCAGGATATGGTAAACGGCGGCGGCAGGTACGATCCGCTTACCGTGACAGCCCCCCTTTTCACCGGAATAAACATAAAGGACGACAGGTACGCCCGCTTTGCAAGGCAGGACGAGGAGGGCAGGCGGCAGTTCAGGCGGGAGCTGGACGACATGATAGGCCACCTGTTCAATTGCGTATCCATAGTGCTGTGGGTCCCCTTCAACGAGGGCTGGGGCCAGTTTGACGCGGCGGAGACGGCGGAGCACATACGGGCTATGGATCCGAGCCGCCTTATCGACCATGCAAGCGGCTGGCACGATCAGGGCGCGGGCGACATATACAGCCGCCACGTATACTTCAAGCCGTACAGGTTCAAGTCGGACGATAAGGGGCGGGCGGCCGCCCTTACGGAGTGCGGCGGATACAGTCTGAGGATAGAGGGCCACAGCGAAAAGAGCGGCGAGTTCGGCTATAAAAAGCTGAAAAATGCGGGCGAGCTCATGGCGGCGTACAGAAGGCTGTACGAGCAGGAGCTGATACCCTCGATTGAAAAGGGACTAAGCGCCATAGTCTACACTCAGCTCAGCGACGTGGAGGGCGAGACCAACGGCCTGCTCACCTATGACCGCGAGCTGATAAAGCTCCCGGCGGAGGAGATAGCCGAAATAAACAGCCGGGTGACCTTAAAAAAGCCGGAGCCGCCCAGGGAGCCTGATAAAGAAACCGAAGAAAAGACCGATGAAGCGGAGGATCAGGGGGAGAGGGAAAGCTGATTTCCCCCTGCCGCAAGCCCCGCGGCTTCCGCTATTGCCGCGGCGAGGTAATCTATGCTGTTTAGCGCCTGCTCAAGGGTATTGGCGTTATGGCCTACCTCTACCAGCAGGCACTGATTTGATATGTGCTGATTGTAGCGCCCTGGCTTTACGCGGATATCCCGCGTGAGGCTGGGGTCTATGCCCTTCAGGGTGTTTGTTATGCGCTCCGCAAGGGCATAGTTGGAGTCAAAGTCGGGCATCTTGCCGTAGCCCGTGCCGGTGGCGCCCTTGCCGGTGCCCACGACGAACATGAGCCGCGCGCACTGCCTGCCGTCTATGGTAACAAAATCTGCCGGCTCTGTGGGGCTTTTGCCGAAGGAATCCCTGTGAAGGTCTATGTACATGGTGATAGAGGGGTACTTATCCCGGTATTTTTCCATGGTTTTTAAGGAGCGGGAGTAGGAGGTGGCGAGCTTGGGCGGCTCGTGGTCCGTGCTGTCGTGCAGCACCGCTATGCCATAGCCCCGCAGGCGCTCCGCAAGCCTTTCGCCCACCGCGACCACGTTTTTATCGTTGTCGCGGGTGCGCCATCTGCCGCTCTCCTCGTATTTATAATCCCCCTTCTGCAAATACGCCTCGGTGGTGTGGGTGTGGTATATGAGTATCCTTGGCTCCTTCCCCTCGAGGCTCACCATGGGAGGCTCCTTGGATATGACTTCTATCTTTATCTCCGCGCTTTTGGGCGCGGGGGCGGCTTGGGGCTTTGCGGGGGCTTCGGGCTGACCGCCGCCGTGTATGTACGGAAATTCCATAAATAGCAGCGCGTCATATACGCTGCCGCCGATTTTATAGTAGGATGAAAAGTGCAGCCAGTACAGCCCGAGGCAGAGAGTAAACACCACGAGGGCGGCAATATTTATCCCCTTGTTCCCTTTGTATATACGTTTCCTTCGCATAAGTGACAAGCCCTCCGCTAAAATGTTATGAGCGGAGGGCTTTGGGTATGACTAAGCTATCAACATACGCACGTCCTCAAAGCTCTTGCCGAAAAGCGCCATGTTTATGCCCGTGGCGATAATGCCGGACATATCCTCTACAATAGAATCTATATCCTTGGGCGTTACCACCATCTGGCCCATGCTTTCGCTTATGACCTGCTCCGCAAGGCGCTTCAGCTTTTCCTCGTCGCCGTGCAGGCCGGTCTTGTCCGCGATGAGGGAGATGACCTCCTGCGTTATGGTGGCTGCATGAACCACCAGGGGCACTCCTATGGCTATTACGGGCACGCCGAAGGCCGCGCTGTTCAGTCCAATACGGTTGTTGCCTATGCCGCTGCCGGGGCTTATTCCGGTGTCGGTGAGCTGTATGGCGGTGTTTATGCGGGCGGCGCGGCGGGAGGCGAGGGCGTCTATGGCGATTATCATATCCGGTTTGGCGTATTCCTTTACCCCCTTGACTATCTCCATGGTCTCTATGCCTGTGACCCCCAGCACGCCGGGCGCTACCGAGCATACCGAGCGCACTGCGGCGGGCAGGGCTTCCGGCATGTACTCGGTGACGTGGCGGGTGACATATATGCGCTCCGCCACCCGCGGGCCGAGGGAGTCCGACGTGATGGAGCGGTTGCCCAAGCCCACCACGAGCACCGTTGCGTCCTCCTTAAGCCCATCGAACATATTGCACAGCTCCCCGGAGAGAGCGGCGCTCATCTGCTCGAAAAGGTCGAGCGGGCGGTTGCTCAGCTCGGGCGCGTCCAGCGTGACGTATTTGCCCATGGGCTTATCCAGCTTTTCCGCCGCTGCCCTGTCGGTTATCCTTATGCGGGAGACGGTCATGCGCTCCCTTTCCTCTGTCTGCTCCTCAACGCCCGCTATGTCCGGGTTTAATTCCCGGGATTCCAGCGCCAGATCGGTGCGTATACCTGATGACATCTTTATTCGGCTCCTTTTTCTCAAAATAAATTATATACTTGTATTATGGCGGCAAAGCCGTTATAATATTTTGCGGAAAAACACCGGAACGGAGAAAAAACAGGGTTGCGCCTCGCAGCTTTATGTGTTATAATCAACTCTGTTCGAGTAAAAAAGACACAGGGGGTGAATTGTTTTGGCTAACCATAAGTCCGCTTTGAAGCGCGTGGGCGTAAGCGAGAAGAAGAATCTTCGCAACCGCATGATCACGTCTCAGGTTAAGACTGCTGTCAAGAGCTTCGACAAGGCTCTGGCTTCCGAAGACAAGGCTGCTGTTGAAAGCGCCTATGTCAAGGCCGTAAGCACCGTCGATAAGGCAGCCGGTAAGGGCGTTATCCACAAGAACGCCGCTAATCGCAAAAAGGCTCAGTTGGCAATAAAGCTCGCGGCAAAGTAATTTAAGCCAAAAGAATTGCCCGTTTGATAAACGCGTTAAAGGCCAGCCACAATCGGTTGGTTTTTTTCGTACAGCAATCAAGATAGAGGATAGGCGAAGGATGAAGAACAAAGGCGTGCTTTACGCGCTGGGCGCGGGTATAAGCTGGGGCTTGAGCCTCGGCATATTTGGCCGTACCATGACCTCCTTCGGCTTTACTGCCATGCAGGTATCCGCCGTAAGGACCACCATAAGCGCCATTACGTTTATCATATTGGCGCTGGCGACGGATCGCGGGGCGTTTAGGATAAAGCCCAAGGATATATGGATATTCCTCTGCTCCGGCTTTATAAGCGTTACGCTGTTCTGCTGGTGCTACTTTACCTCCACCAGGCTATGCTCTCTGGCTGTGGGCGGGGTGCTGCAATATACCGCGCCGGTATGGGTGGTGGTGCTTTCCGCCCTCATCTTCAAGGAGCCCATCACGAAAGTAAAGGCCGCCGCCATGGCCGTCGCCATAGTGGGCTGCGTGCTGGTCAGCGGCATAACCCGTGGGGTAGGGCAGGTATCAGCCTTCGGGCTCATCGCGGGGGTACTTTCCGGCATAACCTACGGAAGCTATACCGTGTTTACCCGCTTTGCCGTGCCCAAGTACCGCACAATGACGATAAACGTCTATACCTTCATCGTGGCGTCGGCCACCTCGCTGCTGCTGTCCGGCCCGGTGAAAACCGTGTCCGCCGTATGCACCCCCAAGGTGCTTCCCGTGGCGATAATAGGCGGCATAATGTGCGCGGCGGTGCCCTATTATCTGTACAACAAGAGCTTAGAGACGCTGGAAAACGGCAAGGCGAGCATACTCGCCACCATAGAGCCGGTGATAGCCATAATGGTCTCGGTATTTTACTATAAGGAGCCCCTGAGCATGGAGGCCTTCATAGGGATAGTGCTGATATTGGGGGCGGTGGTGATACTGGCGGTGCAAAAGGACGGCGCGCCGGCAAAGGGCGAGAGCCGCGGGTCACAGGCCGCGAAATAGGGCTTTCATACTTATTATAAAAGATCGCTGCCCGGGAGCTATCCGGGCGCTTTTTTTGTAAAAAACAAAAAACTGCCGCAGCAAAAGAGGATTTTTGACTTTTGCAAAGAAAAAGATAAAAAAGCGTCTGCGGAGGTAATTGTTATATGGCTACTGTAAGCGGCAAGGACTATCGGGAATTTGTAGAGGAGAAGGAAAGGGAATACTTTTCGCAGTATGCCTCCCTTTCTGCAAACACGAGGGGCCGCGAGCACCCGATGAAGCCCTGCCCTATACGGACGGATTACATTCGGGACAGGGACAGGATAATACACTGCAAATCCTTCCGGCGGCTCAAGCATAAGACGCAGGTGTTCCTGTCGCCCGTAGGCGATCACTACCGCACCAGATTGACGCACACCTTGGAGGTGAGCCAGATAGCCCGCACCATAGCCCGTGGGCTCAGGCTGAACGAGGACCTCACAGAGGCTATTGCGCTGGGCCACGATCTCGGCCACACCCCCTTCGGCCATGCCGGCGAAGAGGTGCTCAATAACCTTATGAAGGACGAGGGCGGCTTTGCCCATAACAAGCAGAGCATCCGCGTGGTGGAAAAGCTGGAAAACGACGGCAGGGGCCTTAACCTAACATACGAGGTGAGGGACGGCATACTTAACCACCGCCGCAGCGGAGCCCCCTGCACGCTGGAGGGCTATGTGGTGAGCTTTGCGGACAGGATAGCGTATATAAACCACGACATAGACGACGCGATAAGGGCGGGCGTGCTCCTCCCGAGCGACATACCGGAAAGCTGCAACAAGGTGCTGGGCGACACCCACGGCGAGCGCATAAACACCATGATAATGGACATATTGGAGCAGAGCTTCGACAAGCCCCAAATAAACATGAGCGAGCCGGTCAGGGAGCAGTTCCAGATACTGAGGAATTTCATGTTCGATAAGGTATACCTGAACCCAAGGGCGAAGGGAGAGGAGAAAAAGAGCAAGCTCCTGATGGAGCAGCTATTTGCATACTACCTTGACCACATAGACCTGCTGCCAAAGGAGTTTTTGATGAACCTCGAGGAGGACGGCAGAAAGCGCATAGTGGCGGATTACATAGCCTGCATGACGGACAATTACGCTATAACGGACTATGAGCGGCTGTTCGTGCCAAGGGAATGGAGCAGGATGTAGAAAAAGGACTTTTGAGATTTCCGCAGAATAAGATGATTTGTCGGATAATGACGAAAGGAGGAGGCAATGGCGATATTTCCGGATGCGTGGCTGAGCGAGCTGCTCAGCAAAAGCGACCTTGCCGCTATCGCCTCCGAGTATACCCTGCTTAAGCCAAAGGGCAGGCGGCTTTGGGGCTGCTGCCCCTTCCACAGCGAAAAGACCCCGTCCTTTTCCGTGGTGCCGGACGAGCAGTTCTACTACTGCTTCGGCTGCCACGCGGGCGGGAGCGTGGTTCAGTTCGTCATGGACGCGGAAAAGCTCACCTATGTGGAGGCCATAAAGTACCTCGCCCAGCGGGCGGGCATGGAGCTTCCGGACAACGTGGACGATGACAGGCTCCGGCAGGAGCGGGCGCTAAAGGAGCGGCTGTATGCCGCCTGCAAGGACGCCGCAATGTTTTACCGCAGCAGGCTTTTGAGCGAGGAGGGCAGGCAAGCCCAGAGGTACCTTATGAGGCGGGATATAGACGCGGCCGCCGCTACCAAGTTCGGCCTCGGCTATGCCCCCGCGGGATGGGACAACCTGCTGAAATACATGACGGAAAAGGGCTACTCAAGAGAGCATCTTCTCGCGGCTGGCCTGATAATACAGGGCAAGGGCAAGGATAAATACTACGACGCATACAGGGACAGGGTGATGTTTCCCATAGTATCCACCACCAAGCGGGTGCTGGGCTTTGGCGCCCGCACCATGGGGGATGACACGCCAAAGTACCTCAATACCGGCGACACGCCCATATTCAACAAGCGAAACAACCTTTACGGGCTGAACCTTCAAAAAGGCAAGCACCTTGCGGATATTATAATCGTCGAGGGGTACATGGATGTAATAAGCCTTTACAGGGCGGGCGTCACCAACGCCGTGGCGAGCCTCGGCACGGCGCTCACGCAGCAGCAGGCAAGGCTCATCAAGCGCTATGTGCCAAAGGTCTATATAAGCTATGACGGCGATTCCGCCGGACAGAATGCTACCCTGCGCGGTTTGGATATACTTGCCAAAGAAGGGCTTGACGTCAGGGTGATAGTTATACCCGACAACATGGACCCGGACGATTACGCTAAGAAATTCGGCGGGCAGGAATATCTGGCGCTTAAGGATAAGGCGCTGACGCTCAACGGCTTTAAGCTGGACAGCCTTATGGGGGGCATAGACCTCGGTACGCCGGACGGCAGGGAGGAATACGCGAAAAAGGCGTGCGCGCTGCTTGCGAGGCTGGAGCCGGTGGAGCAGGAGCGCTATGCGCCGGTAATAGCGCGGAGGACGGGCCTTTCCAGGGAGTCCATACTGCGCCAGTGCGGCATAGGGGCGGGCCCCGCCGGGAATAGCATTGGAAATAGTCGGAATACTAAGCAGCAAAACAGGGAACGGCCCAAAAACGTCAATAAGGCGGAGACGGCGCTGCTATGCTGCATGATAAAGTCCGGCGAGGCGCTGCTCTGCGCCATGGAAGAAATGGCGCGATACGGCGTGAGCTTTTCAGACGGCGCGCTCAACGCCTTTGCGGAGGGCCTTCTGGCAAAAAGCGCGATGGGCGAAAAGCTGGATATACCGCTGGCGCTGTCCATGCTGCCCCAGGAGGCGGCAGAGAGGGTAAGCGCCGCGATAGGCAGAGAGGAAAACGTGATAGACCCGGTCGCCACCGCTAAGGACTGCGTGGCCTCCATGGCCCGCGAAGCCATTGACGAAAGGATAAAGGAGCTTGCGGCGGCCATGCAGGAGGGCGGCAGCGACGGGGAAAAGCGCGAATATATGGAGCTTGTGAAAAAACGGGCCTCATTGAAATAAACGGGAAAAACTTTAAGTACATACAAAGGAGTGGCGGCTTTGGAAAAGAAGAACGACATCAAAGAGCTTGACGTTAAGGAGCTTAATGAAGAAAAGGGCGTTAAGGGCGAAAAGAAGGAGCATAGCAGCGCGGACGCCAAGATAGAGGCCCTTATAGAGATGGGCAAGGCCAAGGGCGTGCTCACCTATAAAGAGGTGATGGACACTCTGGACGATCTGGAGCTGGATTCGGAGCAGATAGAGCGGATATACGATCGCTTTGAGGCGCAAAATATAGACGTGGTGGAGGAAATGGAAATACCTGACGACATCACCAGCGACATATCCGAAATAGAGTCCGACATAGGCGGCTCAGAGGGCGTGGCCATAGACGATCCCGTGCGCATGTATCTAAAGGAGATAGGCAAGGTGCCGCTCCTGAGTGCAGCCGAGGAGATAGAGATAGCAAAGCGCATGGCGGACGGAGATCAGGAGGCAAAGAAGCAGCTGGCCGAGGCCAACCTGCGTCTGGTGGTGTCCGTTGCGAAGCGGTACGTCGGCCGCGGTATGCTGTTTCTGGATCTTATTCAGGAGGGCAACCTGGGCCTTATAAAGGCGGTGGAAAAGTTCGATTACCGCAAGGGCTATAAGTTCTCCACCTACGCCACATGGTGGATACGGCAGGCCATAACCCGCGCCATAGCCGATCAGGCCCGCACCATAAGGATACCCGTACACATGGTCGAGACCATAAACAAGCTCATCCGCGTAAACCGCCAGCTTTTACAGGAGTACGGCCGCGAGCCGAGGCCGGACGAGATAGCCCGCGAGATGGGCATAAGCGAGGAGAAGGTGCGCGAGATAATCAAGGTCGCACAGGAGCCGGTATCCCTCGAAACCCCCATAGGCGAGGAGGAGGACAGTCACCTTGGCGACTTCATACCCGACGACGACGCGCCCGCCCCCGCGGAGGTAGCCGCGTTTACGCTGCTAAAGGAGCAGCTTATGGAGGTGTTGGATACGCTTACCCCGAGAGAAGAAAAGGTGCTTCGCCTCCGCTTCGGGCTGGACGACGGGAAGGCCCGCACGCTGGAGGAGGTCGGGCGGGAATTCAATGTTACCCGGGAACGCATACGCCAGATAGAGGCAAAGGCGCTGCGCAAGCTTCGCCACCCCTCAAGAAGCAAGAAGCTCAAGGATTTTCTCGAATAATAAACATAAAAAAGGCGCTCACCGCGATGCCGCGATGGGCGCTCTTTGCTTACTGGCCCAGTTGCCTCAGCACGGACTCCAGCCGCTGCTTCTGCTCTGCCGTGAGCATGGGCGCGAGCTTGCCGGCCACAGCCGACAGCTCGTTGGGATCTATGGCGCCGCTGCGCTTGGCTGCCGCCAGCTCCCCTATCAGCTCCTGCTCGGACTTGCCGCCGTACTTATCCACCATGCTCTGCACGCCGCTTAGCATGGCGGGGTCTATGCTTTGTGCCGTCTGTTCGAGATCCTTCATGTCGGGAAGGGGCTGCTGCCTGCTCCCGCGTAGGCTGCGCTTCATCAAATCACCTCAAAACAATAATATGCGCGGCGGAGGGCAAAGGTTCACATGCCGCCGCTTTTGCATAGAATGGTTATAGATAAAGGGAGGTAAGACCATGCAGAGAACAGCACCATCGACGCCGCCGAGGAGGCAGGAGGGCTATGAGGGCTCCCCTGCGCTTATGATGGCAAGCAGGATAAGGGCGGAGCAGGGCCCACAAAAGGCGGCGCAGTACCTTTCCGCCATGGAACCGTTCCTCGCCCCGGGGGAGCGGGCCCATATAGCGTATACGCTGGGCCTGCCAATGCCGCAGCCTGCGCAGCAGAATTACGCCCAGCAGCCCCAGAGCGCGGGCGGCTTTGGCGGTATGCCCAATATGCAGGGCGCCCAGAACGCTGGGAGCGTGGGCGGCCTCGGCAATATCGGCAGCATAATGCAGGTCATGCAGCTTATGAACGCCCTTCAGGGCGGGGGAGGCGGGCAGAGCCCGATAGCAAGCATGCTTGGCGGCCTTATGGGGGGCAAAAAGCCGCAGCAATAATAAAAGCGGCACAGAAAACTTGTGAATAGGGCGCGCCTGTGGTACACTGTGCCTTGAAGAGATCACAAAAGACGGCAGGTATCCTACAAATGCGTATATTGAGCATAACGGCACAAAAGCCCAGCGCCACGGGCAGCGGGGTATATCTTACGGAAACGGTCCGCGGCTTTAAGGAGCTGGGCCACGCTCAGGCCGTCATAGCCGGGGTGACCCGCGAGGATAAGGCGGAGCTGCCGGAGGGCACGGCGTTTTGTCCTGTTTACTACAACAGCCCGGAGCTGCCGTTTCCGGTATGCGGAATGTCCGACGAGATGCCGTATGAAAGCACAAGATATCGGGATATGAGCCCCGACATGGTGGAAAAATTCGAAGCGTCATTCGGGGGCGCGGCGCTGCGCGCGGTCAAGGAGTTCAGGCCCGACGTGGTGATATGCCACCACCTGTACCTTCTCGCCGCAATAGTGCGCGAAAGGCTGCCGGATATGGCCGTGTGGGGAATATGCCACGGCACAGACCTCCGCCAGATGTACACCAACCCTCTGGAGCGGGAGCGGATACGCCGGGGGATAGCCGGACTGGACAGGATATGCTGCCTGCACGCCCGGCAGAAGCAGGAAATAGTCAGCTGCTACGGCGCGGAGCCGGATAAGGTGCGGGTTGTAGGCAACGGCTTCAACAGCGGCATTTTTTACGACAAGGGTGAAAGGAAGCCTCACGACGGCATACGCATAGTATACGCGGGTAAGATATCCGAGCAGAAGGGCGTTTTCTGCCTGCTCCGCTCCTTGAAATACTTGGGCTGGCGGCGGGAAGAGTTTTCCTTGCGCCTCGCGGGCGGCTGGAACGCGGAGCAGCACCGCATAGCGCAGGGGCTTATAGACGAAGGCGGCTTTGACGTGACGCTGCTGGGCCCGCTCAGCCAGACGCAGCTTGCGGAGGAGTTCAACCGGGGGGACGTGTTTGCGCTGCCCTCATATTACGATGGGCTGCCGTTGGTTATAGCTGAGTCCATGGCCTGCGGCATGAAGCCGGTATGCACCGACCTTCCCGGCATAAGGCAGCAGATGGAGGAGAGCCTGCCGGGCAACGGCATAGTTTTCATACAGCCGCCTGCCATGATAGACGCCGACACGCCGGAGCCGGAGGAAATAGAGCCCTTTGAGAGGCGCATAGCGGCGGGCATACGCGAGGCCGCGGCAAAGGAAAGGTGCGCTGTATCGCTGCAAAACCTTACGTGGCTGGGGGTTTGCGGCAGAATACTGGGATAAATAAAATATTGCACTTGAAAAACAGCAAAGGTTGAGTTATAATAGCTATTGTTTCCGGGGGATGTAGCTCAGCTGGTCAGAGTGCATCGCTCACATCGATGAGGTCGTGGGTTCGAGCCCCTCCATCCCCACCAACATAACAGTCACAAAGCGTGACTGTTTTTGTTTACCGTGTTTTCCCCGGTTCTCGATAGCTTCTAATGCAGACTGTTTTTTTAGGAGGTTGCGATGGAACAGGAGCAATATCATAACACAAGGATAAGGGCGCGGATAGGCAAGCTGTCCGGCGCTGTAGGAATAATATGCAACTGCCTGCTCGCCGCAGGCAAGCTCATAGCGGGGCGCATGACCTCCTCCATGTCCATAACCGCGGACGGCTTGAACAACCTATCGGACGGGGCCAGTTCTGTCGTGACGCTGCTGGGCTTCAAGCTGGCGGAAAAGCCTGCGGACAGGAAGCACCCCTACGGCCATGCGCGCATTGAATACATAGCCGGCCTTACCGTGGCGGTGATGATACTGTTTATAGGCCTTGAGCTGGGCAAAAGCTCCTTTGAGAAGCTCATGGACCCGAAGCCCATAGAGTTTTCCCTCACCGCGGCGGCGGTGCTGTGCGCCTCCATATTGGTAAAGCTGTTTATGATGCTGTTCAATTTGAAGATGGGCAAGAGGATAGGCTCAAACGCCCTGCTCGCCACCGCCGCCGACAGCCGCAACGACGTGATAACCACAGCGGCGGTGCTTGCGGCCTCAGTGACAGAGCACCTTTATAATGTCAAAATAGACGGCGTAATGGGCATAGCAGTATCGCTGTTCATACTGTACAGCGGCGTAAGGCTTGCCGGGCAGACCCTGTCTCCGCTGCTGGGCGAGGGCGCAAACCCGGAGCTGCAAAAGCAGATAACCGACTATATAAACAGCTCCCCAATGGTGTTGGGCTGCCACGATCTCATGGTACACGATTACGGCCCCGGCAGGAGGTATGCAAGCATACATGTGGAGATAGACAAGAACGAGGACCCCATGGCCTGCCACGCGATGATAGACAGGATGGAGCGGGAGTGCCTGAAAAGCTACGGCACCCACCTCGTCATACACTACGATCCGGTAGTGACCGACGACCCGGAGGTAAACAGCACGAAAAGGCTGGTGAATACCATAATAAGGGTGCGGGACAGCAGGCTCACAATACACGACTTCCGAATGGTGGACGACGGGGAAGGCGTAAAAATGTCATTCGATATGGTGCTGCCGGACGACCTCAGGGGGCAGGAGCAGAGCATTCGGGATACCGTGGTGACTGCGCTGAACAGCCTGGACAGCAAGAAGTATTATGCGGATATAACCTTCGATATGGAGTCGGAGGGGGCTAAGGAGGATTGAGCCCCATAGCCCGGCGCGGTTGCAAGGGGCGGCCTTTTATGTTAAAATATTAATAATTATTTTCTGCGTATAATGACACTTCGCGCAGTACAGGAGGCGGCATATATGAGGATGGTAGATCTCATAATAGATAAAAGAGAGGGAAGGGCGCACACAAGGGAAGAAATAGACTACATGATCCGCGAATATACCGCGGGCAATATACCCGATTACCAGATGTCGGCGTGGCTCATGGCGGTGTGCTGGCAGGGCATGACGGAGCAGGAGGTGAGTGACCTCACCTCCTCCATGATGCATTCCGGCGACGTGGTGGAGCTTTCCGATATACCCGGCATAAAGGTGGATAAGCACTCCACCGGCGGCGTGGGCGATACCACCACCCTTGTGGTAGCCCCTCTTGTGGCTGCCTGCGGCGGTACGGTGGCCAAAATGAGCGGGCGCGGGCTGGGCCATACCGGCGGGACCCTCGACAAGCTTGAGTCGGTGCCTGGGGTATGCATAGAGAAGAATATAGACGAGTTCAAGGATATAGTGCGCAGGATCGGCCTGTGCGTTATAGGGCAGAGCGGCAACCTCGTGCCCGCCGATAAGCTCATGTACGCCCTCAGGGACGTTACAGGAACGGTGGAGAGCATTCCGCTGATCGCCTCCAGTATAATGAGCAAAAAGCTTGCCGCCGGTACAGACGCCATAGTGCTGGATGTAAAGTGCGGCACAGGAGCCTTCATGCATACGCCGGAGCAGGCCGAAAAGCTCGCCCGCACCATGGTGAGGATAGGCGACGCGCTGGGGAGAAGGACGGTTGCCCTCATAACGGATATGGATCAGCCGCTGGGCATGGCGGTGGGCAACGGCCTCGAGGTTAAGGAAGCCATAGAGGTGCTTTCCGGCAAGGTAAAGGAAGGCGACATGCTCTATGAGGTATGTATGCTGCTTGCGGAGAATATGCTCATGCTGTCCGATCTGGCGGCGGACGAGGAGGAGGCGCGGGCAAAGCTCAAGCAGGCCATAGAGACCGGCGCAGGATTAAAAAAATTGGAGCAGATGCTCACGGCCCTGGGCGCAAGGGACGCGGGAGGCTGCATAGCCGACCCGGACACCCTATGCTCCGTCAAAAGAAAGGTACCGGTATATCTTGATGAGGAAGGCTACATCACCGGTATGCATGCCGCCGATATAGGCAATGCCGCCCAGAAGCTGGGCGCGGGCAGGGCGAAAAAGACGGATGCGATAGATCCCGCCGTGGGCCTTGTTATGCACAAGCGCAGAGGCGACCTTGTAAAGGCCGGCGAGCCGGTGGCCACTATGTATGTAAACGACGAGAGCCGCCTTGAGGAAGCCGTAAGGACGCTCAAGGGGGCGATAGAGCTGGGTGCGGAAAAACCGGCGCACGAACCGCTGGTGTACGGCATCGTAAGATAATAACGGCTGATTTACGATAAGTTCACGGGGCGCCGATTGTAAAAGGGCGCTCCGTGTGTTATTTTAATAAGATAAAGAGAAATTTTCGCGAGGTACAGGCACTTGAAGAAGCTCATAGCCATAGACGGAAACAGCCTTATGCACAGGGCGTATTACGCGCTGCCCTCAATGACCGCAAAGGACGGCACCCCTACGGGGGCCATATACGGCTTTGTGGGCATGCTTTTAAAGCTGCTTTCCTATGAGCCGGACTATATGCTGGTGGCCTTCGATATGCACGGCCCCACATTCCGCCATGAGCAGTACGATCAGTATAAGGCGGGCAGGCGGGAGACCCCGGAGGACCTTCGCGCCCAGTTCCCTCTGCTCAAGGAGCTGCTTCGGAAGATGGGCATAGCTATATGCGAATGTAAGCGGTACGAGGCGGACGACATACTCGGCACCATATCTAAGATAGCCAACAAAAACGGCGTTGATGCGCTGCTGGTAACGGGCGACAGGGACGCGCTCCAGCTTATAACCGACCATACCCACGTGCTGCTTACCAAGAAGGGCATAACCGAAACCGTGGAGTACGACGAGGCGGCGCTCAAGGAGCAATACGGCCTCGAGCCTGCCCGCATGCCTGATCTGAAGGGGCTCATGGGCGACAGCTCGGACAACCTGCCCGGCATACCGGGAGTCGGGGAAAAGACGGCGCTTAAGCTGCTGCAAAAGTACGGTACGCTGGAAAACACGCTGCACAGCGCGGAGCAGGAAAAGGGCGCGCTGCGCCAGAAGCTCCTGGACAATCCCGACTCCGCCCGTATAAGCTATAAGCTGGGCATGATCGACACCGACGCGCCCATATCCGTCGCCCTTGAGGACTGCGCCTTTGACCCGGGCAGGATGGCCGGCGCCATACCCATGATGAACACATTGGAGCTTAGGAGCCTCATACAGCGGCTGCCCAAGGGCGAAAGGCCCGCCGGCAGGCAGGCGCCGGAGGTAAACGCGAGCACGGTGGAGATATCCGACGCGGAAAAGCTAAGCGAGCTTGCGGAAAAGCTGAAAAGCGCACAGCGGGCGGCGGTGTGCATAGACGAGCGCATGCGCTTGGCGGCGGACACGGAGACACAGTACGATATATCGCTGGGGGCGACGCTTCTGGATCCCGGCCTGTCCGCAGAGGAGGTATTTGCGGCCCTTACGCCGGTATTTCAGAGCGAAAGCACCGAAAAGTGCCTGTTCGATTCAAAGCGTGCGCGGCATATACTGCAGGGCGCGGGCATTTCCCTCAACGGGAGGGTGTTCGATTTGATGATAGCCGACTACCTGCTTCACGCTATACACCCTGCGGATACCCTAAAGACACTATGCGCAGAAAGGAATATGCCGGAATGCCCCGCGTCCATGCTGGCGCTGGAGGAGGCCATCACCGGCGAGCTTAAGGATAAGGGGCTTTGGAGGCTATATGACGAGGTGGAGCTGCCGCTTACGCGGGTGCTTTACGATATGGAGCGGGAGGGCTTCGCGGTGGACGGGGATATGCTGCGGGAGCTGTCCGACAGGTTCGCTGCGCGCATAGATGAGATGGAGGGGGAGATATACTCCCTTGCCGGGGAAAGGTTCAATATACTCTCCACAAAGCAGCTTGGGGCCATACTTTTTGAAAAGCTGGGCCTGCCTCCCCAGAAAAAGACAAAGTCCGGCTACTCCACCGACGCGGAGGTCATGGAGGCGCTGGAGGATAAGCACCCCATAGTGAAGCTGGTCTTGGAATACAGGTTTATTTCAAAGCTCAAAAGCACGTTTGTGGACGGCCTGCTGGCGCTCATCAAAAACGGCAGGGTATACACCAGCTTCAACCAGAATATCACTGCCACGGGCCGCATATCCTCCACAGAGCCGAATTTGCAGAATATACCCGTCCGCACGGAGCTGGGCCGCGAGATACGCAAGGCCTTTGTGGCGAGCCCGGGGCGGATATTAGTGGGCGCGGACTATTCCCAGATAGAGCTCAGGCTCCTTGCCCACATAAGCGGGGACGAGGGGCTTATAGCCGCCTTTAACGCCGGCGAGGATATACATACCAGCACGGCGGCAGAGGTGTTCGGCGTGGATAAGGCAAGCGTGACGAGGGAGCAGCGCAGCGCCGCAAAGGCAGTAAACTTCGGCATAGTTTACGGTATAAGCGACTACGGCCTCGCCCGCAACATAGGCGTGAGCAGAAAGGAGGCCGGCGAGTTTATACGCCGCTACCTCGATAAATACCGCGGCGTGCAGGAGTACATGCAGCGCTGCGTGGAGGAGGGCCGCAAAAACGGCTATGTTACCACGCTCATGGGGCGCAGGCGCGAGCTTCCCGAGATAAGGTCATCGAATTTCAATACCCGCAGCTTCGGCGAGAGGGTGGCTATGAATATGCCTATCCAGGGCACTGCGGCTGATATAATTAAGATGGCAATGGTAAACGTGCATAAGCGGCTGGAGCAGGAGGGACTAAAGGCCAGGCTCATACTCCAGATACACGACGAGCTCATCATAGATACCCCGTTTGACGAGGAGCAGCGGGTGCGCGGGCTGCTCAAGGACTGTATGCAAAACGTGATAAAGCTGAAGGTGCCGCTGATAGCCGACGTCAGCTCGGGCCATAGCTGGTTTGATACAAAGTAAGGAGAAGCGTATGCGTATTGGCCTTACGGGAGGCATAGCGTCGGGGAAGACCGCGGTGTCGCGCAGGCTTGCGGAGCTGGGTGCGGCGGTGCTGGATGCCGACGCATTCGCAAGGGAAGCCGTCAAAAAGGGCAGCCCGGGGCTTGAAGAGATAGTCAGGGCGTTCGGCGGCGGAATGCTGGATAAGGAGGGCTGCTTGGACAGGCGAAGGCTGGGGGCGGCGGTGTTTTCCGACGAGGCCGCGCGGCTGAGGCTGAACGGCATACTGCACCCGATCATACGCGCAGAGATGATAAAGGCCGCCGAGGCCGCCGAAAGGGACGGCTTCAGGGTGATCGTATTTGACGTGCCGCTGCTCATAGAGTGCGGCTGGCAGGAGATGGCGGACGAGGTATGGCTGGTGATCGCACCGGAAGGGGAGCGCGTGCGCCGCATAATGGCAAGGGACGGCTTGAGCGAGGCGGCGGCGAGGCAGAGGATCGCCTCACAGATGAGCGATGAGGAAAAGAGGCCCTTTGCCGATGTTATAATAGACAACAGCGGCGATATCCAGCGGCTTTATAAGACGACCGACAGGCTTTATATGCAGGCCTTGGAGAAAGATGGCAGCAACCAGAGACAAAACGGCAGGGAAAAGGAATACCCGGGCCAAAAGGAAAAGGCGTAAGGGCGCCAAAATAAAATGGGAAAGGGCAGTATGCCTCGGGCTTTGCGCGCTGGCGGTGCTCAGCGTCTTTGCGTGGCAGCTCAGCCTGCTGCTGGAAAAGCGGGCGTATAAGCTCCAGTACGGCGCGGAGATAAAGCAATACTCCCGCGAATTCCACGTAGACCCGTACTTAGTGGCGGCGGTGATACACTGCGAAAGCTCGAACAGACATAAGGCTGTGTCGCGGGCGGGGGCGAAGGGGCTTATGCAGATAATGCCGGATACCGGCTTTTGGATAGCGGAAAAGCTGGGAGAAGAGGATTTTAAGGAGGATGAGCTGTTCGAGCCGAGCGTGAATATACGCCTCGGCTGCTGGTATTTGAAATACCTGCTGGACAGCTTTTCCGGAAATATGAAAACCGCGGCGGCCGCATACAACGCGGGGCCGGGGAACGTGAGGAAATGGCTCAATGATGAAAATTACTCCATGGGCGGCGAGCTCGGCAGCATACCCTTCAGGGAGACCGCCCAATACGTCGAAAGGGTACAGCGGGCGTATGATAAATACAAAAAGCTATATGCGAATGAACTGGGTTAGGCGAACAGCGGCGTTCGCCATGGCGGCGCTGAGCCTCGCCATGCTGGGCTGCTCAAAGGGCGAAGAGCAGCCAAGCGAAACGTTAGGGCTGGATATAGACGTGCCTATAATCGTCGAAACGCTGCCTGCGGCGGGCGGCGAGATAAAGATGTATATCCCCACCAACGCCGACCTTACCGACCCGCTCTCCGTAAATACAGAGGAGATGATGAACTTCTTTTCTCTGGTATATGAGAGCCTGATAACCATAAACAACGACGGGAGGCTTATTCCGGAGCTGGCTGAAAACTGGACCAGCGACGACGGAGGCAAGACGTGGACGGTAAACCTCCGCACGGGGGTTATATGGCATAAGGTGGAAAAGACCTTCACGGCAAACGACGTCACCGCCACATTCGAAAGGCTCAAAGCGCTGGGCGAGGACAGCTATTATCACTATGCCGTGCAGGATATAGAATCCATAGAGGCCATAGACAATACTACCCTGAGGGTGGTAATGAAGGAGAGCGGATACGCCTTCCTGTATGCAATGACCTTCCCCATAATGATGAACGGCGAGCCGTCCGCATACCCCCTCGGTACAGGGCCGTATTATTACGACGGCTATATCGGGGACAGCATGCAGCTCACCGCTAACGGCGGCTGGTGGAAGCAGCGGCCATATATAGATAAATTCATCTTTATAGAGCGCGACAGCAACGACACCGCCCTTGCGTCGTACAATGCGGGCCAGTTGGACATGGTGCCCACGTCCGCCGCCACCGCGGGCAAGTACCGTCAGGACGGGATAACAAACGTGCAGGACGTGATGACGCAGAACGTCGAGATAATGCTCGTCAACGGCAATTCCAAGCCCCTGGACGACGTCAGGGTGCGTCAGGCGCTGGCGTATGCGCTGGACCGCAGCAAGATAATCTCGAATATCTACATGAACCGCGCCCAGGCCTGCGATGTGCCGATAGCGCCGGATTCCTGGATATATGACTCGAAATCCAAGCTGTACGACTACAACACCGTAAGGGCGCTGGAGCTTCTTGCGGAGGCGGGGTGGACGGACAGCAACAACGACGGCAGGCTGGAAAAGAACGGCATGACGCTCACCGAAATGAGCCTTAAGATACTGGTGAACGACTCTACGGACAGCACCCGCAGGAACGCCGCCGCAGCCATAGCAGAGCAGCTCGATGATTTAGGCATAGCCGTCGAGATAGTCACCGCGCCCTTTTCCGTCGCGGAGGATAAGAACGAGTATACCGACAAGCTGGCGGCGGGGGAATACGACATAGCCCTCGTCGGGATAAATATAGGCAGAGACGGGGATATGCGGGACATGATGGCGAGGGACGGCAAGGCGAATTACGGCAACTACTACGACGCTGAGCTGTATCAGCTTGCCTGCGCCATGATGGACGCGGGGGACGAGGCCTCATACAGCAGCGCCGCATCAAAATTCCAGCTTGCCTTTGCGGATAGGCTTCCCTTCATACCGCTCTATTTCAGGCTGGGAAGCATAGTATACGACGCCGAAATAAAGGGTATGACGGATGTGCGCGGGCCGGATATAATGAGAAACGTGGATAAGTGGTATATATACACCACAGAGCAAAAGAAATAGCATTATTCATTATTGGAGAGACGATGGAAAAGAGGAACATTACGGTGTCCGCAATAGTGGCGGCTGTTGTACTTATAGGCGACCAGCTCAGCAAGCGCTGGGCGGCGACCTGGCTTAGGGCAAACGGCGAGTATAAAATATGGGACGGGGTGCTGCACCTGCGTTACGTCGAGAACAGGGGCGCGGCCTTCGGAATGTTGCAAGGGGGGAAGTGGTTCTTCCTTGCCATAACCGGCATAGCCTGTGCCGCGATGCTGTATTTTCTCATAAAGGAGCGCAAAAGGCTGCATCTGATGATGACCTTCTCCATTGCGCTGCTGCTTTCCGGCGCGATAGGCAACCTTATAGACAGGGTAGCCCTAGGCTACGTCAGGGATATGATATACGTGGCGCTGATAGACTTTGCGGTGTTCAACGTGGCGGATATGGCGGTGACCGTGGGCTGCTGCCTTCTGGTGCTGGACCTTATGTTTTTCAAGGGGAAAAGGTACATGGAAATGATGGATAAGAAGCCCCGGCCCGGCGAAAATAACTGATAAAAATGGTAAAGCTCAGGATAGAACAGGGCGGCGAGGCGGAGGACATACAGGAGCAGGCGTTTACTGCGGATAAGGCGGGGGAGCGGCTGGACGTGTTCTGCGCCCGCGTAAGCGGCAATACCCGCTCCGCCGTGCAGCGTATGATAATCAGCGGGGACGTGGCGCTCAACGGCGCGCCCGCAAAGCCGAGCGACAAGCTCAAGGAGGGCGACGCCGTGGCGATAGCCCTGCGCCCGCCCGAGGAAGTGGATATACTGCCGCAGGACATACCCATAGACATAGTTTACGAGGATGGGGACATAGCGGTGATAGACAAGCCCAATGGAATGGTGGTGCATCCGGCCCCCGGTAATCCCGACGGCACGCTGGTAAACGCCCTGATGTACCATCTTGACGGGCTTTCCGGCATAGGCGGGGAGATACGCCCCGGCATAGTACACAGGATAGACAAGATGACCTCCGGCCTTGTGGTGGTGGCGAAAAACGACATGGCCCACGCCTCCCTCGCGGCGCAGATGAAGGATCACAGCGCCCGCAGGACGTATATTGCGATAGTGGACGGCAACATAAGGGAGGACAGCGGCACCGTTGACGCACCCATAGGCCGGCACCCGGCGGACCGCAAGAGGATGGCGGTGGTGCAGGGCGGGCGGAACGCTGTGACCCATTGGCGTGTGCTGGAGAGATACGGCGCGTATACCCTCATCGAGGCGAAGCTGGAGACAGGCCGCACGCACCAGATAAGGGTACACATGGCATACATAAAGCACCCCGTGGCCGGGGACGCGGTATACGGCGCGGCAAAGCCGAGGCTGGGCCTTGAGGGGCAGGCGCTCCACGCGGCAAGGCTGGAGCTTACGCACCCCCGCACAGGCGAAAGGCTGGTATTTTCGGCAAGGGTGCCGGAATACTTTAGGAGCGCGCTTAAAAGGGCGGGAAGGAACGACGAAAGGGACATAGAGGACACCTTAAAGGAGAAGCTTGGGGAGAGTTGAGCCTATGGGCGCTAAGGACGGCAAGGGCGGCAGGAAAAATAAGCAAAGCAACGGCGGCGCGCTGGCGGGAACGCTGTTTACGGCGGCCATGATATGCTGCTGCGCGCTCATATACCTGCTTTCAAGGGGCGGAAGGTATTCCGCAAAGGACGCCTCCATGGATATGCCGCCGCAGCCCACCGCACAGGTAGAAAGGGTATATCCCGCAGTGGATGTATTCTTTGAGCGGGCAAGGGGCTATGGCTTTGACGCCGGGTATACCGAGGACGAGGGCTATGCGCCGGACAGGGGCTATGTGCTGGAGCGCGGCGGCCTCGACGGAGGGGAAATTGTGCTGTCCATGCGAAGCATGGGCGTGTGCGGCTTTACACTGATACTGCCGGAGGCGGCGAGGCCGGACGATCTGCCCGACGACCCTACGCCGGTGGAGCTTTCGCTGTATGAGCAGCGGCTGGGCCGATATGAGGCGGAAAGCGCATGGCTGGATAAAAACCTCGGAAGCCTTATCAGCGGGATAGACGTGGGCGGCGAGGTGACGTATGCGGACAAGACGGATATGGCGACGCTTATATGGCAGACCGCAAAGGACGGCAAGGCGAAGGACATAGAAGGAGACTGGGGCAGGTTCTCGGTCATACGCAAGGAGGGCGCGGAGGGAAACAAAATATGCGTTTCCTTTTCGCTTAAGGACTGACTTATATAAAAATAAATCAAAGCTTAATCAACTTTTGATGGGTTTGTAATACTTTTGTGATGAAAAAGTCCCTGCGGCAGGCTATAATATACTTGCAAGTGAGAAATGGTCGGTCCCTTTCAAGACTACCAGAGATTTTGCGGCTCCTGTCACAAACGGGAGCCGCTTTTCGTTGCTTGAAGGATGCTTTTGCATTAAAATAGAAATACGGAAGAAAAACGTTATAAATTAGGAGGTCGGATATGGACTTCATAGATAGATTTACAGAGGGGGCCCGCCGGGCGCTTGCGCTTTCACAGGACAGCGCCAAGGAGATGGGCCACAATTACGTGGGCAGCGAGCATCTGCTGCTGGGGCTCATAAAAGAAGGCGAGGGTGCGGCGGCACGCGCCCTGGCACAGCTGGGCATACGGGAGGCGGACGTATCCGCACGGGCGGACGAGCTGGTGGGCCACGGCGATTATCACTTTACCGACAGCTTCGGCTATACCCCGCGCACAAAGAAAATACTCGAGCTCAGCCTTTATGAGGCCAAGTCGCTTAAAAACAGCTATATAGGCACGGAGCACATACTCCTTGCTATAATGCGGGAGAAGGACTGCGTCGCCGTGCGGATATTAGAGGATCTCGGAGTGGACTTTACGCTGCTCTACCAGATGCTTGCGGGAACCACGAGGAAGCCGGAAGGCGCAAGGGCCGCGGCGGAGGACGAGGGCACTCCGGTATTGAACAAATACGGGCGCGACCTTACAAGGCAGGCCAAAAACGGCGAGCTTGACCCGGTGATTGGCCGCGAAAACGAGATACAGCGCATAATACAGATACTATCCCGGCGCACGAAGAATAACCCGGCGCTCATAGGCGACCCCGGAGTGGGCAAGAGTGCAATAATAGAGGGCTTGGCCCAGCGCATAGCCTCAGGCAACATACCGGAGCTGCTCAAAAACAAGCGGGTGGTGACGCTGGATCTCGGCGGCATGCTGGCAGGCACGAAGTACCGCGGCGAATTTGAGGAGCGCATAAAGGCCGCCATAGACGAGCTGATAGAAAACAAAAACACCATACTCTTCATAGACGAGCTGCATACCATAGTGGGCGCGGGGGCCTCGGAGGGCAGTATAGACGCCTCGAATATAATGAAGCCCGCCCTTGCCCGCGGCGAGATGCAGGTGATAGGCGCCACCACGCAGGACGAGTACCGCCGCTATATAGAAAAGGACGCGGCGCTGGAGCGGCGCTTTCAGCCTGTGACGGTAGGCGAGCCGTCGAAGGAGGAGGCCGTGGAGATACTTTTTGGCCTCAGGGACAGATATGAGGCGCACCACAAGGCCACCATCACAGACGAGGCCATACGGGCGGCGGTAGAGCTTTCGGACAGGTATATTTCGGACAGGTTTTTGCCGGACAAGGCGATCGACCTCATGGACGAGGCTGCGAGCCGCGTGCGCCTTGCGGCGTTTGTGGCTCCGGACGAAATGAAGGAGCTGGACGGCAAGCTGGCCGAGCTTCTCAAGGAAAAGGAGGAGGCGGTAAATAACCAAAACTTCGAGCGGGCCGCCGCCATACGCGATGAGGAGCGGGCAATACGCGACGAGATGACCTCGAGAAAGGCAAGCTGGGAGCGGGAGCGGGAGGGCCGCAAGTGCATCGTAACCGAAAACAGCATCGCGGAGGTGGTTAATGCCTGGACGGGCATACCCGTGAACCGGCTCACAGAGGACGAGAGCGAGAAGCTGCTGCACCTTGAGGATGAGCTTCACAAGCGCGTCATAGGGCAGGACGAGGCGGTGACGGCGGTAGCGCGGGCCATACGCCGGGCGCGGGCGGGGCTTAAGGATCCCAAGCGCCCCATAGGCTCGTATCTTTTTCTCGGCCCTACGGGGGTGGGCAAGACCGAGCTTTCAAAGGCCCTGGCTGAGGTGATGTTCTCAAAGGAGGACGCCATGATACGCCTGGATATGTCGGAATACATGGAGTCCCACAGCGTAAGCAAGCTGGTAGGCTCGCCCCCGGGCTATGTAGGCTTTGACGAGGGAGGGCAGCTTACCGAGCGCGTGCGCCGCAAGCCCTACTGCGTCATATTGCTGGACGAGATAGAAAAGGCGCACCCGGATGTGTTCAACATACTCCTGCAGGTGTTGGAGGAGGGGCGGCTGACGGATTCCAAGGGCAGGACGGCGGACTTCCGCAACACCATAATAATAATGACCTCTAATATAGGCGCTGCGGCCGCAGCGCGGAGGAACACCGTGGGCTTTGGAAGCGAAAACAAGGCTCTCACCTATGAGCGCATGCGGGAGGCCATGATGGGAGAGCTTAAAAAGACCTTCTCGCCGGAGTTTTTGAACAGGATAGACGAGATAATAGTGTTCCACCCGCTGGAGCAGGAGCAGGCGGCGAGGATAGTGCGCCTTATGCTGAACGGCGTGGCCGACAGGCTGCGCGAGCGGGGCATAGACCTGACGTTTTCCGAGGGCGCGGTAGAGCAGCTTTCGCGGGACGGCTTTGATCCGGTGTACGGGGCGCGTCCGCTGCGGAGGGCTATACAGCATCAGGTTGAGGACAGCCTCAGCGAGGAGCTTCTCTCCGGAAGGATACGCCTCGGGGATAAAGTAAAGGCGAAATCAAAGGGCGGAAAGCTCGCCTTTGAAAAGACGCGCTGACGGCACAGGGCATTATTAACAATTTGTTTAAGGTATCCGGGGTTACAAAGCGCGCACTTGGGTGTACAATATAAAAAGAACCTTTTAGGTATATTTTTGACGACAGGTGCGGAATATGACGGCATTGACGAAAAGGACGATTGCATTACTGCTTTGTATAGCGGCGCTGATGAGCTTTGGCGCTGCCTTTGCCGTGCCCGTAACAGGTCGTGATGAGCCTGCAAAGCGGGGTGGGGCCCTGCCCAAAGCCACGGATATGCCGGAGCAGCCTCTCAAGGACGTTATCATAGGCATAGACCCGGGCCATCAGCTCAAGGCGGATAACGGGCAGGAGCAGATCTCCCCGGATGACGAAAAGACCACCAAGGATCGCATGACAAAGGGCTGCGTCGGCGTCCGCTCAGGCGTGAACGAATACGACGTGAACCTCGCCGTGTCATTAAAGCTCATGTCGCTGCTTCAAAAGGCGGGCGCCTCGGTAGTCATGGCACGCACGAAGAACGATGTGTCGATCTCCAATAAAGAGCGGGCCGAGATGATGAACGACGCAGGGGTGGACTTTTGGATAAGGATACACTGCAACAGCTCCACGTCAAAGCTGACCGAGGGCGCGCTGGTGATAGCGCCCGCAAAGAAGATGGCGATAGGCGCGCAAAGCGAGGCGCTGGGCAAGGCGCTGCTGGGCGAGTTCTGCGCCGCCACGGGGGCGGTCAACAGGAGCGTGATATACGCCGCCGATCAGACCGGCTTCAACTGGTCGGAAAATCCGGTGGTCACAATGGAAATGGGGTATCTTTCCAACCCGAAGGAGGATACCAGGCTGTGCCGGGCGTCGTATCAGGACGCATGTGCCGCGGGCATTTATAACGGCATAATAAAATACATAGACGGGGGGGACGGGCAATGAAGAAAATAGCGGCGCTCGTCCTTGCGATAATAATGGCGGCTTCCCTAATGGGCTGTGCGCCCAAGGAGGAGCCGGCGGCCGTCGAGGAGCCTCAAATGACGCCGGAGCCGGAGCCGCAGGAGACCGAGAGCGCAATAGAGCAGAACCCGGTGTCGGCATTCTATGCCGGATATAAGTCGGCCACGGAAGCCATGGCGGAGCTTTTCCGCAGCCGGCTCGAGGAGGATAAAAGCGCGGAGGCAGCGGATACGCTGCTTTACCTTGCAGATCACGATATGCAGGTATCGGAGGGCAACGCCACCTTCGGCTGGCTGCTCTCCACGGATACGGCGGATCAGTTCGCATCCTCTGTGACGGGCGCGGCGGAGGGCAAGGGCTCCATAGCCCCCCACGGAGTAGTGATAGACGATGGCGAGGAGGCGGCCGAGGAGGACGAGGCGGAAAAAGCCGAGGCTACGCCTACTGCCGAGGCTACGCCTGTCATTACCGATGAGCTCACACCCACCATACCGAACGGCGACGGGCAGGAGACTGCCGAGGCGGGGGATGAGCAGGAATCGGGATATGATCTTAAGTTTGAATATGCTGACGGAAGGAAGCTTTTGGGCAGCTTGAACGGCTCGGTACTGAGCTTTTACGCGGAGGGCCGGGATAAGTACAGCGTTACCATAGAATTTCAGGACAACGTATGGGTGTCCACCGTCACGAGGGAGGACGGGACCGTAACCACCCTAAGATGCGACGCGGACGGCTTCCATTTTACAGTATCCAAGGAAAAGGGGAAGGACGTGCCGGACGAGAAGGTATACGCCTGGCTCAGCGACGGCACCGGCGCAAAGCGCGAGGACGTTTCGGCATAGATGAGCAAACAAAAAGGACGGCATTGGCCGTCCTTTTTAAGTTTGCCCTGTGCTTACAGGCTTAGTATCTTATCCAGCGCGGGCTGTATCGGCGCCGTGTCTATGCTTTCGACATTGCCGCTGTCGCACGCCGCTGCGGCGGCGGGGTCGATGGGCAGCCGGGCCAGAAGGGGTATGCCGTAGGTGGTGGCTATATCCTCCACGTGGCTGTCGCCGAATACCTTTATTTCATGGCCGCAGTCGGGGCAGGTGAAGTAGCTCATGTTTTCCACTATGCCCAATACGGGGATATTCATAAGCTCCGCCATGCGTACCGCCTTGGCGACCACCATTGAGACGAGGCTCTGGGGGGAGGTGACGACTATTATGCCGTCTATGGGCAGGCTCTGGAATACCGTGAGGGGCACGTCTCCGGTTCCCGGAGGCATATCCACATACATATAGTCTATATCCTTCCAGACCACCTCTGTCCAGAACTGCTTTACGACGCCCGCTATGACGGGGCCGCGCCATACGACGGGGTCAGTGTCGGATTCGAGCAGCAGGTTAATGGACATTATATCGACGCCGCCGCTGCTTTTGCAGGGGAAGATGTGGCTTGCGCCGTCTCCCATGGCGTGCTCCTTGATGCCGAACATCTTGGGTATGGAGGGGCCGGTGATGTCAGCGTCCAATATGGCGGTATTAAAGCCGCGCTTGTTGGTGGCGGAGGCCATCATGGCGGTGACGAGGGATTTGCCCACGCCGCCCTTGCCGCTTACTATGCCTATGACCTTCTTTACCCTGCTGAGCTCGTTAAGCTGTTCCTTTGGTATCTCTCGGGAACCGCAGTCGCTTTGGCTGCAGCTGCTGCAATCATGGCTGCATTCACTCATTTTTTTCGCCTTTCTCCCGCCGTTTTTGCGTCGGGCCGCATATTCAATATATTGTTGATACAATATTACAGCACTTTTCGCCGTGAGTCAAATGGATAGATAATGGGCGGGACGGGATAAATGCGTAAAAATGTAGTGAAATGATGGTATAATATATGTTATCATATAGTGCGGACTGTCGGGTATGCCCTACTTGCGCCGCGTTACATATAATATAATGCGGGGATACCCCGACGAAATATGATACGGAGAGATGATAAATGATATATCTTGACAACAGCGCTACCACCCGCACCATGGGCGCTGCGGCGGAAGCGGCTAAAAAATATATGACGGAGGAATTTTTTAATCCCGCGGCGGCCTATTCCCCTGCGGTGCGCGAGGAAAGGGCGGTAAACGGCGCGAGAAGGACGATCGCAAGCGCCATAAACGCCGGGCCGGACGAGATCATATTCACCTCCGGCGGCACAGAGAGCAACAACATGGCGATACTCGGCTCCCTTAAGGCCATGCGGGGCAGGGGCAGGATAATAGTCGGCTCGACGGAGCATCCTTCGGTATATGAGGTATATAAATCCCTTGCCTGCCAGTACGACGTGACGGAAGCGCCGGTGGACGGCACCGGAGCCGTAGACCTGAAAAGGCTGGAGGGCCTCATCACCCCGGACACCCGCCTCGTATCCGTGATGCAGGTAAACAACGAGGTGGGCGCCGTGAACGACGCCGAGGCGATACGCAGGCTGCTAAAGCGCAGGGCGCCGGAGGCGCTGCTGCACGTGGACGGCGTTCAGGGCTTCTTGAAGGCGCCATTTGACGCGAAGAACTGCGACCTGTATTCCATAAGCGGACACAAGATACACGCCCCAAAGGGCGTAGGCGCGCTGTACTTACGGCAGGGCACGAGGTTCGCGGGCGGCCAGATAGGCGGGGGACAGGAAAAAAACCTCCGCAGCGGCACCACGAACACCCCCGGCATAATGGGCATGGAGGCGGCCGTAAGGAGCTATATAGACAATATTGACGAATATCGCCGCACGATGCGGGCCTGTAAGCTGCGCCTCGCAAAAAACCTTGCCGCGCTGCCGGACGTGCTGCTGAACGGCCCCGCGCCGGAGCAGGGCGCCCCACATATACTAAACGCCTCGTTTATGGGCGTCCGCGGCGAGGTGCTGCTGCACGCCTTGGAGGAGAAGGAAATATACGTATCCACAGGCTCCGCCTGCTCCGCCCACAAGAAGGGCAAGAACAGGATACTCAACGCCATGGGCGTGACCGGCGAGAGGCAGGAGGGCGCCATACGCTTCAGCTTCTGCCCGTTCAATACCGTCGAGGAAATGGACGCCGCGGCGGAGGAGATATCTGCTATAATCGCCATGCTGCGCCGGTTCAAGCGCAGATAATACCAATACCAAAAAGCATTGCTCCTGCCGGCAGGGCCGGCGGGAGATATTTACGGAGGATATATGGAAAACGTATTGCTGGTCCGCTACGGCGAAATTCACCTGAAGGGACTCAACCGCCCTTTCTTCGAGCGCAAGCTCGTCGAAGGAATAAAGCACGCTCTTTCGGATCTGGGCGCTACTGTGCGCATGGAGCAGGGGAGGATATTCGTGCTGGGCATAAAGGATAAAGACAGGGACGAGGCGGCGGACAGGCTGACGCGGGTGTTCGGCATACATTCCATAAGCCCCGCCGTAGCCGTGGATAAGGAGTGGGACGCCATAGCCCATAGCGCCAAGGAGCTCATGCAGCGCGCCCTCGGCGATAGGGAGCAGGCCACGTTTAAGGTCATGGCGCGCCGCGCCGATAAGCGCTTCCCGATGAACAGCGATGGGATAAACCGCGAGCTGGGCCATGTTCTGCTGGAGAGCTTTCCCGGCCTTAAGGTAGATGTGCGCTCCCCCGAGATAAAGATGTGCGTCGAAATACGCGAAAAGGCGTATCTCTACTGCGAGGAGATACCCGGCGCAAACGGCATGCCCACCGGTACCTCCGGACGCGCCGCGCTGCTCATATCCGGCGGCATAGACAGCCCCGTGGCGGGCTACCTCATGGCAAAGCGCGGCCTTGAGCTTTCCGCCGTACATTTTTACAGCTATCCCTACACCAGCGAAAGGGCCAGGGACAAGGTGGTTGACCTCACCGGGCTTGTCGCCAGGTATTCCGGCCCCATAAGGCTGCACCTTGTGCCCTTCACCGAGATACAGCTCGCCATTTACGAGCAATGCCCTCCCAAGGAGACCACCGTGCTGATGCGAAGGCTTATGATGAAGATAGCGGAGCGCTGGGCGAGGGAGGACGGCGCGCTTGCGCTTATCACGGGCGAGGCCCTCGGCCAGGTGGCGAGCCAGACGCTGGAAAGCCTCTGCGTGACGGACGACGCGGTGGAAATGCCGGTATTCCGCCCGCTTATAGGGTTTGACAAGGATGATATAATAGACATAGCGAAGAGAATAAATACCTTCGATACCTCCATACTGCCCTATGAGGATTGCTGCACCGTGTTCGTGCCGCAGCATCCTGTCACCAAGCCCAAGGTGGAGGACCTGCGCAAAAGCGAGGCGTTGGTGGACTTTGAGGGCATGATACAAAAGGCCATGGCGGATACCGAAACGCTGATAGTTACCCAGAGCGGCAGCGAAAGGGCGGAGGCGTGAGCCACAGAAGTAAATACATAATATGTTAACCTTTTCTTAACACAAACATATTATGCCGATGCTATAATAATATTCATAAAAAGCACGAAGGGAGGGGTGATCAAATGAAAAAGAGCATCGTCGGCGGCCTTATTGCCGCGGCGGCCGTGATAGCGCTTTGCGGCTGCGAATACACCCCTACGGCAGAGCTTCAGCCCTCCCTTAAAAAAAGCTCAAAGGCGGCCCCGTCCGCTACCTTTGCACCGGAGGTCTTTGAGGTAGTGACCGAATACAATTCGAGCCAGGTGACTGTAAGCGCACCGGCTGAGGAGGGCGACATTTACGCGCCGGTGGCGATAGCCCGCTGTGCATACTGCGAAAACAACTGCTGCATAGTGTATCCCGCGCTCCAGAACGAGCCCACCGCGGAAGCGATAAACGCCTCCATGCGCGAAAGCATCATGGCTAAGGCGAAAAAGCTGGACATGGCGGTATTTACCGACTATCGGGTAGAATACAACCGCAACGGGCTGTTCTCCGTGCGGATATTCATGTACGACCTTTACGATGAAAGCAACACCTGCCTCGGCAGCATGGCCTTGAATTACGACGTAAGGACGGGCGCGCTGTGCAGGATAAGCGACCTTTTCGACGAGAATAACCAGTACTGGCGGGGACGCATACCCGATATGATAACCGCGCAGGCCGAGGATTCCGACATGCTTCTCCTGAACGACATCCTCCCCATAGACGACGATAGGGAGTTCTATATAACCGAGGACGGCATAGTCATCGTATACAGCAAATACGAGATAACCACCGCCTCGGAGGGCGAGCCGGAATTTGAGATACAGGTGGATGACGTAAAGGAATACGTGGGCGACGACAGCGTGCTCAACATATTCATAGCGCCCGCCGATATCCCCGCGCCGGATATTACCCCCGACCCTTTTGAGGAGCCCTTGACAGAGCCCTTTGCTGAAAAGGAGATTGCCGCGCCGCCCACACCTACACCTACCCCAACTCCCGCGCCGGAGCCCTCGATGGAGGTGGCGCAATAATGCGATGTAGCTGCAAGGCCTGCGGGACCTATATGGTACAGACGGAAAGGGGACTCTTCAGCGGCTGCCAGTGCCCGGAATGCGGCAATATATGCCGTGACTGCATGGGCAGCGTGGACGCCCCGCTCACGCCGGATCAGCTCAGGGAGCGGTTCCGCAGCATTAAGACGGACGCCTTCGCCGCAGAGCCGGAGGATCCGCCCGAATGGGTGGAGCGCCCCTGCGAATGGCATAAAATGCTATGACCAAAAACAGGCAAAAGGCCATCACCTTATGGGTGTGGCCTTTTTTTGCCGCCGCATTTTTTAACTGTGCGGGCAGGTTTTGTGGTATACTATCCTTGTATGCAGATATGGATCAAAAGCCGGTCTGCTGCTTGAGCTGGCGCATCTTGCTGCGAGCTGTCTGAACGTCGGATTCCGGCGCCTGCTTGGTGTCGTACATCTGCCGCTTGTGCATCTCGTCAAATACGGCGAACTGGTCGGTCGAGCATTCCGCCATGTTGCTCATAAGAAGCTGCCTGAGGCTGGTGCAGGAGGACTCGGTGACGCCGCTCGCGTAGCCCTTTACCAGGTCCTTTTCCTGGGTGAGCAGGTCGGAAAGAAGCTCCTGCTGGTTCATGCTGGTGTGATTAGTCATGCGATACTCCTTTTGCGCTTACTGGTGACTGTCCAAATAGTTCTGCAGCGCGTCAAAGTGCTGCCTGTGGTGCTGGGCAAAGCGGTTTGCCATGTCCTTAAGGGGCTGCTCGCTGAGTATCTCAGCGTATATCCGGCTCTTTTTGTAGGCGAGGGCCTCGTGGTACATCTGGTCCTGTATTATGCCCAGGTTTTTGGCGTCCATCATGGACTGCGCCGCCTCCATTTTGCAGTTGGCCGGTTCGGTCTGCTTCATAAAGGAGCTGGTGTCGTTTTGTGTCATTTATAACCTCCGTTTTTTTTAGTCTGCGATGCGCGCCGCAGTTATATTATTTGACGGAGGGCCGTGAAACTTACTATGAGGAGAATAGATGAAAAAGAAAAAAACGGGTAAATCGGCTATGGATTCCGCCCTGGATTATCTTACCTCCAAGCCGAGGACGGTGCGGGAGACGGAAAACTACCTCGACGGGCAGAACTATGGAGAATACGAGGTGTACGCCGCGGTGGAGCGGCTGAAGGAGCTCAAATACCTTGACGACGCCAGGTATGCGGCGGATTTCGTCTGCACTCGCCTTGCGACTAAGCCGCTGAGCAGGCGCAAGCTTAAAGAGCAGCTTCGCGCCCATTACCTCAGCGCCGACCATATTGACGCTGCTATGGAGCAGGTGACGGACGAGGTGGAAAGGCGCAACGCCATGGCTGTGGCGGAGAAGTTTTACCGCCAGTTCGAGGGGCTTGAGGAATACGAAAGAAGGCAAAGGGTCGTAAGGCGGCTTGCGGGCCGGGGCTATGACTTTGGCGTCATACGCAGCAGCGTGGAGGAGCTTATCGGCGCCATAGACTGCCCCATAGAGAGCGACGGCGAGGAGGAATGATATGAGCGGAAGCATCACCGACATAAAGGGCATAACCGTGGGTCATTATACGGATAAAAAGGCGAAAACCGGCTGCACTGCCGTTATTTGCCAAAACGGGGCGGTCGCCGGGGTGGATGTGCGCGGCAGCGCCCCCGGAACGAGGGAGACAGACCTCCTTCGTGGATATAATTCCGTAGACAGGGTTCAGGCGATAATGCTTTCCGGCGGCAGCGCATACGGGCTGGACGCGGCGAGCGGAGCCATGCAGTACCTTGAGGAGCAGGGCCTCGGCGTGGATGTGGGGGTGGGGGTCGTCCCCATAGTCCCCGCGGCGGTAATATTCGATTTAGGCGTAGGGGACCCAAGGGTGCGCCCCGGCAAGGCGGAGGGCTATGCCGCGTGCAGAAACGCCAGGGACTTTACCCCCTCCGGCAGCATAGGCGCGGGCACTGGCGCAACCGTAGCAAAGGCCTTCGGCAGCAGGTACGCTGTGAACAGCGGCCTCGGCACGGCCTGCATAGAGCTGGAAAACGGCGTGAAGGTGGGGGCGATAGCCGTGGTGAACGCCTTGGGCGACGTATACGACCCGTCAACGGGGGAGCTGATAGCCGCGGCTAATATCGACGGCAGGCTAACGCCCTGCATGGACTCGCCGGCCCTCGGGCAGGCGGCCTTTGGCAATACCACCATAGGCGTGGTGGCGACCAACGCAAGGCTTACCCGGGAGGAAGCGAACAAGCTGGCCTCCATGGCCCACGACGGGCTCGCCATGACCATACGCCCCGTGCATACCTCGCTGGACGGGGATACCTTCTTTGCGATGTCCACAGGCGAAAGGGAGTGCGAGCTGCTGCCGGTGCTGGTGGCGGGGGTGAGGGCGGTATCCGCCGCCATATTGGACGCCGTGAGGAGCGCCGAATGATATTGGGCACAGGCATAGATATAATCGAGGTAGAGAGGATAAAAAAGGCCGCCGCAAAGGAGGGCTTCATGGAGCGCGTGTTCACTGAGGCCGAGCGGCAGAGGCTCAAATCCGGCAATAACGACCCGCAGCGCATAGCGGGGGCCTTCGCCGCGAAGGAGGCCGCAGCAAAGGCGCTGGGCACGGGCATAGGAATAGTCGAGTGGAAGGAAATAGAGATAAATCACGATGAAAGGGGCAGGCCTATAGCCGCGCTTTCGGGAAAGGCGGCAAGGCTCATGGAGGGCATGGGCGGCAGGACGCTGCACGTGAGCGTATCGCACATAAGGGATATAGCCGCAGCGCAGGCGATATTGGAGGGCTGAAATTGAGCGTAAGGGAGGAGAAGGCCGCCATGCGCGGCGAGATAAAGCGGCGCATCGCGGCGCTTTCAAGGGAAGAGATAGGCCGCCAGTCGGCTTCGGCCTGCAAGCTCGCGGCGGGGCTTGAGGAGTTCAAAAGCGCAAAGGCGATACTCGCATACATGGCGCTGCCCGCGGAGTGCGACCCGGCGGAGCTGGTAAAAATCGCGGACAGCATGGGCAAAAGCGTCGCCTATCCCGTCTGCGGCGCAGGGGGCCGCCTCGAGCTGTACATACCCGCCGATGAGGGCTGCTTTGTGAGGGGCGCATACGGGATAACAGAGCCGGACAGGGAACGCTCCGAGCGGATAACGGCGGACCGGATAGATCTTATAATAGTGCCGGGGCTGGCCTTTGACCGCAGCCTTTACAGGCTGGGACGGGGCGGCGGCTACTATGACAGGCTGCTTGGCGGCGCTTCCGCCTTCAGGCTGGGGCTCGCGCTGAACGAGCAGATGACGGAGCGGGTCCCCAGGGAGAACTGGGACGCTAAAATGGACGCGGTGGCCTGCGAATTTGGGATATATTGTTAATTAAACAAAAATAACCTTGTTAGGAAGGCTTTATAATGTTAAAATATACGATAGCTGTATTTGGAGGTGTAAATGCGGATAATCGCAGGAGATAAAAGAGGCTGCGCCATCTCCGCCCCCAAGGGGCTGGATACGCGGCCCACGCTGGACAGGGTCAAGGAATCGCTGTTCGGCATACTCCAATTCGACATATACGGCAAGAGGGTGCTGGATCTTTTCGCCGGCTCCGGCGCGCTGGGGCTGGAGGCGGTATCGCGGGGCGCAAAAAGCGCCGTATTCTGCGACAACGCCAAGGACAGCATAAGCGCAGTCAACGCCAATATAAAAAAGCTGGGCTATGAGGACAGGTGCCGGGTGTATCATTGCGACTGGGAGCGGGCGTTATCCGCCATGGCTTCCGGGGGCGACAGGTTCGACATAGTATTCATAGACCCGCCCTACGGCGCGGGCGTAGCCCACAGGGCCGCGGCGATGCTTTACGATAAGGGGCTGCTGGCTGAGGGCTTCATTATCGCCATAGAGCACGGCTCCAAGCTGCCGCCGGAAATAGAACACGACAGGCTGGAAATATACGACGTGCGCCGCTACGGCGAGCTTACCGCAATTTCCTTCATAAGGGAGAGGCAATAATGAGAACAGCCGTATGCACCGGGAGCTTTGACCCGCCTACGCTGGGCCACATGGATATATTCATGCGAGCCGCGGAGCTTTTCGACATGGTATATGTAGCGGTATTGACAAACCCCCATAAAAAGCCCGCCTTTACGGCCGAGGAGCGGTGCAGGCTGCTTGCGGAGGCGGCGAGGGCGGAAGGGCTTTACAACATCCGCGCCGAGGCGTACAGCGGCCTGGCTGTGGATTTCGCAAAAGAGAAGGGCGCCGCGGCGATAATACGCGGGATAAGGAACGGCGGCGACCTCGAATACGAAAGGGCCATGGAGGGAGCGAATAAGTTCCTGAGGCCGGATATAGAGACCATATACCTGCTGGCAAGGCCGGAGCTTGCGTTCATAAGCTCCAGCGCGGTAAAGGAAATGGCCTCCTACGGAAAGGATATCGACGGGCTGGTGCCCGACGCAATAAAAAATAAAATCGCAGAAAGGTTGATTGAGCGATGAGCAATAATATGCAGAACCTCAAAATTTACGACATTATAGATCAGCTTGAGGATCTTATAGAAAACAGCCCTAAGCCTAAGCTCTCCGGCAGCGCCACCAAGCGTACCGTGGACGTTGAGGAGGTTTTTGACCTTCTCGGCGACCTTAAGACCACTATCCCGGAGGATATACGCCGGGCAAACAGCCTTATGATAGAGGCTCAAAACACCATAGACAGCGCAAACGACACCGCACGGGAGACCATCGACGCCGCAAACACCCGGGCCGACGCCATAGTTGCGGAGGCACAGAACAAGGCCAATTTAGTGCTGGAAAAGGCCCGCGAGGAGTATGAGCGCCTCATAGCGGAGGACGAGATATATCAGGAGGCCCAAAAGAGGGCGCAGCTCCTTGCCGCAAAGGCGGAGTACAACGCAAACGAGGTATTTGAGAATGCCAAGACCTATGCGGACGACATACTGGCAGATCTTGAAAGGTTCCTGGACGAGTACAAGAACCTCGTCAACGTAAACCGCAGCGATCTCGGCGCAAGGGCGAGGGTAGCCACCCCCGTTCAGCCTATACCGCAGTTCACCCAGCCCTCAAAGCCTGCGATGAGCGCCGACGACGTTATGGCGAGTGTACAGCAGCAGGCGGCGGTCTCTGCCGCAGCCGCGGCGCAGCCTGCGCGCAAGCCGGTATCCCCCCAGCCCAAGAGCGAGCCGCGCAACTCCGTATCCGAGAGCAACCGCGGCAGGCGCAGGGCAGCCGAGCCGATAGACGACTTCGACGACGAGGACGATGACGATTATTACGACGACGAGGACGATGACGACAAGAAGGGCGGCTTCCTGTTCGGCCTGTTCAAGAAGCATAAGGACTTCGATGATGACGACTTCGACGACGATGACGATTTTGACGACTAAAGCATAAGCCTTACCGCGCCCCATCCGGGGCGCTTTTTATTTTGGCCTTTTTATACCGCCCCGCCGCGCCAAGCATCATCACAGCCGACAGCGCGACGAGCATAGCGCCCAGCGCCGCGGCGATGGAGAGAGTATTGCGAAGCAGCGTATCCGCCGTGACAGGCCGGTACACCGGCAGCGGCAGCGGGAACAGGGTGAGCAAAATATAGGCTACGGCGGCGGAAATAAGGCCCTGCATGAGCTTTGCGGAAAAATAGCGCAGGAAGGGCAGCGGCGCAAAGGCGAGCGACTGGGCGTATATGCACAGCCCGCCGAAGGAAAACACGAAGGCGGCGGCGGCGCCCAAGGGGCGCATGGCTATGCCCAGCCCGCTAAGAGCCGCGCTTCCTCCTGCCATCTCAAGCATGCCGTGCAGTAGGGCGAAAGGCAGGGAAGCGGCCCCGCCAGCGCCCAGCATGGCAAAAAGACCGCCCATAAGCGCCGAGAAGAACACGATCGCCGCGCAGATATTTAGCATCGCATAAACGCTGCTTTGCAGGGCGTTTGACAGCAGGCGCAGGGGAGAGGGGCAGGGTGCATGAGGGCGGGGCCTTATGTGTATAGGAAAGAAGAGGAGCATTATCGCCGCGGCAAAAAACTGCGCCGGAAGTATGTAGAGCGCGAGCCGCGGGCAGCCCACCATGCCGGAGCAGAAGGAGGCGTATATAAAAATGGGGCTCACGTTGTTGAGTATGGCGGCGGAGCGGGCGTCTGGCTGGCCATAGCCCGAAAGGAGCCTTGCTCCCGCAGGCGCGCCGGAGATGAGGGAAAGGAATATGAGCGAGGCGCGCTCGAGCTTGCCGGATACGCCGATATTCTGCATTACATGGGCGCAGACGAAAAAGGGCAGCAGGGTGGGCAGCAGCGAATCGCGCCAAACAGAAAAGCCCGCCGCGGCCTGTGAAACGGCGGCAGGGCTATATAGGAGCAGCACGCAGCAGCAAAGCGCGCATACCGAATATGTGACGAGCCTTTTCAAAATAACATACCTCCGCATACCGTCGGTTATGTGTATGCGGCGCGGCGGTCAAACTATGATCAGGGGATGGGAAAAGTCGGATATTGCAGGCGACGGGGAGGGCCTGCCCAGCGCCGCTATGTCGGCGCAGCGCAGCTCTATCGCCATAAGCTCACGCTGCTTTTCGTTGAGCTTGGCTACGTCCTTGTAGCGCGTGACCACGGGAAGCTCTGACCTTTCATGGAGGGCGGAGAGCAGGGGCTGCGCTTCGCGGCGTATGCCTAACACGCGGATAAACAGGCCGTCCGGCCTTTTCATGGGGCTGCCGTAAATGCCCAGTAGGGCGCACATGCATATACGCTTTAGCCGGGCCATGGTGTAGCGGCGGCTCTTTACAGCGCTTAACACGGAGCCTATATCCGCATGAGCGCGGCAGGCGGAATATATGAGGTTTTCCAAGCCCTCGGATACGTCCGGCAGAGCCCTTAGCTGCTCGCTGTCCATGCGGCGCAGCGCATATACCGTCTCCCGGGAGAGGCTTTGCAGCGTTATGGGGGCGGCGTTGCCCAGCGCGCCGAGAATGTCATTGTAAACGCACTCCGGCACATAAGGCCTTATGGGCCCGGCCTCGCCGGAGGCGATAGCTTGCCGTATGCTTGACGCGCTGGAAAAAGCGCCGCAGGCGCGGGCGCTGTCGTGGGCGACCCCGGCGCGGCATATTGCGATGGGCCGCAGGGCGGCGTCCGTGCGGCGCAGGGCGCGTATGTATTCTATGCCGAGTATGTCGTTTGGGGAGGAAAGCGCCGAGGCGATATCCGAGGGAAAATACTCGCAAAAGGCGCGGGCTCTCCCGTCGGGGTAGGAAAGGCCGCGGGAGATGTTGAACCTTATGAGCGCCTTAAGCTCCTCCGCCTCGCTGCCGAGCGCCTCTGCTGCGCGGCAAAGCAGCGCCGTATCTCCGCATTCGCTGCCGAAGGCTATGGAATCCGCTATGCCGCTTTTGGAAAGCAGCGTTACGCCGCCTAAGGCAAATGCCTCCGCGCTCGCAAGGGCGAAGGGAGCGGGCAGCGCGATCACCATGTCAGCGCCGTTCTCCAGGGCCCATTTGGCCCTGAGCCGCTTATCGAACATGGCGGGCTCGCCGCGCTGGACGAAGTCGCCGCTCATTACGGCCACGGCAAAATCCGCACCGGAGGCCTCCTTTGCTTTTTGCAGCTGATAGGCGTGACCGTTGTGAAAGGGGTTGTATTCGGCTATTATCCCTACTGATCTCATGCCTATATTATACGATAGCCGGGCCCTTGGGGAAAGGGAGAAAATAAACGGGAAATTTGCTTATGCGCTGTTGTATTTGGAAATCTTATGTTATAATACAAGAGTATAGGTATGCTTATAGCGGAAGTATCATAAGGCAGATTTTTGAAAGGAGACAGAATAATGTCCATCATCGAAACCATCAAAGAAAAAGCAAAAGCTGACGTAAAGCACATAGTGCTTCCCGAGGGAAGCGAGGAGCGTACCGTTCAGGCCGCGCGGCTGATAACCGATCAGGGCATCGCCAAGGTCACCCTTATCGGCAAGAGCGAGGATATCAAGGCCGTCGCCGCCAAGTTCAATGTGAACGTTGACGACATCGCAATGGTCGATCCCGCCTCCTCCGAGCTGTACCCCGGATACTGCGAGAAGTTCGCAGAAATGCGCGCAAAGAAGGGCGTCACCCTCGAGCAGGCGCAAAAGACCATGCTGGATCCCCTGTTCTTTGCCGCTATGATGGTTTATGATGACAAGGCGGACGGCTTTGTTTCCGGCGCGATAAACACCACCGGAAATACGCTCCGCCCCGGCCTCCAGATAATAAAGACCGCAAAGGGCGTATCCACTGTTTCAAGCTGCTTTATAATGGAAGTCCCCAACAAGGCCTACGGCGACAACGGCGTGCTGGTATTCGGCGACTGCGCGGTAAACATCGCCCCCACCGCGGAGCAGCTTGCAGCCATAGCCATAAGCTCCGCCCAGAGCGCAAAGGCGCTTTGCGGTATGGAGCCCCGGGTAGCCATGCTTTCCTTCTCTACCAAGGGCAGCGCCAAGCATGAGAACGTGGATCGCGTGGTGGAGGCCACCAAGCTGGTACACGAGCTTGCCCCCGAGCTCAACGTGGACGGCGAGCTTCAGGCGGACGCGGCGCTGGTGGAAAAGGTCGGCCAGCTCAAGAGCCCCGGCAGCCCCGTCGCCGGCAAGGCCAACGTGCTTATATTCCCGGATCTTCAGGCGGGCAACATCGGCTACAAGCTGGTTCAGCGCCTTGCGGGCGCAGAGGCAGTAGGCCCCATCTGCCAGGGCTTCGCAAAGCCCATCAACGACCTGTCCCGCGGCTGCAGCGTTGACGATATAGTATCCGTCGTGGCTATCACCGCAGTTCAGGCACAGAATATGTAATTATTATCGGAGGAAAAACATAAATGAAAATTCTCGTAATCAACGCAGGCAGCTCTTCCCTTAAGTACCAGCTCATAGACCTGGATCACAGCAGCGTGATAGCAAAAGGTATATGTGAGCGCATAGGCATACCCGGCTCCGTGATCTCCTACAAGTCCGCCAAGGGCGACAAGTACGAGAAGCAGCAGGATATGAAGAACCACGAGGACGCTATCGCCCTGGTTCTCGAGGTACTTGCGGATCCCAAGATCGGCGTGATAAAGAACATGAGCGAGATAGACGCCGTCGGCCATCGCGTGCTCCACGGCGGCGAAAAGCTCTATGATCCCATCGTCATAGACGATGAGGTGCTTAAGGCGATAGAGGACTGCATACCTCTCGGGCCCCTTCACAATCCCGCCAACCTTATGGGAATCCGGGGCTGCATGGCCGTCATGCCCGGCGTACCCATGGTAGCGGTATTCGATACCGGCTGGGGCATGGCCATGGAGAAGTCCCATTATATGTACGCTCTGCCCTATGAGGCATACGAGAATTATAAGGTACGCCGTTACGGCTTCCACGGCACGTCCCACAGGTACGTCACCGGACGCGCCCTCGAGCTGTTAGGCAATCCCGACGCAAAGGTCATCACCTGCCATCTCGGCAACGGCTCCAGCGTAAGCTGCTCCAAGGCCGGCAAGTGCGTGGATACCTCCATGGGCCTCACCCCTCTTGAAGGCCTTCCCATGGGCACCCGCTGCGGCAGCATCGACCCCGCCATCATGCCCTTCCTCATGGATAAGACCGGCATGACCGCCAAGGAGATGGATACCTACATGAACAAGAAGAGCGGTATGCTGGGCGTCTCCGGCATCTCCAGCGACTTCCGCGATCTGGGCGCGGCCGCCGAGAAGGGCGATGAGCGCGCAAAGCTGGCCCTGGATATGTTCGTATATGCCGTAAAGAAGTACATCGGCGCATACGCGGCGGCCCTCAACGGCGCGGACGCCATAGTATTCACCGCCGGCGTAGGCGAGAACGACCGCGAGGTGCGCAGGGACGTCCTCAAGGATATGGAGTACATGGGCATAGTGGCCGATTTCGACTACAACATGAGCTGCCCCAGGGGCGAGGAGGTCTGCATAAGCAAGCCCGAGAGCAAGGTGAAGGTCTTTGTTATCCCCACCGACGAGGAAATGACCATCGCAAGGGATACCGCAAGGCTCGTCACAAAATAACCAGTTGACAAATTAACGCCTTATAGATAAAATATGTAAGGTGTGCTCTTGAAAGGAAAAGTATGAAGCTGAACGTTGCACAGGAACTCAAGCAGCCGGGCCGGATAGGCAGATGCCATGAGGACGTGATCCTCGACAGGCAGGAATATCTCGGCAGGGAGCTTAAATTCGCCGCTCCGCTTACGGTAGAGGGCGAGTACTTCTTTGACGGCGAGGGCTTCAGCTTCAAGGGTACGGCTACCACAAGGCTGGATTCCGAATGCGCCCTTTGCGGCAAGCCCTTCATCGAGGAGCTTACCTTCGACTTCGACGAGCGCTTTCTCCGGGAGCCGGAGCCGGACAGCGAATGCTACGGCTATACCGGCGAGGAGCTGGACGTCAGCCAGATGCTCCTTGACGACTTGTTCCTCAATCTGCCTGTTTTCAGCAGGTGCAGCGAGGATTGCAAGGGGCTTTGCCCGGTTTGCGGGTGCGATTTGAACACAGATCAGTGTTCCTGTGTTAGAGAGAAAGATAAGGAAAACCCTTTCTCCGCTCTGGAGCAGCTGTTGTATCACGATAAGGAGGTGTAACCATGGCAGTCCCTAAGAGAAAAACGTCTAAGGCAAGGCGCGATCAGCGCAGAGCCCATTGGAAGTTGACCGTTCCCGGTATCGTGGAATGTCCGCAGTGCCATGAGCCTAAGCTGGCTCATCGTGTATGCAAAAAGTGCGGCTATTACGACGGCAAGCAGGCAGTTGCGGTCGATAACGACTAATATCGCCTGAAAAAATTTAAAACTCAAGGGGCTCTCGCAAAAGGGCCTCTTTTGTTTTAGTTAAAAATATTGTATAATATCCTTTAGCATTATATTAGGAGACGACAGATGAGAATAGCTGTTGATGCCTTCGGCGGCGACAACGCCCCGGCGGCGGTGGTGGAGGGCTGTATAGACGCCCTGAAAAAGTATCCCGACATGTCCGTTACCCTCTGCGGCGATGAGGAGCGGATAAGGGCTGAACTGGAAAAGCATCGGTATAACGGCGGGCGGCTGGATATTCTTCACGCGCCGGAAATAATAACCTGCGACGAGCAGCCGACCTTTGCCATACGCAGAAAGAAGGATTCCTCCCTCGTAAAGGCCATGGAGCTGGTGCGCGACAGGAAGGCCGACTGCGTGGTATCGGCGGGCAGCACCGGCGCGGTGCTGGCGGGGGCCACATTCATAATAAAGCGCATAGAGGGAGTAAAGCGCCCGGCCATAGGCGTGGTGTTCCCGGCGGAAAAGGGCTGCGTGCTGATAATGGACTGCGGCGCAAACGTAGACTGCAAGCCCTCCTACCTTCAGCAGTTTGCAGTGATGGCCTCTGCGTATATGCACGACATAATGGGGGTGGAAAATCCAAGGGTGGGCTTGCTCAACAACGGCGCGGAGGCCGAAAAGGGAAACGAGCTTACCAAGGCCACATATAAGCTGCTGGAGCAGACGCCCGTAAACTTTACCGGCAACTGCGAGGCGAGGGAGATACTTTCCGGCAGCTTTGACGCGGTGATCTGCGACGGCTTTGCGGGAAACATCGTGCTCAAATATACCGAGGGCCTTGCCGCAGCCTTGATGAATATGCTCAAAAAAGAGCTCATGGCGGATACGCGCAGCAAGCTGGGCGCCGCAATGGTGAAGCCCGCCTTCAGGCGGTTCAAAAAGGTGATGGATTACACCGAGTACGGCGGAGCGCCCCTTTTGGGGGTGGACGGCGGCGTGATAAAGGCCCACGGAAGCTCAAACGCCAAGGCGTTTGCGGCGGCGCTGGGCCAAGCGAGGAGCTTTGCCTCCGGCGGTACCAACGAAACCATACGCCGCGCCGTAGGGTCGCTGCCGGATGTGGCGGACTGAATAGAGGATTGACATAAAAATAATATGCGGCTAAACTATAATTGTTTATCGGTATAACCAGAAAGGCGGTATTATATATGGATTTTGAAAAGATTCGCGAAATGCTATCGAGGCAGATGGATATCCCCAAGGAGTCCATAACCATGGATTCCAGGCTCGTGGAGGACCTTAAGGCCGATTCGCTTGACGTGGTGGAGCTTATAATGGATATCGAGCAGGAGTACGGCATGCAGGTTCCGGAGGAGGAGCTGCCCAACGTACATACCGTGGGCGATATACTAAGGGTAATGAATAAATAACTATACTTCAAAAAGTACCCGCATCTTACGGTGGATGCGGGTACTTTGGTATGGAGGAAGCAAATGGAACTGGAATTTGCGAGACTGCAAAGGCTCAATAAGCTGCAAGAGGCGATAGGCTACAAATTTAAAGACGCGGAGCTTTTGAACACAGCCCTCACCCATACGTCCTATGTTAAGGGCGACGGCAACGGCAGCGTACACAACGAAAGGCTGGAGTTTTTGGGCGATGCGGTGCTGGAGCTGTGCGTGAGCGAAAAGCTGTACAGGGAATACCCGGAGCTAAACGAGGGCATGATGACGAGGGTGCGCTCCCTTTCGGTATGCGAGGGCGCGCTGCATAAGTCGGCCGTGGGATTTGGTTTGGGCAGTTACCTGCTGCTGAGCCACGGCGAGGAACATTCCGGCGGCAGGAGCAAGCCCTCCATATTGGCGGACGCGATGGAGGCGGTGATAGGCGCCGTATTTCTGGACGGCGGCATGGGAGAGGCGAAAAGGCTGGTGCTGCACGCGGTGGAGGGCCATATAGGGCGCGCGGTGCGCAACGTGAACACAAAGGACTATAAGACGCTGCTGCAGGAGCATGTGCAGAAGCAGCATCAGGGAAACGTTACGTATGACCTTATAGACACCTCCGGCCCGGACCATCAAAGGGTATTCACCCTTCAGGCGGTCATAGCCGGGGAGCCGAAGGGAATAGGCAGCGGCGGAAGCAAGCAGGAGGCGGGGCAGAGGGCGGCCAAGGCCACCTTAGAGGGCCTCGGACTGCTGTAAATAATAAGCCCACATTGACGCAGAGGTTGGAATATTGCGGTTAACAAAAATAGAGATCAACGGATTTAAATCCTTCGCTAAAAAGACCGAGATACAGGTCGAAAAGGGAATAACGGCCATAATAGGCCCAAACGGCAGCGGCAAGAGCAATATAGCCGACGCCGTGCGCTGGGTTTTGGGCGAGCAGAGCGCGAGGGCGCTGCGCGGCAACAGGATGGAGGACGTCATATTCAACGGCACCGAGCAGCGCAAGCCCCAGTCCTTCTGCGAGGTGACGCTGATATTCGACAATTCGGACGGCAGGCTGCCCACGGACTTTACCGAGGTGAGCGTTACCCGCCGGGTATACAGGAGCGGCGAAAGCGAATATCTTATCAACAACACACAGTGCAGGCTCAAGGACATAGGCGAGCTTTTTCGGGATACCGGCATAGGCAGGGAGGGCTATTCCATAATAGGCCAGGGCAAGGTGGAGGAGATACTTTCAAATAAATCAAACGACCGCCGAAACGCCTTTGAGGAGGCGGCGGGCGTTATGAAGTACAGGGTGCGCAAGGAGGAGGCCGAGCGCAAGCTGGATAATACGAGAAAAAACCTTATCCGCCTCAACGACATACTCGAGGAGCTGAGCCGGCAGATAGGCCCCCTGGAGGAGCAGAGCGCCGCGGCGAGGCAGTACCTTAAGCTGAGGGACGAGCTGAAGGAGATAGAGGTGAACGTGTTCCTCTATCAGTACGACAAGCTCAACGAGAGGATAACCGCCCTTGCAGGAAGCATGGAGCAGTACGCCGAGGCCATAGGGCAGTCCGCCGGCATAGAGTCAGCGCTGGCTGCGGACTGCGCCGCCGAGGAGGAGAAGGAGCGCAGCCTAAACGCCGCCATAGGCGAGATACAGTCGAGGCTTCTGGCTGCGACGACCGGAGTGGAAAACCGCACGGGCGAGGCAAAGGTGGCCCGGGAGCGCATGGCGAACATCGCAAGGGAAAGAGAGCGCCTTGAAGCCGCCGCCGAAGAGGACAGGGCGAGGCTTGACGAGCTGAAAAAGGCCATAGACGAGGCCGCCAGCAGGAGCAGCGACACGGAGGAGACAAAGAAAAGGGAACAGGCAAGGCTTGCCGATACGGAGGAGCAGCTTGCCGGCATACAGGCGGAAATATCGGATAAGGAGCAGCTTCTGGAAAGCCAGAAGAACAGCATGATAGAGGCGATGAACCGCCTGTCCGATGCAAAGAGCAGGCTTTCGAGGCTGGAGGCCATAAAGACGACGCTGCTGGGCCGCATAGACTCCATAAATCAAAGCATGGCAGCCATATCCGAGGAGGGGGAGAAGCTATCCCACGAATACGATCAGGTGTATGGCAGCTACTGCGAGATAAAGCAGGGCTATGACGGCAAAAACGCGGAGCGCATGGCGGCCATAGCCAGCCTTAACGAGCTTAACGCAAGGCTCAAGCGGGACGTCGAGGGCATACGCGCCCTCGAGCAGCAAATAGAGGCGGAAAGCTCAAGGATAAAGGTGCTTCAGGAGATGAAGCGCGCATACGAAGGGTACTATTCAAGCGTCCGCAACGTCCTGAGGGACGCGGCGAGGGACCCGCGCCTCGGCAAATGTATAGAGGGGGTAGTGGCGGAGCTCATACGCGTCCCCTCCGAGTATGAGAGCGCGATAGAGATGACGCTTGGCTCCACCTTACAGAACATAGTTACCCCTACCGAGCAGGACGCAAAGCAGGTGATAGGATACCTGCGCTCAAGGCAGTACGGAAGGGCGACCATGCTGCCGGTCTCCAGCATGCGTCCGAGGCTGCTGAGCAATGACGAAAGGTCAATGTGCAACGTGGAGGGCTTTATAGGCGTAGCCTCCGACCTCGTATCCTTTGATGAGAGATACAGGGGCATATTTGAAAACCTTCTTGGCCGCACGATAGTGGTGAAGGATCTTGACGCAGGCATCGCCATAAACAAGCGTGCGAGGTCGTCCTTCAGAATAGCTACATTAAAGGGCGATATAATAAACCCCGGCGGCAGCATGACCGGCGGAAGCACCCAAAAGCGGGAGTTCAGCCTGATAGGCCGCGAGAGGGAGATAGAGACCATAACGGCGGCGCTGAAAAAGCAGCGGGAGCAGCTCGAAGCGTCCAAATCCGAGCGTGAAGGGCTGGAGCGGGATATAGCCCGTGCCGGCGAGGCCGTGGAGAGAGCGTCAGAGGCTCTGCACGCGGCGGATGTGGAGCTTGCCACGCACCGCGAAAAGGTGGACGTGGTGCAAAAGTACGTCGAGGACAACCGCGAGGAGCTGGAGCAGGCCAAGTTAGAGCTGGCCCAGATAAACGACAACATAGAAAATATAGACGAGCAGTACCGCGAAGCCAATGAGGACCGCTCCCAATGGGAGCAGGGCAACGTGGCGAGCCAGGACGACATAAGGAAGCTCCAGGAGGAGCTGAACAGGCTCCGCACAGAGGCCGCAGGCATAAACGACAGGGCTACCGAGCAAAAGGTGGCCTTGATGGCGCTGGAAAAAGAGGCCAACGCCGCCGAGAGCGAGGCGAGGCGCATGGAGCGCGAGGCCGACGGCGTTATGGCGGCAATAAAGCGCGGCAAGGACGAGATAGAGCAGGGCAGCAGGAGCTTCCTCGAGCTGCAAAAGCAGGCCGCCGCGCTGGACGACAGCATATCCTCCGAGCGCATGGATGTGGACAGGCTAACGGATCAGCTTCATACCATGGAGGAGGAGCGGGCGAAGCGGCTGAGCTCCGTAGACGAGCTGCGGGAGCGGAGGGACCATATCTCCGCAGAGCTCAACGACATAAGGGAGCGCAGACACAGGGCGGAGCTCAGCCTGAACAAGGCGCAGCTGGAATTGCAGAACATGCAGGACAGGATATGGTCGGATTATGAGCTCACCTACGAGAACGCCCAGCCCATGCGGCGGCAGATAGCAGTGACCGCCTCGCACATACGGGTGGACGAGCTTAAAACGGCAATACGCGCCCTCGGCGATGTAAACGTGGGAGCCATAGAGGATTATAAGAACGTCAGGGAGCGCTACGATGAGCTCAGCGCCCAGTATGACGACCTCACCAAGGCGGAGGCGGATCTGCAGGTGCTCATAACCGACCTCGTTTCCACCATGGAGGAGGAGTTCCGCAGGCAGTTCGCACTTATACAGCAAAACTTCTCGCAGGTATTCGTAGAGCTGTTCGGCGGAGGGAAGGCGGAGCTGATACTTTCCGACAAGGAGGACATACTCAACTGCGATATAGACATAATCGCGCAGCCCCCGGGGAAAAAGCTGCAGCTCCTTTCGCTGCTGTCCGGCGGCGAGCGGGCGCTTACCGCAATAGCGCTGCTTTTCGCCATACTGAAGCTGAAGCCCACGGCCTTCTGCATACTGGACGAGATTGAGTCTGCGCTGGACGACGCCAACGTTACGAATTTTGCGGAGTATGTCCGCAGCTATTCCGACGATACCCAGTTCATACTGATAACACACAGGAAGGGCAGCATGGCGGTGTGCGATTCGCTTTACGGCGTGGCCATGGAGGAGCGGGGCGTATCCAAGGTGGTATCCGCAAAATTTACCGCATAACACTCAAAGGAGGGAATACAAATGGCGGGCTTTTTTGACAGGCTTAAGCAGGGGCTTTCCAAGACGGGCAGCGGCATAGCGGCCATATTTGCGGGCTCCGGCATAAACGATGAGTTTTATGAGGAGCTGGAGGAGGCCCTCATAATGGCGGATGTGGGCATGGCGACTACCGATAAGCTGCTTAACGGCCTGCGGGACGCAGTTTCAAAAAAGAAGCTAAAGGAGCGTTCAGAAGCGAGGGAGGAGCTTATAAGCCTGCTGTCTGAGCTGATGCGGCCCGAAAAGCCCTTCTTGGACGGGGCGGACAAGGCCGTAATAATGGCGGTTGGCGTAAACGGCGTAGGCAAGACCACCTCCTTGGGCAAGATAGCCGCGTATTATAAAAATCAGGGCAGGGACGTAGTCCTTGCGGCGGCGGATACCTTCCGCGCAGCCGCTGCCGAGCAGCTCACCGTATGGGCCGAGCGCGCCGGCGTGCCGATAATAAAGCACGGCGAGGGCGCAGATCCGGCGGCGGTGGTGTTCGACGCGGCGGCCTCATTCAAGGCGCGAAACCGGGATATGCTGCTCTGCGATACGGCGGGCAGGCTGCACAATAAGAAAAACTTAATGAACGAGCTGGAAAAGATGCGCCGCGTGCTGGATAGGGAGCTTCCCGGCGTACCCGTGGAGGCGCTGATGGTGCTGGACGCCACCACCGGCCAGAACGCCATAGCCCAGGCGCGGGCCTTCGGCGAGTCCGCAGGGCTTACCGGCATAATACTCACCAAGCTCGACGGCACCGCAAAGGGCGGCGTCGCCGCGGCGGTAAAGGAAGAGCTCAATATACCCGTCCGCTTTGTGGGCGTGGGCGAGGGCATAGACGATATGCAGGCCTTTGACCCTGACGACTACGCGCGGGCGCTGCTTAGCGAAGAATGAAAGCAAAATGTGCAATGGGCTGTGATATGCAGCCCGTTTTTATTTTAAGGATCGGCTCCTGTGAAACGTATTATAGGTGAAGGCCTTCGAAAGAAAAAAGCATTTGGCTGGAGGAATGGTACCTTGAATCAAGCCCTGAGGACAAGGGAAGAGACGGAGGATATATACAGGCGCAACATAGACGCCGTGTACCGGGTGTGCATGCTGTTCTTTAAGGGCAGCAGGGCGGACGCCGAGGACGCGGCCCAAAGCACCTTCTTGAAGCTTATGAAAAGCCCCGTCAGGTTTGAAAACGCGGCGCATGAAAAGTCGTGGCTCATAGTCGTCGCGTCCAATATATGCAGGGATTCCTTGAGGTCGGGCTGGAAAACGCGGGTTCAGTTAGTTAGATGAGGAGTCGCTGAAGGGCATACCGGCGGAGGAAAGCTCGGGAGACCTGCTGCGGCAGGTAATGGAGCTTCCGGATAAATGCAAGACGGCGGTATATATGTACTATTACGAGGGCTATACCTCTGGGGAGATAGCCGAGGCAATGGGCAGGAGCAGGGCGAGCGTGTGGGGATATCTTCACAGCGGGCGGAAGCTCCTGCGCGAGGCGCTGAAGGAGGAAGAGTATGAAGGATAAGCGTTTTATAGAGGCTGTGAACGGGCTCAATATACGGGATCTTCGGCGCGAGGAGCTGCTCGGCGAAATATTCCTCAGGGCGGAGGCCGAAGAAAGGGAGCAGAAGTATATGAAAAAATCAAAAAGAAGCGGTAGGAGGGGCGCGTGCCCCTGGCGCACACTGGCACCCGTATTTGCGGTAGTGCTGATAATCGGCGCGGTGCTGCTGATCCCCAGCGTGGGCGAGGCGGTGAGCGGCTGGTTCGGCAGGCTTTTCGACAGGAACAAATACCTCGGCACGCTGCCTGAGAACCGGGCGAGTATGCCGGATGTGGAGGCGGCGATACAGATTCCGAAGGATAACGAGCAGGATTATACCATATACACTCTTGACGAAACGGATGAAGCCGCGGAATTCGCCGCGGCGAGGGCAAACCTCGGCTTTGACCCGTATGACCCAAAGGACTGGCAATGGCTCAAGGAGGCAAAGCCCAAGATAACCGACGTTCTCGTGGAAAGCGACAAGCTCACCGTAATGTCTTATCTTGAAACCGACCCAAGCCTGTTCTGGTATTACGGCGGTGGCACGACTCTGGACTGGCAAGGAGACGTTTTGCATCTGAGCAGCGGCGCGAATAATTACAAATTGGAATTCAGATCTACCGGCATATACCCTCAGGACGGGTACTATGATTCAGCGAATGGGAAAATGGATGTCGAAAGGATAAAGAAGGACAAGGGCATAATACTCCACACCGAGTATGACCTGAAGGAAACCAACGTGCCGGAGGGCCATTACAGCGCGGTATTCACGTCGAGGATACTGGACTGTAAGGTGGACGTTATGGCGCAGTTCGCAACGATCGCCAAAATAGAACAGCGGTTCGAGCTGGATATAGACAGCCGAAACACCTCTAAGAAGGAAAGGGGCAGCGTACAGCTCAGCGGGAAGTATCCCCTTACGATGCTCGACCATGAAAATGACAGGATATACAATATCGAAAAGGAGCTAAGCGGGATAACGGTTAAGCCAGAGGCGGCTTTTAATGCCACAAGTATAGCTGTGAGCGTATCCTATGAATTTCCGGAGGGCTGGAGCGAGGCGGAAAAGAGCGCCTTCATATATGGATATGCGGGCAGATATAACGGACTCCACTACGAAGTAATGGTGGATGGGGAGAGTCTGGGAAAGGACGGAAAAGAATCGAATGGCGGACAGGGATTGTTCAACTTCGAAATACCACTGACCTCGGACCAGCAGCAGAAGGCAAGCAGCATAGTGCTGAGACCGGTGTATGGCTGGAGCGATACCGAAAATGGGGAAAGGAGTGTCGCGCTGGAGGGCTGCGACATAGTGATAAAATAAGCTGTTCAACACGCGGGGGCGAAACTGCCCCCTTTTTAATTGCGCGCAAATGGTTTATAATTCTGTCCATGAAAACTTATATGAGGATTTATATTTATGGAAGCTATCGCTAAAAAAGGGCTGAACTCAAACCAGCTAAAGCTCATCGCCATAATCGCCATGACTGTCGATCACCTGACATGGGTGATATGGCCGGGGTACCAGACGGGGTGGCCGCAGCTTGCCCTGCACTGCGTCGGACGCATAACCGCCCCGATAATGTGGTTTTTCATAGCCGAGGGGTATCACTATACCCACAGCTTCAAAAAATACGCCCTGCGGCTGCTGCTGTTCGCGGTGATATCGCATTTCGCCTACACCTTCGCCTTTGGCATACCATTTATACCCTTCACTAAGACCGCCTTTAACCAGACCAGCGTGATATGGTCGCTGTTCTGGGGGCTCATGCTGCTCAAGATAAACGACAGCCGCAAGCTCAAGGGCTGGCAGATGGCCGTAATAGTAACGCTCGTGTGCCTTATATCCTTCTGCTCTGACTGGAGCTGCATAGCGACCGTAGCGATACTCTACATCGGCGCCTACCGGGGCAGCTTTAAGAAGCAGATGACATGGATGATGGTATGGGTCGCCGTATATGCCGCAGTGTATTTCTTCTTTATAGATAAAATATACGCCGCGGTGCAGCTCTTTGCCGCCCTTTCCATACCGCTGCTGAAGAGCTATAACGGGGAGCGGGGAAGCTGGAAGGGTATTAAATGGCTGTTTTATATCTACTATCCTTCCCATCTTATCATATGCGGCATAATACGGCTGCTGCTCCACGGCAATATAAGCATAATGATAGGCGGCTAAAAAAGCTTGACAGGAGAAGAAATATCCGTATAATAGTATGAGTGTAAAACACTTATGCTTTACAGCTTGCGAGGAAAGGCGGTCTTACCTTGGAAAAGCACGTTCGTCTGGGGCTGCTTCTGGATATATACGGCGAGCTGCTGACAGAGAGGCAGCAGTCCATACTTTTCCAGTCGGTAAACGAGGACTGCTCACTGGCTGAAATAGCCGAGAGGGAGGGAGTTTCCCGCCAGGCTGTACGGGACGCCATAATGAAGGCGGCGGACAACCTCGAGGGATATGAGAATAGGCTTAAGCTCATGGAGAGGCGCATGGCGCTGATGAACGGGCTGGAAGAGCTGCAAAATATCTGCCACGATCCCGCCGTAAAGGCAAAGATCAGGGCATTGACGGAGATATGCGAAGATGGCATTTGAAGGCCTTTCATCAAAACTTCAAAACGTATTCAAAAAGCTGTCCGGCCGCGGCAAGCTCTCCGAAAAGGAAGTAAAGGAAGCCATGCGGGAGGTAAAGTTAGCCCTGCTCGAGGCGGACGTCAGCTTTACCGTGGTAAAGAAATTCATAAATTCCGTCACCGAGCGCGCGGTGGGGGCGGAGGTCTTGGAGAGCCTTACGCCGGGCCAGCAGGTGATAAAGATAGTAAACGACGAGCTGGTGAAGCTCATGGGCGGCTCAAACGCCAAGCTGGAGTTCGGTTCTAAGAATCCTTCGGTGATACTGCTGGCCGGCCTTCAGGGCGCGGGCAAGACCACCATGGCGGGTAAGCTGGGGGCGTACTGCCAGAAGCACTTCGGAAAATCGCCGCTGCTGGTAGCCTGCGACGTTTACAGGCCCGCCGCCATAAAGCAGCTGCAGGTAGTGGGCGAAAAGCTCAACCTGCCGGTCTTTGAAAAGGGCACGCAGGATCCCGTTATTACAGCGCAGGAGGCCATAGAGTACGCAAAGCGCAATATGCGGGATCTGGTGATAGTGGATACCGCCGGACGGCTGCATATAGACCCCGACATGATGGCGGAGATAGAGAGGGTGCGCGACGCGGTAAAGCCCGCCGAGATACTTCTGGTGATAGACGCCATGACGGGTCAGGACGCAGTGAATGCCGCAAAGGCATTCAACGACGCATTGGAGCTTACCGGCGTGATAATCACCAAGCTGGACGGCGACACGAGGGGCGGCGCGGCCCTGTCCGTAAGGGAGGTCACCGGAAAGCCCATCAAGTTCTGCGGCAACGGCGAAAAGCTCACCGATATCGAGCCCTTCTACCCCGACAGGATGGCAAGCCGCATACTGGGCATGGGGGACGTTATGACCCTCATAGAAAAGGCCCAGGAGAGCTTTGACGCGAAAAAGGCGGAGGAGCTTGCAAAAAAGATAAAGACCAACGAGTTCACGCTGGAAGATTTCATGCAGCAGATGGAGCAGATGCAGAGCATGGATATGGGAAGCATGCTGTCTATGCTCCCCGGCATGGACGCGGGCAAGCTGGGCAATGTGCAGATAGACGAAAAGCAGCTTAAAAAGACCCTGGCTATAATAAAGTCCATGACACCCAGGGAGAGGGCGAAGCCCGAGCTGCTCAATGCCAGCAGGCGCAGGAGGATAGCGGCGGGCAGCGGCAACTCGGTACAGGAGGTAAACCGCCTTCTGAACCAGTTCGAGTCCTCCCGCAAGCTCATGAAGCAGCTAAGCTCCGGCAAATTCGGCAAAAAAGGAAAGATGCGTTTTCCCTTCGGCTTTTAAGCCGCAGGCTGCCGCTTTCAATAATAAATAATTATAAATAATACTTGGAGGAAATTTAGTCATGTTGAAGATCAGGCTTCGCCGCATGGGCGCCAAGAAGGCCCCCTTCTACCGCATAGTTGTTGCGGATTCCCGTTCCCCCCGCGATGGCGCTTTCGTAGAGGAGCTGGGCTACTACAACCCCACCACCGACCCCGTCGAGCTCAAGGTGGATAACGAGAAGGCTGCCCAGTGGATAAAGAACGGCGCACAGCCCACCGATACTGTACGCGGTCTGCTTAAGAAGTCCGGCGCTATCCAGTAATAGCCCCGGCTGATTTGAGTAACGCTATGGGTGAATTGGTAAAATACATCGCCATGAACCTCGTGGATAAGCCCGAAGAGGTCAAGGTCGAGGTAAAAGAGGGCGAAAACTCAACAATAATCGAGCTTACCGTAGCCCCCGACGATATGGGCAAGGTAATAGGCAAGCAGGGCCGCATAGCGAAGGCCATAAGGACCGTAGTAAAGGCCGCGTCCGTAAAGGAAAACAAAAAGTACGTCGTAGAGATAGTCTAAGGCGATATGCAGAAAAGTGGGCAAAACCACTTTTTTGCTTAATAAGGAATTTTTTTGCAGGAGAAGCTCAATGGAGTATTTGCGTATAGGCATCATAACCCGCCCCCACGGCATACGCGGCGCGCTTAAGGTGCAGCCCCTGTCCGAGGACCTCGAAAGGTACAAGGGCCTCAGAGAGGCCTACCTTGAGCGCAGAGGCGCTTATGAAAGGGTGGAGGTATCCGACGTAAGCGTGCAGCCGGACGCGGTGTATATGACCATCTCCGTATGCCGCGACAGGAGCACGGCGGAAACGCTGCGCGGCCACTATATCTCCGTGGACCGGGAGCACGCCGTAAAGCTGCCGGAGGGAAGGTATTTCGTCGCGGATATGATAGGCTGCGAGGTATACGATACAAACGGCGCGTATTGCGGCAGGCTTACCGACGTGCTGGAGACCGGCGCAAACGACGTCTATGTGATAAAGGGCGAAAAGCGGCTTATGATACCGGCGCTTAAGAAGCTGCTCAAGGAGGTCGATGTGGCGAATAAGCGCATCGAGCTTTACGCGGATGTGCTTGCGGAGGTGGGCTTATTTGAGGATTGATATACTTACGGTGTTTCCCGAAATGTTTGCGGGGCCGATGGATACGAGCATACTGGGCCGCGCCATGGAAAAGGGCATACTGGACATACGCCTGCACAATATCCGCGACTATTCGGAATCCAAGCACAAGAACACCGACGACTACCCGTTTGGCGGCGGCGCAGGCATGGTCATGATGGCTCAGCCAATATTCTCCTGCCTTGAGGAGGTCGATCCAGACCACGAGGCGCTCAGGATTGCCATGGCGCCCCGCGGAAGGACGCTCAGCGTGCCAATAGCCCGCGGGCTTGCCGCGAGGGACAGGCTGCTGTTCCTGTGCGGCCACTATGAGGGCATCGACGAGAGGGCGATGGAGCAGATGGATATGGAGCTGTCCATAGGCGATTATGTGCTAACCGGCGGTGAGCTGCCCGCCATGGTAATAATAGACTGCGTAAGCAGGTTCATTCCCGGCGTGCTGGGCAGCGCGGAGTCCGCGGAGGAGGAATCCTTCTCGGATGGGCTTTTGGAATACCCCCAGTATACGAGGCCCGCGGTGTTCAGGGATATGGCGGTACCCGAGGTGCTGCTGAACGGCAACCACGCGCTTATAGCCAAATGGCGGCGGGAGCGCAGCATAGAGGCCACATATAGGACGAGGCCGGAGCTTATAGACGAAAGCAGCCTCTCAAAAAAGGAGATAATGTTCCTGCACTCCTTAAAAAATCAAGACGAACAGGCATAAATACCTTGCAAAAGGGCTGACGCCATGTTATAATATCTGCGTTTGTGACAACGGTTGGTCCAATGGCGGCGGAAAGTCGTGTAAGAACACCCGTAGGAAGGAGAATAAAATGTCCAACATCATCAAAGAACTGGAAAAAGAACAGCTCCGTACCGACCTGCCCAAGCTGGAAGTCGGTGACACCGTCCGCGTATTCGTTAAGGTCGTGGAAGGCAACCGCGAACGTCTTCAGAACTTCGAAGGCATCGTGATCAAAATGCAGGGCGGCGGCATCCGCGAGACCTTCACCGTTCGCCGCGTATCCTACGGCGTAGGTGTAGAGCGCACCTTCCCCTATCATAGCCCCCGCATCGGCCGCATCGAAGTGGTGCGTCACGGTCAGGTCCGCAGGGCTAAGCTGTATTACCTCCGCAACCGCGTCGGTAAGGCTGCCAAGATCGCGGAGCGCATCGTAACCAAGTAACAAAAAGACCACAAAGGCCCTCCGGCGCTTATGCCGAGGGCTTTTACTTTTTTCTGGTTTTTATCGCACTTTGCTGATATACTGATTTTAACGATTCTTGCCCCACGGAGGAAAATATGCTCATACAATGGTATCCGGGCCACATGGCAAAGGCCCGCAGGCAGCTTGCGGAAAGCCTGAAGCTCATAGATGTTGTGGTGGAAATAGTTGACGCAAGGGCGCCGCGGGCTACCCGCAACCCGGATTTTGACGACCTTTTCAAGGATAAAAAGCGCGTGGTGCTGCTAAATAAGAGCGATCTGGCCTCGCCTGCGCTCACTAAGGCGTGGATAGCGGAGTATAAGAAAAACGGCATAGACGCCATAGAGTTCGTGGCGACCAACTCCGCGAAGAAAAAGGCCGCGCTGGAGCTTATGGAGGCCGCCGCCCGGGAAAGGGTGGAAAAGTCCCTCGCCAAGGGCGTAAAAAAGACCGTCCGCGCCATGATAGTGGGCATACCCAACGTGGGCAAGTCCACCTTCATAAATCGCATCGCCGGAACCAACAGGGCGCAGGTAGGGGATAAGCCCGGCGTAACAAAGGGGCAGCAATGGGTGAAGATAACCCCTTACCTTGAGCTTATGGATACCCCCGGCCTGCTCTGGCCCAAGCTGGAGGATCCGCAGCTCGCCAAGCACGTGGCGTACATAGGCTCCATAAAGGACGACATAATGGACACGGAGGAGCTTGCGGCCAGCCTGCTTTTCGACCTGATGAGGATATGCCCGCAGGAGCTTACCGCGCGGTATAAGAAGCTGGAAAAGGACATGGCCCCTGAGGAGCTTTTGGAAGGCGTATGCAGGAGCAGGGGCTTCGTGTTGGGCGGCGGCGCGCCGGATACCGAGCGGGCGGCGCGCATAGTGCTGGACGAGTTTAGGGCGGGCAAGATCGCCCGCATTACCTTAGACGACCCGCGGGAGGAAACAAATGCCCCGGAAAAATGAAGAGGAAAGGCTCAATGAGCTTTGCAGGATAGAGCGGGGATACTGGGATAAGGGCATGCTCCCCGGCGGCATGGACGAGGTGGGGAGAGGGCCCTTGGCGGGGCCCGTGGTGGCGGCCTGCATAGTGCTCCCGCCGGAGCCGCTGATAAGATACGTCAACGATTCAAAAAAGCTGTCCCCCGGGCGGCGGGATAAGCTGTATCCACAGCTTATCGGCAGCGCCCTGTCCGTGGCGGTGGGCTGGCGGGAGCCCTCGGAGATAGACGAAATAAACATACTCAACGCCACCCGCAGAGCCTTTAAGGAGGCCTTTGACAGGCTGGACAAAAAGCCCGGCGTGGTGCTGCTGGACGCCATATCCGGCCTCGATATACCAGCAGAGCAGCATTCCTTCATACACGGCGACGCGCTCAGCTACCTCATCGCCGCCGCTTCTATCGTCGCCAAGGTGCAAAGGGACAATTACATGATAGAGATGGACGCGCTGTACCCGGAATACGGGTTTGCCCGCAACAAGGGCTACGGCACGGCGGAGCATATAGCGGCGCTTAAAAAATACGGCCCGACTCCCCTGCACAGGCGCAGCTTCATAAAAAATTTTCTGGGGGAGTAGCCTATGCAGGACGTGAGCAGGGTAAAAAAGGGAAAGCGCGGGGAGGATATCGCCGCGGAGCATCTTGTGCGGCAGGGCTTCGTGCTGCTGGAGCGCAATTACCGGCGGATGGGCTGCGAGGTGGATATGATAGCCATGGACGGCGGCACGACGGTATTTATAGAGGTAAAGGCCAGGAGCAGCCGCGCCGTGGGGCTGGGGCGGGAGGCCGTAACGCGCGCAAAGCAGCGGAATATAATCAAGGCCGCCACGGCCTATCTTACCGAAAACGGGCTTTGGGATACCCCCGTCCGCTTTGACGTGGCGGAGGTGGACCTTGCGGAGGGCCGGGTAGAGTATATCAAAAATGCCTTTCAAGGGTGATTTTTCCTTTATATGGTGTGGATACGGACGATTTGTGGTAGAATATTACATAAGAGTTTTATATATGATTATACGTCGAGGTAGTATGCGAAGGCTTTTTCTCAAGGTTGCTGCTTTTCTTGCGGTGCTGCTCCCGCTGGGCGGGGCGTATGCCGAGGAGCGGGTATATATCGAAAATCCCGACCTTCAATATATGGATGCGGAATCTATGCCCTCGGGCTGGTATACAGACGCATGGTATGCCGGCGACGGGGATTTTTTCGTTGAGATAGACGAGGTTGACGGGAGCGCCTGCCTGCACATAACCAACCCCGAGCGCAACGACGTTAGGCTCTGTCAGGATATAGACGTGGAGCCGGATTCGTACTACCGCATAAGCTGCGATATAATGGCCCGCGGCGTATCGGAGGGCGGCGGCGCGAACGTATCCGTCGCCGGTACCATGGCGGCCTCAGAGCCCATAACGGGAGATGCCGGCTGGCAGCGGGCGGAGCTTACGGGCAGGACGGGGCAGGATCAGCACACCATGACAGTATGCATGCGCCTTGGCGGATACAGCAGCCTGTCGTCGGGCGAGGCGTGGTTCAAGGGCTTCTCCGTCACCAGGATAGATAGCGCCCCCGCAGGGGCGGTGCAGGAATTTTATTACAACAGCGGTGCAAGCGCGGGCAGCGAAGGCGGCAGCCACAACGTAAACGAGCTGCATGGCGGCGCAATGCTCCTTGCCGTGCTGCTAAGCGGCGTGCTCGGCGCAGTATGCTACCGGAAGGGCATACTCAAAAAGCCGGATACGGACAAGGGCGGTGCAAACGTATGGGCGCTGCTGGCGCTGGCGTTTCTTCTGCGCTGTCTGCTGTCGCTGGTATTTTACGGGCACAGCACGGATATAAACTGCTTCATGGCGTGGAGCTATCACCTTGCGGAGGACGGCCTTGCGAACTTCTATAACAGCGGCATGTTCGCGGACTATCCGCCGGGGTATATGTACATACTCTGGCTTACCGGCAGCATAGCCAAGGCGCTCGGCCTCGAATACGGCGGCGCGGGATATGTGCTTATAACCAAGCTGCCGAGCATACTGGCGGATATTTTCGCCGCATATATGACCTACCGCATAGCCCGCAAAAGGCTCACCGAAAGCCAATCGGCGCTCCTGTGCTGCATGGTGGCGTTCAACCCGGCTATTGCGTTCATATCGGGCGCCTGGGGGCAGGTGGACATGATACCCGCCATAATGCTGCTGGGGGTTATATATCTCTTTGACAGCGACAAACTTGAGCTTGCGGGGCTTCTTTACGGCGTGGCTATCATAACCAAGCCTCAGTCCCTGCTGATAGGGCCGTTGCTCGCGGCGGCATACTTTGCAAGGATGTACGACAAGGGTATCAGGTATGCCCTCCGCACGCTGGCGTCGGTGGCGTTGGCTGTGGCGGCGATATTCGCCCTTGCATGGCCCTTCAAGGGGGCGCAGCAGCTGCTGTGGTTCTTGGATAAGCTGCTGGGCACCGCTACCTCCTATCCGTATGCCAGCGTGGAGGCCTTTAATGTACCGGCGCTCCTCGGGGGCAACTGGAAGGACGTTAGCGCGCCGCTGCTGGGGCTGACATACGGCAAATGGGGGAGCATAATGATAGCGCTCTCCTGCATAGCCGCGGCCGCCGGATACATAAGGTCGCGGGATAAGAAATACAGCCTCGCGCTGTCCGGGGCGCTGCTTATCGCCGCCATATTCACCTTCGGGCAGTATATGCACGAAAGATATGTTTTCCCGGTGCTGCCGCTGCTTATTGCAGCCTTCCTGCTTAGCCTTGACAGGCGGCTGATAAGGGCGTATGTGATATATACCTGTGCTCTGCTGCTTAACGTGCTGGCCGCCTTCACGGTGGTAAAAAGCGCGGCGCTGAGAGGCGCTGAGTATAATGTAATAACTCTGATAGGTTCCCTGATGAACCTTACGGCCTTTGCAAGCCTTGCCGCAGCCTATTGGAGCATGACTGTAAGGCAGGAGATATATCCCGCATATTGTGAGGAAAGAATGGAAAAGACGGACGGGACCGTATATGAAATACAGGGTGATACGCCTGTCGTTACCGTGAGGGACAGGCTGTACTGCTTTGCCCTGACGCTGGTGTACGCCATAATCGCCCTGACGAACCTCGGCACAACGCAGGCGCCTGAGAATTACTGGATAGGCAGCGTTGGTGATACGGCGGCCATAACCCTCGAAAGCCCTGAAGAGATAAGCGAGATAAGGATATTCGGCGGAATATATGAGGGAAGGGCAACTCTTTCCTTCAGCGACGGGCAGAGCATAGAATACGTTCAGGAGAACGACGATATGTTCCGCTGGATAACCGTGAGTGGCGATGACGCGGTTTATACCGATAAGATAGGCATAGAGGTAACGGAGGGCAGGGTATGGATAAATGAGATCGCCCTGTTCGACGACGACGGCAATATAATAAAATCCGCTGCGTCCGAAGGGGCGGAGGCTCTTGTGGACGAGCCTGAGGAGATACCGGCAACTCCTTCTTACCTGAACGGAATGTACTTTGATGAGCTGTACCACGGCCGCACGGCTTACGAACACCTGCACGGCATAGCGCCATACGAGAACTCCCACCCGCCGCTCGGCAAGATATTCATCATGCTGGGAATTGCCATATTCGGCATGAACGCCTTCGGCCGGCGAATAATAGGAACGCTGTTCGGAATAGCCATGGTGCCGATAATGTACGCCTTCGGCAAAAAGCTGTTCCGCCGCAGCGACTATGCGCTGCTCTCCGCCGGTATGTTCACCTTCGACTTCATGCACTTTACCCAGACCCGCATAGCCACCATTGACGTATACGGGGTATTTTTCATAATACTCATGTACTACTTCATGTACGACTATTACTGCATGAACTTCTTTGACGACGGCCTGAAGGCCACATTGAAGCCCCTTGCCATAGCCGGCCTGTTCTTTGGTTTGGGCGCCGCAAGCAAGTGGATATGCATATACGCGGGCGGCGGCCTCGCGGTGATACTATTTACCTCGCTGGGCCAGAGATACGCCGAGTACAGGCGCTTCAAAAACGCCCCCGGCAAGGCGGAGCGCCGCAGGGTGCAGGGCTTCTGGCGGAATACCCTAATGACGCTGCTTTGGTGCTGTGTATTCTATATCGCGGTGCCTGTGGTGATATATCTGCTGTCCTACATACCCTATGTGCTCTGTGAGAATCATTACGGGCTCAGCGGTATATGGGACTTCCAGAAATTCATGTTCAACTATCACAGCGGTCTTACCGCTACCCATCCATACGAATCCCCATGGTGGCAGTGGCCCCTTGACCTTAGGCCGGTGTGGTATTACATAAGCTACAGGGTTCCGGAGGGTATGACTTCTACCATATCCGCCTTTGGCAACCCGGCGGTATGGTGGGTGTGCTCAGCCTGCACCGGAATACTCTGCGCGCGGCTCATCGCGGGCAGGTCCAAGCCGGACAAGGGCATATTTGTGCTGCTGATCGGTTTGGGGGCGAATTACCTGCCCTGGGTGCTGGTAACTCGCTGCACCTTCGCCTATCACTTTTTTGCCAGCGTTCCGTTTATCGTATTCATAACCGTATGGCTGATACGTGAATTTGACGAGCGGCACCCTAAACTGCGTCGGATGAAGTGGGCGTATCTGGGCCTTGTGGTGCTGCTGTTCGCGCTGTTCTACCCGGTGATATCCGGCGCGCCTGCAAGCATCGGATACGTAAGGGCCTTTGAGTGGCTGCCCGGCTGGACATTTATGGGGTATTGACAATGAGCGGAGAAAAGAGAAAAAAAGAATTAAAGGACGGTATCGTCCAGCTTGTAAAATACAATATAGTCGGCGTAATCAACACGCTGGTGGACTTTTTGGTCTACCAGCTGTTGACGTATCTTGGCATGAAATACGCCATAGCCCAGTGCATATCCTACAGCTGCGGCATACTCAACAGCTATTTCTTCAACAGCCGCTGGACGTTTAAAAGGGACAGCGGAAGAAGCAAAAAAGAATTCATATACTTTGTGGCGGTAAATCTGGTGTCCATGGGTCTTTCCGTGCTGCTGCTGAAGGTGTGCTATGAGATTCTCAATATCAATAGTAACATCATAAGCAAGGCAATTGTTACGCCCATAGTGATGTTGGTCAACTTTTTCGGTTCCAAGCTTTTCGTATTCAAAAAATGACGCTTCAGATAAAATAATCTATCCGAGGGGGAAAAGCCATGCTGTCAAAGGTAAAAAGCTTCGGCCTGTCCGGTCTTGAGGGTTTTATGGTTACGGTGGAGGTAGACGTTTCGGCGTCGCTGCCGGCCTGCGAGATAGTGGGACTGCCGGACGCTGCCGTGCGCGAATCTAAGGAGCGGGTGCGCTCCGCCATAAAAAACAGCGGCTTTGATTACCCGGTGGGCAGAATAACCGTAAACCTTGCCCCGGCAGATATGAAAAAAGAGGGCTCGATATACGACCTGCCCATAGCCTTGGGTATCATATCCGCAACGGGGCAGCTGAAAGGGCCGATGCCGGACTACATCTATCTGGGCGAGCTGGCCCTGGATGGCAGCATACGGGGTATACACGGCCTTCTGCCCATGGTGATAAGCGCCAGCGCCCAGGGCTATGATACCTTCGTGGTGCCCAGTGCCAACGCCCCGGAGACGAGCTATATTTCCTCCGTTACCGCCTACGGGGCGGCAAGCCTGAGAGAGGCGGTGGATATAATCAACTCCAAGGGAAGTGCCGTACCGTGGGAAAAGAAGCAGTGGAGCCCAAAGCGCATAAGCTACCACAACGACTTTGAGGACATAAAGGGCCAGTACGGCGCAAAGCGGGCGGCTGAGATAGCCGCGGCCGGCGGACACAATATGCTGCTGGTGGGCACGCCGGGTTCAGGCAAGACCATGCTCGCAAAGAGCATGCCCTCTATACTGCCGGAGCTTACATTCAATGAAGCTCTTGAGATAACAAAGATACAATCCATAACCGGCATTATGGAGGCCGGTGAGGGAATAGCCTCGGAGCGGCCCTTCAGATCGCCGCACCATTCGGCCTCCACCGCGGCTCTTGTGGGCGGCGGGCAGAAGGCGATGCCGGGAGAAATAAGCCTCGCCCATTATGGAGTACTTTTCTTAGACGAATTTCCGGAGTTCAGCAAGGACGTGCTGGAGTCATTGCGGCAGCCCCTCGAGGATGGCGTCGTTACCATAACCCGGGCCAGCGCCAAGGCAACATATCCGGCGGACTTTATGCTTATCGCCGCGATGAACCCATGCCCCTGCGGCTATTATGGCTCCCGTATGCAGGAGTGCAGATGCAAGCCCTATGAAATAGCCAAATACCGCAACAGGATATCGGGGCCGCTGCTCGACCGGCTGGATATGCACGTTGAGATGGCTGAGGTGGGGTATTCGGACATCACCTCAAATAAGCCGGGAGAAAGCTCTGCGGCTATTCGGGAACGGGTTGATGAGGCAAGGCGCATACAGAGGGAAAGGTACAAAAAAGACGGCATAATATGCAACGCTCAGCTTTCCGCCCGGCTGGTGAAAAAATACTGCGTGCCGGACGAAAACGGCCAGCGGCTCATGCGGCAGGCCTACGAGCGGCTGAACCTCAGCGCCAGAGCATATAACAGAGTAATGAAGGTGGCGCGGACAATAGCGGATCTTTCAGGCGGCGGCGACATAACATACGAGCATATCGCCGAGGCTATACAGTACCGTACGGTGGATAAAAAATACTGGGGGGAATAATGCGTGAAGGAGGATATGAGGCGGTACAATCTGTGGTTGGCCTTCACCGCAGGGCTGAGGCCCATGCGGCACAATGAGTTAATCGAAGAATACGGCAGCGCATATGATGTGTTCCTTGCGGCGGCAAGGGGAGATATACCCTCAAAAACGGCTGCGGACGGACGCATGCTCGCGCTCATGAAGGCGAAGGCAGAGGAAGGCTACATCGACAGGTGCCTCGAGTATCTCCATAACCAGAACATATCCGTCGTGCTGTTTAAGGATAAGAACTACCCGGCGCTTTTGCGGGAGATACATTCGGCGCCGGCGGCGCTTTTCGTAAAAGGCCGCCTGCCGGATAAGATAAGGCTGCCCATAGCCGTCATCGGCTCCAGAAGATGCTCGGACTACGGTAGAAAGGCCGCTGAGATGATATCCGGACAGTTGGCTGAATGCGGAGCGTGCATAGTATCCGGCATGGCATACGGCATAGACAAGATGGCGGCTGTCGCGGCCATAGAAAGGTCGAGGGCGGAAATACCTACCATAGCGGTGCTGGGCAGCGGAGTAGACGTGGTATACCCGGAGGATAACCGGGAGCTTTACGACGAGATATGCGAAAAGGGGGCTGTGGTGTCGGAGTTTCTGCCGGGAACTGCGCCGGATTCAAAGCATTTCCCCCAGCGCAACAGGATAATAAGCGGCATATCGAAGGGCGTCGTGGTGGCCGAGGCCGCCATAAAGAGCGGCACGAGGATAACCGCGGACTTTGCCCTCGAGCAGGGGCGCGATGTTTTCGCCATACCCGGGCGCATAACCGACCCCTTCTGCCAGGGCACAAACCAGATGATACAGCAGGGCGCGGCGAAGCCGGTGTTCTGCGTGGACGATATATTGGAGGAGTACGGCATGCGCTCGGATAAGACGGTACGCATGACGGAAATAGACGAGAGCGGGCTTAGCTTTGAACAGACCCTGATAGTGCGATTGCTCAAGGCGGGAGAAAAAACGATAGATGAATTGTGCGAAATGACGCAATTTGAGCCGGGTAAATTAAATTCTGCCTTGACAGAGATGGAAATTTCGGGAATAATTAAGCAATCGCCCGGAAGAATTTACGGGATCTGACGGGACGGGCGAAAAAACGGAAAAACAGCCCGCCCATAAAGGCAAAAACGGAGGTAAACAGGAAAATGTCAGAAATGCTTGTTATCGTGGAGTCGCCGGCCAAGGCAAAGACGATAGGAAAGTTTCTCGGCAGCAAATATAAAGTAGTGGCCTCAAACGGCCACGTAAGGGATCTGCCAAAGAGCCAGCTTGGCGTGGACGTGGAGCACGATTTCGAGCCCAAGTATATAACCCTCAGAGGAAGGGGAGAGGTGCTGGACAATATCCGCCGGGAGGCCAAGGCCGCGAAGAAGATATATCTCGCCACCGACCCTGATATGGAGGGCGAGGCCATATCCTGGCATCTTGCGCACATATTAAAGATGGACGCTGATTCACCGTGCAGGATAGTTTTCAACGAAATAACCTCAAATACCGTCAAAAAATCCGTCAAGGAGCCCCGGACCATAGATATGGACCTTGTGGACGCGCAGCAGGCGCGGCGGGTGTTAGACAGGCTGGTGGGCTATAAGATAAGCCCCATACTCTGGGCAAAGGTGCGCAGGGGCCTTTCTGCCGGCCGCGTGCAGTCTGTGGCCGTCAGCATAATATGCGACAGGGAGCAGGAGATAAACGACTTCGTCCCGGAGGAATACTGGAACATCAGCGCCAAGCTCAAGGTGCAGGGGAGCCGCAAGCCGCTGGAGGCCAGGTTTTACGGCATGGGCGGCAAAAAGTTAGACGTTCACGACGAGAAAACCGCAAACGACATAATCGCCCGCAGCGGGAACGAGTTTACCGTAAGCGACATAAAGACCTCGGAAAAGAGCCGCCACGCCCCCGCGCCCTTTACCACCAGCAGCATGCAGCAGGAGGCCGCGCGCAAGCTGGGCTTTACCACAAAGCTCACCATGCTGATAGCCCAGCAGCTATACGAGGGCGTGGAGATACAGGGCAAGGGTACTACCGGCCTTATAACTTATATCCGTACCGATTCCGTACGGATAGCCGACGAGGCGCAGAAGGCTGCCCTCGAATACATAGCCGAAGCCTACGGCAAGGATTACGTGCCGGATAAGCCCAATATATATAAGGGGCGCAAGGGCGCACAGGACGCCCACGAGGCAATACGCCCCGCGGATATACGCCTTACCCCGCAGGAGGTCAAGGCCTCTCTTAACGCCAGTCAGTATAAGCTCTACAAGCTCATATACGAGCGCTTTATAGCGAGCCAGATGACAGAAGCAAGGCTTGAGACCACCACCGTCTCCTTTGACGCAAACGGCTGCACCTATCGGGCTGCCGGCACAAAGGTGCTTTTCCCCGGCTATACTGCGATATATACCGAGGGGCGCGACGACGGCGCAGAGGAGGAGGCCGCCATACCCGCGGTCAACGCAAACGACGTATTCAAGGCGGAAAAGGTGGAGAAGGAGCAGAAGTTTTCCCAGCCGCCCGCAAGGTATACCGAGGCTTCCCTTGTAAAGCTGCTCGAGGAAAAGGGCATAGGCCGCCCCAGCACCTACGCCCCCACGATATCCACGATAATCGAGCGCGGCTATGTGCGGAGGGAAAAGAAGCAGCTTGTGCCCACCGAGCTGGGCTTTGTGGTCACAAAAATAATGAAGGAAAACTTCAGCGACATAGTCGATATAAAGTTTACCGCCGATATGGAAAGCAAGCTCGACCTCATAAAGGACGGGGAGGAGCCATGGAAGGAGGTCATAAGGGATTTTTACGGCCCCTTTGAAAAGACGCTTGAAAAAGCCTCCGAGAGCATAGAAAAGGTGGTCATACCAGACGAGGTATCCGATGTGCAATGCGAAAAGTGCGGCTCCATGATGGTGTACAAGATGGGGCGCTTCGGCAAGTTCCTCGCCTGCCCCAACTTCCCAAGCTGCCGCAACACCAAGGCCATAGTGGAAAAGACCGACGTAAAATGCCCCTTGTGCGGCGGCGAGATAATAAAGCGCAAGTCAAAGAAGGGCAAGGTGTTCTACGGCTGCGAAAAGTATCCCGAGTGCAGCTTTGTGTCCTGGGATAAGCCGGTAAAGGAAAGATGCCCCAAATGCGGCGGCGTGATGGTACACAAGACGGGACACGGCGGCGGGTTCGACGCCTGCATAGCCGAGGGCTGCGGATACACCACAAAGCAGAGCAAGCAGGATAAAAAGGGGAGCGAGGAATGAAGGCTTCTGTAATAGGCGCCGGCCTTGCGGGCTGCGAGGCGGCATATCAGCTTGCCAAGCGGGGCATAGAGGTGGAGCTCTATGAGATGAAGCCCAAGCGCAAGTCCCCTGCACACCACGCCGATACGCTGGCGGAGTTAGTATGCTCAAATTCCCTCCGCTCAGACCGGCTGCAAAACGGCGCAGGGCTTATGAAGGAGGAGATGCGCCGTCTGGATTCGCTGATAATGAGCTGCGCGGATTCCTGCCGGGTCCCCGCCGGCGGCGCGCTGGCGGTGGACAGGGACGCCTTTACCCGGTGCATCACGGATAAAATAATATCAAACCCAAATATAAGGCTCATAAGCGAGGAAATAACGGAGCTGCCGAACGCCCCCGCCATAGTTGCCACCGGGCCGCTCACTGACGGCGCGCTGTATAAGGCGATAGAGGGCTTTTTCGGAGACAGCCTGCACTTTTACGACGCTGCGGCCCCCATAGTCCGTGCGGATTCCCTGAATATGGACAAGGTGTTTCGGGCCTCGCGCTATGAGCGCGGCAGCGACTATCTGAACTGCCCCATGACGAGGGAGGAGTATTTCACCTTCGTGCGTGAGCTGGTGAACGCAGAGACCGCGCCCCTTAAGGAATTTGAAACGCCAAGGGTGTTCGAGGGCTGTATGCCCGTGGAGATAATGGCGAGGAGGGGGGATATGACGCTGGCCTTCGGCCCGCTCAAGCCCGTGGGACTTAGAGATGAGCGCACCGGCGTAAAGCCCTTTGCGGTGGTGCAGCTCCGTCAGGACGACTCCGACGGCACGCTGTATAATATTGTAGGCTTCCAAACCAACCTGAAATTCGGCGAGCAGCGCAGGGTGTTCGGGCTGATACCCGGCCTTGAGCATGCAGAATACGAGCGCTACGGAGTGATGCACCGCAACACATTTATCAATTCCCCCGGCAAGCTCAGCTTTAACTATGAGGCGCTCAGCCGCCCCGGATTGTTTTTTGCGGGGCAGATTACCGGAGTGGAGGGCTATGTGGAGAGCGCGGGCAGCGGCCTCGTCGCAGGCATAGCTTTAGCGCGGCAGCTTATGGGGATGGAGCCGGTAGACTTTACCCGGCGTACCGCCCTCGGCGCCATGGGTCATTATGTTTCCGAGTACTGCGGAAAGGACTTTCAGCCCATGAACATAAACTTCGGCATAATGGATGGCATGGAGAACGCACCGAGGAAGAAGGAGGAAAGATACACCCTCATTTCACAGCGGGCGATAGAGACAATTGATGACATAATAGAAAACAAGATGTAAACTAACGCCGCAAGCGCCGCATAAACGGCGTTTGTGTGATATTATAAATAAAATATTCAAATCAACACAACCGAAAGGCAGAATAAATATGTCCCTTAAAGGAACCACCATAGTTGCGGTCAAGCGCAACGGCAAATGTGCCATAGCCGGCGACGGCCAGGTAACGCTGGGAGAGAAGGTAGTGATGAAGGGCACCGCAAGGAAGGTGCGAAGGCTCTATAACGACAAGGTAGTGGTAGGCTTTGCCGGATCCGTGGCGGACGCCTTTTCTCTTTGCGAGAGGTTCGAGGCAAAGCTCACCCAGTACAGCGGAAGCCTCAGGAGGGCGGCGGTGTCTCTGGCGCAGGAGTGGCGCAGCGATAAGGCGCTCAGGCAGCTTGAGGCCATGCTCATCGCCGCAAACGATGAGGATCTATTGGTCATCTCCGGCACGGGCGAGGTCATAGACCCGGACGACGGCATAGCCGCGATAGGCTCCGGCGGAATGTACGCCTTAGCCGCCGCCAAGGCTATGAAGGAGAACACCGAGCTGGACGCAAGGGAGATCGCGGAGAAGGCCATACGCATAGCTTCCGAGATATGCATATTCACTAACGGCAACATAACACTGGAGGAAGTATGAGCGAACCAATGACCCCGAGGGAGACGGTAGAGGCTCTCGATAAATATATCGTCGGGCAGGACGAGGCAAAGCGCGCGGTGGCTATCGCGCTGCGCAACCGTTACAGGAGAAGCAGGCTGCCCCAGGAGCTTCGGGAAGAGATAACCCCGAAGAACATAATAATGATGGGCCCCACAGGCGTGGGCAAGACCGAGATAGCCCGCCGCCTTGCAAGGCTGGTGGAAGCGCCCTTTGTCAAGGTAGAGGCCACAAAGTTCACCGAGGTGGGCTACGTGGGCAGGGACGTGGACTCCATGGTGCGCGATCTGGTGGAGGCGGCTATCCGTATATGCAAGGAGCGCAAGATGAACGCCGTCAGGACGGTCGCCGAGGCCAATGCCGAGCAGCGCCTTATAGATATCCTTGTGCCTATGCACAAGGATAAATGGCGCACGCCGGAAAACCCGCTGCAATTTCTGCTGGGCGGCGGGGCAGGCAAGGAGCCCGAGCTTACCGAGGACGAGAAGCGGGAGCGGCTCACCAAGCGGGAGGAGGTAGCGCGCGACCTCCGCGCGGGCAGGCTGGAGGACGAGATGGTAGAGGTGCAGATAGAGCTGCCCAACAACGCCTCCAACGCCATGATAGCCATGGGCATAGACGTGAACCTCAACGAGATGATGGGAGGCATACTGCCGCCCAAAAAGAAAAACCGGCGGGTCAAGGTGTCCGATGCGCGTAAGCTTCTCATACAGGACGAGAGCGAGAAGCTCATAGACATGGACGAGATCACACAGGAGGCCATAGAGCGGGCGGAGCAGGACGGTATCATATTTATAGACGAGATAGATAAAATAGCCGCCAGCGGCAATATGAGCGGTGCAGACGTATCCCGGGAGGGAGTGCAGCGCGACATACTGCCCATAGTCGAGGGAAGCACCGTCACCACAAAGTATGGCCCGGTCAAGACCGACTTCATACTCTTCATAGCCGCGGGCGCATTTCACGTATCCAAGGTATCCGACCTTATACCCGAGCTTCAGGGCCGCTTCCCCATAAGGGTAAAGCTTGAGGCGCTGACGGCGGACGACTATAAGCGCATACTCACCCAGCCCCAGCACGCCATAACCAAGCAGTACGAAGCGCTGCTTAAGACCGACAACATACTGCTCACCTTCACCGACGACGCCCTGGGCGCAATAGCGCGGTACGCATTCGCGGCGAACGAGCGGGAGGAAAACATAGGCGCGCGCAGGCTGCACACCATCGTCGAAAACCTGCTGGACGACATATCCTTCAACGCGGGCGGGGATCACCCGCTCACCAAGGTAGAGGTAGATGAAAAATACGTAAAGGAGCACGTTTCGAGGGAATACGAGGGCGAGGACCTGCAAAGGTTCATACTCTGATCCCGCACAGCACAAAGGGCAAATGACAGGCAAGCTTACTGCAATAAGTATTATCTCCATGACGGTGCTGCTGACCGGCGCCGGCTGCGTGGAGGCCGCCACCACCGCCAATACCGTCTTTAAAGCGGAGACGGAGGGGGTGTATGCTGCTGCGGAGCAAGCTGACGCTGATGAGGGCAAGTCTCTCTTTGACCTGCCGACGCCACGGCCTACCATAGCCCCGGTCAAAATCAAAATAAGCCAGTCCCCGCTGCCTACGCCCTCTGCGGAAAACCAATATACAGTGGATGAGAACGTCTCCGAGGACGCCGCAAGCTCTTCCGCGTCTCCCGTGCCTGCGAATACCCCGGACTCTTCGGACAAGCCTGAATACACGGTGGAGGACATGAAGGACGCCGCGGGGTACGTCTATGCAAAGAGCATAAACCTGCGCTCCGGTCCGGGTGAGGATTATAAAATAATACGGGAATACAGCCAGAACCGCCGTGTGACGGTCACGGGAAGATCAGGCGACTGGTACAGGGTAAAGGTCGGAAAGAAAAAGGGCTTTATGCTTATGGAATACGTAAAGCTGGGGGACCCGCCGGAAAGCACCCCCAAGCCCACAGAAAAGCCCAAGGCCACAAGCAAGCCCAAGGCCACGCCAAAGCCTGATAAGACAGAGGCGGCGCCCACCGAAAGGCCCATGGAAAGCCAGGGCAGCATGAACGGCGGCGGAGGCTATACCGGCGAGGAATTATACCTTATCGCGCAGGTGGTGCGTAAGGAGGGGGACAGCGAAAGCTATACCGCCGTTGCGAACGTAATATACAACCGCCTGCACAGCAGCAGGTTCCCCAGCAGCGTAAACGGCGTGATATACCAGAAGGGGCAGTTTTCCACCTCAAGCCTGAAGGCGCCGAACGCTGCGGCGGAGGCTGCGGTGGCGTCGGTATTTATAAACGGCAATACCGTGCTGCCCTCGGACGTGCTGTTCTTCCGGAGCAGCGGAAGCTGGGATCACGAGCTTTATGCCAAGATAGGCGGCAACTATTTTTACTATTAACGCTTCAAGGGCTAAATAAAAACTCCCGGTACGGGGAAAGCTAATACCGCAATTTCCAATAGAAAGGGCGGTATTTTTTATGTGTAAAGCTGTAATAATGGCGGGAGGAGAGGGCAAGCGGCTGCGCCCCATGACCTGCACCCTGCCCAAGCCGATGGTGCCGCTGCTGAATAAGCCGGTGATAGACTACTGCATAGAGCTGCTTAAAAAGCACGGCATAGAGGACATAACCGCTGCGCTGCATTACCTGCCGAGCGTCATAACGCGGCACTGCGGCGACGGCGGCAGGTATGGCGTAAGGCTCAGCTACTCTGTCGAGGACGTGCCGCTCGGCACGGCGGGCAGCGTCCGCAAGGCGGCGGGGGACGAGCTTGAGCGGACGTTAGTGATAAGCGGCGACGCCATAACGGACGCAGATTTGACGAAGGCTGTGCGCTTCCATGAGGAGCGGGGGGCGGCGGCGACGATAGTGCTGAAAAGGGTAGGGGTACCCACGGAATACGGTGTAGCCATGACGGATAAGCAGTGCAGGATATACAGGTTCCTCGAAAAGCCCATGTTGTCCGAGGTGTTCAGCGATCTTGCAAATACCGGCATATACATACTTGAGCCCGAGGTCATAGGGCGCATACCGGAGGGCGAAAAATACGACTTCAGCAAGGATCTGTTCCCCTCGCTGCTAAAGGAAGGGCTGCCGGTGTACGGCTATGTTACAGAGGGGTATTGGTGCGATATAGGGGACATAACCCAATACCGGGCCGCGCAGCGGGATATGCTGGATGGAAAGGTCGCGTTTGCCACCGCCGCAAAGAATAAGGACGGCGTCTGGATAGAGGAGGGCGCGGCCATATCCGGTGGCGCGGAGCTGCTGGGCCCCTGTTATATAGGAAGCGGGGCGGAGATAAGCGAAGCGGTGGTGTCGGATCACTCCGTGGTGGGCAGCGGGGCAAGGATAGGCCGGGGAAGCAGCCTTAAGCGCACGGTGCTCATGGAAAACGCCCGCGTGCGGGAAAACTCCGAGCTGCGCGGAGCTATACTGTGCGAGGGGGCGGAGGTTGAAAGCGGCGCCTCGATATACAGCGGCACCGTCATAGGCAGCGGGAGCCGTGTGGGGAAAAACTGCACGGTATGCAACGGAGCCTCACTCTGGCCGGAAAAAGAGCTGCACGAGGACGAGGACTGTACCGAGGATATGCAGTGGGAGGAGGATATCCCAAGGCCCGGGATAATGAGCCTGATACGCGGCTATTGCGACAGGGCCATGACGCCGGAGCGCGCCGTGCGGATAGGCGCGGCCTTCGCCAGAAGCAGCGGAGGGCTGCCCCTGGAGATAGCCGTATCCACAGACGGCAGCCAGCAGGGAGTGATGCTCAAGCACGCCGTAATAGCGGGGCTGGTATCGCAGGGCGCGGATGCGGCGGATATGGGCTTTTGCGGCTATTCCGCATTCGAACACGGCATACGGGCCTTCGGCTACCGGGGCGGTATGTATATACGCATGGGCGATGACACCCACTCCGGGGAGATCGTGCTTTGCGACGGAAGCGGCACGGAGCTTACCGGCAACGGCTTTCGGGCGTTCCGGCAGGAGCTTAAGGCGGGCGCGGTGCGGCCCATCACCACGGAGCGCCTCGGCATAGTGCAGAGGGTGAGCGGCGCGGCAAGGTCATACGACGCGCATTTGAGCCGCCTTGCCCGGTCGGTACGCAGCGGCCCGAACGGTGTGACGGCGCTCATAGGCGGCAGCCCCGAGATATATGATGCCGTCGCCCGGGTGCTGCTGCCCTGCGGCTATGCGGTAAGGTACTACACAGGGCTATACAGCGACAAGCTCCTTGAAGCCGCAAAGGCGGAAAATGCGGATATCGCGTTTATGGCGGTCGGCATGGAGGGCGTGACGTGCGCCTTGGCATACGGCAGGAATATGACCCGCCATGAGCTAAACGCGGCGCTGGCAATGGCGGCGGTGCGGGAGGGCAGGGCAAACAAGCTGACGCTCCCTGCCGATATGCCGGAGGAATATGTAAAGCACATCGCACAGGGGGGCGCGGAGGTGTCCATATCCCCGGCAAAGCGCAGCCGCTGGGCGCGGGCGGCTATCGAGGCGGGGGCTTATCTTCCTGAGCTTTTTGAGCCGGAGGCCAAGATAATACGGGCGGCGGAGCTGTGCCTTTCGGAGAAGCTGAAGGAATACCTGAACGGATTGCCAAAGGTGGCGATAAAGGAAAAAAAGGTGCCCTGCTCCTGGCGGGATATGGGCAGGGTGTTGAGAAGCTTTACGGAGGGCGAGGACGATGATAAGGTACAGCTCGTGGACGGAGTAAAGGTCAATGTGGATAAGGGCTGGGTGCTGGTGAGGCCGGACAGCGGCTTCACGGCGTACCGCGTCATTGCCGGCAGCTTTGACGCGGAGTACTCGAAGGAGCTTACGGACGTATACGCCGGCAAGCTAAGGGCGATAGCCGAGGACAAAGAAGGGTAAACGACAAAAGGACCTCCTTGCGGGGGCCTTTTGCTATTGTGCAAAAACGGCCTTCGGTGGTAGAATGTGAACGGAAAAAGAAACGGAGACCGCCGATATGTTCAATATAGTGCTTGTAAACCCTGAAATACCGCCAAACACCGGCAACATTTCCCGCACCTGCGCCGTCACCGGCACAAGGCTGCACCTCATACGCCCCCTCGGCTTTGAGATAAACGACAAAACCCTAAAGCGGGCGGGGCTGGATTACTGGAAGGACCTGGACGTGAGCTATTACGATTCCTTCGAGGAGCTGGAGGCGAAGCACCCGGAGGGCAGGTTCTTTTTGACGTCCACCCACGCCGTGAGGAGCTATGCCGACGTGGAGTATAGGGACGGGGATTTTCTGGTATTCGGAAGAGAGACTGCGGGGCTGGGCCCGGAGCTGCTTACAAGAAGGGCCGAGGATGCCATACGCATACCCATGCGGCATGGCCAGCGGTCGCTCAACCTCTCCAATTCCGCCGCAATAGTCCTCTATGAGGCGCTGCGGCAGACGGGCTTTAAGGGCCTTGAGTAGCCCTGTGAGGGACCGCTGGAGCTGTAAAGCCAAAAAACTTTGCAAATTATATAAAATATCCCTGTTATAAGGTATTTTTCTCTTGACAGGCGAGCATAATTTGGTTAAAATAGCAAATGTGCGTTTGATAGGATAGGTGTTTCTGCGGCCACAGCCCCGGCACGCGCTGCATCGTTCCGCATCTTGCGCGGCAAATAATCTTTTTTATTACTACTCAGGAGGTTTAGCCATGAATACCTATATGGCAAAAGGCGAAACCGTAGAACGCAAGTGGTACGTTGTGGACGCGGAAGGCATGGTGCTTGGCCGTCTCGCATCTCAGGTAGCCTCTATACTTCGCGGTAAGAATAAGCCCATATACACCCCCCACGTTGATACCGGCGATCATGTGATCATCGTCAACGCGGACAAGGTCGTTCTTACAGGAAACAAGCTGGACAAGAAAAAGTACTATCATCATACCGGTTATCCCGGAGGACTTAAGGAGCTCACCTATCGTCAGCTCATGGCAAAGAAGCCCGAGTTTGCCGTATATGAAGCCATCCGTCTCATGATGCCCAAGGGTCCCCTTGGCCGTCAGATGCTCAAGAAGGTTCGCATCTATGCGGGCTCTGAGCACAAGAATGCAGCCCAGAAGCCCGAGACTCTGGTGCTCAAGTAATAAGGAGGAACTAAGAAATGGCAGCCACTACTCAGTATCTTGGTACCGGCAGGCGTAAGAAGTCCATTGCCCGCGTTCGCCTTATTCCCGGAACCGGCGTTATCACCATCAATGGCCGCGATGTAGAGGATTACTTCGGCTATGAGACCCTCAAGATGATCGTTCGCGCTCCTCTGGCGCTGACCGATACCCTTGGCAAGTTCGACGTAAAGGTCAACGTTTACGGCGGCGGCTATACCGGCCAGGCCGGCGCTATTCGTCACGGCATTTCACGCGCTTTGATCACTGCGGATCCCGAACTCCGCGGCGCTCTCAAGAAGGCAGGCTTCCTGACCCGTGACCCCAGGATGAAGGAAAGGAAGAAGTACGGCCTCAAAGCCGCTCGTCGCGCTCCGCAGTTCAGCAAGCGCTGATCGGACGCAAATTTACAACTCAAAAGCTCAAAAACCCCGGAAAATCAGCATTTTCCGGGGTTTTCTT
>CAKTYU010000003.1 GCA_934633985.1 uncultured Clostridia bacterium
GCATTATAATATCTACAAGTATAATACCAAGGGCAAGCGGCGGTCAGCACACCATCCGAAAGGAGGTGTGAAGTATGCTGGAATGGATTATTGCGCTCATTCTTGCGCTCAAGCATGAAATAGAGTCGATAACGATCATAAAGTTCCGACATAAATAACCGCCCTGCTGGAATCAGGACGGTTATTCCCTTATTAGGGAAAAATTAGTTATTGAAGTCGGCTGACCGTTTAGGTCTTGCCCTATAAGTATTATACTAGTTCCCCCCTCTCATGTCAATGATTGGGGGGGATTTTTTAATATGCTGAAAGCAGCTTTTGCCTTTTACGGAATCCCACCACCACGCCTTGCGGCGCGGTCCCCCTCCCTTTAACAAGGGAGGCTTTTCTTAATAGACAAAATTCTACATAAGCATTATAATATCTACAAGTATAATACCAAGGGCAAGCGGCGGTCAGCACACCATCCGAAAGGAGGTGTGAAGTATGATTGAATTGATTATCCTGCTTTTTGTTGCGCTGAAGCGTGACATAAAATCGATAACCATAACGGTCAGAAAGAAATAACCGCCCTGCTGATACCAGAGCGGTTATTTTCATAACTGGAAATAACTCTTAAATATTGGCTGACCGTTTAGGTCTTACCCTATAAGTATTATACTAGTTCCCCCCTTTCATGTCAATGATTGGGGGGGATTTTTTTAATATAAAAGCCCCCCTTGTTAAAGGGGGGAAGGCCAATGCGACGCATTGGCGGGGGGATTCCGTAAAAGCTGTTTTAATGCGTAAAAATACCGTCTACGCATTGACATACGCAGACGGTACGGGTATAATATCAGTAGGGTAAGATCGTAACGGTCAGCCAATACCTTATAACGATTATTCCCTGATGGGAACTACCGCTCTGGTGCTAGCAGGGCGGTTATTTTTTGCGTATCGTTATTGTTATGGACTTGATTTCGCCTAAAAAAGCAAAAAGAAGCGCGAACAACTTCAACATGCGCCACACCCCCTTTCGGATGGTGTGCTGACCGCCGCTTGCCCTGTGTATTATACCTGCAAACATTATAATACTTAAGCAGAAGGTTGTCTATATTTAAGGAAAGCCCTTCTGCTTATTAAAAAAAGAAGTTTTCTTATCGTATTTCCCCCTTTTCTTTGACTTTGCCGAAATAATGCGTTATCATATTATGAGGGTCACATTGGCTATATTTTATCATTAAGTAATAAAAAGGAGCGATGTCCAGACTATGTACCGTATAGTTAGAAAAGAACGCCTTCACGACACGGTGTCTTTGATAGAGGTCGAAGCGCCCTATGTCGCAAGGAAAGCCCTGCCCGGGCAGTTCATTGTGCTTCGCATTGACGAAAAGGGCGAGCGCATACCCCTCACCATTGCGGATTACGACAGGGAGAAGGGCACGGCAACCGTTATATTCCAGAAGGTGGGCGCGACCACGAAGCGCCTTGACCTCCTGGAGGAGGGCGATTGCCTGATGGACTTTGCGGGCCCTTTGGGCAAGGCCAGCGAGTTTGACCACCTGAAGGGCAAGAGGGCTGCCGTGGTGGCGGGCGGTCTGGGCGTTGCGATCGCATACCCCCAGGCCAAGGCGCTGAGCGCCGAGGGCGCGGAGGTGGACGCCTTCATAGGCTTCCGCAGCACCAGCCTGTACATACTGACCGAGGAATTCAAGAGCGCCTGCAAGAACCTCTACATAATGACCGACGACGGCTCCAACGGGCATAAAGGCTTCGTTACGGAGGCCCTTGCGGAGCAGCTGAAGGCCGGCGCAAGGTATGACGAGGTGTTCGTCCTGGGGCCCATGCCCATGATGCGCGCCGTATGCAACCTTACAAAGGAATACGGCATAAAGACCACCGTCTCCATGAACACCATAATGATAGACGGCACCGGCATGTGCGGCGGCTGCCGCCTTACCGTAAACGGCGAGACCAAGTTCGCCTGCGTGGACGGGCCGGACTTTGACGGCCACCTTGTGGACTTTGACGAGGCCATCATGCGCAGCCGCATGTACAAGGCCGAGGAAAAGCTTTCCGACGAGAAGCACTTCTGCCATCTTATAGGAGGGGAGAGATAACATGCCTAACATGACCTTGCAAAAGACCCCTGCCCGTGAGCAGGAGCCGAACATCCGCAACAGGAACTTCATGGAGGTATCCCAGGGCTACGACGAGGAGCTCGCCCTCAACGAGGCGGCCCGCTGCCTGCATTGCAAGAACATGCCCTGCGTTTCCGGCTGCCCGGTAAACGTGCATATACCCGACTTTATAGCGAAGATCGCCGAGCACGACTATGAGGGCGCCTACGCCATAATAAAGAGCACCAACAACCTCCCCGCTATATGCGGCCGGGTATGCCCCCAGGAGAGCCAGTGCGAGAGCAAGTGCGTCCGGGGCATAAAGGGCGAGCCGGTGGGCATAGGCCGGCTGGAGCGCTTCGCGGCGGATTACGCCATGGCAAAGGGCTCCGCCCCCGCCGAGGTACCCGCCCCCAACGGCAAGAAGGTAGCCGTCATAGGCTCCGGCCCCGCGGGCCTTACCTGCGCGGGCGACCTTGCGAAGCTGGGCTACGAGGTGCATATATTCGAGGCGCTGCATACCCCCGGCGGCGTGCTGGTATACGGCATACCCGAGTTCCGTCTCCCCAAGGCGCTGGTCCGGGACGAGATAAAGAACGTGGAGGACATGGGCGTAAAGATAGAGACCAACGTGGTCATAGGCCGCTCCATAAGCCTCGACGAGCTGATGGAGGACGAGGGCTTTGACGCGGTATTCGTAGGAAGCGGCGCGGGACTGCCCAACTTCCAGAAGATACCCGGCGAGAACCTTTGCGGCGTATACTCCGCAAACGAGTTCCTTACCCGCATAAACCTCATGAAGGCATACGAGTTCCCCGAGACGGATACCCCCATCCGCGTGGGCAAGAACGCCGCGGTAATAGGCGGCGGCAACGTGGCTATGGACGCCGCCCGCTGCGCAAAGCGCCTGGGCGCGGAGAACGTATACATCGTATACCGCAGGAGCGAGGCGGAAATGCCCGCCCGCCGGGAGGAGGTACACCACGCCAAGGAGGAGGGCATCATCTTCAAGGTGCTCAACAACCCCACCCGCATAAACGGCGACGAGAACGGCTATGTCACCTCTATGGAGTGCATAGAGATGGAGCTGGGCGAGCCCGACGCTTCCGGCCGCCGCAGGCCCATCGCCAAGGAGGGCAGCGAGTTCACCCTTGACGTTGACACCGTGATAGTTGCCATAGGCAACAGCCCCAACCCCCTCATCAAGAACACCACCCCCGGCCTGACAGTGGGCCGCAAGGGCGAGATAACCGCCGATCCCGAGACCGGCGCCACCTCCAAGCCCGGCGTGTTCGCGGGCGGCGACGCCGTTACCGGCGCAGCCACCGTAATACTGGCCATGGGCGCGGGCAAGAAGGCCGCCGCCGCCATCGACGAGTACCTCAAGAATAAATAAAGCGTAAAGCAGCTTTAAGCCCTGCCGTACACGATACGGCAGGGCCTTTCTTATAATTTTTAATAATTTTATCGTCCGCCTTTCTTTTTACCCCATAAACGCCACGCGCTCGCCGCCCTGCAGCACCTCGGGAAGCTCATTCATGCGAAGGAGGTTTGCCCGGCTGGTGTTGTACTCCCGGGCTATGGAGTATAGCGTATCCCCGGCCTCCGCGAAGTATACGGTCATGCCCTGATGTGGGGGCCGCGCCGGGCACTCCTCTATGCCCGTCACCGCCTCAAGGCCGCCGGTGCAGTACAGCTCCGCCGCCAGTATCAGCGTGCAGTTCAGCTCCACGCTCCTGCCGCCCCCCGCCGCGGAGGCCGCCGCCACACCGTATATCATAGCGTCCGTCGCCCCCGGCGCCTCCATGCTCACGGCAAAGGGTATATCCTCGTTAAAGGCGAATATGCTGCCGCTTTCGGCGGCGTAGAGTATGCGGGTGAACAGCAGCCCCTCGGCGGAGAGTATGCCGTTTTCCATGCCGTATGAGGTGACTATGGGCCGCGCCGTGGCGTATACCGCCCGCGCCGCCTCCGGCATGCCGTCGGGTATCATAACGTTCTCGCTTATGGACTGCCGCTGGGTGCTCAGCCCGCAGTAGGACGAGGTGCATATAAGCCCGTGGGTACATTCAAAGGGCGCTGTGGGGGAAAAGGCGTCCGTCACCGCGTCAAAGCGGCCCCCTGCACGCCCCCATGCCCGGTATGCAAGCTCCACGTCCGCTATCACCATGCCGAAATCCTCCGCGCCCCGCACCTGAAAGCCCGATACGCTCACCTCGCCCCACATTTGGCTCTGGGCCTCGCCCTCCACGGCCTGGGAGAAGGGTATGGCCTGATTGAGCTGGCTCATGGCCCCCGTGCGGCTGCGCACCAGCGCCGATATGTAGAGCGTGCCCTCGAGGCATATCCCCTCCTTTGCGGGGGATACCTCCCTCAGCGCCCCATGTACCTCGCTGTAAAGCACCTCTGCGGCGAAGGGGGCCTCTATCTCCTCCCGCAGCCGGAAGCTGCCCCGGCTCTCCCCCGCCCGCTCATAGAGGGTAAGCTCCTGCCGCTGCTGCTCATAGTCCTCTATGCCGCTTATGCCGTCCAGCACCCGCGCCCCGCCGGAGGCCGTCGCCATAGCGCTTATATCCGCCACGGCGCTCAGGGCTATGCCCCCCTCCCCCCTGGTTACTTCAAGGGACTGGAGCGCGGCGCGCACCTCCGCCCTCATGCCCTCATGCACCCCCTCCGCGGCTATGCGGTGGGTAAAGGGGGCCGTCGAGGTGAAGGCGAACACACCGTCATCCATGCATATAAGGTCTATTTTGACCACACCCTCTATGGCTATTTCCCCCTCCCGGGCATAGGCCGAGGATATGGCCGCCTCGCCTGTGTACGACAGTATCTCCCTTGCGCAGCGCCCCTCCGGCAGCGGTATGCCGCCCTCCACAGTGCCCTGAGATATCCCCGTATATATTATCCGCTCCCCCGGAAGCTCCTTCCATATAAGCTCCATGTTCCCGCTCCTCTCGCAAAGATTATCGTTATATAATCATACGAGGGCATACCTCCGATTATGCGGCCCTGCGGCCCTCCCGTCCCCTTCGCCCGAAAAACGAAGGCAAAAAATACGCCCGTGATAATATTTATTGTTTATCATTCCGGGCGCTTGTACGAGTATGCTGCATAAAAAATGAGTATGCAGAGACGTTATTAACATGAGTTGCCAACATTATCAACATAGTTATCCACATTCCGGTGCGTTTTAGCGTATTTTGGTGTTGGCAAGAGGTTAAGAATAAACCCTTGACGAATATTTATTATCGCCCCCTCCCCCGCTTCCGGCGGCAAAAGGATATTATTTTACAGGGCGGTATCATATCACATTCTGTATCTCCCCCCTTCCGCTCTTTTCCCTGGCGTTTTCCATTATGAGCTTATCCGCTACGAGGGCGATGAACTCGCCGTTGGTGGGCTTGTCGTTCTTGCTGTATATATTGTAGCCGAATATCTGGTTAATGTTCTCGATCTTGCCCCGGGTCCAGGCCACCTCTATGGCGTGGCGTATGGCCCGCTCCACCTTGGAGGCGGAGGTCTGGAACCTCTTGGCGATGCCGGGGTAAAGCTCCTTGGTTATGCGGCCGCAGAGGGCGGGCTCGAAGTACACCATGCGTACCGCCTCCCGGAGGTAGTGGTAGCCCTTTATGTGGGCGGGTATGCCTATCATCAGGAACACCGCGGCTATCTTTTCGTCCAGCGTCTGGGGCTTTGGGCTGATGGCGCATACCTGCGAGCGCTGGGCGCAGGCGCTGTCCATGATATCCATTATGCGCTTGTACAGCGTGTCCGGGTCGATGGGCTTGACCATATAGTACCTTGCGCCCAGGGCGCAGGCCTGCCGCACCATCTCCTCCTGGCGCAGCGCGCTTATAACTATGACGGCGGGGGCGTCCTTGACGAGGCCGCAGCTTATGCGCTCCAGCAGCTCAAAGCCGTCCATGCCCGGCATTATGAGGTCGCAAAGCAGCACGTCGTATCTGTTGTTGTTGAGGGCGTCCAATGCGGACTGGCCGTCGCTCGCCACGTCCACCCGCTCTATCCCGTCCTGAACGGTGAGGTAATCCCTGACGGTGGTTTGGAACTGGTTGTTGCTGTCTGCCAAAAGTATGCGGTATTTAGCCATATAGTGCCTCCGTAACAATATTTTTTCCGTTGCTCCCGCGGTATATGAGGTTTTCTGTATGCTGTGATTTTAGCACCGCGTTTTTCGCGGCGATAGGGAATAAATTTGGCTTTTTTTGAGGCCGTTTGCCCCCTCGGACAAAAATAATGTCCCTTTTTACAAAAAGGCCGGGAACCGCGGGAGCATTTGCCTTTTTAGCGCCGCCGTGATATGCTATAATGGATTTTGTCAAGAATTGCGGGAGGGCTTTTGTATGGACGACAGCAGGCTTTTTGAAAGGGCGGTATCCTCCGAGAGGCAGTATTCCGGCCCGATGTTCGACGTGTACAGCGATACCGTGGAGCTTTGCGATAAAAAGCTCGCCCGAAGGGACTACCTGAAGCAGCTTGGCGCGGTAGCGGTGGTGCCCCTCACGGATAAGGGCGGCGTTATAATCGAGCGCCAGTTCCGCTATCCCCAGCAGCGGGTGATGACCGAGATCCCCGCGGGCAAGCTGGAGGCCTTCGACGCGGACCCCCTCGAGGCCGCAAGGCGGGAGCTCATGGAGGAGACCGGCATAACCGCAGAGGAGCTTATCCCCCTCGGCGTATACATACCCTCCCCCGCCATACTTTCCGAAAGGATATACGTCTACCTTGCGCGGGGGCTGAGCTTCGGCGACAGCCACCCTGACGAGGGCGAATTTTTGGACTGCCGGGAGACGCCGCTGTGCCGGCTCATAGATATGATAATGGACGGCGATATCTCGGACGGCAAGACGGTGTTCGGCCTGTTCAAGGCGGCGGAGTACCTTAGGCGGGAGGGCCGCGGGACAAATGGATAAGAGCGCCGTATTCAAAAACCTGCTTTTCGATCTGGACGGGACGCTGACGGACCCGGCGCTGGGCATAACCTCCGCCGCGCAGTACGCCCTCGCCAACATGGGCATAGAGGTCGCGGACAGGAAAACCCTCAACTGGATGATAGGGCCGCCCCTTATAGGTTCCTTTGAGGAGGGCTTCGGCATGACCCGCCCGCAGGCCATGGAGGCGCTCGGGTACTATCGGGAATACTTTTCCGAAAAGGGCATATTTGAAAACTCCGTATACCCCGGCATGGCGGAGCTGCTGCGCGATCTCAAGGCGGCGGGCAGGCGGGTCATGGTGGCCACCTCGAAGCCGGAGGAATTTACCCACAGGATATTGGAGCATTTCGGCATCGCCCGCTACTTCGACTTCGTGGGAGGCAACACGATGGACGAGGCGCGCCCCACAAAGGCGGACGTGGTGGCCCACGTGCTGCGCTCCTGCCCGGAGGCCGCGCCGGAAAGCACCCTTATGATAGGGGACAGGAAATACGACGTGGAGGGCGCCCGGGCCTTCAGGCTGGACTGTGCCGGCGTGCTCTACGGCTACGGCAGCCGTGAGGAGCTGGAGCAGGCGGGGGCCAGATACATAGTCGAAAGCGTGGCGGCGCTGCGCGGGCTGCTGCTTTAATAATAAAAAATATAAAGGAGGAACGGATATGTCAAAGGTCTACTTTACGGATATGCGTACATCCTACAGGGAAAACCTGCCCCAAAAGCTCACCCGGCTCATAGACAGGGCGGGCCTGGGCACGGTGGACTTCGAGCGCAAGTTCGTCGCCATAAAGATACACTTCGGCGAGCTGGGCAACATGGCTTACCTGAGGCCGCAGTACGCGAGGGCGCTGGCGGCATACATAAAGGAGAGGGGCGGCATACCCTTCCTCACCGACTGCAACACGCTGTACGTGGGCTCCCGCAAGAACGCGCCGGAGCACATTGAGACCGCCTACATAAACGGCTACACCCCCTACGCCACCGGCTGCCAGGTGATAATAGCGGACGGCATAAAGGGAACCGATGAAGCCTATATACCCATAGGCTGCCAGGAGGTAAAGACCGCCAAGATAGGCCGCGCCATAGCGGACGCGGACATAATAATAAGCCTCAACCACTTCAAGGGCCACGAGGAGGCGGGCTTCGGCGGGGCGCTTAAAAACCTCGGCATGGGCTCCGGCTCCCGCGCGGGCAAGATGGAGATGCACTACGACGGCAAGCCGGTAGTGGATCCGGCGCTCTGCCGCGGCTGCCATGTATGCGCGAGTATATGCGCCAACGACGGCATACATTACGAAAACGGCAAGGCCGTCATAGACCACGGCCACTGCCTGGGCTGCGGCCGCTGCATAGCTATATGCAACTTCGACGCCATAAAGCCCGACAACAGCTCCAGCGAGTCCAGCCTGAACAAGCGCATAGCGGAATACGCCTACGCCGTGGTAAAGGATAAGCCGAATTTCCACATAAGCATCGCGGCGGATATTTCCCCCAACTGCGACTGCCACCCCGAAAACGACGCGGCAATAGTCCCCAATATAGGTATGTTCGCCTCCTTTGACCCCGTTGCGATAGACCTGGCCGCGGCGGACGCGGTAAACGCCATGCCCGCCAACCCCAGGAGCGCGCTCAGCGAGGCGGAATGCCGCTGCCACGACCACTTTATCAGCGTCCACCCCAACACGGACTGGCGGGTGCAGATAGAGCACGGCGAAAGGATCGGCCTGGGCAGCAGCGAATACGAGCTTATCCGCATATAAACACACTTAACTGAAAGGCGCTTTGACTTTTGCTTGAAAGGTACACCGCGGTGGACGTGGAGACGCCCAACCGCAACAACGACTCCATATGCTCCATAGGCATAGTACACATGGAATACGGCGCTCCCGTCTACCGGCGGGAGTTCCTCGTGAACCCCCGGGAGCACTTTGACGACTACAACATAAAGATACACGGCATAACCCCCCGCATGGTGGAAAGCGCGCCCATATTCCCGGAGATATGGCCGGAGATAGAGCCCTTTTTCCACGGGATAATGGCGGCCCACAGCGCCACCTTCGACCTTGGGGTGATATGCAAGACCCTCGCGGTATACGATCTGCCCATACCCGAGATGACCTATATATGCTCCCTGCAGAAGGCCAAGCGGCACATACCCAAGGAGCTTTACGGCAGCCACAAGCTCAACGACCTGTGCGCCGGGCTAAAGCTCCCCCTGGAGCATCACCACGATTCACTGGACGACGCGCTGGGCTGCGCCCTTATAATCGAAAACCTCGTGGATCGCTTCGGCGCGGGGCCGGAGGACCTAAAGACATACCGGTACACAGGGGTACAGCCCACGGTATCGAGTGAGGAGCGGGGCACGGCAATATGCGCCCTGCGCCGCACCATGGAAAAATACGGGCGGCGCAGCGTGCTTTTTCCCGAGTACCACGAGGCGCTGGAGGACTGGGCGCGCAAGTACGACAAATACCTTCGGGACCCCGACGTGCGCGCCTGCCGGGACCTGATCCATGGGGCGCTGCAAAGGGGCGGCATAACCGAGGGGGAATACAGGATGATAATGGGGCTTTAATATGCTGACTGAGCAGGGCATAAGGCGCTGTATCCGATCGGATATAGACGTGATATTCTTTGAGGAATCCCCCTCCACCAATTTGGAGGCCAAGAGGATAGCGGAAAACGCAAGTGAGGGCACCGCCGTATTCGCAAGGCGGCAGCTTTCCGGCCGGGGGCGCCTCGGCAGGAGCTTTGAAAGCCCGGAGGGGGGCATATACCTGACCATGCTGGTGCGCCCCGCCGACCCCGTTTGCCTTACCATGGCGGCGGCGGTGGCCGTGCGCAGGGCGATGGCCCGCAAGCTGGGCCTCTCCCCCGGTATAAAGTGGGTGAACGACATATACTGGGACGGGAAAAAGATCTGCGGCATACTCGCCGAGGGGGCGCTGTGCGGCAATGAGCTCAAGTACGCGGCGGTGGGCGTGGGGCTGAACTACCAGAGCCCCGAATTTACCGGCGGCCTCTCCGAAAAGGCGGGCAGCCTGTACCCCTCCTGCGAGCCCCCCGTATCCATAGACGAGATGGCGGCGGCGCTGGCGGACGAGCTTTACGCGGCGCTTACCGACCCCGCAGACCCCTCCATATACCGGGAGTACCGCGAGGGCAGCATGCTCATCGGCAGGCGCATAACCCTACTGCGGGAGGGCGGGCCGGAGGCCACTGCCGTAGACGTCACCCCCAAGGGGCATCTCGTCGTGCGCTTTGACGACGGGCGCACGGAGGAGCTTTTCAGCGGCGAGGTGAGCGTAAAGGCCGCGGAATAACCCCATACCGTATGAAACGCCATACCGACGGCAGCAATTGCAATACTAAACCCATCTTTTCGGTGATAACATGTCATAAAGACTGTTATCACCTATTTTTTTGTAAAAGGAGAAATAATATGGAATTGAAAAAGTCTACCGTATGGAAAAGTTATCGCTTTCCCCTCATACTGCTCGGCTCCATAATACTGGGCTGTATAGTAGGCGCGTCGCTGGGCAACAGGGCCGGCGTGCTCGCCCCTTTGGGCAATATATTCGTAAACGCCATGTTCACCGTGGTGGTCCCCATGGTGTTCATCTCCATAGCCTCCGCCGTGGGCAATATGTCCAACATGAAGCGGCTGGGCAAGATAATAGGCTCCACCCTCCTCACCTTCATCGTGACGGGCATAATCGCCGGCATAATAATGATAGCCGCGGTAAAGCTGTTCCCTCCCGTGCTGACCCCCTTTGAGGTAGCCGCCGAGGAGGTTGGCGAGCCCAAGACGGTGGGCGAGCTGGTGGTGAGCTTCCTCACGGTAGGCGACTTCCCGCTGCTCTTCAGCCGCAGCAACATGCTCCCCCTCATAGTGGCCTCGATAATCTTCGGCTTTGGCGTTTCCCTTTGCGGCGGCCCGGACTGCGCCGTGGGAAAGCTGCTCAACAACCTTTCCGATATCATAATGAAGATAGTCAACATACTGATGTACTATGCCCCCATAGGCCTCTTCGCCTTCTTCGCCTCGCTTATAGGCGAGTTCGGGCCCACCCTTATAGGCAACTTCGGCCGGGCAATGGTGCTGTATTATCCCCTGTGCGTGCTGTACTTCCTTATAGCCTTCCCTCTGTATGCCCGCTTCGCGGGCGGCAAGGGCGCCGCCAAGAAGCTCTTCCAGCACATACTCAAGCCCGCCGTGACCTCCCTGGGCACCTGCAGCTCCATAGCCACCATACCCGCTAACATGGAGGCGGCGGAGGAGATAGGCATACCCCGGGACGTGAGCGACATAGTGCTTCCCCTGGGCGCCACCATGCACATGGACGGCTCGGTATTCTCCGCAATACTCAAGATCAGCTTCCTGTTCGGCTTCTTCGGTATGCCCTTTGACGGCATAGGCACCTATGTTACCGCCCTGCTCATAGCCATATTCTCCGGCATAGCCATGTCCGGCGTGGCGGGCGGCGGCTTCGTGGGCGAGATGGTGATAGTATCCCTCTTCTTCCCCGAGCAGATGGGCATAGCCTTCCCGGTCATCGCCACCATAGGCGCGCTGGTGGATCCTCCCGCCACCTGCATAAACTCCTCCGGCGACACCGTGGCCTCCATGATAGTAGCCCGCTTCGTCGAGGGCAAGGACTGGTTCCAGAAGAAGCAGGCCGAAAGGGCTGAAAAGGCCGGGGCATAAGGCCCGCTTTGAAGCCGCCCCGCCGCACGGCAAACAAAAAATGTTAAACCATAGTCAAAAGCCCGAAGCGTAATGCTTATCGGGCTTTTTTGTGGTATAATGGTTAAGTGGAAAGTTTTTGAATTTTATTTTTCGGAGGTATAATAAAAATGTCACAGCTTAAGGGTTCCTGCATAATAGGCCAGTCCGGCGGCCCCACTTCCGTGATAAACGCCAGCGCTTACGGCGTTATACGCACGGCGCTGGATTCCGGCTGCATCACCAGGGTATACGGCGCGGCCCACGGCATAAAGGGCGTGCTGGACGACGTGCTCTACGACATGGGCCAGGAGGACGCAAGGGAGCTTGAATACCTGCTCTACACCCCCTCCTCCGCCCTCGGCTCCTGCCGCTACAAGCTAAAGGACAGCTCCGTGGACGATTCCGACTACAAGCGCATACTGGAGATATTCAAAAAGTACGACGTGCGCTACTTCTTCTACAACGGCGGCAACGACTCCATGGACACCTGCAACAAGATATCCAAGTATATGCAGTCCGTGGGCTATGAGTGCCGCATAATGGGCGTGCCCAAGACCATAGACAACGACCTCTTCGGCACGGACCACTGCCCCGGCTACGCCTCCGCCGCCAAGTACGTCGCCACCACCTGCATGGAGATATACAAGGATGCGCGGGTATACGACACCGGCATGGTATGCATAATCGAGATAATGGGCCGCCACGCGGGCTGGCTCACCGCCGCCTCCTCCCTTGCCAACATAAGCGGCGAGGGCCCCGATCTAATCTACCTGCCTGAGCGGGACTTTGACCTCGACAGGTTCGCTGCGGATGTAAAGGCCGTATACGAAAAGAGCGGCAAGTGCATAGTGGCCGTGTCCGAGGGCATACACGACGCTTCCGGCAAGCTGATCGCCGAATACGGCGCGGAGAACGCCCCTGTGGACGCCTTCGGCCACAAGCAGCTTGGCGGCCTGGCCTCCTACCTCGCCAACTACATAAAGGGCGCCGTGGGCTGCAAGGTGCGCGGCATAGAGTTCTCCCTGATGCAGCGCTGCGGCGCCCATCTCGCCTCCCTCACCGACATACAGGAGTCCTTCCTCTCCGGCAAGACCGCCGTGCTGGAGGCCATATCCGGCACCACAGACAAGATGGTGGGCTTTGAGCGCAAATATGATGAGAACGGCGGCTACCTCTGCGGCATAAAGCTCATGGACCTCACCGACGTCGCCAACGCCGAAAAGAAGGTCCCCCTCGAATGGATAAACCCCGAGGGCAACAACGTGAGCAGGGAATTCATCGACTACGCCCTGCCCCTCATTCAGGGCACGCCCGACCGGCCGCTGGAAAACGGCCTGCCCCGCTTCGCAAGGCTCAAAAAGATACAGGCCAAATAAAGCAATACAAAACAAAAAGGCGGCGCGCTCAAATGAGCGCGCCGTTTGTCGTGTTCAGCCGTATTATTCTTCCGCCGCATCAGTCTGGGCGCTTTCCAGCATTTCCGGGAAGGGCCAGCCCTTTATGCCGCCCTCTATGATGTAGAAGCGGCTCTGATCCAGCTTTTTCTCGTTTACATAGTAGCTTATGGCGTTCTCCGCGCCGCTCTTGCCCTCCATGCACATAACATATATGGGCAGGTCGTTCTCGGCGAGCTTATCCGCGGCCTTATCCAGCCTCTTGCGGAGCTCCGCTGTGTTGGCGGGGTACGCCTTGGTCTCTATGGAGCCGTGGAGATGCCCGTCCTCCTTGTAGCTGTCCTTGGTCTGCACGGAGAGCAGTATCATATCCTCCTTGGCGTCTATCTTGGCCTTCATGTCATCGGGGGTTATGTACTGGTACTTGGGGGTTACCTCCAGCATATCCGGGTAGGGCCAGTTTGTGCCGCCGCCTTCAAGTATGTAGAACTTGCGCGGGTCTATGCCCTTGGTGGCCCAGTGGCTCACAGCGTTGTACGCGCCGTTGGTGCCGCTCATGCATACCAGCACTATGGGGTCCAGGGTCTTTTCTATCTGCTCGTTCAGCTCGTCCAGCGCGTCCCACTGCTCCTTGTTGGTGTTGGGGAAGGAATAGGTGGGTATGGAGCCGGGCAGGTGGCCGGCGTCAAAGTATTCCTTCTGGCGTATGTCTATGAGCATGACGTTCTTGTTTTCCTTGAGCAGCTTCACAAGGTCGTCGGGGGCGATGTAAAGGTAGCTTATGTCGTACCACTTCAGCTCCTCGTAGGGCCAGCTCATCTGCCCGCCCTCGAGTATCCTGAGCCTATCCTCCTCAACGCCCTTTTGCAGGTAGTAGTCGTATGCGTTTTCCGCGCCGGTCTTGCCGCCCAGCCCCACTATTATTACGGGGCCTTCCTTCTCGTCTATCTTTTCAAGGGCGTCGTCCAGCTTGGCCCTGAGCGCGTCCGTATCCGCGGGATATGCATAAGTGGCGATGGCGGTGGGCAGGTGGCCCTGTGCGTAATACTCCTCCGGCTGTATATCGACTATTACCTTTTCCTCGCCGTTCTCTATCATTGTCTTTACTTCGTCGGCAGTGATATACTGATATTCCTTGGCGGGAGCTTCTTCATCGCCGGGGAGCTGCTCGGCGTTCTCCTGCTGCGCACAGCCGGCGAACAGGCCTATTGCCATGAGCGCAGCCATTATCAGGGACAACTTCTTCATATCATCTTCTCCTTATATGTTGCTTTATATATGTTTCCTCGGTTATTCGCGTTCTTGCGGGCCAATGCCCTCTCACAGCCGAACCGGCTGTCAAGGCTTAGCCCCCTCACCCGACGGGGCAGGGCGTAACTGCCGGCTGAGGTATGATTATCTCCGGCACCTTGGTCTTGCGGGGCTTTGGGCTCGCCTTTGGGGTTGGTGTGGGCAGCGGGCTCGGCTCCGGCGTGGGGGTGGGCGCGGGGCCCATGCTTATGTATACCGTCACCTTCCTGCCGTCCCCTATCTCCTGCCCTGCGCTGACGCTTTGCAGCGCCACAAGGCCCTTCGGCACCTTCTCGGAGGATACGAAGAGTATGTCCGCGTCTATGCCCTTATCCTCGAGTATGTTCTGGGCGACGTCGGCGGCCTCGTATATGAGGTCCGGCATCTCCACGGGCTGTACCTCCTCCGCGGGCTCCTGGTTTTTGCCCGCGCCCTGCATAAAGCTCGTATAGTAAAACCATCCGCCGCCGGCTATGAGCGCCGCCGCGGCTATAATGCCTATCACCAGGCCGGCCCTGCCCTTCTTTTTGGGCTGCTCCTGACCCTCGGCCGCTTCCCCGGCCTCCGCCGCCGCCAGCTCCCTGGCCTCCTTAAGCTCCTCCTCCGCCCTTGCGATATCCTCCTCCGCATGGGCGAGATCGGCCTCCGCCTCCTCAAAGGCGCTCTCCGCCGCGTCTATGACGCTTTGCGCCGCCTCCATGTCCTTTACCGTCCTGAGGGTGCTTTGCGCCTTATCCACGGCCTCCTGGGCCTTGCCGGCCTTGGCCTGGTTCTGCCAGAGCTTTTCCTCCAGCTCGTTTATGCGTTCCGCTTCCATATTCATCATGCTTCTTACCTATCAATACAATATGTCGATTCATACATTTTGCGCCATGGGCGGCGCTTTGTCAACAAGCGGCCTGCCGCGTTTTTATTAACAAATTATGAATTTGCGTAATTTTTTATTATTCGTAATACTCCGGCTTCAGCACCCCCACGTAGGGCAGGTTGCGGTAGAAGTTGTCAAAGTCCAGCCCGTAGCCCAGCACGAACTCGTTGGGTATGGTAAAGCCGGTGTAGTCCGGTGTGATGTCACATTCCCGTCTGGAGGGCTTATCCAGCAGGCAGCATATCTTCAGCGACGCGGGCTCCCTCGCCCCCAGCACCTTTTTAAGATGCTTAAGGGTGTGGCCGCTGTCCATTATATCCTCGATTATCAGCACGTGGCGGCCGGTTATGCTTATATCCATATCCTTGGCTATGCGCACTATGCCGGAGGTCCTCTTTCCGTTGCCGTAGCTGGATATGGACATGAAATCCAGCTCTGTCATGCAGGTCATCTGCCGCACAAGGTCTGAAAAGAAGTGTACCGCGCCCCTGAGTATGCATACGCATATCACGTCCTTGCCCTCGTAATCCTCGGAAAGCTGGGCGCCCAGCTCGGCTATGCGCCTTTGCAGCTCCTCCGCGCTTATGAGCACCTTGTCCACTACCCTGTTGAGATCGGTCTTTTCCGACATATTTAACCCCCGGTAATATAAATTTTTTTAACGCTCCTCGGTATACGTTACGCGAAGCACCCTTCTGGTGCCCTCGTCCACCTTTACCCTGTCGGAAATGCCGTAGCCCGGTATGAAAAGGGCCTCGTTTCCCGAAAAGAGCATGGGTATGCCCCGCCGCTCCCTCGGCGCCTTCCTGTCTATGAAAAAGTCCTTCAGCTTTTTCCCGCCGGGAGAGCCCACGGGCCGGAACCTGTCCCCGTCCCTCCGGGTACGTACCCTGAGGCCGGAAGGCAGCTTGTCCCTGTCCATATAGGCGACAGCATTATCCTTTATTATACCACCTTCGGCAGCTTCTGCAAAGAAAAAACCTCCGCAAAAGGCGGTTTTTCCCTCGGTATTGAAGGGCGCGTCCACCTCGCGGGCGTTTTGCGGCGCGCCGAAGCATATACTGCCGTAGCTCACCCATACGCTTATGTGTGGTATGTCCGCGTGGGCGCCGGTTTTTGCCGTAAGCATATCCATTATGCGCTCTATGTGCCGCCGCTCCACGTCCGTCTCGGCCCCCGCCTCGGACACGGCTATGCGTATCGCCCTGCTTTTCACCGGCAGGGGCAGCGCGGCGAGGGCGGCCCTGTCGTAGCCCTCCTGAGTCCTTGCTTCCTTCAGCGCGTCTCGGGCCAGCCCGTGCAGGTATTCCTCGTCCTGACGAAGCAGCTCACCCATGGAGCAAAGCCCCTCCGCAAAGCGCGGGTTAAGATTTTCCTGAATATAGGGTATGAGGTCCAGGCGTATCCTGTTGCGGCTGGCGTCCCGCTCCAAATTGGTGCTGTCGATGCAGTATTGCAGGCCGTTCTGCTCCGCGTATTCCTCTATTTCGCTCCTTCTCGCCCACAGCAGCGGGCGTATTATATCCCCCAGGGCGGGCTCCATGCCGATCAAGCCCTTCAGGCCGCTGCCCCGTATGAGGTGGAGCATTATGCTCTCCGCCTGGTCGTCCATGTGGTGGGCCACGGCGATCTTGTCCGCGCCCAGCTCCCCGGCGGCCCGGCGGAGGAATTCATAGCGCTTCTCCCGCGCCGCCTGCTCAAGTGTCTTGCCCTCTGAACGGGCTACGGCGGGTATGTCTGTCTCCTCGCAGATCAGCGGCACACCGAGCCCTTTGCAGAGCTCCTGCACGAAGCGCTGGTCGCGCTGCGCCTCCTCACCCCTTATGCCGTGGTTGAGGTGGGCCGCGCAGAGTTCAAATCCCCGTTCCGGCGCTATTTTGAGCAGCACATGCAGCAGCGCCACCGAATCCGCGCCGCCGCTCAGGCCCACCAGCACCCGCTGGCCCTTGTCTATGAGGCCGTATTTATCTATGGCGTTTTTTACCTTGCCTTCAAGCTTTTCCATATAAATAAGTATATCCTTATAGCTCCGGTTTGACAAGGCGCGGCGGGGAACATATAATTATTAGGCAGGTATATGACCTATAAATTTCAATTTACCGTCTGGAGAGGATAAAGTATATGAAGCTCGGAGTAGTAGGACTTCCCAACGTGGGCAAAAGCACGCTTTTCAACGCCATAACGCAGGCGGGGGCGCAGGCCGCCAATTACCCCTTCTGCACCATCGAGCCCAACGTGGGCGTGGTGGCGGTGCCGGACAGCCGTTTGGACGTGCTTGCCGAAATGTACCACCCGGAAAAGTACACCCCCACCGCCATAGAATTCGTGGATATAGCCGGCCTCGTCCGCGGCGCATACAGGGGTGAGGGCCTGGGCAACAAGTTCCTTTCCCACATACGGGAGGTGGACGCCATAGTTCATGTGGTGCGCTGCTTTGAGGACGAAAACATAGTACACGTGGACGGCTCGGTGGATCCCGTGCGCGATATGGAGACCATAAACATAGAGCTTATCTTCGCGGATATGGACACCATGGACAAGCGCATCGAGAAGGCGGAAAAGAACAGCAAGTCCGGCGACAAGAAGCTGCTGGCCGAGGCTGAGTTCCTGCGGGGCATAAAGGCGCATCTGGAGTCCGGCAGGCCGGTGCGCAGCATGGAGCTGACGGAGGACGAGAGGGAGTACGTGGACGGGCTGTTCCTGCTCACCTCAAAGCCCGTGATATACGTAGCCAACATATCCGAGGAGGATATAGGGCGGGAGCTGCCCCAGGTGGAGGCGCTGTACAGGGCGGCGGCCTCGGAGCAGGCGGGCGCACTGACTATATGCGCCAAGATAGAGGAGGAGATATCCGAGCTTTCCCCGGAGGAAAAGCAGGACTTCCTCAAGGAGATGGGCATTGGCGAGAGCGGCCTCGATAAGCTCATAAAGGAGTGCTACTCCCTGCTGGGCCTCATCAGCTTCCTCACCGCCGGCCCCAAGGAGGTAAGGGCCTGGACCATCGCGAGGGGCACCAAGGCCCCCCAGGCGGCGGGCAAGATACACACCGACTTTGAAAAGGGCTTCATAAGGGCGGAGGTAGTGAATTTCAATACCCTGGTGGAGCACGGCACCATGGCGGCCTGCAAGGAGAAGGGGCTCATACGCAGCGAGGGCAAGGACTATGTAATGCAGGACGGGGACATAGTGGTGTTCAGGTTTAACGTCTGACAAACGCATATACAAAAAGGAACGGCGCGCCGTTCCTTTATTATTTTTGCTTTTACTTGTGATAGAGCTTCTTGGTCTGGTATTTGGGCTCGCAGGTCACGTTTATGCCCAGCTTGCGGAAGGTGCTGCTGTCCACGCCGGAAAGTATGACGGTGGAGTGCGCCTCGCAGCCCCTCAGCTTGCCCAGCTGCCGCATGGCCACCTCCGCCGTCGGATTGGTGGCGGCGCATATCGAAAGGGCTATGAGCACCTCGTCCATGTGCAGCCGCGGGTTGTGGTTGCCCAGGTGGTTCACCTTCAGGTCCTGTATGGGCTCTATGACTATGGGGGATATGATGTGCATATCCTTCTGTATACCGCCAAGGCGCTTCAGCGCATTGAGGAGCGCGGCGGCGGAGGCGCCCAGCAGCTTCGTGGTCTTGCCCGTGATTATCTCGCCGCCGGGAAGCTCTATCGCCGCGGCGGGCTCCCCCGTATGCTCGGCGCGCTCCACCGCCGCGCCTATCACCGGCCTGTCCTTTACTGTTATGCCGAGCTGGTTTATGAGCAGCTTTATCTTTTCCGCCGGCCTGCTGTCGCTCATGCCCTGGCGGGCGGAGCACATGGCGGCGTAATAGCGGCGTATTATCTCCTGCCGAGAGGCCTCCCGGCATACCTCGTCGTCGGTTATGCAGTTGCCCGCCATATTCACGCCCATATCCGTGGGGGACTTATAGGGGGACTCGCCGTATATCTGGCTGAACATGGCGTTGAGCACCGGGAATATCTCCACGTCCCGGTTGTAGTTCACCGTGGTCACGCCGTAATTCTCCAAATGGAAGGGGTCTATCATGTTCACGTCGTTGAGATCCGCCGTGGCGGCCTCGTATGCCACGTTTACCGGGTGCTTCAGCGGCAGGTTCCATATCGGGAAGGTCTCAAACTTGGCGTAGCCGGCCCGTATGCCCCGCTTGTGCTCGTGGTAAAGCTGGGAAAGGCAGGTGGCCATCTTGCCGCTGCCCGGGCCGGGGGCGGTCACCACCACCAGGGAGCGGGAGGTCTCTATGTACTCGTTGAGGCCGTACCCCTCGTCGCTCACTATGGTCTCTATGTCGTTCGGGTAGCCGGGTATGGGATAATGGCGGTATACCTTTATGCCGAGCTGCTCCAGGCGGCGCTGGAATACCACGGCGGCGCTCTGGCCGCTGTATTGGGTAAGCACCACGCTGCCCACGTAAAGCCCGATGCTTCGGAAGGCGTCTATGAGCCTGAGCACGTCCAGATCGTAGGTTATGCCGAGGTCGCCCCGCACCTTGTTTTTCTCTATATCCGCGGCGTTTATTACTATGACTATCTCCGCCTGGTCCTTTAGCTGGAGCAGCATCCTCACCTTGCTGTCCGGCTCAAAGCCCGGAAGCACCCGTGAGGCGTGGAAGTCGTCAAACAGCTTGCCGCCAAATTCCAAATACAGCTTGCCGCCGAACCGGGCGAGCCTGTCCATAATATGCTCCGACTGCATGGAAAGGTATTTTTGATTGTCAAAGCCTATCCTCATACCCTTTCTTTCCCCCTCGTTTCACCAAAAAAATATATAAATATGCAATTCTGACCCAATTATTTATTATATAACCTCCCCCGCCCCTTTTACAATCGCCCTTTACCATAAGATTTGAGTATATCAGGGGGAGTTTGCATAACAAAAAAAGCGAAGGGGATTTTCTCCTTCGCCTTTATGCTTATCAGATCCAGCGCGCATGGGAGAAGGGCGTCATCACGGCGCGCACCTTGCCCTTTACCTGGCAGTAGGGTATGAAGCCCACCTGCCTGCTGTCCCCGCTGTGGTTTCGGTTGTCGCCCACCACGAAGAGGCTCCTTTCCGGCACCGTCACCTCCGGCATATCGCTGTCCTCTATGTAGCCGTCCCAGTAGGCGCTCTCGTCCAGCCTTTCGCCGTTCAGGTATATGGCCCCGTCGGATATTCTTATCCTGTCACCCGGGGTGGCTATAACGCGCTTGACGCACTTTTCCGTGTGGTAGGGGTAGCGGCAGATTATTATATCGTCGCGCTGCGGCGCGGAAACGGTATATGTGAGCTTTTCCGTGAACATCCCCTCCCCGCCCACGAGCGTGGGGTACATGGATATGCCTATGCACTGCACCGGCTCGAATATGAAGGTGCGTATGAATATCGCCACCGCCATGAGCGTCAGCAGGTATATTATGAAGTCGCTGTTCGCCGCCTTCTTGTAGGGCTCGTCCTTTTTATGCAGCTCGTCGCGGGCTTCCCTGAATTTTTTGAGTTCCTTTTTGCTTAGCATCCGGGGTATTTGCCTTCCTTATTTTTTCTTTCCACATGGTAACACTCAAAGCCCGCCTTGTCAAATAAGGCTCCTCCTTTTCTCCCATAATTCATCAATAATTCACTATTACCTTGGGGCGCATACTGTGTTAAAATTACCCTTATGAAGCGTTGTATAAGACTTACAAGCGGCGTTGCCGCATTATTTATCGCATTGGCTCTCCTGGGCTGCTCGAGGCCCGCGGTATCCCCGGCCCCGGCCGCCCCCTCCCCCGCGCCCTCCACCCCCGCCCCTATACAGGAGCCGGAGAGCCGCTACACCATCGCCTGGATGAGCGACACCCAGCACTACTCCAACAGGTTCCCCTCCACCTTTTACGCCATGACCGCCTATCTGCGGGACGCTAAGGAGGAGCTGAACCTGAAGTACATCGTGCACACCGGCGACCTGGTACACAGCTACGGCAGCGAGCGCCAGTGGGAAAACGCCGTGCGCGCCATGGCCTCCATAGCGGATATACCCGCGGGGGTGTGCGCCGGCAACCACGACGTAAAGCACGACGACGCCCTCTACGATAATTTCAGCCGCTATTTCGGGGAAAAGCAGGCAAGCTACCGGGACTGCTACGGCGGCAGCTTTCAGGATAACCGCGGCCATTACGACCTCATAGACGCGGGCGGGACGAGGTATATCTTCATATATATGGGCTACCATATCGAGCGCAGCGGCATAGGCTGGATAAAAAGCGTGCTGGAGCAATACCCGGACAGGGCCGCCATACTCTGCACCCACGCCTACTTTGACACCGACCTGACGCTGCTTGAGGACGGGCGGCTGCTCAGAGAGGAGATAGTTTCGCAATATCCCAACGTGTACATGGTGCTTTCCGGCCACCGCTACAACATAGCCTGCGTGCCGGAGGAGTTCGACGACGACGGGGACGGAGCGCCCGACCGCAGGGTATACCAGATGATATGCAACTATCAGGCGGCGGACGACCATGGCGGCAGCGGCTATATGATGTTCTTTGACGTGGACGAGGAAAAGGGCGTGATTAACTGCTGCACCTATTCCCCCGTGCTTGACGACAGGGTGCGCTTTGACGACATTTCAAAGAAAAAGGGCCGTTACAGCAACGCCCCCCGCGATGAAATGATGACGCTGGAAATCCCCTGGAAAATCACACATTAAAGCGCATACGAAAGCAGGAGCGGAAAAATCCCACTCCTGTTGTCTTTTATTGGCTTTTATCGGGCTTAATCGCTTATGCTCCTGCACTCCAGGTAGTAGCGCTTTTCGTTGGCCTCGCCCATGGAGAAGGTCTTGCGGGGCAGCGCGCCGTCGAATATGACGGTGCGGAAGAAGGCGCTCTTGTCCATGGGGGGAAGCAGGAAGCCCATGTTGCCCTCCCGGGCGCCCAGCTCCATCACCACGTCCGCGCCGTGTATGTAGTCTATGGTGGCGCCCTCGGTCTCCTTGATGAGTATGTCGAGGGCGTTCTGGAGGGTGCCCACCTCCAGCTGCGCCGCGGGATGCTCCACATAGAAGCAGCCTACCCCCTTGCCGTCCACGAAGGGTATAACATGGCCGGCCTTGCCGTCCATGGCCTTGTGCAGCTCGTCCATGCTCGCAAAGTGCTTTACCTCGCAGCCTCCGTTCTGCTCCGTCAGCTTGTCCTTTATCCAGCCGGCCTTGTCGCCCACGTTGAATATGACCCTGTGTATGGGCTCGAACACTATGCCCTCGTCGTGTACGTTCTCAAGCTCCACGAGGCAGTAGCGGGCGGGGTGCTCGTCCTTTGCGGTGAGGCCCTTCTCGGCCTTTATGCGCTCCCAGTTGGCCTTTGCCGTGGCGAAGGAGTGGTTTCCGTCGCCCATTGCAAAGAGCAGGGGGGCCTGATCGGTGTTGTACTTTTTAGCGTATGCTTCCTTTTCGATAAGCGCCTCGAGCGCGTCTAAGGCGCCCCTTATCTGGCCCTCGTCCTTTACGAGATAGCCCTTTATGTGGCCGCCCTTTTGCATGAGGTCGAAGTCATACAGCTTTTCGGCCTTTTCCAGCTTCTCGCCTATGGGTTCTATAACGGTGCGCTCGGGGTCGTCTATGAGTACCAGTATATGGGGCATCTCCAACGGAGCGTCCTTCCTTATTCGAAGGCGGGGAGGTATACGCTCGACTATAGTGCCCTCGGTAGCACGGATAAGTGTGGTTGAGCCCTTGGTATAGTCGTAGTTCTCCAGATCCAGCGCCACGATCAGTCCCTTGCGGGTCTTGCCGTCCACAGAGCGGACTACATAGGCAAAGCCCTCGCCCTTGTTTTCCAGCACGCCCTTCTCAACGTATTCCTTCATGTGGGCGTTTATAGAGGCTATGCGCTCGGCCTCGTCCGGCTTGTCCAGATACAGCTCAGGCAGCATTATGCGCAGAGTGGAGGGCGCGTCGCCGACTATCCTCTCGGTCTCGTCCCAGTAATCCGGCTGGGAGGTGAACTGGTCGCAGGCCACCACCGCCCACTTGGTCATATCCACGTCCCTGTTGGGGAGCAGCAGCTCAGGCACCCTTACGCCTATGTTATTTGCATACTTTGTCATGAAACAGCCTCCGTAAGTGTTTTTTTAAGATAAATGCAAAGATTTTTTGAATACATAACTGTCTTTTTATATCATACATCACCCCGAGCCCTCCGGTCAATCAAAAGCGGCTTATTATGTTTTGATTTTTTGATACCCCGGCTGAATCTTTTCAGCACTTTAAATAACTAAAGCGCCGTGGTATAATCGTATCATAAGGAGGCGAAAAAGCAATGTACCGGAAGGATCTTACCAACCCCGAAACGGCGTGGTTTTTTAAGGCCGTGCTTTCCCTAAGGACGGAAGAGGAGTGTGCGCGCTTCTTCGAGGACGTGGCCACCATAGGCGAGGTGCAGGCCATGGCCCAGCGGCTGCGCGTGGCGAAGCTGCTAAACGACGGCTGCAAGTACTCCGACGTCGCAGAGGCCACCGGCGCCTCCACCGCCACCATATCCCGCGTAAGCCGCTGCCTGACCTACGGCGCGGACGGCTACAAGCTGGTGCTCAACAGGCTGGAAAAGCAGCAGTAAGCCCGCCCATGCTTAGCCCCGCATAATTTTTGTAAAAAACACTTGCATTATGGCCGCCGATTGGTTATAATACATATCGTTCGTGAGCAACGCGCGCTGATATAGCTCAGCTGGTAGAGCGCGTCATTGGTAATGACGAGGTCCCCGGTCCGAATCCGGGTATCAGCTCCAGTATTCCCAGTCAATTTAGATGCAGGGACAAAAAGCCCAGACAACGTCTGGGTTTTTTGCTATCACAAGCCATTTTTCAAAAAATCAGATTGCCGTAGATGCACTTTTTCAAAGGGCGATTATAAATCGTTTTTAAGCCCCTGAAGCTGCCGATCCGTTGGTTTCAAGGGCTTTTTTCATGCCGCTCAAGCCCTAAATTCACCGTTTTCAGTTTGTTTTCAATTCAATATGCAAAGGCTATAAATTCCATTCCCAAGGCTTCATAGGAAAAGTCTGCCCTTTTGAAAGCAGTTTGTTTTACCGCCATCGGGGAATAGGGGAACTCCGCTTACCCCCTCTCACACTCTCCCCCTTAAATATTATTACTTGGCTGGAAAAGCGATATAACGCTCAGCGCCAGCTTAGAAGCACTACAACGAAAGGAGCATTCCCAATGTCACAGGTAATCGCGATCGTCAACCAGAAGGGCGGCGTCGCCAAGACCACCACCGCAGTAAACCTCGCCGCCGCCCTTGTCCGGCAGGATGAAAAAGTGCTGTGCATCGACCTCGACCCACAGGCAAACCTCACCATGTCGCTGGGCTGTCAAAACCCGGACGAGCTCCCGCACACCGTTTCCGACGTTATCGACAAGGCCATAACTGAGCAGCCCCTCGACCCCTCCGAGGGCGTTATACGCCATGCAGAGGGCATAGACCTCATGCCCGCTTCCATCCAGCTTTCGGGGGTACGAAAACCTGCTCATCAATGAATACGGCAGGGAAAATATGCTGCGCCAGTATGTTGACGCAGTCCGTCCCTTCTATGACCGCATACTGATCGATTGCCAGCCCAGTCTGAACATCTTGACTATCAACGCCCTCGTTGCAGCGGACAGCGTGCTTATCCCCACTCAACCGCAGTTCTTCTCCGCAAAAGGGCTGGAACTGCTGTTCCAGACCTACGGCAAGGTGCGCCGCAAGATGAACCCCGACCTCAAAATCGAGGGCGTACTTGTCACCATGATGGACAAGCGTCCCAATTTCACGAAGGATGTGGCAGGCCTTATCCGCTCCACCTACGGCGGGGACGTAAAGGTATTCGACAGTGAGATCCCCATGAGCGTCCGTGCCATGGAGTGCGGGGCGGAGGGGAAAAGTATTTTTGCCCACGATCCCAGGGGCAGGGTGGCGGAAGCATACGCAAATCTGGCAGCGGAGGTGAAGGAGAATGCCGAGAGGGAACAGCGCAGGGCGCATAAGCATAAGGCCGTTAGATGACCTTTTCGAGCCGACCGTGGAAAGGGAGCAGCATGCACACGGGGAAGTCCTGCCTACAAGCCTTCACCCAAAGCGGCTCAAGCCCTTCCCCAACCACCCCTTCAAGGTCGTGCAGGACGAGGCCATGCGGGAACTTGTGGAGAGCGTCCGCGAGAACGGTGTCATCGAACCCATCCTGTGCCGTCCCGATGGCGCAGGCGGATATCAGATAGTAAGCGGGCACAGGCGGCAGACGGCGGCAGTGCTCGCGGGCAAGACTGAGGTGCCCATAACCGTGCAGGAGATGGACGATCACACCGCCACCATAGTTATGGTGGACTCCAACCTGCACAGACCGGCAATACTCCCCTCCGAAAAGGCCTTTGCGTTCAAGCTGAAGCTCGCCGCGTTGGAGGAAAAGCGCGCGCTGGGACTATTGGTCTCAGACGGGCGGCGCTCGACCGAGATAGTGGGCGAGGAAACCGGAGACAACTACCGAAGCGTCATGCGCTACCTCAGGCTCACGGAGTTGGCCCCCGAGCTGCTGGAACTCGTGGACGGCGGCAAGCTGAAGTTCCACCCTGCCGTGGAACTTTCCTACCTCAGCCCCGTCGAGCAGGAAATGCTGCGCGGGGTTATCGCAGCAACAAAGAAATGCCCTTCGCTGACCCAGGCCAAGGCGCTCAGGCAGCTGTCCAAGGCCTCTGAGCTGGACGAAGGGAGGATAACGCGGCTTCTGCAGTGGGGCAGAGCGTCATCTGAAAAGATCGCCTTCAAGGCGGAGGAACTGCGAGGATTCTTTCCCGATGGGTATTCCTCAGAGGATATCAAAGACGCAATACTCGATATGTTAGAGGTGCGGCGGCGAAGCCGTGCCGGACAGGAGAGATGACGCATGGAAAAAGAATTAAAGCCGTATCAGGTACGATCCGTCAAGGCGCGGTACGCGCCCGGTACGCGCATAGAATTAAGCGGGCAAATGGTGGGAGAAAAAATGCCCGCAGGCGTGCGCGGAACCGTTGCCTTTGTCGATGACATAGGCTCCATCCACATGAAATGGGATGGCGGCGGTTCCCTCGCGCTGATTCCCAGCGTGGACGATTTTAAGGTGATCACTCCGGAATATGAGAAGGCTAACCCGGCGCGCATCACCGGTCGGCCCAAGCAGCGGGAAAGGTAGGGAAACTTGCGCATGGACAAAACCAAAAGGGAGTACCTCTCCACAGAGCGAAGTCCCGTCATTGACCCGGAACTGCGCGACTTATTGCCTCCCATCACTAACGAAGAACGGGGGGCTCTCGCTGCCGACATACTGAAAAACGGCTGCTATTCCCCCATTATCTGCATGGAGGATATGACGCTATTGGACGGACATCACCGGTACGACGTCTGCACCGAGCATGGCATTCCCTACCGCATGGTGATCCTCGGTTTTGAGGATAAGCTCGCCGCCAAGGAATGGATGGTGAATACACAAAAAGGGCGCAGGAATCTGACGAAATACCAGCTTGGGCAGATTGCGTTAAAACTGAAGCCGGAGATCGAAGCAAGGGCGAGAGCAAAGGAATCAAAGCGGAAAACGACTTTTCCGAAATCAGAAAAGTCGTTTTTGCCTTCAGTTAACACCACAAAGGAGCTTGCAGACTCCGTAGGCATTTCCCGCGATACCATGAACAAGATTCTTCAAATAGACGCACACGCGCCCGCCCCCATCAAGGAAGCACTGGAAAATAATGGCATGTCCATCAATCAGGCATATAACGCCGTAAAGAACCTCGAAGCCGTACCGGAAGAAGAGCGCGGCGCCCAGGCAACGCGCATGGTCATGGAAAGGGATTTCCAGCGGTACAGCAAGCGCATCGACAGCGAAGGTGCTATCGCCCAGAGTTATATCGATGGAATCGGTAAGCCGTACCACATGAAGGTATCCGAGGAAAACGTCCGTATATGGATGGAATATGCCCACATACGCGTCGGCGACCTCGTCCTGGAACTTGATGCCATAGACGGGGCGCTGGAAAATCTATCGCTTCTCAAGGAGATCATTCGCGGCATATCGAAGCCTAAGCTCGCAGGAGGTCAGGAAAATGAGGTTAGATAAAAAGCACCGTAAGGCCATACAGATGGCTATTCTCAAAAACGAAACCGTAACACTCAGTGAGGTAACCAGGCTCGTGAAAAAATACGGCAAGCCCGCCAGCGTCAGGGAACTCAGGGATATGGAGGCAAACAGGGCCGCCCACAGCGTTATAGCCGGCTGTAAGGACCAGCACGGCGACAGGGAGATATTGGCTACAGGGCGAGAGCGCAACGACACCATTTATTCCGTTGTCGGCAATTCCACTGACACAAAGGCGCTAGACGAGGCAAAACGCCAGATACAGGGGAACATAAGGGGCTGCCTCGTTACGGACAAAAAGGTGAAGTGGCGGCAACTGTATATAAGTGGCCGCATAACCAGGAGGCGTTACCTTTGCGGCCTCGCAGCCCGCGAATACGCAAATTTGCCCGATATACTGAACTCACAGGATTAAAAACACTACAGGAGGTAAACAAATATGAAAAAGCTCATTGCGCTGCTTTGTGCGGCGCTTTTCTTCATCATGCCCATGACCGCCTACGCTGAAGGTGTGTCCCTCCCCTCCCGCGTCCCGGATATCGGCGAGGCGGTAACAGCCTACACCAAGGCCGACTATGTACTCAACTTCTCAGACGCAAGGTTTTCCGTTATGGATGCAAACGGCAATGAACAAAACGGCAGCCTTGCAGGGCTGGACAACGTCATGAAGATATGGGTGCATACGGCAGACGGCCAGACCTTCAGCGCCTACTGCCTCGACATGACGGAGCATTATCCGCCCACCGTCGCAGCGGGACAGGAAGGCTCAATAGCTCAGCTCCCGCAAAATTACGCCACCGTCGCGTGGCCTGCCGGACCGAATTATGACAAGATGCTGTGGGTAGTAGAGCATACCTACCCCGCCATCCCCATGGATACTATGATGTCCGATGCCGAGGCGAACTTTTCAAGGCTGGTATCCGAGATACAGGCAACGCAGAATATTTCTGCGGCGGAGGCGGAAAGGCTTGCGGAAAACGCGGTGTATGCTACCGTACAGCAGGCGATATGGCATCACCAGCCCGCGCTCATAAAGGGCACGGACGGGATGTATGTAGGCGCGAGGATGCTCAACGGCAATCAGGATTTGAAGCTCCTGTACGCCTATCTTACAAAAGAGCGTGCCGAGTACCGCGGTTACCGAAACGCCAGGATAGGCAAATCCATCCGAATAGAGCATCCAGCCGACATGACCCCGGCGCAAGAAGGCACCAGCTATGTGTTCGGCCCGTTTGCCATAAGTACGGATATGCTATCCGCAGGCGACGCGCAGCTTGCGTACACCGGCGCAGGCAGCCTTGCTATCCGGTTCACCGATACTTCGGGCAATGCTATCTCCTCCGTGCGGCAGGGTCAGCCGTTCTACCTTCGTACAGACGGCGTGCCGACGGAGCCCATCACGATTTCTGTCAGTGCAAATACCGCCAACGCCGTGACAATGGACGCAAACCGCGGCCGTATGTACGCCCCTGCCGACGGCGGCAGCGCACAGCCGGTAGGCACCGGCGGCGTACCCAAAACCGTCAGTGCAAGCGCCAGCCTTACACTCCCTACCGTCAATCCCCCCGCCCCTCCCGTCAAGGCCGGCGGAACCGTAAAATTCAAAAAGACGGACGAAAAAAGCGGCGCCGCTTTGCAAGGCGCGGTCATACGCATAGATGACTCTGCCGGAAAAAAGGTCTGGCAGGGCGAAACGGACGCAAACGGCATTGCGACTACGGATGTAGAGATACTCTACGATACCGATTACACCTACTACGAGGTAACGGCTCCTAAGGGCTATGAGCTGGACAGCGCACGCCACACCCTGCGAATATCAGGCAAGGGCGGCGATCCTGAATACTGGGCATTCACTAACCGCCCCGTGGCGGTCGAAACACCTCCCGCCCTCGCAGACGTTACACTGAAAAAGGTAGATGAACATGGCAGGCCGCTGGAGGGCGCGACCATAAAGGTTCTGGACACTTCCGGCAAAGAGGTGTTCAGCGGCAAAACGGATAAGGACGGAAAGGTAGTCGTTAGAAACCTCTCCTCCGGCTTTACATATACCTACTTTGAATCAGCCGCCCCTGCAGGCTACGACATAAACGGCACGAGATACTCCTTCACCGTGGACAAGGCCGGAAATGTGAGCAGACCCGTTGATATCGTAAACAAAAAGAGCGCAGTTCCAACGCCCACGCCGGCCGCAATAAAGCCCGTGATGCTGCCACCGAAAACAGGCGATACCAGCAGCGGCGGCATTTCCGCGTGTATGATCGCAGCCGCCCTATGCGCCGCAGCCGCAGCTTGTCATTGCCGCAATCGGGAAGGAGAATCGTATGAGTGATAATACCTTCGATATCTATTTTTCAGACCTGACCCCAGCCGCGCAGCAGGAGTTCCTCGCTCTGATCGGTGAGAAGAATATCAAAAACACCAACTACGACATCCTGCCCATTTCATCCGTGCCTGCCCCCGAACCGGAGTTGCAGGAAATAAAGCTGTACTCGCCTCTTAGCATAGCCGCAGATATAAACGACGGCAACGAGGATGTATACGAGGATATTTCTTCATTCGACGCCGTTGATTTTGAAGCCGAGATCACTGCGCACTTTGTCAGAGAACTTTCTCGCGGCCAAAAGGAGATACGGCGTGGTCTCATGGCGTACTACCGTAAAGATGACGGCGTCGCCAAAAAGGTCAGACGTATCGGCGTGACAACCGAGGTGGTAGATGGGCAGCTTATGGGCGTTGCGACTCTGTCGGCATATGCACCGTTGACGGCGCAGGAAATGACAGCGCTCAAAAACTACCTGATCGGGCAGTACAGCGATGGCTTTGGCGAGAGTATGGAGCAGCGCCCTGTCAAAACCGATATAGGGAAACTGTATGTCAGCCTTTGGCAGAGCAGCGGGGATTTTTGCATACAAACTGAGCAAGAGATGAGCACTGTCAGAAAACATATGAATCGAGGTGACGCGAGATGACCCCGTTCATTATAGGCATCGACCATGGGTACGCCAGCATAAAGACCGCGAGCTTTGCCTTCCCCTCCGGCGTGGCGGCCTTCGACTCCCCACCCCCTGTGCAGCAGGGGCTGCTGGAATTCGAGGACCGTTTTTTTGTCTGCGGCGGCGGAAGGCAGCCACTTACCAAGGACAAGACCGCAAATAAGAACTATTTTCTTCTCACACTCGCGGCGCTCGCTAAAGAGATAGGACACCGCACTGGCCAAGGTAAGGCCGAAGTAGTCATAGCAGCGGGCCTGCCGCTTACCGGCTTCGGCAGGGACAAGTCTGCGTTCCGGCGCTATCTGCTCTCCCATTCCCAGCCCATGAAATTCCGCTTCGAGGGTATGGAATATGAGATCAACATACTCGACGCCGTGATCCAGCCCCAGGGATACTGCGCCATAGCGGTCAACCCCGCCATATTGCGCGACGAACCCTCCGTCGTGGTGGCGGATATCGGCGGCTGGACCATCGACCTTATGCGCATAGACCGGGGCAACGTGGACACAGGTGCCTGCCGCAGCCTTGAAATGGGCATGATACGCTGCATGGACGAGGTAAAGGAGCAGGTGCGCCGCTCTCTCGGGATCTCCATGACGGACGCACAGGTGCAGGCGGTATTGTCAGAGGAGGCGTGCAGCGTCCCCGAGCAGGCCAAGGCCATAGTTTTGCGCCACGGCAGGCTGTATGTGGAGCGGGTGCTGTCCGAGATCAGCGAGTGCGGCTTTGACCTCAAGGCCATACCCGTGGTCTTCATGGGCGGCGGGGCAAAAATAGTCAAGCCCCGCATCGCGCCCTGTGACGGCCTGTGCCGCGTTATATGCCTCGATGATGTATGTGTAAATGCCAAGGCCTTTGAAGCGGTCGTAGGGCGCATGTGGCGCCGTGGGTAGGAAAAAGGCCCGCGCCGTGGCATGGCTGGACCCCGCAAAGCCGCTCCAGCGCGAGGTCATCTCCAGCATAGCGGCAAAAGCCCCCGGGGAACGGCATACATATATCCTTTCGCTGCTCCTTCGGGGATACGAATTCAGCGGCGACCTTATCTACCGTGAAACGCTCCGGGCGCTCAGGGATTACCGGCCGCAATTCGATACACAAGGGCATAGAGAGGCCGACGATATTCCGGAGAATATGCTAGGCTTCCTCTTTGCTTTACAAAAGGAAGGTGAAGAATGATTGAAATACCTTGACCTGTTCTCTGGCGCGGGCGGCTTCCGCGCGGCCTTGGAGCGGATACCCGGCACGCGATGCGTCGGGCACTGCGAGATAGACCCGCACGCGGATAAGAGCTACCGCGCCCTATTTGACACGAAAGGAGAGTGGTTTTGCAATGACGCAAGAAACATCAACACCGATGAGTTGCCCGGCTTCGACCTCCTTTGCGGAGGATTTCCTTGCCAGAGCTTCAGCATCGCCGGACACAGAAAGGGCTTTAACGACGCTCGCGGAACTCTTTTTTTCGAGATTGCCAGAATACTTGGAGCTAAAAAGCCCCCTTTTGTTCTTCTTGAAAACGTACCCGGCCTGCTGTCGCATGACAAAGGCAGGACCTTCGCCGTCATACTCGGGACGCTTTCTCGCCTGGGGTATCATGTCGAGTGGCAAGTGCTTAACAGCAAAGATCACGGAGTCCCCCAGTCCCGAAGGAGGGTGTTCATTGTCGGATATATTGGAGAAGGATGCGCCGGAAAAATACTACCTGTCCTCGGCGCAAATGGAAAAGCTCTTGTACAGATAGCGGGAGGCCCGCAGGGGGCGCGGGTATACGACCCTGACGGCATAGCCTGCACACAGACAGCGGGAGCCGGCGGCATGGGTGGAAAAACCGGGCTGTACGCCGTCGGTTTCAACCGGAAAGAGGGCATCACCCACGGAATCAGGGAAGCATACGCCCTCAACGCAAGTAATTTTAGGGGACTGAACCGGAATCAGGATCAGAACGCCGTGCTGGAAACGGACGATTCCCGCTTTATCGACCTGTGTACAGGCAATCCAAGGCTCACAGATAATGCCCGGTGTGTGACCGCGCACTACGGAAAAACCACACTATCACACCACAAGGGCGAGCGCTCCGGCGTGCTTCATATCAAGGAAGCCACGCGCAGGGGGTATAAGGAGGCCGGCGCAGGCGATTCAGTAGACCTCGCCTACGCCGGCAACAATACGCGCCGCGGCAGGGTCGGGCGTGACATTGCCCATACCCTCGACACGGGCAGCACACAGGGCGTCGTCACGCTCTCCGGGCGCATACGCAGGCTGACGCCACGTGAGTGCTTCCGTTTGCAGGGCTTCCGGGAGGATCAGATAGACAGGATATTAGCCGTCACCTCGGACAGCCAAGCCTACAAGCAGGCGGGGAATGGCGTGACCGTCAACGTGGTGTATGCCATAGGGCGCAGGATCAAAGCGGTGTGGGATGAGGCGCAGGCAGGCGGCGGAATATGCTGAAGGATCTGCCATTCGGCGTAGAAATCGAAATGACGGGGCTGACCCGAGAACAGGCGGCAAAGGCCGCGGCCGCGCTTTGGAACACCACGCCGCGGCATATCGGGCGCAGCTATGATACCTGGGAGGTGAAGGACGCAGAGGGCAAGGTCTGGAAGTTCATGAACGACGGCAGCATCAGGGCCGAGCGCTGGAACCGCGGCGAATATGCCGCCAGCAGCGACAGTGTTTACCGCGTAGAGATGGTCACGCCCAAGCTCGAATTTAGCGAGCTGCCCAAGCTGCAGGAGGCTGTGCGCGCCGTGCGAAGGGCCCACGCCAAGGTCAACGACTCCTGTGGGCTTCATGTGCATATCGACGCCTCCCGTTTCGATAACCAGTCTCTTAAGAATCTCATGTCCATCATGTACTCCAAGGAAGATCTGCTCTTTAAGGCGCTTCAGGTTCCCGAAAGCCGGGTAGAGCGATGGTGCAAGCCTGTGCGCGAAGGTATGCTGCGGCAGGCGCGGCGCATGACGGCGGACGCAAGCCGGTCAAGGCTGGAAAGGATATGGTATCAGGGGGAGGTGAACACCGCCGAGCATTACAACTGGACACGGTACCACGCGCTCAACCTGCATTCCTTGTTCTACCGCGGCACGGTCGAGTACAGGATGTTCAACTCCACACTCCACGCGGGGCGCGTAAAGGCTTATGTTCACCTTGCGCTTGGCATATCATCCCAGGCCTTGGAGCAGCGCGGTAGCCAGATGCGGAAAACGCAAACGGACAACCCCGCCTTCACGTTCAGGACGTGGCTGCTCCGTATGGGCATGATAGGCGAGGAATACAAAAATACGCGCGAGCATCTGCTGTCATCTCTCCCCGGTAACCGGGCGTGGCGCTACGACAAGGATCACTACGAAAAAGGTAATACAGGGCGAGAGCCGGAAAGGTAGGATACAATATGAAGATCACAGCATACGGCAGGACTTTTGAGGGCAGCCCGCAGGAGATAATCGAGTCGCTGCGCGAGCTGTTGCTCGACGCCGCATACATTTCCGACGCGGAAGCATATATACGGCATATCCAAAGGACGTACAAGATGGCTTACGGAAAAGAGATGGCTCTGCCGGAAACCGGCCTCGACGGACGCATACGAGCTATGTTCGCCATACTGGAGGACGCCGGGCTCATGGAGGTGACCGAATATGTCTGATACGTCTGAAAGGCTGTACTTTGCATACGGCAGCAATATCAACCTCGACCAGATGCAGCGCCGCTGCCCCGGCGCGGAGGCGCTATTCCCCGTCACTCTCAACGGATACCGCCTGCTTTTTCGGGGCAGCCGCCACGGCTGCGGCGTGGCAACCATAGCGCCAAGCAGCATATATCAGGTAAAGGGGCTATTGTGGAAGCTTACACCCCAATGCGAGCAGAGCCTGGATCGGTATGAGGGCTTCCCGCGCTTATATGGGAAAGAGGATGTGGCTGTCATGGACAAGGCGGGAAATACCTACAACGTCATGGCGTATGTGATGACCCGCGAATACGGCCTCCGGCCCGCCTACCCCTCCCTCTCCTATTACACCGGCATTGCACAGGGCTACGAGCAAAATGGCATCCCGCTGCAAACGCTGAAGGATGCCCTGAAGCGCTGCCGCATCGAGGTCATAGCCAGGGAGGAAGCGGACAGGCTGAAGCTCGAACCGCTCCCCCCACCGCAGAAAAAGCATAGAGACAACGACCGTGAACGATAAACACAGCCATGACCGCGCCCGCCGATATGACGGGCGCTAATCATATTTTAAGGGGATAAAAATGAAATTCACAAAACGCATACCTTACATTGCGCTCGCCATTATATCCGTTTTAGGTATATCGCCGCCCGCTTTAGCCGCTGAAACACAGCGGGCCGTATCCGATGCCACGCCTCATTCGGCGTATAGCGCGGATATGGACAACACCCGTCTCCTGATAGAAAAGCAGTGCGGCGTAACGAAGGCACTGCTCGCGGGCGCCGTCTTCCGCCTCGAGGATGAATATGGAAGGCCAGTCAGGCTCACGCTCCAAGAGGACGGCACATATCGCCCCGCCGGGGCGGAGGAAGTGGGGGCTGAGAGTTTCCCCGTCAACGGCAACGGCCAGGCGGTCATATTCTATCTTCCCGCAGGGAAATATACCGTCGTGGAATTGGCCGCCCCCATCGGTTATGCCGTTTCCGCGCCCATCTCTACGGTGGTAGGCACGGAAAGCCCTGCGGCGCGCGGAGCTGCGGAGACCTCTCTCTCCGTGGTGGACCTCCCGCTGGCACTGAAGATCCGCAAGGTCCACGCCAAGACGCAGCAGCCCCTGAAGGGCGCGGCGTTCCGGCTAAAATGGGCTGATGATTTTACAATGCCCATTACATTCGCCTTCAGGGACGGCGTTTATTGGTACGACGTATACGGCGGCGAATCCGTTATACAAACGGATGAAAATGCTGAAGCCATCATATACGGCCTTCCCGCGAGCCAATACCAGCTGGAAGAAGCGGTAGTCCCCCAGGGCTTTTTCCCCGCTGTACCGCAGAGTATAGGGATAACTATGGCGCACACCAGCGAAACACCCAAGGAGGTGGTGGTAGTGAACACGCCCGCCGTAAAACTGGGCATGGATTCCGACAGGTTCAATGTCGTGACCGCAATAGTTTTGACCGTTCTCATCGTGGGAGCGATTACGCTTGCGGCTGTGCAAAGGAGGCGAGGATAGCGTTTTATTTTATAGAGCCTGGGCCGCTCCATTTCGGGGCGGCTCTATCCATATCGAATGAAAGGAAAGAAGCATGGACAGAAAGACAAAGCTGCTCGCCATCGGCACAGGCGGCTTGGCGCTTGCCGCGCTGATCGTCATTTTCGTTGCATCCTGCAGTGCGCGAAAAAACGCACAGACGCCAGAGTCGGCTCCCAATTCCACGGACCTGATCCAAGCGACGCCTACGCCAGATATCACACCCACGCCTACACCTGCTGCCACGCCGCCTCCTGTGCAGGAACTCCCCTCAGGCCCCGGCGTCACGCCTGCTGCATCGCCCACTCCCGCTCCGATACAGCAGGAGCTGCCTTCAAGCCCGACAGTTAAGCCCTATGCAGCCCTCCCATCCAACGACGGCAAAAAACCACCGGCTGCCCCCTCATTCGATTTCGGTCTGCCCGCCGTGGCAGCCGCCGGCGCCCAGATCGCGGTGCAGACCTCGCACAGGAACACAGTGTCAGTGGATTGGTCGCTGACAAAGGAAAACGCGCTCGGCCTCGCCGTCAATTCCTCCGGCATGACCAGCGCTCTCACCGTGGACGGCGGCACAGTTTGCTTTGCCGAGGCCGGGCGGTACACCCTCATAGCCGTTGCTAGGAACAGTGCAGGCAAGGCTGTGACCGCAACCTCCGCCATAGAGGTATACGCGCCTGGCCAGTTCACCTTCGGCTTGCCGCGATCGGCATATACAGACACGGTAGTGGACATCGACGTGCTAAAGGGGGATGACGGTGGCGTCGTGTGGTCTATAACAAGGAACGGCACGCCAATCCCGCTTGCAGAAGCCTTCTCCGGCAATCTAGCCGACAGCGGCGGCATGGTCACATTCCGCGAAGAAGGGCAATACGTGCTGACGGGCATGACCGCAACAGGAAAGACGCATGCCGACAGCATACGGGTGTACCTGCCGCTGCGTTTTCCCTTCACTCTGCCGGATACGACGTACAGGGATACCGAGTTTGCCGTGCAGATGGGCGAATGTTACCTGAATGGGCAGCCCCTTTTGTGGAGCGTGGGACGCAATGGCCAAACCCTTCCGCTTCCCGCAAGTGCCCTTACCGGCGACGGCGGCAGGCTGTCATTGCCGGAGCTTGGCTCATATCGCATCACTGCTGCCGCCATTGACCGGCGCACAGGGCGGATATTCTCAGAGTCACGCAGTATATCGGTCATAAACCGGGCGCCGGTCATATCAGAAGCGACGGCAACCGAGGTGCGCTCGGATATAAGGGACGCCAAGGTGCTTGTAAATCTCGCAGCCTCCGCCTCCGACCCGGACGGCGACCCCGTCGCCCTTGAATGGGACGGGCGCTCTGTCGACGGTTATTACGGCCTCGGCAGCCATGCTGTTCGCGTCCGTGCTCGTGATTCTTTGGGAGCATATTCCGACTGGAAAGATATAAGCTTCATCGTTTCCAATGGCGCACCTGCCCGCCCCGCGATCACCCGCACCCCTTCCACGCCCTTTATATTGCCAGGAAGCGACGTTACCATAACCGCAAGCGCCGTTGACCCTGACGGCGACCCGCTGACGTATATATGGGAGAACCGTCCCTCCGAAACGTATGCATACCCTGACGGCAGGCAGATCGTAAAGGTAAAGGCCGTTGATCCCTTCGGCGCAGAAAGCCTGGCAAAGCGCATAATGTTCCTCATGGGCGACCCAAACCGCGCAGGTAATCTCATGCTCACCGGCCCAGACAGCTCCATCTCCGAACCCGGCATTGAGGACGCCACGCTGGTCTACTACAAGTTTGTCGTCCCCCCGGTGGAGGGGCACAGCGGCGAGGACTTTGGCCGTATACGCGGCTACAACCGCCTGACCGGGCAGTGGGAGCAGTTGGACTACGGCACGACCAGCAACGGCATATCCTTTGAGCGTAGCCTGACAGCCGGCACATACACTAAATTGGATCTGCATTATTATACTAATCACGACTGTATGTACAATAAATCCAACATAACCTACATGGCGCTATTCGAGTTTGACGAGTTGGATGAGGATATATGATGCCCATAGCCGCGAGTTGCTGAAAACACAATAAATAACTATGAAGGCGACATTTTGAGCATAAGTAAAATCACCATTGACGAGCTTCTCCGCTGCCTGAAAGATAAACAGCCAACGAAAATACTGTCTGCACACAAGGATTATATGGTATACTCAATCTGAACGAAGGGAGGCCATGCCATGTTTGAAAAAATAGACGAGTTGTATAAGAAGCTGAGGGCGCTGCCCCCTCTTTCCGTTGCCACCGAAGAACGCCTCATGGAAGAATTCATGGTACGTTACACCTATAATTCCAATGCCATAGAGGGCAGCACCCTCACGGAACGGGAAACCGCGCTGGTGTTAAAGGATGATATGACCATCGAGGGTAAGCCGCTCAAATACCATTTGGATGCCATCGGCCACCGCGATGCCTTTGCGTTGGTGCGCCGGGAAGCCGAAGCGGGATCTGCGCTTACGGAAGCACTTATAAAGCGCATCCACAGCCACATACTTTTAAGGGATGAAGATGAACGCGGACATTATCGCACCGTGAACGTACACATCAGCGGCTCAGATGTGGTGCTGCCTTCGGCTCAGTTTGTACCGAAGAAGATGGCGGAGCTCATGGAGCGCTACAACGGCGAAATGCAGAAATGGCATCCTATACAGAGAGCTGCTGTTTTTCATCTCGCCTTTGAAAGCGTACACCCTTTCATAGACGGCAATGGGCGCACGGGCAGGCTCATACTTAATTTTGAGCTGATGAAAGCCGGCTACCCGCCGATCGATGTGAAGTTTGCCGACAAAGGCCGTTATTACTACTGCTTGCAGAGCTATCAGGGGCAGGACGAAACCGAAAGTCCTATGCTTTATATGCTGGAAGCGTATATGGAACAGGCACTCCATGAGCGAATAGAGACGCTGACACAGGCGCGGGATCTAAAATGCCGCAGTAAAGACGAAAGATAAAGCAATACCATCTGACGCATCAGGCGCTCTCCGCACACGGGAGCGCCTTTTTTCTTGTCCTACCAACACAAAAACAGGAGGAAAACATATATGAAGCACATAACATACACCGCAGAATCCGTCTGCGAAGGGCACCCCGATAAACTCTGCGACCTGATTGCCGACGCAGTCCTAGATGAGTGCCTAATGAAAGACGAGAATGCCCGCGTCGCCTGCGAGGTGTTGGCGACGGCTGGAAAAATCATCGTGGCAGGTGAGATCACCACCTTAGAAATGCCGGATATTGAGCGTATCGTATTGCAGACCGTAGAGGCCGTGGGCTACGATCCCGAGGGCTACGACGTGGATATCCTCATCCACAGCCAGAGCGCTGACATCGCAAGCGGCGTGGACGCGCCCGCCGAGGAGGATCCCGACGGACAGGGTGCGGGCGATCAGGGCGTCATGTACGGCTACGCCACCGACGAAACGCCTGAAATGCTGCCTTTACCTTGTGTGCTTGCTCACAGAATCACAAGGCTCCTCAACCTCGCCCGCATCGAGGGGCTTATAAAAGGCCTCAAGCCTGACGGCAAGGTGCAGGTGTCCGTGATCTACGAGGACGGCATACCCAGGGAGGTCAGCGCCGTGGTCGTATCCGTTCAGCACGACGAAGATAAGGACTTGACCGAGCTGGAAAACGAGGTAAAATTCGTCGTCGTATTCGCCGCGCTCGAGGACATCCCGCTGTCGGAGAATTTCACCCTGCTTGTGAACCCATCCGGACGCTTTGTGCTGGGTGGCACTGAAGCCGACACCGGCGTGACCGGAAGAAAACTCATGGCAGACAGCTACGGCAGCTTCATACCCCATGGCGGCGGCGCGTTCTCCGGCAAGGACGCCAGCAAGGTGGATCGCTCCGGCGCGTACATGGCAAGGTATATAGCCAAAAACATCGTAGCGGCAAAGCTCGCCAGAAGGTGCCTGATCTCCCTGTCGTATGCCATAGGCGTGGCGGAACCGATAGAAATATCCATGGATACCTGCGGCACCGGAGTTGTTTCGGACTCTGAGCTTCTCAAGGCAGTCCGCGCGGTGTTCGACTGCCGCCCCGCCGTGATAAGCGAGGAACTGGGACTTTATCAGCCCATATTTACGGATACCACCAACTATGGGCACTTCGGCAAAACCTGCCTGCCGTGGGAGGAAACCGATCGTGTGAACGAGCTTCTGGACGCCGTCGGGAGGTAAGGCATGGCCGGCGTTACCCGCGAACAGATCGCGCAGGCCAGGCGCATGACAGCCATAGAGTACCTGCTCAAGTATGAGCCCTACGACCTTAAGCGTTGCGGGCGCGGCGAATACGAGCTCCGCAGCCACGACAGCTTTAAGATCAATGAAGAAACCGGCAAGTGGCATTGGAAATCAAGGGATATAGGGGGGCGAACAGCCCTCGATTTACTAATCCATGTGCGTGGGCAGGCGTTTCTTGACGCTGTGCGGCAGCTATGCGACGAACAACCACTCTTTGACCCAGCGCTCATTGCGGAAAAGCCCAGAAAGGCTCTCCTGCTTCCCTGCCCCTCCCCGGACTGCGATCGCGCCGTATCCTACCTCCACAGCCGGGGAATCTCTATGAACGTGCTGGACTTCTGCCGTGAGCAGGGTCTGTTCTACGAGGATATGCCACATCACAACGTCGTGTTCGTAGCACGGGACAAGGAAGGCACACCCCGTTTTGCCTGCAAGCGCGGCACATGGGGCAGGAACTACAAGCGGGACGTCGAGGGTAGCGAAAAGAAGTACGGCTGCCGCATCAGCCCAGATGGCGAGAGCGATATCGCAGCCGTATATGAGAGCATAATAGACGCAATGAGCCACGCGACGCTGGACGAGCAGGAGGGCAGGTCGTGGAAGGACAAATACCGGCTGGCGCTCGGCGGCATATACGCCCCCGGCCCGGAAATGGCCAGAGCTGCCCGCCGCCCACCTAAGCCCCCTGCGGCGCTGGAGCAGTTCCTTTCAGAGCATCCGCATATACGCCGTATAGAGATATGCACCGACAATGACTTTGCGGGCAGGTACGCCGCAAAACGGATAGAAGAACACTATCGGGATAAATACGAGCTCGCACTTCTTTTGCCTGTTCCCGAGGGCTTTGATTATAACGATATGGCAAAAGAGCACATGACGAACTGCCGCCGGAGGGCGGCAAAAAGCAACCCGTGCATATAGCGCGGGTTCTTTTCTATAATGAACGAAAGCGAGATCCACAAATGACGAAAAAAAACTGGAGCATACTGCACGGCGACTCCCTGCAGGTGCTCAAAGCCTTTGAGTGCGACGCCTTCGACGCCATTATCTGCGATCCCCCGTATGCTTCGGGCGGCAGGACTCAGGCCGAGAAGGTTAAATCGACCACGAAAAAATACAGCAGCATGGGCGACAGCGCACCCCCTCCCTTTGACGGTGACGCGAAGGACCAGCGGAGCTGGACGGATTGGGCGGCGGAATGGCTATCCGAGTGCCGCCGCATCTCCAAGTCCGGCGCACCGGTGGCGGTATTCATTGATTGGCGGCAGCTGCCCTCTCTGACCGATGCTCTCCAGTGGGCGGGCTGGATATGGCGTGGCATCGCCGTATGGGATAAGCAAAATTGCCGCCCGCAGAAGGGGCGCTTCAAGCAGCAGAGCGAATTCATAGTATGGGGCAGCAACGGCGATATGCCCATATCCCGCCCCGTACCCTGCCTGCCCGGTGTGTTCCGGTACCCCAATCCGCAACAGCGCATCCATCTAACGGAAAAGCCCATCGGTCTAATGCGCGATATCGTGAAGATCGCAGAACCCGGTGGGCATATACTCGATCCTTTCTGCGGCGGCGGCACTACCATACTCGCCGCCGTGCAGGAGGGATACAGGGCTACGGGCATTGAAATGAGCTGTGAATACGCAAAGCTTGCTGCGGAGCGTATGCATACGGCGTTAAAACCGGAGTGATGCTCACATGTGAGCATCACTTTTCCTACGTCCGCCTGCGCGTGAGCATCATATATGAGCATCACAGCTGCGTACAGCCAAGATTACCATCGTAGCATCGGATAAACAGCGAGTGCAACAGGCCTTGGCAAGGCCGGGAATCATGTCTCAAGCATAGCGCCGAGGGCTCTTGCCGCCCTTCGCACACCATTCAAGGTGGCAATCCCCCTAACCCCCCAACAATACAACGCAGTAGGGAGAAATATTATATGGACGATGTTAGAAAAGGCCGTGAGCCATTGGTCATACGCAACCTGTTTTTCGCCTGTAAGCCAAACTGTCTCAAGGACGCCATACGCGCGGAGCAGAAATATGAGAGAACCGACGTTGCGGTTGTGGAAAAGGTAGTCACATTGTCCCATGAGGATTTTGTGAATTTCATGGAGGATCTTAACTCCGACAGAGCGTTCATCACGGACAACATTAAAGATATGGGCATGGACAGTCATAAGAGATGGCATTGCTTGCTGGTGATCGGGGCTGGTGAAAAGGACGGCATATTGGTGCAGTCGGAGGGCTTCGCCTATCCCCGTTACGCTGCTCGGCTCAAGGGTGCCGGCCTCATAGACAAAAGCAGTATCCCGCACACTCCCGGCAAGCTCAGCGGCATCATGCCCAGAAAGCGGATAAACAGAAAGGAGCGGTAAGGAATATGAGCCACCGTAAATATCTTATACGACTGCGCTTGAGCAGCTCGGAACATAGCCTGTTCATGAGGAAGGTCGAAGAAAGCGGGTTGAGTCAGGCCGCCTTCATACGCCGGCTCATCAATGGCGCAACATTGGCGCAGCGCCCCTGCGAGCATCACGGAGAACTGCTCGCCACGCTTTCGGACATTTCCAACGGCGTGGGCGAGATACTAAGGCATTCACGTGCCGGGGATACGCTGACAGAACAGGACTCCAACAGGCTTCACACCCTCATATCGGATGCCTGGCGCGTCGTGAGCGAACGGTACTGATATGGCGTGGACTGGTATCAGGATGATACGCGACAGCATAAAACGGTCTGTGGATTATGTGCAGGACGCCAAAAAGACCGCACTGGAGAACAATATCGATTACGCCTTCAACCGTGGCAAGACAGAAACGACCCTTTTTGAAAGCGCAATAGGCTGCTCCAACGATAACGCTTATCGGGAGATGACGGCGGCAAAGCACCGCTTCCATAAGGAGGACGGCGTTCAAGGGTATCACCTTGTCCAGTCCTTTCAGACAGGCGAGGTCACACCGGAACGCTGCCATTCCCTCGGTTTGGAGCTTGCCCGCCGCCTGCTCCCCGAAGGGTATCAGGTGATCATATGCACGCACCTCAATACGGCTCAGTACCATAACCATCTCGTATGGAACTCGGTCAACAGCATAACCGGCAGGAAATATCATGTTGGAGAAAAGGACCTCTACCTCACCATTCGCCGTATATCCGACGATCTATGCCGCGAAAACGGGCTATCGGTTATCAGCCCCATACCCGGCAGCCGGGGCAAGCATTACGCCGAGATACTCGCGGAGCGCAGCGGCGAGCCCACCCAGAGAGCTGTGCTTCGGGAGGCCATAGACCGGGCTATCTCCAGCGACAGGGTATTCAGCTCCCAAGCACTGCTGGAATATCTTGAGCAATGCGGCTACAAGGTAGACGCCAATCCCCGCCGCAAATACGTGAAGGCGCTGCCTCCCGGCGCCGAGCGGTATATACGATTAGGCGAAAAGCTGGGCGAAGGTTACAGCTGGAATGACATACTGCAAAGATTGGCTGAAAAGCCTATTCCTCGAAAAACAGGCCTCTCCCATATCCATCTCGGCGAGGACATATCAGAGGGGTTTACGGCTTCACTTCGCAGAGAAAGCCGCGCAAAGCACCGGCGTGTACTGCTGCGCCCCACCTCCCTCCGTGCAGCCCTTTCCCTGCGCGGGCTGCGCGCCCTCTACTTTGACTACCTACGGCGCATGGGGGTACGCCTCGGAAACCGGCGCGTAGGGCCGGAAGAAGCCTTGGCTCTCAAGGCGGACATATCAAAGCTGAATCGGCGCATACGGCAGATGCACTATCTTTCCCGCACGGGATACGAAACCATCGAGCAGCTCCACGCCCGAACCGCCGAACTGCGGGAGCAGATAAAGCCGTTGCTCTTGGAACGGAAGAAGCTGTACCGCAAGCCGGGCAGCGAGCCGGAGATCGCGGCAATAAACAAACGCCTCCGCCCCGTGTGGGCGGAGATCTATTTGTGCAGGGATATAGAAAAACACTCCGAGTATATTAGAAGCAAGCTGCGGGACGTGCGGGAGGCGCAGCGGGCAAACCAGTTAGAACAGCATACCGCACAGAGGCATGAACGCCCGCGAAGATAACTATTATTCTATGATTTGGAGGAAACAGATATGCTAAACAGTTCAGACGCCGCCGATCAGGTGGTGAAATACACCCTCGAGGGCACGGAGGTCGCACTGAAGCTATCCGGCCTCGCGGCAAAAAACGTTGCAATTTACCTGATCGCAGTGCTCAACGAGAACAAAAAGACCCGCGGCAGGGCCGGAATCGAGCGTATGCTGCGGGAGGGCAAGCCTATCAAGCTGTTCCGGATACCCACGAAGCAGCTCAGGGCATTCGCTAAGGAATCCAGAAAATATGGATTCCTTTTTTACGCCATGCTCGACAGGCGGAACCCCGCTCCCGAAACCGACGTCATGGTATTCGCCAGAGACGCAGCACGAGTGAACAGGGTGCTCGACAGACTGAGCCTCGCCGTCGTGGATACCGGCTCGATAGAGTCCGATACCGCCAAGGTCCGAGGTGATCAAAGCCCTTTCGCCCGGGAGAACGGGAATCCGTGCGGGATTTCCTCGCCCTCCGGCAGCGGCTCGGCGTACCGCCCCGAGCGCGGCGACGCCGGCAGGGATAGGAAGCCTGTCAGGGAAACGCTATATGAGATGATACGCGATAACAAAAAGCTCAGCGTCCGGAATGGGCGGCCGTTCGCCCGCTCCCCCAAACGTGAGCTGCCCAAATCGAAAGTAAGGTGACCGCTATATGCAGCTGCCACCTGTCGGCGGCGGGAGAAAGCTCCTGCCGCTGTTATTTTTTTGTATTCCCGTGATATGGCTGGCAGCGCTATTTGCACAGGCCGTTCAGCCCGGCATGAGCATTGCTGAAGCTATGGCCTCGCTGACCGCTACCCTTTCCGATCCCTTCGCCCTTGCCTGGACGGATCGGACGGCAAAATGCATACTCCTTTTCCTCCTGTCTTACGGAACGGCGATGGGCATTTGCGTCTCAGACAGGAGGAACTACCGCAGGCGTGAGGAGTATGGCAGCGCCGCATGGGGCAGCGTCAGCCCAATCGCCAAGCGGTACAGGGCCGCGAAATACGAGGATAACCTGCTGCTTACAAAGCGCTTTTACATGGGACTGAATGGGCACAAGCACAAGAGGAACCTGAACGTGCTGGTAATAGGCGGCAGCGGCGCTGGTAAAACAAGGTTCTACGCCAAGCCCAATATCATGCAATGCAACTGCTCGTATATCATTACTGACCCTAAGGCCGAGATACTCCGCTCCACAGGGCATCTGCTAAAGGGCAAGGGCTATGACGTTCGGGTTTTTGACCTTATAAACCCGGAAGCATCCATGTGCTACAATCCCTTCCGGTATATTTCAGACGACAAGGATGTCCTAAGGCTCATATCCAACCTTATCAAAAACACCACCCCCAAGGGCTCCCATGAATCCGACCCGTTCTGGACAAAGGCGGAAACGGCGCTTTTGCAGGCGCTCATGCTGTACCTCATTAAGGAGGCGCCGGAGGACGAACAGAACTTCGCCATGGTACTCGATATGATAGCCGCTGCTGACGTGCGCGAGGATGATGAGTCGTATCAAGGCCCGCTCGACCTTCTCTTCGAGCGGCTGGAGGCGCGCGACCCATCCAGCATCGCCGTGAAGCAGTACAGGGTGTTCAAGCAGGCCGCGGGCAAAACCGCCAAAAGCATACTCGTGTCAGCAGGGGTCCGCCTTGCCGCATTCAATCTGCCGCAGATAGCGGGGCTGACCTGTGCGGACGAGATGCGTCTTGAGGATCTGGGCGAAAGAAAGGTCGCCCTGTTCTGCTGCATACCCGACAGCGACCCGTCGCTCAATTACCTCGTGGGTATGCTATACACCCAATGCTTCCAGACGCTTTATCAGCTCGCGGACAGGAAATACGGCGGCAGGCTACCCGTCCATGTCCATGCCGTAATGGACGAATGGGCCAATGTGAGTCTGCCTGACGATTTTGAAAAGCTGCTTTCCACCATGCGCGGCCGTGAAATATCCGTGAGCATCATCGTACAAAACATCGCCCAGATAAAGGCTCTGTTCAAGGATTCGTGGGAATCCGTCATAGGAAATTGTGACAGCCTGCTGTATCTTGGCGGGAACGAGCAAAGTACGCACGAATATCTCTCAAAGGCGCTCGGCAAGGAAACACTGGATACCAATACCTATGGGCAAAGCAAGGGCAGAAACGGAAGTTATTCCATCAACTACCAGCAGACGGGGCGCGAGCTACTGCAGCCCGACGAGATAAGAAAGCTCGACAACCGGTATGCGATACTGCTACTACGCGGCGAACCGCCCATGTTAGACGATAAATACGACATACTCGCTCACCCCAATATACGCATGACCTCGGACGGCAGCGCGCCCGCCTACGATCACACCCTGACCCCACGCGCTGTGGAGGACGTAATGCTCGACCCCGGCAGGTTCGGCGATTACGACATACTCGACGCCGATGCCATACTCAATAACGCATACGAAGGAGATCAACCCACATGAAAAGCAAGACCATAAGGCGCCTTTTTGCCGTCTGCTGTGCATTTGCGGCTGTGTTCGCGTTCGCCGCGCCTGCGCTGGCGGACGGCGACCCGCTACAGGTAGTTAACAACCTCTCGGAATTCATTTTCAGCCTCATCCGCGCAATAGGCCTTATACTCCTGGGCTTAGGCATTGTGCAGATTGGTTTGAGCTTGAAATCGCACGACCCGTCGCAGAGGGCTAACGGATTCCTGACCTTGGCAGGCGGCGTAATCATAATGTTTGCAAAGGAAATTTTGGACCTCATCACAGGCTAAGTCCAGCATCGCGTATGTGCGGCGGGAAACTACTCACCGCACGCTTGGAGGTGATTCGATTTGAGCGACAACTGGATCGTGGAAATACTGCAAAACGCCCTGAACACATGGAACGACAAGCTGAACGAGGTATGGGGGCTCATAACTGAAAGCCCGGAAAACTTCAAGGGCGGGACTGCATGGGGCGTGATCAAAAACGTACACGGCAGCCTTAAGGCCATGGGCTACGGACTGCTGGTTCTTTTCTTCGTCATGGGCGTCGTAAAAACCTGCGGCAGCTTCGCAGAGGTAAAGCGTCCGGAGGTGGCGGTGAAAATGTTTATCCGCTTTGCGCTGGCTGAGGCCGCGATAACCCACGGCATGGAGCTGCTCATGGCGATACTCTCCGTATGCCAGGGAGTGGTATCCGAGATTATGGGTTCGGGCAGTGCCGATGGGCAGGCCCCACTGAGTGTACCCACTTCTATCGTGACGGCGATAGAAAGCGTGGGATTTCTCGACTCCATACCGCTGTGGATAGTGTCCTTGATAGCGAGTCTGTTGGTGACGGCGCTGTCCTTCGTGGTAGTGCTTACTGTGTACAGCCGCTTTTTCAAGCTGTACTGTGCGCCCGGAAGGGCTGCGGCGTAAGCCAATGCAGTCCGTGGGTAATTGGAAATTCCGCCTTTGGCAAGGCGGTAGGAAAAGGTATCAATGAGAGGAGGTGAGCTATCGCCTATCATCACCCGACTTATCCGGCGGGGAAACCCAATGGGGAGTGTAGCATGTCGGGAAAGCCGCAAGCTGGCTAACTATCAAGCCACTGCTGAACGGTGAGATGAAAAGTTGTGAACGAGGAATAAGGCTAAACTGCCTGAAGGGCAGTCCAAGACGGCATACTTGAGCCGACGGCGTAGGATAGTTGTATTCGCCGTATGTCGTGGCAACCGGGGACAGGTATTCGCTGGTTGCGTAATACCCATGACAGTCAACCGCAGTAAGCGGAAACGGACGAAAACCCACTCCGACATCACAACAAGCTATTTCCAGTTATCTAACCGGGGATTGCCTAACCCGAAACGCCGGGGAAACCTGGCTATGCGTAATGCCTTATGGTGATAAATTTCAAGGGTTAAGCCTAAGAAAGATGACGCTGAAAATTCGATATGGCAACGGAGCCGCCGTAGTAGTCCGAGGTTGGGAAAGCCAACTACATGGCGAAGGGCGGCAGGGTATCAACCAAAATATTGAAAGGAAAGGTGCGTGAGGCACTATGAGAAGTCCTCAAAATGTTTTGGAAAGTCTAAAATCCAAAGCAACAAATGCAAACTACCACTATCAAAGACTCTATCGTAATCTGTACAATCCTGAATTTTATTTGCTGGCGTATCAGCGCATACAGGCAAAACAGGGTAACATGACTGCCGGGACAGACGGGAAAACAATTGACGGCATGGGTATGAGGCGGATTGAAAATCTTATTGAAAAATTGAGAGATTACAGTTACCAGCCGAAACCCGCCCGGAGAACGTACATCCCGAAAGCAAACGGCAAAATGCGCCCATTAGGTATTCCGTCCTTTGACGATAAACTTGTTCAGGAAGTCGTGCGCCTGATACTGGAAAGTATTTACGAGCCTACTTTCTGCAACGCTTCACACGGATTTCGCCCGAAGCGGAGCTGCCATACAGCCTTGCAACACATTAAGCGGAATTATACCGGGGTGAAGTGGTTTGTCGAGGGCGACATCAAAGGGTGCTTTGACAACATTGACCGCCATGTTTTGTTGCAAATACTTCGCAGACGCATTACAGATGAACACTTCATCGGCCTAATCTGGAAGTTCCTAAAAGCGGGCTATATGGAAAATTGGGTATATCACAACACCTATTCCGGCACGCCGCAGGGATCGCTAATTAGTCCGATACTGGCGAACATCTACCTCAACGAATTGGATGTATTCATGGTAAGTTATGCCCAAGCCTTTAACTGTGGTGCAAAGCGTCAAATCAATCCGGCATACAAAAAGCCGCTTGATGTAAGACGTGGAAAACAGGAATGGCTAAAACGCAATGAAAACAAAATCAGTGAGGAAAAGCGGCGTGAGGTAACAGCGCAAATTCAGGAAATCAACCAGTATCTCCGAACGATTCCTTATGGCGACCCGATGGATAATGAGTATAGGCGCATTGTCTATGTTCGCTACGCCGACGACTTTCTTATCGGTGTTATCGGCAGTAAAGCGGACGCAAAACAAGTCAAGGCTGATGTGGGAATGTTTATCAGCAATGAGCTCCATTTGGAGATGTCATCAGAAAAAACACTCATTACACATGGCAATGATTTTGCTCATTTTCTCGGCTATGAAATCACCGCCAGTTCGGAGCAAAACAGTACCCGTATGAAAACAGGATATACCAAACGTTCCTATACCGGACGAATCAAATTGTATGTACCGAAAGAGAAATGGCTCAACCGCTTGCTCTCTTACGGTGCGTTAAAAATCAATCTGGTGGAAGGAAAGGAAGTTTGGGAACCTACACGCAGACCGGGACTGATGCGACTGGACGACATTGAAATCCTGAATCAGTACAACGCAGAAGCGCGTGGATTGTACAACTACTATCGGTTAGCACACAATGTATCGGTGTTGAACTCATTTCTATACGTGATGAAATTCAGCATGTACAAAACATTCGCCGGAAAATATCGGACGAGCATACGCAAGATTATTCGCAAGTACAGCCGTGATGGGGATTTTATCGTGTCATATCCAACGAAGAAAGGCACAAAATCTACCGTATTCTACAATCAGGGGATGCGCTACGACGACAAGATTGTAGTGACGGAAAACCCTGACATAATCAGCAGGACGAATGAAAACCGCCGCTATACAAGTCTGATTGACCGCCTAAAAGGTAACACTTGCGAATGGTGCAAAGCCGAAACAAAGGGCATTGAGATTCATCATGTCCGAAAACTCAAAGATTTAAGTGGTAAGGCAGAATGGGAACGCCACATGATTGCACGTAAACGCAAAACAATGGCACTGTGCCATTCGTGCCACGTAAAGCTGCACAACGGAAAATTAGACTGATACCTGGAAAGCCGGATACACCGAGAGGTGTACGTCCGGTTTGGAGGGGAGCGTTTGGAAATCTGCCGCAGTAATGCGGCAAGGCGCCGGGCGCTTACCCTACTCCATGCGGCCATAGCGCCGGTGGCGCTTGCGAGCTTTGCAGGGGAGCCAAGCCAGGGCATAGGCAAGAGCTTTCTTAAATCATACGCCGGCGCGTGCATGGAGGGCGCTGTCATATTACTCTCCTGCGTGATCTATTCCGCTTTGGCGGCGTCGGAACCCACCGTGACGGACACGACTGTGGTGAATATGGTGTGGTCGTATATAGGTGAGCTCGCATTTAACCTGCTGGTGCTTGTGGGCGCCGTTCGGCTTGCCGACAGCACCGTAAGGCAGATGCTGGGACTGTAATAATCAAAATAAACAACAGAGAGGTGACAAGCGATGGAAGTAAAGATAAACAAGGAAATACGGGACTATCAGGAAAGTATGTTCTTCGGCCTGTCTCTGCGGCAGACGGTGTTCTCGCTGCTTTCGGTGGCTGCCGCTGCAGCCGTGTACTTCGCGGCGCACGATACGGTGTACTTTGACGTGGGTTGGGTATGCGTACTTGCCGCCGCACCCTTCGCAGTATGCGGGTTTGTAAAGTACCACGGCCTGACCGCCGAACAATTCGCCGCGGTCTGGTTCCGCAGCGAGCTCCTCGCCCCGGAGCGCCTTGCCTGCGTACCCGAAAACACCTACGCCGCCGCAATACTCCCCGCCCTCGAGGCTAAGCAGGCGGAGAATATCAGGCGGCGCCGCAGGCAGTGGAAGAGGAACAAGCATTTTTACGAGCAGGAGGAAGCCCTTATATGATAAAGACCCTCGACAAGACCTTGAAGCAGGACAAGGAACCTTATGCTATCCCAAGAACCGTACAGAATACCATCCCCATCCGGCGCATATGGCCGGATGGGGTATTCCTTTGCGGCAGCAAATATTCAAAGTGCTGGCGCTTCGAGGACGTCAACTACGCCATAGCCGGTAAGGAGAACAAGACCGCGATGTTCTTGGATTACAGCGAGCTTCTCAATTCCCTCGACTCTGGCGCAACAGCCAAGATAACCATAAACAATCGCAGGATAAACCGCGCCGACTTTGAAAAGAGTATACTGCTCCGCGAGGCAGGCGACGGGCTTGATGGGCTGCGCAGGGAATACAACGAAATGCTGCTCGGCAAGATCACCGGCTCCGAAAACAGCATGGTACAGGAGCGCTACATCACGATATCCGTACACAAAAGGAGCGTGGAAGAAGCCAAGGCTTACTTCGCCCGCGTGGGGACCGACCTCACGGCCCGCTTGGGCAAGCTCTCCTCCCGCTGTACGGAGCTCGACGCCGCCAATAGGCTCCGCATATTCCACGACTTTTTCCGTGCTGGGGAGGAAACGAGCTTCCGCTTCGACATGAACTCCTCCGCGAAGAAGGGTCATGGTTTCAAGGAGTCTTTCTGCCCGCAAAGCCTTGAGTTCAAGGGTAGGTACTTCGGCATGGGGGCTAGGTTCGGCAGAGCCCTGTACCTTCAAGAGTACGCGAGCTACATCAAGGACAGCATGGTATCCGAACTGTGTGAACTCAACCGCAGCCTAATGCTGTCTATAGACATAATTCCCATACCCACCGACGAGGCGGTCAGGGAAATGCAGAACAAGTTGCTGGGCATTGAAACGAATGTATCTAACTGGCAGCGCAGGCAGAACGCGGCGAACAATTTCTCCGCCGTAATACCCTACGACATGGAACTTCAGCGAAGGGAGACCAAGGAGTTCTTGGACGATCTCACCACCCGCGACCAGCGCATGATGTTCGTGGTGGTGACGCTCGTACACGCAGCGGATACCATAGAGCAGCTCGACAGCGACACGGAGGCTCTGCTCTCCGTAGGCCGGAAGCACCTGTGCCGGCTAACCCCGCTCACCTTCCAGCAGATGGATGGGCTGAATACGGCTTTGCCGTATGGGGTCAGGAGAATAGACGCGCTGCGGACGCTGACCACGGAATCCACAGCTGTGCTCATGCCCTTCAAGGCGCAGGAAATATGCCATGACCGGGGCGTGTATTTCGGGCAGAACGCCATGTCCCGGAACCTTCTGTTCATAGACCGCAGGCGGCTTCTTAACGGCAACGGCTTTATCTTAGGTGTATCTGGCTCCGGCAAGAGCTTCACGGCCAAGCGTGAAATACTTAATCTCGCCATATCGACTGAGGATGACATAATCGTGATAGACCCGGAGGCCGAGTACGGGCCGCTCATACGGGCGCTGGGCGGTGAGGTGGTACGCATAGCGGCAGCGAGCCCCAGCCACATAAATGCCATGGACATGGCTGAAGGCTACGGTGACGGCGAGAACCCCGTCGTACTCAAGAGCGAATTCATACTCTCCCTCTGCGAGCAACTCGTGGGTTCAGGCAAGCTAACAGCAAAGGAAAAGAGCCTCATAGACCGCTGTACGGCAAGCGTATACCGCAAGCACCTGTCCAGCAACTACGGCGGAACGCCCCCCACCCTTAAGGATTTCCATTCGGAGCTTCTCAGGCAGGACGAGCCGGAGGCTCGCGACGTTGCGCTGGCGATAGAGCTTTTCACTAACGGCTCCCTCGATACCTTTGCCCAGCAGACCAATGTGAATCCCAACAGCCGCATACTCTGCTACGACATCCGCGACCTCGGCAGGCAGCTTCTGCCCATAGGGATGCTGGTGGTACTGGACAGCGTATTCAACCGCATCGTCTCCAACAGGCTGAAGGGAAGGCGAACCTGGATCGTTATCGACGAGATATATCTACTTTTCCAGCACGAGTACAGCGCGAACTTCCTCTTCGCGCTCTGGAAGCGCGTCCGCAAGTATGGTGCCTGCGCCACCGGCCTCACACAGAACGTTGATGACCTGCTGCAGAGCCATACCGCCCGCACCATGCTATCCAACAGCGAGTTTCTCGTCATGCTCAATCAGGCGGCGACGGACAGGATAGAGCTCGCGAAGCTGCTGAACATTTCAGAGAATCAGCTCTCATATATGACCAACGTTCCGAGCGGTCACGGACTTTTGAAATGCGGCGGCAGCATAGTGCCTTTTGAAGACAGGTTCCCAGCACATACCCTGAGCTACAAATACCTCACGACAAAGCCACCTGAACTGCCCGACAGCCAAGCCGAATCGCTGTGACCGCTATGGATAAGATAAAGGAAAAGCCAATGCCCGGTAAACCTCGGACGCTTGCAAGGACCGTGCGCGTGCTACCCTCGACCATACGCACCGCCGCAAGGCGGAGCCAGGAAAGAGCGCGGGAGCAGGCCGAACATCCGGAAAGCTCACCCTCCGCCTACGCACTTGACCGCTCCACTGAACTCGCCGCCGACACGGCGCACATTGTCGGCGATACGGCAAGGGTTATCTTGAAGAGCGAACCCGCAAAGGCACATATCCCGCAGCATGTACGGCAATCTAAGGCAAAGCGGGCAGAGAAGGCAACTGCTCGTGCAAGGCGCGCCGCCGTCAAGACGGCGGAAAAGCCCGGAAAGCCACCGAAGCAGGCGGCGCAGTTTTGGAAAAGCACCTTCAAGGCCGCAGATAAGACCGTTGGGACTGCGCGGAACGCCGCCGCAGAAACGGCGCGCCAGACAAAAACAGCGCACACGGCAGCAAAGGCTGCTGTTCGAGCTGCTCGCAGTACCGTCGGCACAGTAAAGGCCGCCTCTTCCGACTTTAAAACCGCGGCAGCTGCGGCAAAGGGATTCGCCGCCGCTTTCGTCGCGAGCGGCTGGATAGTAATCGTAATAATAGCAGCGGGTACTGCTGCCGCCATACTCTGCTCGGCATTTGGCATATTCTTTTCCGATGAGGCCGACCCCGGAAAACTAAAGCAGGCCATATTTGATATAAACACAGGATTTATGGATAGCCTGCAGGTGCGCATAGATGGGTTATCCTCGGGCGGGTACGATGCTGTGAACGTGATATATGAGGGCGAGTTCGACGGCGACTCTTTCATGGTCAATAACTGGACTGACGTGTTGGGGGTATATGCAGTGAGCGTTACCACCGACAAGGCAGGCGGAAGAGAGGTGATGACTATTGATGACAAAAAGAAGCGGCTGCTGCAAAGCATATTCGACGATATGAACACGGTAAGCATGCGAACCGATACCGAGGGTACCACAGCGACCGTTATTTTAAACGGTAAGCCTGTGGAACAAACGTCTACCACTTTGAATATTTATATCGGCATTCAGAGCCTTGGTTACGCCGAGGGGGCTAATCTGTACGCTTTTGACGAAAATCAGATGGAAATGCTGGAGGAGCTCATGAGCCCGCGGTATTATTCCCTATTCGCTGATCTTATCAATGTAGACATATACGGCGGCATGACGTCTTCGGAGCTTGCAGGCATCGTCAAGGATCTGCCAGCGGGGACAAAGGGTGGACAGATAGCACAGACGGCAATATCTAAGGTGGGCACACCTTATTCGGTCATGGACTGCTCCCAGTTGAGCCGGTATGCCTACGGACAGGCGGGAATATCGCTGCCCCGAACCTCGGTCGAGCAGGCGAAGCACTGCCAGAGCAATGGCTATACAATATCCTCCGCCGCCCTACAGCCGGGGGATCTGATATTCTGGAGCAGGACGGCCTGCCGCTGCGGACGCTGGAACGAGATACACCATGTCGGCGTTTACATAGGCGGTGGGCGCATAGTGGACGCAAGCTCCGCCAAGGGCCGGGTGGTGCTGCGGGACATATGGAGCGGCGGCAGCTGGCAGATAGTGATGTATGCGCGGCCCCATGTATAGGAGGGAATATGAATAAGGTCATCGTATGGGCGGCTGTTGCCGCCCTTCTAATTGCGGCGGGGACCTGCCTCATGCACAAAGGAATACCCGCTGAGGATACGACGTTCGTCAGGATATCACTTCCTGAAAGGGAAGAAACGGATAATATCCGCCATGCATATATCAAGCCGGAAGGGCCGTATGTGGAAGCAGCAGATGACGCACCTGCTGAGCCGGAAGCAGAACAGCCCGCCGTGGTCGATCTTCTCGGAACGCTGGTGATAGATGGTAAAGAGATACCCATTGCCCGCGGCATATATGAGGATACGTTGAAGGCATCTCCGGGCTGGATGCCGGAGAGCGCATTGCCCGGCGAAAGCGGTATGTGTGTCATATTTGGGCACAGGAACAAAAAGCATCTGCGCCCGCTGGAAAATGCAGTGATAGGCGACGGGATCAGATTCGTATATGTCGATGGTCGGGAGGCAAAGTATAACGTAGCCGAGATAATGGTATATGAAAACACCGCAGAGTGGCGTCTACCATCCGCGGCAGGCGATACGCTGGTGCTGGCTACCTGTTGGCCCTTCAGCTATTCCGGCAGCGCACCGGGGAAGTACATGGCACTATGCCGATTGGAGTAAATTAAGGTGACAAGGCGCGAACTGCCTTGTCACACTAACATCAGAGGATTTGCTCACATCAATAAGGCACTTAACCTGTGCGCCTTATGGCTCAATATGTATAGCTGGTACGAAAAGGTTTTTCAACAGGGAAACATCCGGGGCAGGCATGCCGCCGGTGATTGAATCGCCCGCCAATACCATGGTTCCATCCGCCTTTAATCCGATCGACAAATAATCGCTGCAATCAATGGCGACAATATCAACCCAATCCGAAACATCCAATTGCCCGTACCTGTTTTCACCGGCTGCAATGACAGTACCATCCCTCTTTAATCCCAAAGTTGTAAACGTTGTTGTGGATATGGCTATGATATCTCTCCATTCCCCCACGTCGCCGATCCCTGCAAAATTCTCTCCGGCAAATTTTACGGTGCCATCGCCCATAAGTCCGACAATGCCATATCCGCAGTCCAAGGAAACAATATTGCTCCATTCCGACAACTCTTTTTCGTATGGACAGTTCCACGATAGCAGCGTTCCGTCTCTTTTAAGCCCGACAACGTATGCTCCGCCGTCAACGACCGATACGATATCGCTCCAGCCCTCAATAGGACCCAGAAGCATTGTATCCCCGCGGCGATGAGCTGCCCGAACCGTCCCATCGTCAAACAAGGCGGCAGCCGACTCAGGCCAATCTATCTGAAGTTCTTTTATCAAAGACCATGTTAGAATTTCTTCCACCACGTCCGCGTCTTCTATCATCGGTACATTGCCGGAATTTCTAAGCTGTTCGGCGGTGATTGCGGATGTATTCAGCAGTTCTCCTTCCTCAGATAAACCGTTTAAAGAATTTTCAAAAGAAATAAATACGGCTCTCATCGCGGGGAGCTCTGACCAGCGGTAAACTGCGTTTGGAGAATTGCTGCCGGATTTATCAGGTATTATAGTAACAGCTTTCTTGTCTCGTGCATCAATCGCCGCAACAGCCGCCCCGCCTACAAAAATATATGAGCCGTTGATAAGATACCTCAGCTGGTCGCATAGGCGAACCGCCTTATCCTCCTTCCAAGACGATAACGTAGCGACAGCCTGGGGATATTTCCTTTCTTGTATCAAGAGGAGCGCTTCAGCGTAGGCGGCATCCGAGTCGTTTTCCTGTTCTAATGGAATCGGAGAGGAAGCCGCTGCCTGCGCTTCTGTTCCTGCGTGATAGGGTTGCTTATACGCGCTGCATCCGCTGAAACAAAAAATTGCCAGTACCAGAATAGAACTTAAAAATCCATGCATCAAATACACCCTCGCTTTCTATTACCAGTATAAAGTAAAAAGCGATACCTCACAAATTAACTTTTTGCAAATAGCAGTATGCCATGGTACGGAGATGTCACTATTTTTCTATGCATAGATTTACTATTATAATGACATAATCCGGATTAAATATATTTATTTAGGAGAAAAACAATGGCTTACACACCCGAAAATCCCGCTTCCACCTATACGAAATATGGCGCCCCTATTAACGATTCCACTACTCTCGTTAATATAAAAAACGGTCTCAGTGACATTGATATGCTGGCACGTATTATATACGCTGAAGAATCCAATTTGGAGGGCCAAAAGGGCGTTGCACAGGTTATTTCCAATAGACGTAGAGAAACATATGGTTACTTCCCCGTTTGTGAATTTAGACATGTAATTTACCAGTCTGGTCAATTTACCACACTATCTGGCAGTAATGCAAGGGCAAATCGCCCAAAGCGGGGGGATGACGATTGGAAATCCGCTGTTGACTTGGCAATAAGACTTACAAATTATACTGTAATACCATTTGCTTCTTCTACAAACAAAGTCACAAATCAGATGTATTTTCTAGCCGGTTCTAATACCAGCGGAAAATATGATGCGAAGGTGATAGGCGGATCCGTGTTCTACAACAGGAGCAATACTGCAGGAAATAGTGTTACTTCGATAGCCCTGAATGGCGTTGGCTATTCTAATCCTGCGAACATCATCTGGCAATGGGGAAGCAAAGGCTCGATTGTCAAGGCCATTCAATTTAGGCTTTATGGAAACGGCTATCTCTCTATTTCTGGTATTGATAGTAACTTTGGGTCAGGTACTGAAACAGCAGTCGCTTCTCTCCAGGCAACTTACAACATTACATCGGATGGTAAGATCGGCAGTACAACTTGGGCGAAGTTCTTCCCTACTATTACTTCAAGCTCATCCGGCCAGTCGTTAGCAATCAAAGCAATGCAAACTATTCTCAACTATCGTAATTATAGTGTGGGTACCCCCGATGGCATTTGGGGCTCTAAAACTACGACCGCGCTTAATAACTACAAAACTGCGAATGGTCTGCCTGCAAACAGCACTTGTGATTGGAATACTTGGGCAAAGCTCGGCAAGTAATTCTTAAACACCACCCCTCAGCCTGCCAATGGGGCTGGCCTGCAATCAAGTGCAAACTAAGTTTCTGCCATATTCAGGACAAAAGAAACCAAAGGCAAGGGAAGGCAAAAATATGCGTAATATCATCACTTATGACAGAAACAAGGACGGTAACTATTTTTAACAATATGATGGTTTAGAAGTTAAGCGCCAAAGTTTACTCCAAATGAAAAAGGCCTGCGTTGTTGTGTATAAGCCCATACTCACATAACGCAGGCCAAACTTGTATGTCATGAGTAGGTTTTTCAATCGCAATCGTAGTCCTATGCCTTATTAGTAACAGTACTGTGCCTCTTTGGCCGATAAGGCCCAATTTGACTCAAAGCATGTACAACATATAGGATTAAAATATCTGACAAATGAAGAACGATCATAGATTAAATAATGCTTTATAGTTTTTTAAAAGTGGCATAATACTGTCACTGTTTTTTTACCATACCTTTGTTATTCTTCACTATAGAAAGAGGCCACTTTCAAATATAAAGAAAAGAGGTATGAAAAAAGAGTATTAAAGAAAATCCAGCAACTTGTTCAGAATACAACGAGAGTTCAATCGAGCCTCTGTCTACGTCCCACTTAATTAGTACGAAAAGCATCACCTATAACAAGACTGAATTTACGGAATATGTAATAGAGCAAGAGGGAACGACTTGGGGAACTGTTTTTTCGACCATTATTTTTTCCATGCCAGCAGCAAAGCTCGAAGCTCTGCTCCTAACATATGTAGGGATTAAGTTTTCCTGGATTATTTATGTAGCAGACGTAGTGTTTGCAATCAAGGCCGCCATAAATACTAAAACATTGCGAGAAATGAACGCTGGTTTGGTAAATCATGATTATATTGTTATCACAAGTAGAAACTACGAATGGTTATCTGGTAGTGGAAACCACGCTGGATACTACAGTGAAATATCCTACTCGTATATGTAATCTGAATACTTAATGAGTGACCGCCTACATTTAGGGCGGCCTATTTATCCGTACCATAATTACCGTAGGAACAGCCTCAGGCCAGCAGATAAAGCAGAAGCAGATAAATGGCCGAGACTAAAAAAGCGCGCAGCGTACATAGCAGATTTTTAGCATATATCATGTTACCTCGGCTGGGCGGCTAGTGATAGGCAACACCGCAGGCGGCGGCCTGCGATAGCCCCGCCTTGTGCATTTGATCTGTCCTGTATTCCAAAAAGCAGCTGAAAAGCGAAAAGCACAGCAGCCCTATAATGGAAAAAAACAAATTGCGAGAGGCGTGAGGAAACAGCAGGCGTAGGATCTCCGATGCGGACATCGCCATGGCATGAGACAGCTCATATACACTTCTTGCAAACAGTATACAGAGGATCAAAAGCAGACATAAGGTAAGGCTCCACCGAAGGGTCAAGCGCCTTGTGCGCCCGGTAAAAGCGGGGTAATGCTGGAGCAGGGCGGTTTCCCACTCATCCGTCTTAGCCTCGGAGGCAGCCGCTTTTGCGTTAAATATGCCCAAGCCGTTGCCCATTATGCAAAGGTTGCCTTTTCTGTCGGAGATGCAGGGAAACAGCATGGTATATCGGGCTGTTTCGCCGGAGTTTCCCAAAATTAAAGAAACTACCCTAAACTCACGCTTACATTGCTTCCAATATGAAAATCAAAGATTTATTGGAGGTATTATTATGGCTCAGAACTTAACTTATACCCAATGCGGTGATTACTATATTCCTGATATCAGATTGGCACACACGGGAACACATCCCCTTAGCAAATATGGCAGAATGCGCAGAGCGTTCTTGGAGCAGAACAAACCGATGCTTTTTAACGATATGGTCTTGACAGAAACGCTGTTTCCGCACCTGTGGGAAGTACAGCAGATCTGTGAGAAACGAATGGAGTTGTTGATGACGGATTTGTTGGCGAAGAATCCAGCACCGGACAAAGAAACACAGCAGCTTGCGTGGGTAGCTCACATGAATAGCTTGAAAGCACAGGCAGAGGAAATCATCCTCCAGGAACTGGTTTATGGATAGGATGTTGTATGAGACTGCTTGAAGAATTTTGGTACGGCAATATTGAACCTACCGAGTATGATACATCGTCCAACAAAGAGCACGAGAAATTAGTGGAGCTGATCTACAGGAACAAAGAAAAACTCCGAGCGACGATGACGGACGAACAGAAAGAGTTGTTTGAGAAATACGCAGATTGTGTACGAGAGCATCAAACCATTACGGACTGCTTGATCTTCCAGAACAGCTTTAAGCTGGGTGCCAGAATGATGTTGGAAATCATGGAAGAATAAAGAACATAGACGATTTGATGCCACCCATAGGAGCGATCCTTCGAGTGGCATTTTGTATCTATCAAAATGCAAAAAATGTTTTCTGACTGTCAAAAATCGGTGTTTTCAAACGTTATTATAGTTAAACGAATATGAGGGAGGTTTTGATATGTCGTCCGAAGAATTATTGAAGCAGGCGGCTGAGGAATTTGCTCTTGCCATGAATGAGAGTTTACCGAAAACGGAACAATGTCAGCATCAATTCTCCGAAGAGTTTGAGCGCAAAATGCAGCTCCCCTGTCCTCTGTTCCAATCAGTACGCAAATAGCAGTGGATGCTCCTGAACTGAGTTACAACTAAACCCATGAATTGCAATGAAGGCTGGCCTACATGGTCAGCCTTTTTCTATGTGGATTCACAACTCTTGAATTGTGTTTTTGACAATTCAAGAATTGTGAAAATCACAATGTAATAATACTGATATTAATAATACTGATTATAGTGATACTGATTCTTTCCTTTCCGTTCCGGAAGGAAAGTAACGGGAAATGACTCTTTTACTGCTATTTACCGACGGTAAATGACCATTTATTGATAATCACAAAAGCAAGGTTAATCTCGCATATAGTTGCGAATGTATCTTGAAAATTGCGATAAGGTTTGCTATTATTATACACAGTAAGCGTGAAAGCAGAAACAGGAGGTAGACGCATGGCTATTTCATATAACCGAATGTGGAAACTGCTTGTCGATAAGAAGATGAGTAAAGCAGATTTACGAAAAGCGGCAGATATTGCTCCCAATACAATGACAAAGCTTCGCAGAGATGAACCGGTCAATCTTGCAATCCTTGGCAGGATTTGTGACGTATTGAACTGCGATTACGGTGATTTAATGCAATATGTGCCGGAGGAGAATACAAATGACTAATAAACAGTTGAAAAATTTAAAAGATACATTATGGACGACTGCCGACCAGCTGCGTGCTAATTCTGGTTTGAAGTCCACCGAATACGCCGAACCTATTCTCGGTTTGATTTTCCTGCGATTTGCAGATGTAAAATATAGCAAGTTCGAACCTGAGATCAAGGCAGAGTTTGATTCTATCAAGGGTACTCGTATGGAACGCCCTATCCATGAAATCGCTATCGAAAAATGCGGTTTCTATCTGCCTGAAGAAGCTCGATATGATTGGCTGCTGAATTTGCCGGAAAGCGAAGATATTGCCAAGAAGATTAAAGAAGCTATGGAAGCGGTTGAGAAATACACCGCTGAATTGGAAGATACTCTGCCAAAAGATATTTATTACAGCGTTAACAGCGAAGATGATCCGCTCGTATTGGCAAAGCTCCTGAAGAACTTCAAGGACATTCCTGCTGATGTGGAACTGGACATCTTCGGCGAGATATACGAATACTTCCTGGGCGAATTTGCACTGGCCGAAGGTCAGGGCGGTGGTGAGTTCTTCACACCCGCATCCGTTGTCCGTTACATGGTTGAAGTTCTTGCGCCTACTGAGGGTAAGATTCTCGACCCCGCCTGTGGTAGTGGCGGTATGTTCGTTCAGACTGCCCATTATATTGAAAAGCACAAGGCTCAGGGCAAACAGATGAATCTGCGTGCTTATGGCGTAGAAAAGACGGGCGCAACCGTTCGCCTGGCAAAGATGAACCTTGTCCTTAACAATGTTCGTGGCACCATTACCCATGCAAACTCCTATTACCGTGATCCTTATGATAGCTTCGGTAATTTTGATTATGTTATGGCAAATCCGCCTTTCAATGTGGATGGCGTAGAACTGGATCAGGTTAAGGATCAGCCTCGTTTTAATACCTACGGTGTTCCTCAGAACAAAACAAAAAGCAAAAAGAAAGATGCCAAGGAAACCGTTCCTAACGGCAACTACCTTTGGATCAATCAGTTTGCAACTGCGCTGAATGATACCGGTCGTGCTGCTCTGGTTATGGCAAACTCTGCATCGGATGCAGGTAACAGCGAAAAGGATATTCGTGTAAAGCTGATAGAAAGCGGCATTATCAGCCAGATGGTAACTCTGCCATCCAATATGTTTACCTCTGTTACGCTGCCTGCTACCCTGTGGTTCTTTGATAAGGCGAAAGTAAAGAAAGACGAAATTCTGTTTATTGATGCCAGAAATATTTTTACTCAAATTGACCGTGCGCACCGCAAATTCTCCGATGAGCAGATTCGGAACCTTGGTATCATCACCAGACTTTATGAAGGTAAAACAGAAGCCTTCGATGCTCTTCTGGCAGATTATCGTGCAAAACTGGCAGATGCACCTGAAGTGTCTGACGATGAAGATATTATGCCTAAGAGTTACTGGCAATCCAATATTGACTGGCTGACAGATCGTTTCTCTGAAGGCAAATATAGAGATGTTGTAGGTCTGTGCAAAGTAGCAGAAGTAGGGGAAATCTTGGATGAAAACGGATCTGTAATTGGTTACAAAGAAGATAGCATTGGCGATCAGGACTTTTCTCTGAATCCAGGTCGTTATGTTGGCGTTGTAATTGAGGACGATGGCTTAACGCAAGAGGAATTCAAGCAGAGAATGATGGCATACTATGACGCTCTTACAAGACTAAATATAGAAGCTCATGGATTGGAAAACAAGATTTCTTCCAATTTGAAGGAGTTGTTCTAATGAAAGATGCAAGAAAGGAGGAAACGTAGATGGACTATAAACTGTTATTTGAAGTAAGTGTATATCGTAAAGATAGAATAAGCTCGGATAAGGTCGATAAAGAAAACTATATATCAACCGAAAATATGCTTCCCAATCGTGGTGGTGTAGAAATCGCAACAACGGTTGCATCAGCAAAGACGTTTCCTGCCTATAAGAAAGGCGATATTCTGTTATCTAATATTAGACCATACTTCAAAAAAATATGGTATGCAGATAAAGAAGGCGGCTGTTCCAACGATGTATTGGTCGTGAAAGCAAATAAAACGGTTGACAACAAGTTTCTATATTATGTTCTCTCTGATAATAATTTTTTCAATTACTCTACTGTGACTTCTAAGGGAACTAAAATGCCCAGAGGAAGTAAAAATGCAATAATGAAGTATTGGGTCCCGGATTTAGATCTTCCAACCCAGAGAAAGATTGCCGATATTTTATCCTCGTATGATGAGTTGATTAAGGCAAATAATGAGCGAATTGAGCTGTTGGAACAGACGGCGCAGGAGCTATACAAGGAGTGGTTTGTCCGTTTCCGTTTCCCCGGGCATGAAGCTGCTAAATTTGAGAACGGATTACCTTCCGAATGGGAACGAAAGCAACTGGGTGATATGATTGCATTTAATCCAACAATTACAGCCAAAGGCGCAACAGGTTTTAGATCAATTCCGATGGCTGCATTGAGTACAAATAATATGGTTATTGATGAATCACTGATTACATCAACTGATACATTAAGTGGAAGTCGCTCGCAAAATTTGGATACGCTTCTTGCTCGAATTACACCTTGCCTCGAAAATGGCAAAACAGGGTTTGTTTTTGACCTAAAAGAGCATGAGGTTGCTGGTGGCTCTACTGAGTTTATTGTGATGCGAAGTAAGTCGTTGACTCCTTATTTTGTGTACTTTTTGGCAAGAAGTGATACTTTTAGGGAGTATGCAATTAGCAGTATGAATGGTGCAGATGGACGGCAAAGAGCCAAGGTTGACCGTTTAGAAAAATTGTGGTGGCTTCAACCCCCTCAAAAGCGACTTGAGCAATTTGACAGCAAAGTGAAGGGTTCCTTTGAACTAATTCATGCATTGACTCATCAGAACCAAAATTTGGATGCACAGCGTGATATGCTCCTTTCCCGCCTGATGAGCGGCAAATTGGAGGTGTAAGTATGAGCGTGTTTTCTCAGCGCTACGGATATAGCGAAGATCAGGGGATTCAATATGAGTGTGTTGGGAAACGCCTCAGGAATCGCCTTTGGAATCACTTTTTCTCCGCCGAGTACGATGCAGATCCATTTAATAGGGACGATGATAGCCTTACAAACATTGAACATCTGATGGATGGGCTGGGATTGACTTTTAATATCCCAAGGTCTCCTTCTGCACGAGCAGCTAATGCAAAAAAGCTGAAGGAGTATGTGTTCGATGAGACCAAATGGTATTTGATCTATGACCTGATCGAGCGTTATGTTGGCCTTTTTAACAAAATAACGCAGCGTGAGCTTTGTAAAGAGTTTAATGAGGTTCTGGAAGATGAATGTTCTGGATACCGCTTTGTAAAGGGATTGATTACACCTATTACCAACAAGGAGGAAATCAAAACCATAGAAAAGGCAACGAATACGAAATATTCCGCCGTTAATACGCATATCAGCAAGGCATTGGTATTGTTTTCTGATAGGCTGAAGCACGACTATGAGAATACAATCAAAGAGTCAATTAGTGCGGTTGAAGCCCTGTGCTGCATCATCACAAACGACAAAAAAGCGACTTTGGGCGATGCCTTAAAGAAATTGGAAAGCAAGGGAATCAAACTACATAAGGCACTTCAGAGCGCTATGAGTAGCTTGTACGGGTACACCTCTGATGAGGGTGGCATACGTCATGGTAGCATTGATTTCGCCGGTGCAAGTAGCGAGGATGCAAAATATATGCTGATCTCCTGCTCTGCATTCGTAAACTACTTGATTGAAAAATGGGAAAAGGTTAAATAAAAACATACGGCTGAGGTGAACGCAAATGGCAGAAAACAAACATTATTATGATTTTACAAATGAATTATCTGCTGATGAAATCTATGAGGGATTACTCGCTCACGGCCTTTTTACTGAAAAGCTTCCTCCGGTGTTCACAGCAAAAGGCTTTTTCGACTATTGCGAATCTCAGTCACCTGCTTTCCCTAAAAAACCGGCAGAATACATTTATCACGAGAGCATGAGAAATATCAACACGCCCCGTCCTTTGGGTATTCCGAATCCTGTGGCGTATCAGCGCTTGTGCAAATACATATCAGAGATATGGCCACAGCTTCAGCAATATTTTGAAGAAGAAACCAAAGCGCAGGAACATATTATCAGCAGAACCCACATCCGCAAGATGAAGGAATCTGATTCGCTGTTTTCTATGAACTATAAGAACTGGAAAGACGATGGCACACCAGAGCCAGATTTGTTGCTTGGGGCAAAATATTTGGTTCATGCTGATGTTTCAAACTGTTTTCCGAGTATATATACTCATGCTCTTTCATGGGCATTAGTCGGTAAAGATGTAGCGAAGCAGAACCAAAAGGACGGTTCGCAGTGGTACAACGAGCTTGATTTCCACACAAGAAATGTAAAACACGGAGAAACGCACGGATTGCTGATCGGTCCCCATGTTTCGAATTTACTGTCTGAAATCATTTTAGTTAAGATTGATAAAATATTATATGACAAAGGATGGCGTTATATCAGAAATATTGACGATTATACTTGTTATGTTTCTACCTATGAGGATGGACAGTTGTTTTTAACCGAATTGTCTGAGCAGTTAAGAGCGTATGATCTGACTCTTAACCACAAGAAAACTTCCATAGATGAACTCCCGACGGCATCCGTTGAGCAGTGGGTACGAAAAATCAACACCTTTACTGCATTTGATACCAAAGAAAAGATGAATTTTAAGGAAGTCCGTGCGTATTTGGATATGGCGGTTGAATTGATGCAGGAAAACAATGACAATGCTGCTATTTTGAACTATGCCATGAAGGTACTGGCTAAGAAACAGCTTACAGAGAATGCGAAATCGTATTATGTGAAAACAATTTTTCACTTATCTGTTATTTATCCATATTTGGTATCATTATTGGAAGAATATGTATTCAAGCCGTTTGGTGTTGAAAAAACAGTGATTTCAAAAATATCCGCTCTGCTTTATAAAGAGGGCGTAAAGCTCAAAAATTATGAAGCAGCGTGTTATGCACTGTATTACGCCAATAAATATGAATTCGAAATCAATGAACTCGATTTTGATGTCGCAAAAAGTAGCAGTAACTGTCTGTTCTTGTTATTTAGCTACCTTTATTACGAGAAAAAGAAAGATAAAGTAGCAGTGAAATTGTGCAAAGATTATGCTCGATCACTGATGGCAACAGAAATGGATAATTTCTGGCTATTTATATACGAAGTATTGCCGCAAAGTGATTTGCGGGATTATTGGAAGGCAATGAAGAAAAACAAGGTATCATTCCTTGTAGAAATTTAGGAGGTGATTCTATGCCGAAAATCATAACAGAAGATATGATTGAGCAAGCCGCAATCAAAGCTTTGCATGAGCGGCATGATTATACTGTTCTGAATTGTATGACAGAAGAGCCGGATACACTTCCTGACGGAACCGGACGTAAAGATAAGAAACAGGTTGTTCTGCCGGATGTGATGTTGGAGAGCCTGTGCCGGATTAATCCGGATATTCCAGAACAGACTGTTCGCACGGTGGTGGACGAGCTGTGCCACACTCCAGTTTCCGGTGATCTAATGCAGACCAATTACCAGAACTATCAGAAGATCCGTAATGGTATCACTGTAGAATACAACAAGAACGGCAAGAAAACCTCCAATATCCTCCGTCTGCTGTCCTATAACGATGCTTTGAGCAATACATTTACGGTAGCTTCTCAAATGTGGATCAGAGGAGAAACGCATTGGCGCAGACCGGATCTGATTATCTTCATCAATGGATTTCCGCTGGTTTTCATTGAACTGAAAAACAGCAATATCCCGGTGAAGAATGCCTATGACATCAATCTGAAGAATTATCTGAAGGATATACCGTATCTATTCAACTACAACCAGATTTGTGTTCTGTCTAATGGTATGGAAACTCGTCTGGGAAGCTTTGCCGCAGGGTATGAGTTTTTCTTTGAATGGCTGAAAGTGGAGAACGAAAAAGAGAACCCGGACAGAAAAGCCATTCGAGAGAATTGCACCAGTTTGGAGTATTTTATTGCCGGTCTTTGTGAACCGAAAAATCTGCTGGATTACATAGAGAACTTCATTCTTTACGACCGCCGCAGAACAAAGATTATTGCAAAGAACCACCAGTTCTTTGGTGTAAATAACGCTTACAATGCTTTCCTGCGTCGTGAGGAATTGAAGGGTAAGCTGGGTGTGTTCTGGCATACCCAAGGCAGCGGCAAGAGCTATTCTATGGTTATGCTTGCCCGAAAGATTAAGCATAAATGTACTGGCAATTTTACCTTCCTTATCGTTACTGACCGTGAAGATCTGGATACGCAGATTTATAAGAACTTCTTGCGTACCGAATTTATTACCGATAAGGACAAGGTACAGCCTGCCAACAGCAAGCAGTTGCGTGAAGAACTGAAAACCAACAAATCTATTCTGTTCACGTTGATTCATAAGTTCAGATATGACAAGGGAAAGAAATATCCTGTCTTGTCTGAGCGTGATGACATCATTGTTATCGTTGATGAAGCCCATCGTACGCAGTATAAAGATTTGGCAGAGAATATGCGCACAGGCTTGCCGAACGCACAGTTCCTGGCATTTACAGGGACACCTCTGCTTGGAACAAAGCGACTGACCAATGCGTGGTTTGGTGATTATGTCAGCGAATACAATTTCGCAGAATCTATCAAGGATAACGCTACCGTACCGCTCTACTATGTGAAGCGTGTACCTGAAGTAGAGTTGCAGAACGATTTCCTTGATTCTGATTTTGCGGAAATTTTGGAAGAAGAAAACCTGACGGATGCAGAACAGCGCCGTCTGGAAAATCACTATGCAAAGGAACTGGAAGTCATCAAGCGTGATGATCGTCTGGATGCCATTGCTCAGCACATAGTTTACCATTTCCCTCGCCGTGGTTTCCGAGGAAAGGGCATGGTTATTTCCGTAGACAAGTTTACTGCCGTGAAGATGTACGATAAAGTAAGCTACTACTGGAAAGAAGAAATTAAAAAGTTAAATGCGCAGATCACCAAAACCAAGGATGCTGCTGAGAAACTCCGTCTGAAAGATCTTGTGGACTATATGCGCAAAGTGGAAATGGCTGTTGTCATCAGTGAAGATGCCGACGAAGAAGCTAAATTTGCAGCAGAAGGATTGTCCATAAAACCGCATCGTGACCGTATGAACAAGGCTGATGAAAATGGTTTTGACATCGAGGATAACTTCAAAGACCCGAACAATCCGTTACAATTGGTTTTTGTCTGCGCTATGTGGCTAACAGGATTTGATGCACCGTCTGTCTCCACCTTGTATTTGGATAAGCCGATGAAAGGTCATACGCTGATGCAGACCATTGCCCGTGCCAACCGTGTATATAACGGCAAGGAATGTGGTTTAATCATCGACTATTTGGATGTGTTCAAGTATCTGAAACATGCTCTGGCTGATTATGCGTATGATGACGGTGGCTTAATGCCAGTAAAAGATGTGGACAAGCTTTTGGGGCAGCTGCACGAAGCAATCGACCTGACCAAAACTTTCTGCATGAGTCATGACGTAGATCTAAATAAGGTTGTTGAAGATGGCGATACATTCAAGAATTTGTCTCTGTTTGAGGATTATGCAAATACCATCGTTGGCAATGATGATGTGAAGAATGAGTTTGCTGTAATGGCAAATACCGTTGATGGTCTGTACGAATCCCTACGACCGGATATTTTCAAGATGGATTTTGAGCCTGCATACAAAGATGCCATCCTCTATTTGAAGGGAATCATTGATGGCAAAATCCGTCCGGAAAAGATTGAAGCAGCACGAGCCAGAATTAATGAACTGCTGGACCAGAGTGTTATTACCGCAGCGGATGCAAGAAAATACACTATCACAGGAGCAGGCAAAGAACTTGATTTATCCAAACTGGATATTGATGAACTCCGATCTCAATTTAAAAGGTTGAAGAATAAGAATCTTGAAATTGCAAATCTTCGTAAATACATCGAAGAAAAGCTTCAGAAAATGCTGCGACGCAACATAACCCGTACAAAATTTGCGGAGCGTTTTAGAAACATCATTGACGAGTACAACGCTGGTGGCTCTCAAAACGATGATTTTTATGAGAAACTTCTGAAATTGATGGAAGAACTTCGTGCCGAAGAAGAACGTCATATTAAGGAAGAATTGTCGGAGGCCGAATTGGAGTTGTTTGACCTTCTTAGAAAAGAGCAGCTTACTGCCGATGAAGAAAAACATGTGAAGTTGGCAGCAAAAGAACTCTACAACACACTTACAGAAAAACGCAATGAGTTGTTCATTGTGGGATGGCAAAACGATCCGCAGCCAAAGGAGCGAGTAAAAGGTGAGATTGTTTATATCCTAAATAAGTTCTTGCCGGAAAGCTATGACAGAGAAGTTTTCTTGAGAAAGAGTACGCTTGTATTTGACCATATTGTGGATCAGGCAATGACCGGTTATAACTGGGTAGCATAGTATAAAAATTATATGAAATGACTTCGTCTCAATTTGAGACGAAGTCATTTTTTCTGCAACGATACAATATTTCTTAGGACCAAGTTGGTCTGAAGCTACCATACAGCTTCCCGACAACTCGTCGGGAATAAAAATAACTTCTCGCCAACTTGGCGAGAGGTACGGTACCTGGTATTTCACTTATTCCCAAATCGGGAACAAGTCTGGTCTAAGGATTTATCAAAGCTACTTGTACCCAAGTTCAAATATGAGAAAAGAGTATTTCGGCTTGTGGACGAATTGGCCACAGGTGACATGGCGAAATTATTCCCAAGTTGGAAATAATTTGCTTATCATTTTGTGCTTGCACAAATTGGCAAGCAGTGTAAACCTGTACAGGTTCACTCATTTTCACAAAATCACCTTTCGGTGCTTTTGCAAAAAGTGCTTGTTGGGGCAACATCCCCAATCCTCTTCGAACATCATCTTTCGATGATGGCTGCTCGCTCATTCTGAGCGTTTTCGAGAGTGCAACTTCTGGCCAATTTGTCCAGAAGTAACATGATAAAAAATAACTTCTGTGCAACTTGCGCTGAAGTGAAAAATGTTTTTCCGGCACTCCTCGACATACTTGTTTTTTCTACAATTATCCAGTAGAATAAACGCAGAAAATTGAATATCGGTTTGAAATTGATTGGTTGATTGCATAATGAAGTTGGACACCTAACAAAAAAATCCATAGTGATTTTCCAGCATGGTAGAATGAAGTTCCTACACAACATCTGCCAAGGGAGGGCAATCACTATGGACTGCCAAGATTATATCACAGGGCCAGCAGAACGCAAGAAGGGACAGCACCTTCAGCGTGAAGAACGAGGGGCTATCCAACATCTCAAGTGCCAAGGCTACACAAACAGAGCCATCGCCAGAGAGATAGGTTGCTCGCCGTCTACCGTGGCAAACGAACTACGACGCGGCACACCGCCTCGTAAGAGCAATAAGGGCAGGAAACCCGGTTACTCAGCAAGGCATGGAGAGGCCGTCTACAAGGCCAACAGGAAGCATTCTCGGAAACACCATCGGATTTGCCGCTGCGCCCACTTCCTTCGTTGGGTAGTCAAGCAGTTCAAGGAACACAAGTGGTCTCTGGATTCCTGCGTTGGCTATGCCCGTCTGCATGGGCTGTTTCCAGCAGATGAGATGGTCTGCACCCGCACTCTTTACAATGAGGTCTGGGCAGGCAACCTTGACTTGTCTGTGACGGAACTACCCGAAGCCATGAAACGCAAGCAGCACAAGGATTCCAAGCCCCGTGAACACAAGAAGAGCTTCGGCACGGACATCTCCCAGAGACCTGAGATCGCGGCTCTGCGCATCGAGGAAGGTCATTGGGAAGGTGACGCCGTGGTCGGCAAGAGGGCCGGTAAAGAGGCTGTTGTCCTCTCCCTGTTGGAGAAGAAAACGGAGAACTATATTGCCATCCGGATTCCCGGCAAGGATGCAGACTCCGTTCTGAACGCCATGCAGTCACTCAGGGAAGAATTCGGAGACAAGTTCTCACAGGTCTTCAAGACCATTACCGTGGACAACGGCTCGGAGTTCTCTGCGTTCAGTCAGGTCGAGAACTGGGGCTGTGCAGTCTACTTTGCACATCCCTATACTTCGTGGGAACGTCCCCAAAACGAGCGTCACAATGGGCTGTTCCGAGCCTTCGTGCCCAAGGGTGCCTCCATTGAATCCTTCTCTCCAGAGTACATCTTGTCTGCTGCTGATGAGCTGAACGGACGCCCTCGCAAGAAGCTGGGCTACCGCACCCCGGAGGAACTGTTTGCAGCCTTTCTTGATGCTGTCTACGCAGCCTGACGGTTGCGACATCCTCGCCCCCGGACAGAGCCTGCGGCTCCATCCGCGGCCGAGGCTATCTACCACGGGTGTCCAAATTGTTATTGCAATTTGCGCCTTTATATAATTAATCGCGCTAGCACTACTAAAATACTACTATGCTCTTTAAAAAATAAGTAGTGACAGTACCGCGCCACCTACTTAATATACTCGGTCATCAAACGTTTATGATATTCGTCTTCAAATTCTGAAAGCCGGTTTATAAAGGATGGAACGAAATATTTTATACTGTCGATAGAATAAGGGGCGACAAGATAGTCGCGGCAGGCTTCATTTTTAGTATAAAAAGCTCTACGATCATTACTGTAATACAGCTTAATGTGGCAACAAAAGGCTGCCTCGTCTGGCGATGGTGCTTCAGCTATAGTATCTCCGTTTTCAATTTCTGAGTAATAATCAAAATACACTCTTTTATACAATTCCAACGAAATGTAATTATTTTCGCCTGTGCCACAAAGCTGCGGAGCTGACACATAAAAGTTCTCACCCATATATACTTGTTCCGCTACTGGACCCGTTTCGTAATATGTGTCGGTATAGGATAAATCGATATTGCCGGTAGCTGCGTTTAACCACAGGCAATTTGTATATTGAGAAAATATAAGCCACTGATTGCCGTTATAGCTGAAGCTTCCCAAATGCCAACCCATTACTGCATTCTTTGCCGAATAACCGGATGGCTCCCCTTCAAATATAACAGCAAAACCATAATTTCTGAAGTATTTCAAAATGAGACAGATCTTGTTATGGGACGGAACCTCAGTGATATAGATGCTATGCAGGGTATCATAAGATTCAAGCTTTTGTATCTGTTCGATGCCTTCTATACCGGCATTTGAAAGGAAACTGATAACGTCAAAGCTGTTATCATCATAATAATTATTCTGAACTGAATCGGCAATATCCCTTATTTCCTCAATGGCATAACTCCTGCTTCGAAGTCCGTATGTTTTTTCGCTGTTCTGGTTTTCGATATAATAGCAGAAGTTGCTGTCCGCAGGGTAAATGTCTTCCGTATGGGAAGACAACACATAGCTGTATTTGGACATCACGCTTGCGTCGGCAGGGATAAAGCCTTCCTCTCCGATATTTTGTGTTTCGGATGGTATGGAAGAAATATACATACTATCCTGTGATTCCTCATTAGGCAATGACGGGAAAGCGGGTGTAGGTATTGGGTTATTGGCTTGAGCATCAATTACAGTCTGAGAAACGCACCCGCACAGCATGAGGCAGCAGAGGATAGCTATCAAAAGGCGCATGGTAAGACCTCCCGCAAAATAGTAAGTATAGTATAGCATGAATATGTGAATAAACTTAAAACCAAAGTTTGTCATCAAAAAAGGCTAATGGCTCCATTATGTCACTTTAAACGAAAGATACAATGCTTTACTATTTGTGATTAAGGGATCCCAAATAGTAAATTCAAACGAAAGGAATACGAAAAAATGTCTGTTGTTTCTGTTGAACAGATGAATAACGGTGGAACCCTCCATCAAGGTGATACTGGAACCGCAGTAACTCAGCTGAAAAAGTATCTAAATACAGCTGGTTATACTGTTTCGTCCTCTGGTAATTCTTATGATGCCACAACGGTAAATAAGGTTAAATCTTTCCAGAATGATTATGGGGCTATTGTTGATGGCATTGTAGGCAATAAGTCTTGGATGCTTTTGAAAAAGTTTTATGATTCATATACCAATCCCGTTTCAATCAACAGCGGGCCAAATTACAAATATGGTCCAAATGCACCAATGGTATCTGATATTAAAACCTTTCAGACTAACCTTTCAAATATTGGTTATACTGCCATTGGCACAGCAGATGGAATATTCGGCAAAGCTACTTTAAAAGCAGTTCTCCAGTTTCAGCTTCAAAATGATATGAGCATAGATGGCATTGCCGGAAGCTCAACAAGGCAGAAAGCAGCAACAATATCCGCTTATGCTGATAACCGTAAAAACTGGGGAAAACCTTACATCGGCTACAAATGCGCCGATAAGAAGGCATCTATGTCTGAATCAGAAGTAGTTGCAAGGTGTATCTATGGAGAATCAGATAGCAGCACTACTGGTCAAAAGGCTGTTGCTCAAATTATTGCTAATCGAGTTCGTTTGAGCGGCTATCCCAATACGGTTAAGGATGTGGTTTTTCAGAACAGTTCTCAGTTTACTTCCATGTATAAGACTAATGGCGAAACAACTGCTCCTAGAAGGACATCTACGAAATGGGCTAATGCTATTTCAGTAATAGGCTCTGCTTTCTCTTCAAGTAAAACGTACCATTCGGAGTTACGTAGTGGCAACTATACGAATTTCAAGTCATCTGAAGCGGGTATTCCGAGTGGGGCAACCCCCTATCCGGGGAATCCTATTGGCGGTAACTATTTTTATAAATAAATAACCAACAGTGCAGAGCACAAAGCTCTGCACTGTTTCCCCATATTAATCAAAATAAAGCTCGAGGCTCCGAAGATCATCGGCCGGCTCCGAATCGGCATTTCGATAATAAACTGTTATATAGTGCGGCGCAGCTTCGCCCATTATGGCAGCGCTTTCAATGCTGTAAAGCTCCATGATAGCGCAATTTGAGCGCAGCGACCCTATCAGTAGCTCACGCCATTCGTCGTTTGTATGCCCCGCCGGAAGGACGCCCCATTGAGACGCAAATGGCCAGCCGCTGTATATGAGCAACTCCAAGGCCGGGACGCCGTCCTTAATATCGAATACGCTGACCCATTTATCTCCCATGGTCGTATTGTGGTCAACCTGAACTATGACTTCCTCAACGCCGTCGTTATCGATATCTGCAAAATCGGCTGTGAGCCAAACCCCATCATACGGCAGACAAGGTATATCAATATCCACTTCTTTCCCGCCGGAATCCTTAAAGCGAAGCGCCGGTTCATTATCAGAGAGCCTGACCAGCGTTGCCAATATACGGCCGGATACCCCGTCATATATCAGATGAGCATCGGATTTGGCGTCGCTCGGGCGGGCATAAATCGTGTTCGAGCCGGCTTTGGCGCTGTGAGAAGCCTGAGACACCATGGTAGGCATAGTTCCGCCGTGTTCATTGCCGTCAAGCTCCGGGAACACCCTGCTCCACGTCACCCGTTTTACGGCCCAGCCCTGACCGGTGAACGCACAATCCACATACCATGAGCTGTCGTAGTTTGAAGTGGCTAAATCATACTGCCTTACGCGCAGCAGGGGTCTATCGTCATCCCCGCGGACTATCTGTGCCCCAAGGCAATTATCATTGATATCTTTAAATTGACTTAAATAATCGGTTTTATCCGGCAGGTCGGATATATCCGGAAAAATGTAATCCAGCGGCAGCTCAACTAATTTATCATTTTCAACCTTGAAAATATGTATTTCTCTGCTGGGGCCGCTGCTTCCGGCAAAAGCCAGCTGTATTAACATTTCATCCTTGCCGTCACCGTCAAAATCGCAAACTGGCACATCGGCCGGTTCAAGGCTGTCACGTCCTGTTTCATGGTCAACGAACCACCACCATCCGGGCATTTCTTCTTCTAAGGTTTTTCCTCTTCCGCGGGTAACTGTCAGCTTTGCATAGTCCTTATCCACTATCGACAATGCCGCAGCGTCCTCAATACCGTCTCCATCAAAGTCAATGATCTTTCCGTCAGCCGGTTTTTCAGTATCCCGCTCCGCCATATCCTCTGCTTCAACCTTATCGGCAGCAGGCAAGGACGCACTATGCTGACAGCCGGACAGCATAAGGCAGCAAAGCAATGCAATAAAAACCCTCATTCTCATGTTGACCTCCTGCGCAGCTTTATTGTTTTATTATATATTGCCTTTCAAATTATGTCACGTTCATCCGCCATAAGTAAAATAAAATTAACATTTTGCAGAATAATAAAAAGCGCTGCGCCGATAGAGGCGCAGCTATATATATAATCTTCCGGCCCCACCCCTGCCACTATAAAATGAAGATATTACCCGTCGGCTGTTTTGCGGCTCCTATCCGACAACACTTACTATTTACTTTTTCTTCTGGAATCCGCTTTCGTGTACCCCTAACTGCGCCTGCTTGTAGAGTTGATTCCCCAACACCGAGATTCCGCAGGACAGCACTCCTTGAATAGTTGAACGGATACTCCAATCTATAAGCACATTGGCTGACAGTATTGCCGCCGCTAAGAGTATCCAAGGTATCGTCCAATCTTCGACCTTGGGCGTTGCTTTAAGGAAAATACCTATAACATACAGCGCCACAGCGAGAGGCACGAGAGCTTGATCTATCTGTGCCGTAATCTCAAAATCCAATTACTTCACCTCTTCTGTTTCATTTCGATATAAATGATTGATTTGGTTCAAACACGCAACAATACGTTCAACAGCCTTGGCTTGAATGCGTTTCAAAGTACGCTCTGACCTTCCGTTCATGATTCCCCACATCTTTTCATGCTCAACAATGGTTTTTGCCCAGTCGAGTCCATTTACAAGATGAGTTTGCACTAAGAAGCGTTCCTCCGTTGGAAGAATTTTCAACCACCCTTCGACAGTAGTTTTCTTTGTTAAAAGAGCGGCATACTGAGCATGCAATTCTTCAGTACAACTATCTGGAGTTTTATAATCGGTTTGCTGTTCAAGGATGTTCTTGATTATTTCCACCTTTGCACATGTCTGCCTGTGGCTTCTCAAGTCATTTATTACATCTGCGGTTGACCACATTTTGTTTTCCTCCTTTGTTCAATCATAGCAATCGTTTGTGGTTAAGAACAGTGACAGTTCGGTACCACTGGATTCTCTGATCGAAAAAGAATAAGGACATTGAATTGAAATTAAATACCGGTCACTGTTCAGCAACAGGAATACGGTCTGTGCTAATTCTATTCACTCATGCAAATCACCTCACAAAAATAGAAAATAAACTGCATTGGTATCCCTTTTGGTTCACAAATGCCAACCAAGCAATAGGCATAGATTTGTCACTGTTTTTCTATTGTCTTGTTATCTAAAATTGAAATCAGAGATGGCCGTCTACTTTTTTATTTAGGAGATACTTCTAATGGCAAATGAAGGTGTAACAATTGAAATGGTGCGAGCGGGAACCGCAGTACTGAAGCGCGATACCACAAACACTTATAATGCGGCGGTGTATTACGTCCAAGGCCTGCTCAATGCTGCCGGTTATAATTGCGGTACCCCGGATGGTAAATTTGGCAGTGGCACACGCACCCAGGTTAAAGCATTTCAGACCGCACGTGGGCTTACATCAGATGGCATAGTTGGCAGAACAACACTTGCCGCGTTGGAAGGCATACCAGTAATAGGACCCAACTACGGCGTCACACTTAACGATGTACGCAACGGAATCAAGACCCTCTCATATGATACAACGAATACTCCCAGCGATGCGGTTGAGTATGTACAAGGCAAACTTAACGACTCCGGCTTCAACAACGGCACTCCAGATGGCAAGTTCGGTACGGGAACAAAAAATGCAGTAATAGCATTTCAGACCAAAAATAACATCACCGCCGACGGCGTTGTTAACAATACTACCCTTTCGCTTCTTGAAGGAACCTCCGGCGTGGGCTATAATGGCGGAATCACTCTTGAACAGGTGCGTAACGGCAGCGCATATCTTAAATATGATATTAAAACCGTTAGCGATGCTGTATCAGGCATCCAGTTGATGCTAAACGAGCAGGGATATAGCTGTGGACGCCCGGATGGTAAATTCGGCAGCGGAACAGTAACTGCAGTGCGCGCATTCCAAACCGCATATAACCTTACTTCCGACGGCATTATAGGGTCTGGTACCCTGGCTAAAATTGAGCAGAACGTAGAGAATCCCGTAGGCCCTAATAATGGAGTAACCATAGAACAGGTGCGGTCTGGTAACGCGATTTTGAAGTACGATCTTATTACTCGAAGTGAAGCTGTGGCATATATACAGGAACTTCTTAATAAGGGCTTCTTCAGCTGCGGTAAAGCAGACGGTATTTATGGTGGAGGCACGAGGGATTCCGTCAAAGCATTTCAGTCTGCTTGCCAGATAAAGGAGGATGGCATTGTCGGAAAAAACACTCTCGCACTGCTTGAAGATGAATCAGCTGAATTAAGTGGCCCTAATGATGGCGTAACTCTTGATCAGGTTCGTTCCGGCATAAAATATCTCAAATATGATCCCATCACTCAAAGCGATGCTGTAACTTATGTGCAGGAAGCACTTGCCAACCGTGGGTATGATGTCGGTAATATCGATGGCATTTACGGCAGTGCAACTCGATATGCAGTAAAAACTTTGCAGCGAGATTTTGCACTCCAGGATGATGGTATAGTTGGCGTACAGGTCATGGCTGTCCTTGATAATCCTTCTTATGGCGTAGGCACAAATGCCACCACTTATGTAAGAAACGACAACGCACCTCCCTCTGAGCCGGTAAAGCAAATCCAGCGAAGGCTGTGGGCCTATGATAATGCTCTTGAAGTTAGCGGCGTGTTTAATCTCGCTACTGAAAATGCTGTCAAGGCATTTCAGAATCGCAATAATTTGACTGCTACTGGCGCTGTGGATCCCACCACTTGGCGAAAGATGTTTCCTCTTCTTCGTTCGGGCAGCAGTCTGGAGGAGGCGGTACGTGCTCTTCAGACATTGCTCACATATCAGAATTTTGTAGTTGGAGTCGATGGGAACTTTGGTTCTGCCACTAAAAACGCAGTCCGTAGCTATCAGACCATGCGCGGCCTTGACGCCGATGGCATAGCTGGACCCAAAACGTGGCTTTCCTTAACTTTAGACACACCAATCGAAGGATCTGGCGGTATAGGTACCGGTGAAACGGCTCCGTTGACCGGATTCCCTAAATATAGAGCATCCGATTTTATCGAATTCCTCAAATCACGAGTAGGTTGCGGCTATACGCTTGGAACCTATGGACAGAAATGTACTCAGGAGCTGCTGGAACGCCGCGCACGGCGCGACGCCGATAATTCTACGGATTATTATTTGGTAGATTGTGCACGCTGGCTTGGCTACTATGTCACGGATTGTTCTGGATTGGTGGAATGGTTCCTGCTTAAGAATGGTATCCAAAAGAACTGCGACACCAATGCATCTGGTATGTATAATCGTTGGAGCATCGAAAAATCCAACAATATGGATGATATGCCGCTTGTACCCGGTGTTGCTGTATATAAGCGCGGCGCAAGTGGCATACACCATATTGGCATATATGTTGGCAACGACCGTGTCATCGAGGCAAAGGGCGCAGCTTACGGTGTTCTGGTAACGCAGTTTTCGGCAGATCCCAAGTGGAATTGCTGGGGCATATTTGACTGGCTGGTGCTCGATGTCGAAGAAAATCCAACCGCTACTCCCCTGCCCGTGATGACGATTGCTACTCAGCTCAGCGGTTATCCAAGCCTTAATAACAGCACTACGGAGGGGGTGACACATAACAGGCCCTCTTCCGGATCCATATACAAAGAAGGCTCAAAAGGTGATGAGGTAATACAAATTCAAAGGCGCTTATGGGCGTATGACAATGCAATTACAGTCAATGGAAACTTTGGCCCTGCGACAAAGGCTGCTGTACAGGCCTTTCAAACGCGGCATAGCCTTACGGTAGATGGCATTGTCGGTAAAAACACATGGGGTAAGCTATTTCCCCTGACAACCACAGCGACGTCTAACCACCCGGAAACAATTAATGCAATAAAAGCATTGTTGGTATTCCGAGGGTATGAAGTGAATAATAGTGTATCCACCTATAATACTGAGCTATCCAATATCGTGAAGAGCTTCCAGACCGCAAAAGGGATCACTTCGGACGGCAAGGTCGGAGAAATGACTTGGGCGGCGCTAACAATCGGTGGAAACATAAAGCAAGGTGCAAATACAGGAATTGAATGGGATGACGTCCTTGACAATAGGGCAAAACTTGTACTTGACCCCTCAACGGTATGCAATGCTGCTAAAGTTGCACAGAAAATACTAATTAGATTGGGGTACCCTGTTACGTATAATGGTACTATAGACAATAGTACTATTGCCCAGTTAAACGCCTTTATGGCTAATGAAGGATACTCCGGCGCCAGTGTGAGCACACGTACAATCAGCACAATCAGTACAAATAGCTATCAGGAGATAAATAGTTCAACTGCAAATATAATGGAAGCAGCTGGCGGAGAAAGATCCTCTCCTAGTCGCTACACTACTATTGCTGACCTGTGGATTGGAAAAAACACTCTGCGCCTCCCCTTAGACGGTGAAAGAAACTGCACTAAGGAAGTAGTGTTTTGTATCCAGTTTTTCCTGATGATATGCGGGAAACTCCTTGTAGATGAGACTAAATTTGATGGAACATACGGAATTGCTACAAAGAATTTGGTCGTTGATCTGGTTGATGATATAATTGATGCATATCAGACCATACCCGGAAAGCAACGTGATCGCGGCGAACTGATGAGAGCTCGAGATTTGTTGGATAGTAAAGGATACATTACTTCATCCGTATTTGGAATTATGGCAAACTATATAGTGTCGCTAAAACGCTCATCGTGTGCGGAAGGGCTGGCAGGAGCAGGAATAAGCGTCGGCGAACTGCATCGTTCATTGCAGAAACTTGGCTATGAAAAAATGTTTGATGCTGAATTTGGAGCTTACTATGGCTTCCGCACTATGTTTGCCGTTTTCCTTTTTCAATATCAACATAACTTAGGAAAAGACGGCATTGTCGGTACAACAACAAATGATAAGATCAACAGCAACTTGGCCGATCTCAATTATGTCAACACAAAAAAGTATGGTGTTGCAAAATTTGGCGACAGGATAGGAAAACTCAATCATGGAAGTATTCCGACCGATATAACACCTATTGAAGCCATTGCAAGAACGATTTATTCCGAGGACACAACCTCAGACGATAAAGGTAGGGAGGCTATCGCATGGGTACTGTATAATAGAAGAACCACAAATAATGAAAACTTCGGTAATTCATGGAAGGGAATAGTCTACGGTAATGACACTGCCGAACGAGCCGCCTTCACAAGCGCTTTTAGGGCATTAAGAGATTATTGCCTCCCTAAGATATCTGATTCGAAATGGGGAAAGGCAATCGCTTTGGCCAAAAGTATGACGCCAAACAATGATGATACTTACTATGCTGAACCAAGTGCGCCCAATCGTATTGAAGACAGGTATATGTTTAATAGGAGCAACAACAATCTCAATGACTACATTGACGGTATAAAAATAGGCGGTAATATTTTCCATAGAGGAAAGAACTACTAACCAATCTCAAATCTGCCCCGCTGAAAGATCATCGGGGCAGCCGTTTATAAATCAATAAAATTCAGCTCTCCCAAAGTCTAAATTAGTATCCAGTACAATCTCATCCACCTTGTAAGGAAGAATAACCTCTGCCAGTATCTCGTCCCTCTCGTCGCCGTCCGTGTCCTCAGCCCCAGTGAGCCTTATCTGACAGTGAATAACAGCGGCGGCGAGATTCTGAAAAGGAAGATATTTAGCAATGAATAGCTCTTCGCCTTTGTACAGCCCCAGTATGTTTGTCCCGGGATTATATATCTCATATTCCATATCATAATCTGCGTTGCGATGCTCGCTGATACATTCCACGTTTCCATCCATGGAATAAAGCCTGTGTCCTCCTATGTTGTACAGTATGGCCGCGTTTACCGGGTCGTCCTGAAACTCTCTGCCATAGCCGAGAAAATTACCCGTCACCCTTTCCGCATTAACGGCGTATCCCATGTTCAGCTCATATTCGACGCTTTCCAGTCTTCCGTCCTTAAAGCGCAGCGTTTCAAATCCCGGCTTCACCATGCTTGCTTTCAATAATGTATTACCACGCCCAGTGGCAAAACGGGCATAAATCAGTGTATCCTCATCCTCATAATACGGAAGGTCTCCAAGCAATTCTTTCACCTCAGCCAAAGACATGCCACAGCTGAGAGAACAAACACCGCTGTTACCTTTTTTGTGGGGCATATTTGAAACGTCCCGGCCGGATACGAATATGCCCACCGTAAAATCGTCTGCTCTGCTGATACTGTATTCTATATGGGCAATCTGTCCGCCGTCGTGCTTACTTATTAAGCACACCCTCCGGTCGCATCCTTTGGCAATAATATTCGGTTCCGAGCTTAGATAATAATCATTTTTGTGGCCGGGCAAGGCAAAGTAATCCGATATCATACCAGGTACTGGTATTCCCGAGTACAACGTATCAATACTTTTCGTGCTCTCCTCCCCAAACCGGGTAATCTCCCAGCAGTCGCCCTCGTATTGCTTTATCCATATTTCGAGCGTGTTTACAGTATCTGCGCTTATGCCCTCCGCCTCATACAGCAGCTCCCCTTCCGGGCTTATATCCAGCGGCCCGTTCATTCGCATGGTAATATTGTTGTCCGCAGGGGATAGCTTGTAAAGCGCATTCACCAGGTTCGGAAGTTTAGCATCATCGGCATAGGAATAGAAATACCTGCCAGAATGTTTGTTTATGGGAATGGCGCAGAATACAGAGTCGTAAGCATTGACAGGTGAAGCATGGCGCAGCGAATGATCGTCCAACGCCATAACACAGTAGTCTAGGCCCGCAGCCTTGCTCATGGGGTCGTATTTTATATGCAGCTCTTGGCCTCCGTCTCCGTCGATGTCCACCGTATTGGCAAAATAAGGCTTAATATATCCGCTTTCAGTAAATATCTCCTGCATGGCGCAGACGGCGCCGTCCTTGTATACGGTCAGCAGGGGTGAAAAGGCATAGCCTTCCCGCAGGATATCTGTGGTTATGACAGCCGTTTCCTCTATGCCGTCTCCGTCGATGTCGGCGGTTATCTCATCGCACACTATGGGTGTGCCGGCTTGAGCTTCCGGCTCCCCCTTAGCGCAGCCCGCCAGCACGGAGAAAGATAAGCACGCAAGCGTTAAGGTCAAGGTAAAAAAACGTTTCATATATCCCTCCTGTACTCAGTATTAAGTCAGTATAACATAGAATCGGGTAATATACAGCATTTCCCTCTATGCATTGGAAACAAAAAAATGCGCATTAAATTTCGCATATCAAACGCACTATGCGACGTTTATATTTAGCGTTAAATCTGACACCCTATTATTGAGGTGAAGAATAATGCGTACTGACAACGAATCTTATTGCAACATCTTTAGAAGGATAAGGGAAGGCAGGGATTTGACTCAATATCAAATGGCAGAATTAGCCGAGTGCAGTCTGCGAAATTACCAAAATATTGAAGCCGGGGTTAGCCAACCGAGCTACAACACCCTAAGTAAGCTAGTCAAAAATCTCCGCCTCGCTCCGTGCGAGCTGTTTCTGAACAAAGAGTCACTGAAATATGACAGCACAATATGCGAAATAGCAGTACTAACGCGCATGTGTTCAAAAGAGCAACGAGTTCTAATACTCAAAATCATAAAAGATGTCATAGAATCATGGCCTGAATAGCAAGACCTCAGTTGCAGCTGAAGAATCAAACTAACTGCCGGTTAAATAAACGCATAGGCCACCAACTCAGACCAATAATCAAGTTCATGTAAAGTGTTCTTGGTAAAGGTCGGAACGACGTTAATGATTGAGGCTTTATGGCAAAAATTTCCACTAAAGAAGAAATCGCAGATATCTATTTGAAATGTCAGAATACACTATTCCGTGTTGCCCTGACGTATGTGGACACGTTATATTTAGCAGAGGAAATGGTGGGGGACTCCATTGTAGCCATTCTTGAAAAATCTCCAACTTTTGAAAGTGAGGCCTCCTGCGTATGCTATCTAAAGCAGATCGTCCGCAACAAAGCAATAAGCTTTCTGCGGAAGAAATATAAGGTTGAACCGCAGAAAGATCGGGACATAGAGAAGCATCTTATTGATTCCAACGATTCAGCCCTACCCTACAACGAAGTAGAAATGCAGCTACTGTTGCATGAAATTCTCTCCGAATACCCGCAACGCATCCGCGACGCCTTTATCGCCCATGTGATAGACCAAGAGACAATACCTGTTCTGGCAGCTTATTATGGCATTAAGACAGATACCCTGCGTAAGCAGATCGGACGCATGAAGTCACGCATAGCGAGATCCATCCCGGAAAAAGACATGCGCACGTTCTTGTTTGTGCTAATATTGCTATCATAGTCATTCGGAAGGAAACGCTTATGAATTGGTGGAAAGCTAAAAAGCTCATACAACGCAAGCCATACCTGCTCGATCCGTATCGATGCCGAAGCATAGAAAGCGCAAAGGAATTCCTTGCAGCAGAAGGAAGACCTTCGGCAGAGGATGTGTTAACGGCTGCCCGTATCAGGGCCGGTATGAGTATCTCCGAGTGGGAAGATTTTACAGGCTTGTCTATCAGCGACATGGAGCGTAAGTGTAAGCGAGTCACGCCAATCCGCTTTGGCAATCTATTCTCGCTGTCTCGCAGGGCCTTGATAGTCATTGCCATTCTCATTACACTCACAGTCTTTATTGCCTGTACGCCAGTTGGCCGTGCTTGGGCTGTCACAGCATATAACGCCATAATTGAGGTTATTGATGGCATACTTTATGTGCGTTCTGAGGAACAAGACGCACCATTCTCCCCTGAACCTGCCGTGTTGGATGTAGATGACACGATTGTAGAATATGCCTCCCTTGATGAAGCATTGGCTCAAATCAATGCTCCATTACTCTATATTTCCGCAGATTCCGCATCGCTCGTTAGAATTCAGCTAACATCCAATCCTTTAGATGGCGCTTATTTGGAGAGTACCTATTATCTTAACGGCGACGTACAGATAACAATCAAACAGGATTGGGGCAGCCGCTTGGAGGATAGCATAGTTCTGGATGATTCAAAACAGCATATTCGGTTGGCCTTAGAGAATGGAATGACCATTGACGGCGTATATTCCGGCGATGATGCCGTCTTCATAGGTGCATCCATAATCGAGAATACAGTAATCCACATTAGCCTTGTCAATATTCCAAATACAACTTCATTACAAGAGACTTTATCTACATTAGTTATGGCTTGACACAAATACAAAGGAGCTGCTTCGCGTGGAAGCAGCTCCATAAAATGGCCCGACAGTTAGATTGTAACATTATAGAGATATGGAACGGTTCCATCAGTGTTATGTGTCGTCCCCCGTACTTCTACTTTGTATATGCCGCTTTCCGTAATGGTGACATATTTCCCGGCAGAGACAGTAGGTGTTTTTCCAGTCTTGCTCACGGAATCTATATAATCCCAATTATTACCGTTTTGCTTATACAAGGTAATAGTGACTGTCTTTTCTTCAGCCGCGCCAAACGCTTTGCCATGTATATAATGCGAACCCACTGAGGTAACATACGCCAAACCGCCGCTAAGCGAGAGTGAGCCGCAGGTCTGGATCGGCGCGTCCGCCGCTTGCGCTGAAATTGGGGCCGCCAACAACAAAGCACACATGGTCAACATTAGTGAAACAATCTTTTTCATAAATAACCTTCCTCCATAATAATTCGCACACAGGTGCGGTTAATATCTTATACGCACAGCCTCACCCCTAAAGGGACATGAAAAATCATATATTTTTTTACAGGCGCCAGAATTTTAAAAATCAATACACAAAAAATAAGCATATTTAACCCTTACCCAATCGGGTAGGGGTTATTTTTATTTCCTTTTCAAATTAAATCAGCACAAAAAAGTATCCGCCATATAACGTCGGACTTTTTTCGCTTGCGCGGAAAGGGCTTGCATGAGTATTCGCTCACCTCCACTACCTCCGATTTTTGATTCGCACAAAAAATCTAAAAAAACGGAGGTAACCAATGAAGAAAACCACAGTTCTGCCCGCATTTGGGAAAATCCATGCAGTAACCAAGGAAGTATACATCGCTTTTTATAAGAACAGGCGGCACTACAAGTACATCACGCAGGAGATGGAAAAAGGAAAGCTCATTTCATATGAAAAGGCATTAGACGAACATATCCCTTTAGAGAAGCTTATACGCCGCCCGTATGAAGACATGGGCCAAGCTGTCGTGGACAAGCTATATATCAAATGGCTTTTGGAACACCTTGATGATGAGGAGCGCAAAATAATACGGCTCTATTATTTTTCGCAATGGACGCAGCGGGAGATTGCCAATGAGTTGGGTGTTTCACAGAATGCCATAAAGAAGCGGCTGCAGCACATTATTAAAAAGCTAAAAAAAATAGCGGAATAGGTTTTCAGGTACTCCTCATTTTCGGCTTGAAATATGAGGGGATACCTTCTTTGCACCTTTACAACTGCATACCACCACTGCGAGCCAAACCTCCTTCCTGCCGGGCGATACCGGCAAGCCTTGCGGCGGCAGCGCGACGAAGCTACACAGTTAGCCGAGCGACAGGGTGCCAGCCGCAGGAGCGCAACAGGCAAAGCGTTCCGGCGATGACAGGGAAGGTTGAATAATAAGACTCCCGTTAGGGCCTCCACATCAGAGAGGCGCGCCGTCCCCGGGTTGCAAGCAGTTAGACCCTCGGACAGACGCGAGAATGACCGATAAGCCGCGGTCAGCCCGCAGTGTTCCCGCCACCGCCCTGATGCAAAGGGCGGCTATACCTGGAGCAATCAGCAAATAGGCATGATTGTCATTGGCGAACTTGAAAAGAATAAGTACAGGCACAAGGGGCGCAGGATAAGTCCTCGCCCCGCAACGTGCCGGAAGGCAGCTTACACATGAGTGAATCAGCATATAAGGATGCCGCACACGCGGATATCAATACCATTTTCAAAAGCATATTGCCGCAATACGGACGTGAACCCCGCGAAGGGCAGATCAAGCTATGCCATGTTATGTTTGACGCACTGGCAGATAAGCGGATCGCCCTGTGCGATGCAGGCGTCGGTGTAGGCAAGACCGACGCTTTCATCATCGCAGCGCTCATTCTCTATAAATTCTATCCTTGCGACCGACGGCTCCTCGATTACTACGGTAAGGATGGAGGTATGCTACCATTTGTTATAGCCACCTCCAACATCCAGCTCCAACGGGCAATATTGGACGAGTACATACCCTTTCTGTCCGATGTGCTTCTGAAAAGCGGTATTATACCGCAGCCCTTCCATGGCGAGATACAAAAGGGTAAGCAAAACTACGTGTGCCTGGAGCGGCTCATGCACAGGCTAAATACTGTGAACCTCGAAAAGAAAAACCCCGCTCAACGCAATGCGCTGCTCCGCTTGCAGGGCGAGGGCGACCTCGACCGCATTCCCGAACTGAGCGCATACGACCGCAGACGGGTGTGCGTTCCGCGCCAGTGCCGCGCCGGCTGTATCTCCTCCGCTGCCTGCCTTTACCGCCGGCACATGAGGAACACCATGGCGCATCCCGCGCTTTTCCAAGTGTGCAATCATCATTACCTTCTGGCGGATATGACACATTGGGAGCAGGATGCAGCACCAATCATACCGAACTACCGCGGCGTAATCATAGACGAGGCACATCAGTTATACGCAGCAGTACAGGCAATCTGCGGAAAGAACCTATCGCATGAAAATGTGGAAGCGTTATTGTCGGATCTTCGCAGCATACGTATGAACACGTCGGCAAACAAGCTCGCCTCATCCTTTGACCACCTATTTCGGGCGTTCTTCCATCAGGCAAGGGATGAGGCGCTTTATAAAAAGACGGCGGAGTGCAAAGCAGCGCTTAAAGACGCGATGAACGCTCTGGATGACGCCGTTAACGTTATGCAGGGCTGGCAAAGAGCCGGCAGACATCGCCGCAGGCTACTGGAGTTCCGCGAGGTTCTCGACCGCTTTCACACAAACAACGCGCGGTATTTTTGTTATTCTGAATGGGACGATACCGGCTCCCCCTGCCTAAAAACTGTAGACAAGAGCTACCGGGACAGGCTGAACGTTATGTTCTGGCATAAGCCTTTCGGCTTCGTCCTGACCAGCGGCACGCTGGCGGCAGGGGGCAACATGGATTTTTTTAGAACCCGCATGGGTCTGGAAACTAACGGCAGGCTGTTGGAAAGCTATACGCCCTCGCCTTTTGATTACAGGGGCAACGGCCTGATTTATATTCCAAAAAGTATGCCGCGCTGCATCGACAAGGCGCGGTTTCAGGGCGGGGCCGCAAAAGAGATAGCAAGACTCATCCGTGCGACCGGAGGGCATACGCTGGTGCTGTGCACCTCGTTTGGCGAAACACGGGAGCTGTTCGAGCGGGTCAAGTGCATTGTAAGCGAATTTCCTCTCTTCGCCATGTACCATAGGGGCAGACAATATCTTGAGGCCTTCCGCACTTCCCGCAACGGCGTACTATTCATGTCCGGCTCTTGGGAGGGCTTGGACTTCCCCGGCGACATCGTATCCTCCCTAATCATCCCCCGCCTGCCATTCCCGCGCAGGGACGCACTGCATGAGGGGCAACGCAATGAATACCGCGAGATTATAGATTTCCTCAACAGCGTCATAACGCCGGAAATGCAAATAAAAATATCACAAGGCGCGGGGCGCATACACAGGCTCGTGACCGACACCGGAGTGATATCAGTGCTGGACCGCCGCGCTGCGCCTGGAGCCGGATACCATGAGGCGGTCATGGCAGCGCTGCCCCCTTGCCCGGTCACGCGGGAGCTTTCGGATGTGACGCAGTTCATCATGCTCAGAAAAAACGCCGATTACTTCTTCCCGGAGGATAATTGCGGTGAATGAATTGCATTACAGCATTTCGGTGCGATTTTTGAAAGGGTTGCTCCGCGATGGCCTGCTCTCGGAAAAGGAATACGAAGCAGCACATGGAGTGCTGCTCAGATGGTATAAGCCGTTGATGGCGCCGGTGAGATGCAAGCGCACCACGACGGCATAGTGTTTGTACTTTGCCGTGGATATACTGCCGTTTTTATGGTAGCGTTGTTGACTGACAAAGGACTCTGATCCATACAAATATGGCGAAAGGTAGGAGTAAGTATGCGCGAAGTGATTGTGATAAGCCCGAATGCGGTTCCGTTATATGATAAGATACGAACAGCCGCATACTGCCGGGTCAGTTCCGATTCCAACGAACAGCTCGCATCCTTCTCTGCCCAGGTCAGCGAGTATACAACGCGCATCCGGAAAAACCCTGATTGGGTTATGGCGGACATTTATGCCGACGAGGGCATAACCGGGATCAGCGCGTCAAAGCGCCCTGAGTTTCAACGCATGATGGCCGACTGTCGCAAAAAGAAGATAGACCGTATACTCACTAAATCCATATCCCGGTTTGCACGCAACGTCAGGGAGTGCATAGAATACGTCCGCGAACTGCAGAGCCTCGGCGTCTCCGTAGAGTTTGAGAAGGAAGGCATAGACACCGCCTTCCTCTCAGGTGAAATGATGATTGCCGTATTCGGCTCGCTGGCGCAGGAGGAATCCCAATCCATATCATCAAATATGATCCAATCGTATGATATGCGAATGCGGAAAGGCGAATTCGTCACTTGTAAGGCACCATTTGGTTATAGCCTCGACCGATGTAGCTTGCTCGTGGACCCTGAAGAAGCGAATACCGTGCGCTTCATTTTCAACAGCTATATCAATGGAATGAGTACGCGGGAGATTGCCGAACGGCTGAACGAACAGCAGATGAGCAATCGCGGGAATATATGGCTCTCCCGCACTATTTCATTAATGTTGAAAAATGAAAAATACATAGGAAACGTACATAACCGAAAAAGCCAAAGCCGCATTAAAACCAACGCCTTTGACGCATATTCTCCAAGAGCCGAATATTATGTGGAAAACTCGCATCCAGCCATTATCGACCATTCAACCTTTGAAAAGGCAGCGTACATCATGAAACGCCGGACAACAAGCGTCATCGCGCAGAAGATGAGCAAACCTTCAGTTCTGGCAGGTAAAATGCAGTGTGGGATATGCGGCGGTATAATGCGAAGAAAGGCAGGCCGTAGCGGGTATGTAAGCTGGTCGTGCCGAAAGCATGACCAGAAAAAAGAGGATTGTGAACTCCTTCCAATTTCAGACACGAGCGTCATAACTGCTGCCCATAATATGATGATATTACTGTCTGGTACATATAAAAGCGTTTTGCTGCCAATGGAGGTGCAGCTGAGGCAGCTAAGGACAATGCGACTATCTCATGACATTTCACTATCCGAATTAAATCTGGATATCACCAATATTGCAAGCCAACTCCACGTTTTGAGCAGACTGAAATCAAAAGGTGCTATAGATGATAAGTCATATTTGTTTCAAACCAGCGAACTGAAGCGAAAGCTGATTACTTTGAAGGAGCAGCGGCAGATTACAATAGAAGATCAGCAAGCAGACGATTCTCTTGAACAAACGCAAGCTATTATCGAGGCTTTGAATAATATCTCCCAAGCCCCTTTCTCTAACGAAGATGGTTATGCTTTGGGAGATGTCGTCGACAAAGTCATCGTAGGGAAAGACAAAAGCATTGTTTTTCGGCTGATCAATGGATTGGATTTGGGGGAGTTTTATGGGTAAAAACAGAATTCTGCCTTTCGGTTACAAGGTAAATGACGGTAAAATCATAATTGACGATTCAGAGGCGAAGGTTGTTCGTATGGCTTTTAACGAATACATATATGGTGCTTCGTATGTGAAAATTGCGGATCTGCTTCAACGCAGCGGTGTGCGGTATCACGCAAATACGCCCGCATGGAATAAGCAGATGATAAGCCGGATGTTAGAAAATCGCAAATATATCGGCACCGATGAGTATCCGCAAATCATTGACAGCATGACCTTCGAGCGTGCTGCGGCTATAAAAAAGAGCAGGTATGTTAAAAAACGAAAAGCGAAAGTCAACGCCAAGCCGCCTGTGCTTCCAGTCGAACTACGAAAGCCGAAGCCGAGCATGGCTGCGACACGGCTACAAAACGAGGTAACACGAGCACTGAGTATGCCGATAAACGAACCTGGATATGTCAGGAAGCTCATATTCGACTTAGCGGTAGAGCGGTTTAGAAACTATTTGGAAGCGCAGATGTTAATAGATAGCAATCAGAGGGGTGGCGATATTGTCGCTCCTTTTGAATAAACCAATGAAAGTGAGGATGAGAGATGACAGAGCCACGGGAACCCTCCCCGAAAAAAACGGTAACCATAATACCCGCCAAGCAATGCACGCACGCAACGGATGGTAGAAAGCACGGGCCTTTGCGCGTGGCTGCGTATTGCCGCGTCAGCACGGACGATGAAGAACAGATCACAAGCTACAAAAACCAGATCGCCCACTACACTGATAGAATCAACAGCAACCCTGACTGGACACTGGCAGGGATTTTCGCCGACGAAGGCATAACCGGTACCAGCACCAGAAAGCGCACCGAATTCAACAAACTCATCGCATTGTGCAAGCGCGGCAAGGTGGACATCATATTGACCAAGTCCACCTCCCGTTTCGCCCGCAATACACTGGATTGCCTTAAATACACCCGTATGCTCAAGGAACTCGGCGTAGCCGTGATTTTTGAAAAGGAAAACATCAACACAGCCACCATGAACAGCGAGTTGATACTAAGTTTTTACGGCAGCTTCGCGCAAGCCGAAAGCGAGTCCCTGAGCAAAAACGTAGCTCTCGGCAACCGCTATGGCTTCAAGCAAGGACGAGTGCGGATTAATTACACATATTTGCTTGGCTACCGCAAAGGCGCAGATGGGCAGCCTGAAATCATCCCCGAAGAAGCGGTCGTCATCCGGAGAATATTCCATAGCTTTTTAGCAGGCTACAGCATAGGGCGCATAAAGGCGGAGTTGGAGCAGGACGGCATACGGTCGGTCACGCAGAAAGGGCAGTGGTCTCGCTCGGTGATCGCGGGTATCCTGCGTAACGAAAAATATATAGGCGACGCACTGCTGCAAAAGACTTACGTCACAGACTGCATCAGCAAAAAGGTCAAGAAGAACAATGGTGAACTGCCCCAGTACTATGTGAAGGACAACCACCCGGCAATCATAGAACGTACAGTTTTCAATCAGGTGCAGGAGGAATTCGCTAGGCGTAACAGCAAGCCAAAGGCCTCGCAGAAGCCCACTAAGACTAACCTGGGTAAGTTTTCCAGTAAATACGCACTTACCGAGCTTCTCTACTGCGGCGAGTGCGGCACACCCTACCGCCGCACCACATGGACCCGTAACGGGCAGAAGAAGATCGTGTGGCGCTGCATAAGCCGCCTCGAAAACGGCAGGGCCATGTGCAAGGACTCGCCTACCATCCCAGAAGCGGAACTGCATGACGCCATTCTCCGCGGCTTCCGCCTGCTGGCCGCACAGCAGAATGAAATACATACCGGACTTCAGGAGGCGTTATACACAGCGGTATCCGGGCAAGATGGCGACTCACCTGAAACCATCGACAATATGATAGCCGAGCAGGACGAGCGGCGGTCGAAGCTCATAGAAAAGATGGTCAAGGCAGGTGCGGATGAGAGCCACTATATCGCCGAGCTGACCATGATAGCGAATGCTGTTAACACACTTCGTCTACGCAAGGCCGATATGGAGCGGGACGCCTTGAATCATGAAACCGCTGAAGCGCGGCTGGCAGTAATGCGGGAGCGTCTGAACGACGCCGATCTCAGTCTTGATGATTACGACGACATACTTGTCAGACAGGCAGTGGAAAGCGTGAAGGTGCTATCGCGGAATAAGATACTCATACGCTTCAAGGTCGGTATCGAAATGACGATTGAACTGAAGCCGGCTGAATAATCCCGTTTATTATCGGAAACTGCCTAAGCATCATAACTCTTTTTATTGCAGCTAAATTGACCGATAGTGCCAAGCCTCCGTCCGGTTTTACCGGATGGAGGCTTTTTCTTGTCTTGAGCCGCGCCCACAAAAGCCGCGGTAGAATCGTTCACAAATTTTATGGTATAATTTGAATGTGGAAATTGGATAACAGAGCGGAAGCTGTGGAGGGAATTTATATGGTTGATTTTATGGTTGAAATATTTACCGAGGCTGCTGACGTCCTTATTACTTTTTGGTTAGACAATGTTATTGATAAGTTTACCAAAAGAAGAAAACAGCCTCCGGCTTAAGGTTGAAAACGAAAAACGAATTCGGCAAAGGAGAGCAGATTGCATGATGAAATGAGAAAGTCAGAGTCCAAATTATTTGGACCTTACGTATATTTTACAAAATTCTGGCAGAATTGTTCATAAGTCATATAGTATAATTTTATGAATCAGAATAGAAAGATTGGAATTGCAGGAGGCTAATTATGAAAAACAAAGGTTGGAGATTTTTTCAAATCATTCAACTTATTATTTTCTTATGCCTTAGTGTGTTCTTATTCGCAAGAACGGTAGACGGGCATGGAACTGTACAGACATTAGAAGTAAAGCTGATTAGTTTTGCTATATGGGCGGCTTTTTATCTTGGCGTCTTAGCCATAGAGTGGTTAATCTACTTTATTGTTCGACGCTCAAAAAAGTAAAGTGATATACGGATTTGCCGAACCGATAAAAACCCTTTAGGAACTAAATGGCGCACTTCTATGCTCTCCTATTGAGAGTATCGTGCGTCCCGGGCCGTTTCATTCTGCCTCAGCATACAAAGGCTTCTTGACCGAGAATGTTTCGTCACGACCTTCCGTCAAGATGGCCGCACCCCATAGAATACTGTTCGCCGCCGACAAGTATGGAAAAGAAAACTTGAATTTAACAAAGGAGTGTGATTGTATGAGAAAAGTTTTATTCTATTTACCTGCCGCTATATACACTATTGCAGTAATTGCTCTTAATATAATCCTCAAGACATTTTCCCCATTATGGTATTTGGGGGTCGTTTTATTGTGGCTTGGTGGATTTTTGCTTAACAAGGGAAAGGTATGGGGAAGTCTATTGGGGCTACTCCCTGCTATTCATCTTCTGTATATGAGCACACAATTCACAGGTCAAGCTATCAACATAGAAATGCCATTAGGATTGATAACAGCATTATATGTAATCACCTGTGGATTATGGGTTTGGAAGAAAGATTCCAATAAGTAATCTCAGTCTACCTAACAGAACAAAACAACCGAATACTGAAAATTAGACCGTTGACCTGCGCCGTGTGCGTACAAAGTCGGCGGTCTTTTTTATCCCCATTTTCAAAAAAGAAGGTCAATCACAATGACAAAACCGAAAATCCTTCGGCCAGCTCCGGGCCGGAAAGGAGCGAGTCGGGGCAAGGCCTGCGCGGGCATGACCCGCAGGGCGGTGGGTAGGGCCGCCGCCGCGCCATACAGGGGTGCATCCTTAAGAGGCACCATCGCTACGATCGCGAGCAGCACCAGCAGCAGGGGAAAAGCGCCTGTGAGGGAGCCCAGCAGCATTAAAAGCAATGACGCCCCGGCGCAGAGCAGCGCCAGAGCGGGCTTGTTTTGCAATAGCTTACACATATCATCCGTACAGGTGGCAGGCACAGAAATGGCCCGGGGAAAGCTCGTGCAGCTCCGGGGCCTTCTCGCGGCATACCGGCCTTGCGTGGCCGCACCTTCCGCAGAACTTGCAGCCCGCCGGTGGATCCACAGGGCTGGGCACATCCCTCTCCAGCGCTATGCGGCGGCACTGCTTTTCATAGTCCGGGTCGGCCACCGGTATGGCCGAAAACAGGGCCGTCGTGTAGGGGTGCCGCGGGTCCCGGTACAGCTCCTGGCTTTCCGCAAGCTCCATTATGCCGCCGAGGTACATAACGCATACCCTGTCGGATATGTTCTTTACCATGGAAAGGTCGTGGGCGATAAAAAGATATGTAAGGCCCATATCCTTCTGAATCTCCTCCAGAAGGTTCACCACCTGCGCCTGAATGGACACGTCCGGGGCGGAGATGGGCTCGTCGCAGACTATGAAGCGCGGGTTTATGGCAAGGCTCCGCGCTATACCTATGCGCTGGCGCTGCCCGCCGGAAAACTCGTGTGGGAAGCGGCTGGCGTGCTCCTTGCTAAGGCCCACCTTCTCCAGGCAGTCCTAAATCACCCGCTGCCGCTCCTCTCCGGCGCAGAGGCCGTGTATGTCTACGCCCTCGCCTATTATATCCCCCACCGTCATGCGGGGATCCAGCGAGGCGTAAGGATCCTGGAATATCATTTGCACCGCCCGTGCGTATTCCCGGCGCTCAGCGGCGCTGAGCCCGGTTATATCCTTCCCCTCGAACGGTATTTTGCCAGAGGTGGGCTCGTAAAGCTTTACCAGGGTGCGGCCTATGGTGGACTTTCCGCAGCCGGATTCCCCCACGGGGCCGAAGGTCTCGCCCCTATATATGGAAAAGCTTATATCGTCCACCGCCTTGAGGTACTGCCTGCCCCCGACCGGAAAGTATTTTTTCAGATGGGATACCTCGAGTATAACTTCATTGTCCGCAAAATTAGACATATTCGTCTTCGAATTGAAGAAATGATGAAATAAAAAACCATGTGGCAGTTTTTTACCGAACATTTATTGTATATTATCACGAAAAGAAGAAAAGGCAAAAAAACCTTGAATAACGGCGCGCCCACATTACATGAGAAGCTATCGTGTTATCCATCATAAAATCATATGCATTATTTTGGGGCAATCCAAAAGCTGTATCAGGAGCACCTGTGCTATAATAAAAAAACAATGGCCGGCATCGCAGCAGCATATTTTACATAAGCATCCCACGGCTACATCTTTTATTGTTCATCAAGCATACCTTATGCAGGGAAGCTGCATTACAAATAAATATCATAATATCGAGAAGGAGAACTATCGATGAAAAAGCTAACGTGTATCTTTTTGATTTTCGCAATGGCTTTCACGGCAGCAGCGTGCGCCTATCAGCAGCCGGCAACGGCCCCGGAAGAGAGCGCGGCCGTAACCACGGAGGGCACCCCCTGCGGCAGTTGCCCAGAAGCTGGTGATCACCGAGTCCTCCGTGCCCACTATCGACCCCCAGCAGTTCAACGCGGCTCCCTCCTATGTTGTAATGAAGGGCACAGGCGAGGGCCTCGCCCGCACCAGGCGCAACGACATCAACCCCGGAGTTGCGGAGAGCTGGGAGATAGCGGACGACAACATTGAAGATGACCTTCCACCTTCGGGACGACGCCTGCTGGAGCGACGGCACACCCCTTACGGCGCAGGATTTCGTCTATTCCTTACGCCGCCTTGCCCTCAACTACGCGCTGGGCCGCAAGGAATACGTAAAGGTCGCCACCAACGGCCTGTACAGCCCTGCCACCCGCTTCGTGCTCCCCGCAGTGGCCGGCGTTGACGGCAAGAGCTACTGCGAGATGCTCCCCATCGACACCTACAAGACCACCGCAGATCTCGACAAGGCCAAGGAGCATCTTGACGCCGCCATGGCCGCCATGGGCATATCCGATCCCTTCGCGATCACCATAAGGCTCAAGATAAGCGATGACAACACCGCAGCCCTCATAGTCGAGAACTGCCAGGATCAGTGGCAGCGAGCCCTCGGCATAAAGGTGGAGATCGAGAAGGTCACATATAAGGCGATGCTTGCGGATCGCGTCTCGGGCGATTTCGACCTGATATACGTCGGCTGGATGCCCGACTATGACGATCCCTACACCCACCTTAGCTACTTTGTATCCACCAACGCCCAGAACGGCGGAAAGTTTGCCAGAGAAAGGTATGACGAGCTGGTAACTACCGCCAACAACTACGCGGACGCAAAGACCCACCTCTCAATGTACGCAGAGGCCGAGAAGATACTCATGGACGAGGCCGACATGGTGTCCCTTCAGGTGCGCGAGGTTCCCTACGCATACAAGAGCAACCTCAAGGATGTCATCCGCTTCTACATAGGCTCCCAGACGGACTGGGCCTTCGGCTACTTTGAATAAATAAAACGACAGCCTGTCCATGACTCCCGGGCTGCGCGGCCTTTGCCGCGCGGCCCTTACCCTTGATTTTTCATATTTTTAAAAGGAATTTAACAGCCTATGAGAAGACACATATTGAAGCGCTGCTTGATAGCTGTGGTCACGGTGCTGGTCACGATCATATTCGTGCTGGTGCGGCTGCTGCCCGGCGACCCATTCAGCAGCGAAAAGACTAACGAGGCCATCAAGGAAAAGATGATGGCTTATTATAGCCTCGACAAGCCCCCCATAGAGCAGTGGTTCACCTACATAAAAAACCTGCTCAAGGGGGATCTCGGCGTATCCTTGAAATACCCCGGCAGGACGGTCAATTCCGTTATCGCCCAAACCTTCCCCTTCTCCGCCAGCTTCGGCGCCAGATCCATCATACTGGCGCTTGTGGCGGGCCTGTTTTTGGGGACCCTGACCGCGCAGCACGCGAGAAGGGTGCTGGATTACATCTGTGTGCTGATAGCGGTAATAGGCGTATCCATGCCGGATTTTATAATAGGCACCCTGCTTCAGTTCGTGTTCGCCATCAAGCTCAAGTGGCTGCCCGCGGGCCAGTGGATGAGCTTTAAGTACACCATACTTCCTGTGTTCGTCTTGAGCCTGTACACGCTGAGCCTCGTTACCCGCCTCATGCGCTCCAGCATGATGGAGGTGATAAATCAGGATTACATAATGACCGCCAGGGCAAAGGGCCTATCAAAATTCGAGATAATATGGCGGCATGAGATACGCAACGCCATACTGCCCATAGTGACGACCATGGGCCCGCTGACGGCGGCGGTGCTTACCGACACCATCGTGCTGGAGAAGATATACGCGGTGCCGGGCATAGGCAAGTTCTACGTGCAAAGCATAAACGACCTTGATTATAACATGGTGCTGGGCATGACCTTCTTCTACGGGGTATTCCTAGTGACGGCCAACCTTATAGTAGACGTGCTTTACGGCCTCATCGACCCGCGCATAAAGCTTGCAGGGGGGGGCAGCCGAAGGCGTAAAAGCAGGCCGGAGGCGGAGGCAGAGATAAAATCGGAGGGAGGCGCGGCAGATGGCAAATAACACCGTAATTTCTTCCGAAAAATACTTCGGCTTTGACCCGGAGGATATAAAGCGCGCGCCAAGGGACAGGGGCGAGCTCAACAAGGTGGTGCGCCCCAGCCTTACCTACTGGCAGGACGCGTGGATAAAGCTGCGCCGGAACCCCATGGCCACCATAGGCCTTGTGATACTTACGGTCTATATACTCATGGCCGTATTTGTCCCCATGCTTTCAAAATACGACTACGCCACGCAAAATTCCGCCGAGATGAACCTGCTGCCCGGCGGCTAACATCTCTTCAGCACGGATCAGGCGGGCCGAGACCTATGGGTACGCAACTGGATGGGCGCCCGGGTATCCCTTTCGATAGGCATACTGGTGGTGCTGAGGGCGTCGGACAGGCGCATAATAATACGGCACACGATACCCAATATAAGCGGCCTCGCCATCACCAGCATGACCATAGCCATACCTAAGGGCTGCGTGGAGGGCGGAGAGATAACCTTCCAGGGCAATGACCTGCTCAAATACAGTAAAAAGCAGATGCAAAGCATCCGCGGCGACGATATAAGCATGATATTCCAGGACCCCATGACACGCCTGAACCCCACCATGACGGTGGGTAGGCAGATAGCCGAGGTGCTGGTGAAGCATCAGCGCCTGAGCAAAAAGGAGGCCCTTAAGAAGGCCGAGGAATATCTTAGACTGGTGGGCATAGCCAACCCGGAAAAGCGGATAAAGGAATACCCGAACAGCCTTTCCGGCGGCATGAGTCAGAGGGTTATGATAGCCATAGCCATAGCCATGTGCTGCAACCCAAAGCTGCTCATAGCGGAAGAGCCCACCACCGCGTTGGACGTCACCACACAGGCGCAGATACTGGAGCTCATGCAGGAGCTGCAAAGGAAGTTCAACACCTCCATAATACTCATCGTGGTGGCCAACATGGCGGTGAGAGTGCTTGTGTTCTATGCGGGCAAGGTGGTGGAAAACGGGCCTACCCGCAGCGTATTCTATCAGCCGCGGCACCCCTATACGCGGGGCCTGCTCAAGTCCATGCCCAAGCTAAACGCGGGGGCAGGGAGGAGCTGGTCAGCATATAGGGCGCGCCGCCCGAGGGGTGCGCCTTTGCGGCGAGGTGCGAATATGCGCTGAATATATGCCATAAGTGGCAGCCGCCCTTTATAGGCGTGGGCGAGAACCACTGTGCCGCCTGCTGGCTCAATATGAAGAAAATAGACGACGGGCTGTACCCCGGCTGGATGAAGAGCGACCACGTTACCCTGGAGGACATAAAATAAGCGAGGCAAAAAACATGTTTAATCCCAATGTGCATAAATTCTTTGATAAGGGTACAGCGGACGCCATATTTCTTATGAAGAGGCCCAACGTCCGCTGGGCCTCCGGCGGATAGTCTTCGAGGAGGACGCTCTGCCCTATAAGCTATACAGCGACCTCGCCAAGGAGACCGACGCGGAGCTTATACCGGCTGACGGGGAAATGAAAAGCTTCGCAGCGTAAAGACCTCGGAGGAGATACAGTACCTTCGCGCCGCCTGCGACATAGCCTGCCGGGCGTTTTACAGGATATTGGAGGATATCCGCGTGGGCGTTACCGAAAAGGAGCTTGCGGCAAAGCTGTCCGCCTACATGGTGTTTGAGGGTGCGGATACCCAGCCCTACGGCAACATACTGATTTCCGGCCCCAACACCAGCCTGCTGCACGGCATACCCTCTGACAGGGCTCTGCGGTACGGCGATTTTGTGCTCATGGATTACGGCTGCCAGTTCAACGGCTACATGAGCGACATGACCCGCACGGTGGTGGTGGGCAGAGCCACAGATGAGCAAAAGCGCGTCTATGCGCTGGAAAAGCAGATGATAGAGGATTCCCTTGCCGCAATGAAGGCCGGCGCCGATACGGGCGAGGTTTACAGGGCATCCATAAGGGCAATAGAAAACACCGAATATTTCAAATATCATTATACCGGCATGGGCCATGGGATAGGGCTTTTCGTTCATGAGCACCCCTTCATAAATCCGGCGGGCGGCAGCGTATACGCGCCAAACACCGTCACCACCATAGGGCCCGGGCTGTACATACCGGGCTGGGGCGGCGTTCGCATAGAGGATCAGGTGATAATCAAGGAAGGCGGCTGCGAAAACCTCATTTCGGTGTTCCACGAGCTGATTGAGGTATAGGATGTAGATGCAGAGAAGTGGTATACTCAACAGCAAATGCACGTGGTCGGGGCATATTTCCCACTCTATGATTTCCACTCCTTTCCATTAGGCTTGTACACAGTTTAACACATTAGCTTTTCCCTCACCGCTTAAGCTCTCCTTTTTATATATTAAGCAACTCATACAATGTCAAAGAACTTCTTAGAATTCAAGTTTGCAATGTCAATTATATCTTGGGCGGAATATTCCTTGCGTACGGTTGCTATTTCCTCGGCGACAAAGGATATCATCTCCGAGTTTGATGTCGCACCACTCATGTGGTATGGAGCAAGAAAAGGAGAATCTGTTTCCAAAACCAATTTTTCTATAGGCATATCACGGACGATGCCCTTAAGATAAGACCACTCAGGATAGGTGATTGAGCAACAGAAACTAAAATATGCCCCAAGATCAAGGAAAGCTTCGGCAAAGCGAGGCAAAGCAGAATACCTATGTAACATTATTTTTTCAGGACGGTATTCTCTTAGTATTGCTAACGTGTCTTCATCGGCTTCTCTGTCATGTATTTGTATGGGAAGCTTTAGTTTTTGTGCAAGTACTAATTGATCACAGAACACCTTGCGTTGCATAGCTCGATCGGAAATAATATCATGATAATCCAGTCCTATTTCACCTATTGCAACTACTTTAGGTTCCTTTGCCAATTCTTCTATTTGCTTCAACCAGGTAGCAGGTAATCCTTTGGATTCCAGAGGGTATATACCGACAGTAGAATATATAAAATCATACTTTGCAGCAATTGCAACGGCGTTTTTCGCAGTCGGGAGGGAAGAACTTGAGTTAATTATGTATTCAACGCCGTTCTTTTGCTGCTGCCTAAGTATACCGTCCAAGTTTAGCGAATAACGAAAATCGTCATAATGAGTATGTGTGTCAAAAATATGCTTATACATCTTCAATTTCTCCATGAAAGACGAAGCTGAGTGGGTTGAATTATATTGTCTATAACTGGACAACGTCTTTGAACCTCATCAAGCCAAACCTCTTTTTCATCTTTACTCCAGAATGGGTTCCCGGATATTTCTACATCTATTTCAGTGAAACCAACTCGCGTATTTTCACTGTTGTCTCCCCAAAAACCATTGGAACTAATATCGCCGCTTATATTTATTTCCATATTTCCCAAATCAAGTTTATGCTCTTTTGCAACATTATATCCTGACGCTATTATGCAACCGGCTATCGCCCCAAGTAACGTATGAACTGGGCTTGGTGCCTTGTCTTCTCCGCCAAATGCTTCGGGTTCGTCAATATACCAAGTGTGATTATCATTGGATATGGTTGTTAGGGTTTCACCGTTGCATATTGCACTTATCGTCATTTTCATATTTGACATATTTAGCATATCTCCAATCTTCGCTCTAAGAGCAGACAAAAATATCTTAATCCCAGCCCAAGCGCGTCTTCATCCATTAAGTAATTAGGATTGTGATGTGGGGCCGTTATACCCTTAGCTTTGTTGGCGGCACCTAATTGAAGGAAAAACCCCGGACATATTTGAGCATAGTACCCAAAGTCATCTCCAGGCATTATGGGTTTCATTTCCACAACCGAATCACTGGAAAACTCTTGTTCGACTATTTGGGCAGCAAAAGCCGCAAGCTGCGGATTATTGTATACAGAGTCATAGCCCTTTTTATATTCATAATTAACGGTTGCACCATATGCTGCAGCTATTTGTGTTGATAATGCCCCTATGCGTTCCTCGGCCAGATATCTGGTTTCTGCTGTAAAACTGCGGACAGAACCCTTGAGTTCCGATGTGTGCGGGATAATATTATACGCACTGCCTGCTTGTATTTCACACACTGAAAGAACAAATGGATCATTGGGAGTTATCATACGGGAGGCTATGTTTTGCAACGCCAGTATTATTTGAGCTGAAATGATTATGGGGTCAATACATTCTTGTGGCATGGAGGAATGCCCTCCCTTTCCTTGAACGAGTATGCTGAAGCTATCCGTGAAAGATGTAAGGGGACCGTAACATATGCCAAATTTGCCAGTCTCCAATACGGAAGTTAAATGAAGGCCAAATACTTCATCTACGCCGTCCATTACTCCTGCTTTGATTAACTCTATCCCTCCGCCGGGAGGGGTCTCCTCGGCATGCTGAAAAATGAACCGAATTTCTCCACAAATTGAGTTTTTATTGGCTATCATATATTTGGCTACGCCAAGTAGTATGGCCGTGTGACCGTCATGACCACAGGCGTGCATTACACCGGGGTTCTTTGAAGCAAAAGGAAGATTATTCTTTTCTGTTAAGGGCAAAGCATCTATATCTGCTCTTAAAGCGATTACTTTACCCGGCTTACCGGTAAGTAATTTGGTTACTATGGCGGTGGGACATATTCTTTCTATACTTGTATATCCATATTCGCGTAATTTGTTTTCTATATAGTTCGCTGTATCAACCTCTTTAAACGAAAGTTCAGCATTTTTATGAAGCCAGCGCCGATTTTCTATTACTTCCTGAGTAATGCTATTTATCATTTCACGATTCAACATAGAAGCCGCATTCCTTTCCATTTGTACTATTGTATTGTAGCTCCAGCCATTAGCAGACCAAGCTTTTCAATCGTAGCATCTGCTTGATCCATTATGTCCATTACTCTACCGTCGAACATAACCATTATCCTATCTGATATCTCCAGGATCTCATCCAATTCAGTAGATACGAGCAGTACTGCTGCGCCAGCGTCGCGTGCTAGGATGATCTGTTTTTGTATGTATTTTGTAGCAGCAACATCAAGACCTCTATCCGGGTGAGTGGCAAGTAGCAATTTTGGATGCCTATCCAGTTCACGGGCAAGGACTACCTTTTGTTGATTTCCACCTGAAAGATTGCCCATACGTTCGTCTATGCTTGGTGTTACTACGGTGAACTTATCACAAAGTTTTTTACCGTATTCTTTATTCAGCTTTTTGTTCACAAAGCCTTTTCTGGTGAAAGGTTCATGCCAGTAATTCATCAAAACTATATTTTCACAAATAGACATATCCGCTACCATACCATATTTTTGCCTATCTTCAGGTATGTGAGATACGCCCATATTGAGTATCGATCTTACGTTACATCCATTGGCTTTATTTCCACAAATTCTTATGTCTCCCTGAGAGCATTTAAGCAACCCGGAAATACATTTTATCAACTCTGATTGACCGTTACCATCTACACCGCAAACTCCCAGTATTTCTCCTGCCCTAAGATCAAAACTTATGTCTTTCAATATGTGCACACCGCGCTCATTGACGTAGTTTATATTATCCAATACAAGAACTTTCTCTTTAGGCGTAGAGACTTTTTTATCTAGTGTGAATTCAACGCTATGCCCAACCATCAAACAAGCAAGTTCTTTGGCGCTTTTTATGCTGGATATATCGGTTGTTATCACTTTCTTTCCTTGTCGGAGGATAGTGCACCTGTCGCATATCTCCATAATTTCTACTAATTTATGACTAATAAAAAGTACCGTTATACCTTGTTCTTTAAGGTTGCGTATTACGCTGAACAGAGCCTTGCCCTCTTGTGGGGTAAGCACAGCTGTAGGCTCATCTAGTATCAGTATCTTTGCATTATGCGAAAGCGCTTTTAGTATTTCCAAACGTTGCTGCTGTCCCACAGTCAACTGACTCACTTTTACCCAAGGGTCTACTTTCATACCAAACCGTTCAGCAAACTTTTCGAAATCCTTAGCAGCCCTGTTAAGGTCTAGTATTTCCTTTTCTTCTGCGTGACCGAGTACGATATTTTCTATTACCGTAAGGGCTGGAATCAGCATAAAGTGTTGATGCACCATGCCTATACCCAGTGATACTGCATCCAATGGGCTGTTTATTTCGACTTCCTTACCGTCAATAAATATGTCTCCTGATGTAGCAGTATATAGCCCATAGAGTATATTCATAAGAGTACTTTTCCCAGCGCCGTTTTCTCCTAAAAGGGCATGTATCTCTCCTTTTTCTACTGAAAAATTTACATGGTTGTTGGCAGTTACACTTCCGAAGCACTTGGTTATATCGCGCATTTCTAAATATGCCATACTTGCTTCCTCCTTACTCTTCCTTGTCATAAGGGCGCCCGCTGGCGGCAGGTTGGTTGGACTTGGTCTTATATGCACAAAGGGCAATAGTCGTTATGACGTAAGGAATCATAGTCCAGAACTGATATGGAACGATTGAATTTATGGCCATTAATCTGTATTGGAGCGCAGAGGCTGCGCCGAAAAGCAAGCAAGCAAGCATTACTCCTACAGGAGTGTAATTACCAAACACCACGGCTGCGATGACTATAAATCCACGACCTGCCACCATGTCTTCCGTAAATGCGCTAAGAAGTCCCATGGAGATAAAAGAGCCTGCAAGACCACAAAGCAGCCCACTTAGCATAACCGTTACATAACGAAGCCGTATGATATGTATTCCGAGAGTAGCGCAAGCCTTTGGGTTTTCGCCAACGGAACGGATACGAAGCCCAATTTTGGTCCTTTGCATTATAAAATAGCTTATGGGTACCAGCAAAAATGCTATATATCCCACTACAGTCTGATGAAACAAACTGTCCCCTATCACGGGTAAATCTGACAGCAAAGGAATAGGTACAGGCTGATAAGATTCAATGATATTTACGCTGGTGCTAAGACCAAATACCAAGCGGTTCATTGTTACAGTGAACCCGCTGGCTAATATATTAATTGCAGTACCCGCGATTATCTGGTTTGCCTTTAAAGTTATACATATAAAAGCAAACAGCAGTGCGATAAGCAGCCCTGACAACATGGCGGCCAGTGCACCGCAAAGGGCAGATGAGGTGTAGTATGAAATCATCACACCTACAAACGCGCCCACCAGCATCATTCCCTCGGCGCCAATATTCACTACGCCGGAACGTTCACTGAACACCAACCCAATTCCTGCGAGAATAAGAGGAGTGGCTGTTCTTATATCCGAGGCGAGAAAACTTGTAATAACATTCACTATCTATGCTCTGCCTCCTTATGGCTAAGTATTTTATTGAGGTCTACGTGGAACACATTTCTTGTTATTATTGTAATTATAATAAATGCTTGTATTATTTCAGTTGCTGCACAGGGGACACCTACTATCATTTGCATTTTATTTGAGCCACTGCTTAGCGCACCGAACAACAATGATGATAGCAATATGCCTATTGGCGTACAGTCGCCAAGCAACGCCACGGTTATACCGTCAAAACCAATATTGCCAGCAAACCCCGCTGAAAGCTTTCCTTGAATGGCCAATATTTCTATGCATCCACCGAGCCCTGCAATGCCTCCTACGAGCATAAGAGTGAATACAATGTTTCGGTTTACAGTTATGCCGCAATATTGAGCTGCTGCAGGATTCAAGCCCATGACCCTAAGTTCGTATCCTTTTGAAGTATGCCACATCAGTATCCAATATCCAATAATCAGCAAAAGAGCGATAAATAGACCGGTGTGCAACCTTGTACCCTGAATAAAACGTGCAAGCCGTATGCCAGACATTACCGGATCGGATTGAGCAAGCCCCATTGCCGAACTTCCTTTCATCGGTCCGGCAACGCAATAACTTGCGAATATATTGGCTATGTAATTGAACATGATTGTTGTGATCATTTCATTTGCGCCAAACTTTATCTTGAGCACAGCTACGGCAAGCCCCCATAGGGCTCCTCCGAGGATACCAGCTAAAAGTGTAAGCGGCAGTTGTATAGACGGGGACATTCCCTTCATCGTGCCAACAAATGTAGCAAAGACCGCTCCCATATAAAGTTGACCGCCGGCGCCTATATTGAAAATACCGCACTGATATGCTACTGCAAATCCAAGGCTGGAAAAAATCAGAGGAATTGCGTTGACTACAGTTTCACTCAGAGCACTCTTTCCCTTTAGTGCTCCTTCCATAAGGACTGAATATGCTTCGATTGGATTAAAGCCTATTAGCCAAATAAAAATACCGGTTAATATCAAAGCAACAATTATCGCCAAAATAGAAGAAAAAGTCTTTTTTATGTCCCTCGATATCAATACATCTCTTTTTTTCTCCATTTATGAACAAAACCTCCCATATATGGCATTGCGACCAATTTTAAAGTAAATCAGCCGCAATGCACAGGTGACTATTTTTTCGGCTGATATTAGTCTATAATAACCTCAATTGCACCAGAGGCAAGAGACTCGTATATTTCAGCTATTTTAGCTTCGTTCTCAATGCCAAGAGCTTTGTCGGCAACAGCGTCGTTCCAAGGATCGAGGTATACCACGCCATAATTTGCCCCCATGGTTTCTATACTACTAGATAATGTACCTTCAATATACTGTTGAAAAACTTTCTCATAAGCTATGGAAGTATCCTTGTTTACAGTGGTTAGCACTGCATCGGGAGCAGCGTCAACGAGACCGGAACTTTCGGAAATAGCTAATACTTTACCTTCCTGTGCCGCCTCAAGAACGCCTACGGCACCAGCACTGCAAATTGATGTGAGCACATCGGCTCCATTTTCTATCATGGCTTTGGCGGTTTCCTTTGCTAAATTCACATCTGTGTCACTGCCGGTATAGGTAGATAGTACCTTGATTTCAGGGTCTATGTATTTAACCCCCTGTTCAAAGCCCTTTGCACCATTTACTATAGCTATGAATTCAGTTGCGCCAACAAAGCCAACGACTTTGCTCTTTGTGGCCATAGCTGCAATAACACCCATCATAAAGCCCTGATCCTTATCTTTTATCTGAACAGCCGCCATATTATCAGCGACAGTATCAGCGCCAATCATTATGAACTGAGTATTCGGGAAATCTTTGGCGACATCCAGACCTATATCCTGCACCATATTAGTTGCAAAGAACACTACGTCATAACCCTCGGTAGCGTAGTTGCGGGCAACAGCTTCTACTTCAGACATATCTACTTTTTCCATGTAAGAAGTCTGTGCGCCTAATGCGGCAATCTTTTCAAGACCGCAATATGCGGTGTAATCCCAACCCAGATCGCTTATGGCACCAAGCAATATCAGCGCAACTTTCATATCTTTTACATTTTTATTTACATTGGGTTCAGCAGCGGTTTCAGAATCGCTTCCGGTGGTAGTTGTTGTTTCGGTGTTTTTAGCAGGGGTATTTTGTACACAGCCGCAAACTACGGCCAGCATCATAACAACGGTAAGCAATAAAGCAATCAATTTTTTCATTGTGATATCCTCCATTTTAGTCTTAGATGGTACAGTGTTGTTTTAGTTCAAAATAGCACTTGAAACGTATTGTCCCTGCATACAAGGATGAGAGAGAATGGATAGCAACATGACAACATTATATTTAACGATGTACATATATTCAACAAAATCATACAAAGTCAGACCTTTGTAAATATTTCCAAATTAAAGTCAGACCTTTAAGAAAGGCTGCAATCCTTGACACTATCTTTGCCCTTTGCTATCATGATTGACATGAGAGAGAAGGAAGCTGCATATTATGAATAGCAACGATTTTAATTTGCAGGCATCTGTGCGTAAACAGATATGTGAGTATATAGACAATGCAAACATTGCCAAGGGAATGCGGCTTCCAAGCGAGGTGAAGCTTGCTGAGATGTTTGGGGTCAGTAGGGCTACGGTACGTTCTGTACTTGCAGATCTTGCTAATGAGGGGCGGATAATACGTCGACATGGCAGCGGAACTTTTGTAAATGCTTATACAGAGGCTGTTAGAGCAACGCTTTTTCCCTCAATGCAATACTACTGGGATATAATAAAAAATTCCGGTTATACGCCAGACGTAAAGCTTGTTTCTTCCCGCATTATCACCAACAAGCAGGTAGCAGCAGCTTTGCGGTTGCCACTTGATACAAAACTGTTATTTCTGGAGAGGGTATACTTTGCGGACGGTAAGCCTTGTATAATATGTAAAGACTATTTTGACATAAAAATCATAAAGAATAAAAAAGCTTTTAATCCCCAAGCTTCACACTCTATTTTTCAGATACTTTATGAATCTACAGGTCGTACCATAATATGGTCCCAAGCGGATATCAAGGCTACCAGCACACAAAGACACAAAGATTTGGCAAAGTATTTCGATGACATTTCCAGTAATAGCATAAAACCCCTTCTTGCGTTCTGCTGTGTCTGCTATGACAAAAGAGATTTACCATTTTTGTATACAGATTCCTTTTTTGATACTAATCTGATAGGTTTTAGCTACATCCAGCAATATGGCGCGGGAAGGAAAAAGGATAATCTGGAGGACTGATCTATAAATGAATACACTGCAGGATTTAGAAAGCATGGTTGAAGATTTGCGAAGTGAATTAGAAGCGGCTTCAGGTAAGCGTATTTGTGATACCGTGCTTTACAATGTAAAAATTGTCGATGTCTATTCCGAACGCATATACGATGGTTCCGTTGCAATACACAATGGACGTATAATAGCCGTCAATCCAGATGAGCATATTAGGGCACATGAAATGATAGACGGCAAAGGACAATATGCGGTTCCTGGTTTTATAGACGCCCATGCGCATATAGAAACCACGCTTCTTACTCCAATGGCGCTTGGCGATTTGGTAGCGCCTTGGGGTACCACTTCAATGTTTGTAGATGCAATGGAAATAGCTAATGTGGCGGGGATAGATGGACTCAATTCATTGGTTAATAGCTCATCTTGCTTGCCGTTCAGAATGTACCTTGAAATACCATCACGAGTACCTACCATGCCAGGATTTGAAACAACTGGCGGCACATTGGAAGTATCAGAGGTTGAACAGCTCTTTGAAAATGATGTTGCTATAAGCTTAGGAGAGCTTGACCCGTCTAAGATTTTGAACATTAAAGAAGACTACCTGCAGAAAATACTATGCGCATTACTCAATGGGCGAATTTGTAACGGTCATGCTATTGGGCTCAACTGTCAGGAACTGAATGTTTACGCTACCGGGCATATTGCTGATGATCATGAGTGTGTGAGCGGCGATGATTTATTAAACCGTCTTAGAGTAGGAATAGGCGTAATGCTAAGGGAAGGCAGTAGCGAACGAAATACTGCCGACCTTATTAAATGCATCATTGCCAACGGTTTGCCAACTGATAGTTTTATGTTCTGTACTGATGACAAACATGCAAACGACATTGCTCATGAAGGACATATTAGCTACAACATACAGCTTGCCATAAACCTTGGAATGCCTGCTATTACTGCTATAAAGATAGCTTCTTTAAATGCTGCACGCCACTTCCACATGGAACATGATTTGGGAGCTATAGCACCTGGGCGGCTTGCCGATATTGTTTTGCTTCCCAGCTTGAACAAAATCACTCCCACAATGGTGATTAAGAATGGAAAGGTGGTATTTAACGGGGAGAAAAAATATTCATCTGTGAATGCCAATTATTCACATGAACTCATGAATACTGTAAAACTTCCGAGCAATATCTGTGCTGATGATTTTCGTATTATCGCGAAAGGTTCCAAGGCTCTTTGCCGCGTTATCGGTATGATTTCCGATCAAATAATTAATGAAGAACGCCAAATTTGGATGGATATACAAGACGGCGAGATAAAACAAGATACGAACCGAGATATACTCAAACTAACTGTTGTCGAACGCTACGGCAAGACAAACAACGTAATGTCATCTTTCGTTCAGGGATTCGGCTTAAAAAAGGGTGCCATTGCATCATCCGTATCTCATGACCACCATAATATAGTTGTAGTAGGCTGCAACGATAATGATATGCTAATCGCGGTACGTGAACTAGAAAAAAGTCAAGGCGGTTTTACTGCGGTTGCGGATGGAAAGATAATTGGCATTATGCCGCTACCTTTGGCAGGGCTCATGAGTACAAAATCGGCAGATACGGTTTTGGAACAGATGGACAAGATAAATGAAACAGTTATAAAGCTTGGATGCAATATGAAGGCTCCTTTTATGTCATTATCATTTATCTCTCTTCCTACGGTACCACAGCTTGGCTTGACCGACATGGGGATGATTGATGTTCTGGGACATCGTTTCATAGAACCCATAATAAAGGTTAAATGAAATTACGTTTAAACTGGCTATACCCAGAAATTAGCATAGGAATTTTCAGAAAAGGAGATTTGCCATGAAGACTCTTCTTACTCACGGATATGTACTTACTGTAGATAAGGATTTTTCCATTATACATGATGGAGCGCTCTGCTACGAAAAGGACAGAATAATAGATATAGGAAAGACTGGCGATCTGCTGCCACGTTATCCTGACGCAAATATCATAGATGCTACTAAGAAAATCATAATGCCCGGCCTTATTAATACTCATCTTCATTCTGGATTGATTCGTGGAACAGCCGAGGATTTGAAAGTATGGGAATGGCTTGCCATGCACGTGGATCCAAAGCACAAAGTTCTGTTGCCTAGCGATGCCTATATAGCCTCTAAAGTGTGCTATAGCGAGGCATTGCTTTCTGGAACTACTACCGTTGTAGATATGTATCGTTACATGGATCGCTGTGCCGATTCTGCTGAAGAGACAGGAATACGCGCCGTGCTTGCCCCTTATGTGGGTGATAGACCTGGTTATGATTATTTTGAAAAGGTAGATGCAAATGAGAGACTGTATCTCGAACGCAATGGCAGTGCTGATGGGCGAATAAGCGTATGGTTTGGCCTTGAACACTTAGTATATTGCTCCAAAGATGCTTTTAGCCGTGTCGCAAAGCTGGCCGAAAAGTATGATACTGGCATACACACTCATGGTGAAGAATCCATTCAGATGGCAAATATGATAAGAGCAAAGTACGGTTGTACTCCTATGCAGGAATTTTACAATCGCGGTATTCTCGGGAACAAGACGCTTATTGCGCATTGCTGCTGGATAACACCGTATGAAATGGAGATAATGCGTGCAACAGGGACGTCAATAGCACATTGTCCAGTCAGCAATATGAAATTGGCATCAGGTATATGTCCCGTTCCTACTGCGCTTGAGAAGGGTATACATGTAGGCATCGGGAGTGACGGTATAAAAGAAAATAACAACGTTGATATGTTTGAAGAAATGAAGTTTGCGGCGCTGCTGCATAAGCTTGCGCATCTCGACGCTACGGTAATGCCAGCAGAAGAAGCAATAAAGCTAGCTACCATTTATGGTGCACGCGCAATACACATGGAAAATCAAATCGGCTCTCTTGAAGTGGGTAAAAAGGCGGATATTGTCTTGTTGGATTATAATAAACTACACATGGCGCCGCATCTTTTTGGTAAATATGAAAACTTTGTACCCAACATAGTACATAGTACAAGCGGTGCCGATGTTTGGATGACAATATGTAATGGTCAGATAAGAGTCCAGAATCATCAACTTGTAGGTGTAGACATTGAAGAAATGATACGCGAATACACAGGGAAGACGGAAGAACTTATTGTGCGGCGTGAGCCTTATATCCCTACACAGGAGGAGGCCAGTATAAATAACGTGGTGGTTTAAATAAATAAAGGGAAAACTAAATATGAAGATTGTTCTTATCCATCCAACAATAATTACCATGGATGACAGCTGTCACATAATTGACGACGGTTATATAGCCATAGATAACGATACCATACTTGCGGTAGGTGAATATACCGACCTTAAACCAGAAAAATATCAGGATTACGCCACAGAGGATTGCCGCAGGGATGGGCAGCCGTTAGTAGCGCTTCCGGGATTCATCCAGACTCATGTGCATACTACTCAGGCATTGGGTCGTGGACTTGCTGATGATGTGGATTTAATTACCTGGACGCGAAAGCGCATATGGCCTTATGAAGCTGCATTATCAGCAGATGATGCTTATCTTAGTGCTCAACTTAGTATAGCTGCAATGCTAAAGAGCGGCACGACGCAATTTTGTGAAGCTGGCGGAGAACATCCGGACTCTATAGCTCAAGCAATTATTGATACTGGGATAAAAGGGACGGTTTGTCTTTCCACTATGGATTTGCCGGGAGAAATACCTCAAGCACTGCAAATGACCTATGATCAAGCATGCGAACGGAATTTTTCATTAGTAGAAAAATGGCATAATAATGCCCTGTGCAGTAGAGTCGATGCGTGTTTGAACATATTGAATCTTTTTCTATCCAGTGAAAAACTGTGGCGCACATTTAGCAGATATGCTTTCGATAACAACGTTTTGTTCCAGTGCCATGCAGCCGAATCCACTTCGGAGGTAGAATATACGAAACGAGTTTACGGTAAGAGACCCATAGAACTTCTCGACAGTTGGGGGGCTCTTTCGCCGAATCTGCTGGCAGCCCATGTAGTGCATGTAACACCGAAAGAAATAGAACTTCTTGTAAAGGGTGAAGTAAAATGTATGCATTGTCCAGCTGCGGATTTACGTATTGCAGGTTTTGCGCCTATAGCCGAATACTTGGATCGGGGAATCCCTGTTTCAATAGGGACGAACAGTCCGCCGTGTAATAATCGCATGAGCATGATGGACGAAATGTGGCTTGCGGGACTGATGCATAAGGCGATCAGTCAAAATCCCAAAGCAGTACCAGCTAAGTCGGTGCTGACTATGGCTACGCGTAATGGAGCAATTGCTCTAAAAAAACTGGATTCATGTGGAAGCATAACAGTGGGCAAAAAAGCAGACTTAACGCTACTTGACATGAATACTCTGTGCAGCACACCTGCTCATGATCTTTATTCTACAATTGTATATCAAGCGACATCAGCAGCAGTAGATACGGTGTTTGTAGACGGTAACAGGCTTCTTGACAGAGGATGCCTCACTACTATTGACGAAAATGCCCTTATCCGCGAATGCCAACGCCATAGCAAATCTATTGTTAGGCGTGCGGGTATAAGATACTGACAATATATTTTGAAAAGTAGCCGCATTTTAATTAACGGACGAAACAGTAAGTAAAAAAACCGAATATTGATCAATAACAGAAGGCAGATTTCAATCTGCTTTTTGTTGTGATAGCAAAACCCCGCCATAGCGGCAAAGAAAACTAATATGCTAAATTATGCAAAAGCCTGCCAGCTGCGAAGCTTAATATAATGCGGAAAGGTGCTATCGCGGAATAAGATACTCATACGCTTCAAGGTCGGTATCGAAATGACGATTGAACTGAAGCCGGCTGAATAATCCCGTTTATTATCGGAAACTGCCTAAGCATCATAACTTTTTTATTGCAGCTAAATTGACCGATAGTGCCAAAAGGCCGTCCGATAAGATCGGGCGGCTTTTTCTTGCTTTAATCCGCCTTTAACTATTCTCCCACCAGTAGGCCTCCGCGTCGTCGAGGTTGTCGAAGGCGTCCCAGTTAGCCTCGTAAAAGTCCTCCGGGCCCACGAAGTCCGCCGCGTTGTATGGGTCATAGGCGCCGCCCCCGCTATCGGAGGGGGTCACCGGCCGGAATTTCGGTGTGGGGGGAGGGGCGGGCGTGTAGTGCGCCGCCCTGTACTGTGCCGCCCCGCGCTCGTAGCTGTCCCGGGCCCGCTTCCGCAGCTCGCGTATCTGGGCTGCATACGGCCCGGCGTAATCCTCCGGTATGTCCCTGAGGCGGTATACGGCGTCGAAATAGCAGGTATGGGAGGCCTTGCCCTTCTCATACAGCTTCAGCGCCTCTATATAGCTGACGAGCTCGTATTTGTCCCCGTATATGCTGGGCAGGTCATTCAGCAGCTCCAACGCCTCGTCCATCCTCCCCTCGTCCATGAGGGCTATGGCCCTTTCGTATTCCGCCCCGTTAGCAGGCTGCCCTCCGCGCCCCGCCCCAGGCGGAAGCGCACTTAACGCGAACGCCAGGCCGGCTGCAAGCAGCAGCGCGGCGGCGTATCCTACTATTATTCCTTTTCCTTTAAAAATGCTGTTCACGGCGGCCTCCTGCGGATAGGTGTGTGCGCGGTATTATCTTTAAGTATAGCACATCTGCACCCGCCGGTCTTGCGGTAATTGCCGAAGCTGTATATAATATGTGATAATACTATTCTCCCGTTCTCAACACGGGGACACCTTCTCATCTTTTATAAAAATAACGTCAAGGAAGTGGAAGCAATGGATAACCGACTTACAGAAGCCTACATAAGCATACTAAAGGAAGAGCTGCTGATGGCAACGGGCTGCACCGAGCCCATAGCCATAGCCTACTGCGCCGCAAGGATGCGGGACATACTGGACGGCGAGCCGGAGCGCATAGAGGCCGAGGTGAGCGGCAACATACTTAAAAACGTAAAGAGCGTGATAGTGCCAAACACCGGCGGGCTGAAGGGCATAAACGCCGCCATAGCCGCGGGGATAATTGCGGGGAGGGCGGAAAAGGTGCTTCAGGTCATATCCTATGTGACACAGGAGGAGCACGGCCGCATAAGGGAATACATGGAGGCCACGCCGGTGGCCGTGAGCTGCTCGGACAACGGCAGGATGCTGGATATACGGCTCACGGGATACAGGGGCGGCGACAGCGCCATGGTGCATATAGCCAACAACCACTCCAACATAATACGCGAGGAGAGGAACGGCGCAGTCCTCATGGAGCTTCCCCCGTCCGATTCAGCGGAGGACAACCTTCAGGATAAGAGCGTGCTGAGCATAGAGGACATAGTGCGCTTTGCGGATACGGTGGACGTGGAGCTGGTCAAGCCGCTCCTCGACAACCAGATAAGCTGCAACTCCGCCATAGCGGAGGAGGGCCTAAGGGGCGATTGGGGCGCAAACGTGGGGCGCGTGCTGCTTTCCGAGTTCGGCAGCGACATAAAGAACGAGGCCCGCGCCTATGCCGCCGCCGCGTCTGATGCGCGCATGAGTGGCTGCGAGCTTCCGGTGGTGATAGTCACCGGCAGCGGCAATCAGGGCATAACCGCCTCCGTCCCCGTAATAAGATACGCAAAGCACATAGGCGCCAGCGACGAGCGGCTTTACAGGGCCCTGCTGGTATCCGACCTCGTCACCATACACCAAAAGACCGGCATAGGCAGGCTGTCAGCCTATTGCGGCGCGGTCAGCGCGGGCTGCGGCGCGGGCGCGGGCATAGCCTATCTTTTAGGCGGGGATTACAGGGCCATAGCCCATACCATAGTGAACGCCGTAGCCATACTCTCCGGCACTATATGCGACGGGGCAAAGCCCTCCTGCGCCGCAAAGATAGCCTCCGCGGTGGAGGCCGGCATACTGGGCTACTATATGTACGTCAACGACCAGCAGTTCCGGGGCGGCGACGGCATAGTTGCAAAGGGCGTCGAGAACACCATACGCAACGTCGGCCTGCTGGCAAGCCAGGGCATGAAGCAGACGGACCGGGTGATACTCGACATAATGACCGGCGATCAGTGTCTGTGACCTGATACCGGATAAAGGCGGCCTCGAGCCGCTTTTTTATTTTGTCAGTTTTTTTCATGCGGGCCCGTCTGCCCGTCCTCAAGGCCCCGGGGCTGAAATAGATATAATCGATAAAGGGCGCGGTAATATTTAATTTTCGATTTGACAGCGCGGCAGTATTTTTGCAAAATAAAAAACGCAAAAACGCAACGAGCTATGAAAGAGAATGTAATTGTATGCGCGATGAACCCCGTATAAATCCGGAGCAGGCGGCGGAGGCCGCCCGGCTTTCCAACCTTACGCGCCGCCAGCTAAGAGAGCTGGAGGAGAAAGAAAAGACCCCCGCGCAAAAGCTCAGGGAGGCCGTCATAATGCTCCTGCCGCTGCTGTGCGGCTGCGCCGCGCTGCTGGAGTACCTGCTCCTGCCCAACAACAGCAGGAACGCAAGGCCCTGGAGCTACGTATGGGCGCTCGGCGCCGCAATGTGCGCCTATCTGCTCTGCCTCTGCGTCTCGCTGCTGAGGAAGCGCGGGGGCGAAAAGCGGCTGTATGAGAAGCTGCGCTATAAGGCCCCGCATTTTTCGGCGCTGTTCCTCTTCCTCGCCCTGTACGACTATCTCACGCTTAAAACGGGCATTTTGACGCAGCCCTTTGTGCCCTGCATGAACTACATCATAAACGCCTTCCTCGTGGACTACAAGCTGCTGGCGGACTGCACGTTCAACACGCTCAAGCTGCTGTTCCTCGGCTATTTCATAGGCGTTTCGCTGGGCCTCGTCACGGGCGTCGCCTGCGGCTATTCCAGGCGGGCGCGCTACTGGCTGGATCCCATAATCAAGTTTTTAGGCCCTATCCCCACCTCCACATGGATACCCATCATAATGGTGGTGGCCAGCTCCCTCTTCGGCGGCGCGGTGTTCATAATCGCCCTTGGCTCATGGTTCGCCGTCACCGTGGCCTCGCTTACCGGCATATCCAACGTGGGCAAGGAGTATTTCGAGGCGGCGAGGACACTGGGCGCCACCAACCGCCAGCTTGTGTTCCGGGTGGCTATCCCCCATGCCATGCCCTCCATACTGCAGGGCTGCACACAGGCGATGAGCTCCTCCTGCGTGGCTATAATGATAGCCGAAATGCTGGGCGTAAAGTCCGGCCTCGGCTGGTACATGACCTGGCAGACGGGCTGGGCCAGCTATGATAAATCCTTCGCCGCCCTCTTTGTGATCTGCCTGATCTTCACGCTGGTCACCAACGGGCTGGAGCGTATCAAGCGCTACCTTCTCAGGTGGCAGAACGGAGCGGACAGCAATGCCTGAAGAAAAGAATGGCCTTCGGCTGAAAATCGAAAACGTAAGCAAGGTGTTCGCAAAGGTGGAGAGCGATCAGGTCACCCATGCGCTGCAGGACGTGAGCGTGGAGATGTCCGGCGGTGAGTTCGTCTCGCTGGTAGGCCCCTCCGGCTGCGGAAAATCCACCATACTGCGCCTTGTGGCGGGGCTCATCACGCCCACCCTGGGCCGCGTAACCGTCAACGGCGAGGAGATAAGCGGCCCCTCCCCGAACAGGGGCCTGGTGTTCCAGAACCCCACCCTTTTCCCGTGGCTCACCACGGAGAAGAACATCTCCTTCAGCCTGGACCTGCGGGGCGACGATAAGGGCAAGGCCGAAAAGGTAAAGCACATGCTGGAGATAACCGGCCTGGAGCAATTCCGGCACGATTACCCGGCCCAGCTTTCCGGCGGCATGGCGCAGCGCGTGGCGCTGGTACGCACCCTCATCAACGAGCCGGAGATACTGCTTCTGGACGAGCCCCTGGGGGCGCTGGACGAGTTCACCCGCATGAACATGCAGGACGAGATACTGAATATCTGGATGCAGAAAAAGCAGCTCGCCCTCATGGTGACCCACAGCATTGACGAGGCCGTTTACATGGGCACCCGCGTGCTGGTAATGGAGGCCAACCCCGGGCGGATAGTGGCGGATATCCGCATAGACGAGGATTTCCCCCGGGACCGCTCCTCCGCCAGCTTCGTCGAGTACCGCAACGAGATACTGAACAGGCTGCATTTCGGCGGAAAGCACGAAAAATAAATGCGCTTTACCGGGCGGCCTGCCGCCTTGTAAATAAACAAAAAAGAGGAGAAAAAAATGAACACAAAGAAGCTTGTAGCAATGGGTCTTGCGCTGGCCCTGGCGCTGTCCCTGTGCGCCTGCGCCGGGGTAGAGACCACCGGCGATAACGAGGAGGGCGCTGCCGCCTCTACCGTCATAGCCGACTCCAACAATGACGGCCAGATCGAGGTCGGCACCGTTGAGGACGTTGAAGTAAACAAGGCGGAGCAGCACCTTGACGCTGCCGAGGCCTCCGCCACCGGCAACTGGGAGGCGCTGTTCGTCCCCATCGAGATAGAGGGACGCGCCATCCAGATGACCGACTTCGACCTGACCCCCACTCCCGAGGAGCTGGAGGCCATGAAGAAGGAGCCCGCCTACGGCCGCCCCATACATTACTTCATGTCCGACGGCTGCACCTCCGGCCCCACCATGGCGGATCACCTTGGCTACTATAAGGAAGCCGGCCTGACCGCTGAAGGCGTTAAGGGCAGCAGCGACGTTGAGGCCCTCGGCACCGATCAGGCGGACGTAGCCACCGGCATGATGGCAAAGATGCTCGTCCCCGTCACCAACGGCGTGGATATCACCTTCGTAGGCGGCGCCCACATAGGCTGCAAATCCATGTATGTGCTTGCGGACAGCCCCTACAACACCACCGCCGACCTCAAGGGCCAGAAGATCTCCGCCCCTAACGGCATCGGCAAATCCGACTACAACATAACCGCGCTCCTTCTCGACGCCGACGGCATCGACTACTCCAAGGACGTGGAGATGGTCCAGGTCACCGCCGACGCCTGCGTCACCGCTATGGAAAACGGCGAAATCGCCGCGGCCCTGCTCAGCGATACCTTCGCTTACTCCATGGTCAAGGACGGCAAGCTCAAGTGCATCCGCTCCCAGCTTGACAGCGACTTCGCAAACCGCACCTGCTGCGTAATGGCCATGAACGGCACCTTCGTAAAGGAGAACCCCACCATCGCCAAGAAGGTGGCCCAGGCCGTGCATAAGGCTCATAGCTGGATGCGCGACAACCCCGAGGAGGCCACCAAGGTGCTCATGGAGATGGGCTGGAACGGCGGCAACTACGAGATGAACGTAATGATAAACAACTCGCTGCAGTTCGGCCTTTCCGACGAGTTTAACGGCGAGACCCTCAAGGACTTCATCGAGCGCTACATCCGCCTCGGCCTCATCACCTCCATGGACAACGCCGACGAGGTGCTTAAGCTGGTATGGCATCCTGTAATGTAAGCTGACGCTAAAGCGTCACGGCCCAAGGCCGCAGGGCTTTTGCCCCGCGGCCTTTTTTATTTTATTCTTTGCAGAAGGCTATTGACAGGGGCGGCGGAAAAAAGTATAATACTACCAACCCACCTGATTGGTGGTATTTAATGCGGATTTTTTTAAAGGAGATGCTATATACCATGTCAAGGATCTTTACCTCGGCCGATCAGCTCATCGGCCATACCCCGCTGATGGAGCTTACCCACATCGAAAGGAGCAACGGCCTGAAGGCGAGGCTGCTTGCAAAATTAGAGTACCTTAACCCTGCGGGCAGCGTAAAGGACAGGATAGCCAAGGCCATGATAGACGACGCCGAGGCAAAGGGCCTCTTAAAGCCCGGCTCCGTCATAATCGAGCCCACCTCCGGCAATACCGGCATAGGCCTGGCCTCCGTTGCCGCCGCCCGGGGCTATCGGATAATCATAGTAATGCCTGAGACCATGAGCGTGGAGCGCAGGCAGATAATGAAGGCCTACGGCGCGGAGCTGGTGCTTACCGAGGGGGCCAAGGGCATGAAGGGGGCCATCGCCAGGGCGGAGGAGCTTTCAAAGGAGATACCCAATAGCTTCGTGCCCGGGCAGTTCGTAAACCCCGCCAACCCCAGGGCGCACTTTGCCGCCACCGGCCCGGAGATATTCGAGGATACCGACGGCAAGGTGGATATATTCGTGGCGGGCGTGGGCACGGGCGGCACCATCACAGGCGTTGGGCAGTACCTAAAGTCCAAGAACCCCGCAGTCAAGATAGTGGCGGTGGAGCCCAAGAGCAGCGCGGTGCTTTCCACAGGCGTGGCGGGCCCCCACAAGATACAGGGCATAGGCGCGGGCTTCGTGCCGGAGGTGCTGGATACCCATGTATACGACGAGGTGATACCCGTTTCCAACGAGGACGCCTTCGCCACGGGCCGCGAGATGGGCAGGAGCGAGGGCGTGCTGGTGGGCATATCCTCCGGCGCGGCGCTCTGGGCGGGCATAGAGCTTGCAGGGCGGCCTGAGAACGCCGGCAAGACCATAGTGGTGCTGCTGCCGGATACCGGCGACAGGTACCTCTCCACCCCCCTGTTTGCAGACTGATATTTGCAGGCGGATAATTTTACTGTATAATAAAGTGTCACGGAAATACCGCGGCACTTTTGCCGTATATAAGAGGAGAATTTAATGGAAAATACCGAAAGCACCCTTCAAGGGCCCGCCGCTTTGGATAGCGAGGGGCAGGAGGCGTTTTGCCGTCAGGTCGAGGAGAGCATACGCAAGCGCTTCCACGGCAGGATATGGTGCTGCTTTACCCGCGCCATACGGGAGTACGAGCTGGTAAAGGAGGGGGACAGGATAGCTGTGTGCATATCCGGCGGCAAGGACTCCATGCTCATGGCAAAGCTCTTTCAGGAATTAAAGCTCCACAACAAGTTCCCCTTCGAGGTGGAGTTTCTGGTGATGGACCCGGGATACAGCCCGGATAACCGCCGTGCAATCGAGGAAAACGCAAAAAAGCTGAGCATACCCATACGCATATTCGAATCCGACATATTCGCGTCGGTATACCACATAGAAAAGTCCCCCTGCTACCTCTGCGCGAGGATGCGCCGGGGATATCTATACCGCTACGCGAGGGAGCTGGGCTGCAACAAGATCGCCCTGGGCCACCACTACGACGACGTCATAGAGACCATACTAATGGGTATGCTATGGGGGGCCCAGATACAGACCATGATGCCCAAGCTGCACAGCGCCAACTTCGAGGGCATGGAGCTCATACGCCCGCTCTATTACGTCCGGGAGGACGCCATAAAGGCATGGCGGGACTGCAACGGCCTGCGCTTTTTACAGTGCGCCTGCAAATTCACCGAGGACTGCGCCGCCTCCGCGGGCAGCGAGGCCGCCTCCAAGCGCATGGAGGTAAAGAGCCTCATACGGGAGATGAAAAGGACGAACCCCGGCGTGGAGGCGCACATATTCAAAAGCGTGGAAAACGTGAGCTTAGACGCGGTGATAGCCTACAAGACCAAGGGCAAAAGGGTGCATTTTCTGGACAATTACGACGGCGAGGCATAAAAAACGCGCGGGACACCCATTGCCCGCGCATTTGCATACGGCTCATATCACATAGTTGTCCGCCCCCGGCGTTTTCATAAGGTCCGCGAGGGTTATGCCGGAAAAGTACCTTTTCGTCAGGTCGTAATAGCCCTGCCATACCGGCAGCGTCCTACATTCCGCCGCCCTTTCGCAGGGGTCGGCCCCTCCCTGAAGGCAGGCCACCGGCGCAAGGTCCCCCTCCGCCGCGCTAAGTATCTCCCAGAGGGTGTACCCCTCCGGCTCCCGGGCAAGGCGGTATCCCCCGCCTATTCCGTGAGAGCTTTCAATAAAGCCCGCGGCCTTCAGCGGCGGCATTATCCTCTCTATATACTTTAGCGATATATCCTGCCGGGCGGCCACGTCCCTTATGGGTATGTAGGCCCCCGTGCGGTGCTCCGCAAGATCCAGAAGTATGCGTATGGAATACCTTCCCCGGGTAGATATCATGCTTTGCTTCTCCTTCATGTATAATACGATTATACTACCTGCACGGGGCATTGGGCAACGGCTTTGTGCCGCCCGCACATAAGCCGCGTTTTCATCGGTGCGGCTATGTGGTAAAATAGCTTGTATATTTTTTTAAAGAAAGGACGGCGCTGTATGGCTGCGAAGATATGCGGCATAATATCCGGCGGAGAACGGGACGCCCTGAGGGGCATAGAGGAATGTGCGCTCGTCATAGCCTGCGATAAGGGCTACCAATACGCTATGGAGGCGGGCGTGCGGCCGGATATGCTCATGGGCGACTTTGACTCGTACACGGGCCCGCTGCCAAACGACATACCCCGCCTCAGCCTGCCCGCGGAAAAGGACGACACCGACACCATGGCGGCGGTGCGGCACGCCATAGGGCTGGGCTTTTTCGAGCTGCGGCTCTACTGCGCCTTAGGCGGCAGGCCGGATCACCTCCTCGGCAACATACAGACGCTCGCCTTCTGCGCGGAGCACGGCGTGCGCGCCGCCATAATTGGCAACGCCTGCCGCATAGACGTGATAAAAAATTCCGCCCTCTCCCTCGAGGAGCAGGAGGGGTATTTTTCCGTAATATCCCTTAGCGACGCCAGCACCGTAACCATAGAGAACGCAAAGTACCGGCTCGTCGATGCAGCCCTTACCAATTCCTTCCCCATAGGGGTGAGCAACCGCTGGGAAAGCGGCGCGGCGCGGGTGACCGTAAAAAGCGGGACTGTGGCGGTCATAAGGGTAAGGGAATAGCCTTGGTATATCTTCCCCGCCCTCCGGCCATACTATCCTCAAAAGCCCCTTATCGGGGCAAATACGGAAAGTATCAAGGAGGAAACTCAGTATGATGAAAAAGACAGCGGCGATGATGCTCTCGCTTGCGCTCATGGCGGCGTTTGCGGGCTGCGCGCCCCAGGCCAAGCCCGCCCCCACCCCCAGCCCGGCGGTGATTACCCCCGTCCCCTCGCCCGCGGCAGCGCCGGAGGCAACGAGCAGCCCGGCAGCGGCCCCTAACACGCCGGGCGATGCCGGCGGCGCAATAGAGGGCTTTAAGGAGGGGGAGCTGGTGGACGCGGAAAAGCTGCCCGATAAGGTCAAGGCCGCGATAAAGGAAAAATACCCCGAGGCGACAATAAAGAGCGTCACCTTCGCCACCTATGAGAACAAACAGCTTTACAAGGTGCTGCTGCAAAAGACGGAGACCGACGCCACCGAGGAGGTATACGCGGCCGCCGACGGCACAATAATACCCGCAAAGGCCGCCCCGGCAGACACCAAGGCCCCGGAAAAGAAAAAGTAACGCGATAAAGTACAAGCGGCCCCGCGCCGCTTATTTTTTTGCCAATTTGGGACGAATTGCAAAAATACGTAAAAAAAACAGGGCCCGCGGGGAATTAAGCTATAAACTCTGGTATAATAAAAAACAAAAACGCAGCAGGAGGTTTGGGATATGTACGGATATTACGGCTACGATACGTTTTTCCTCGCGGTGATAGTCGTGTTCATACTGGGAATATGGGCTCAGGTAAAGGTGAAAAACACATATAAGAGGTATTCGCAGGAGCACGCCTCCTCCGGCGTTACCGCGGCGAGCATGGCGGAGCGCATGCTTGCGGAGCACGGGAGCCCGGTGCAGGTAACGATGATACCCGGCAGCCTTACCGACAACTACAACCCCCGGACGGGATACGTAAGCCTCTCCCAGAGCACCTACAACAGCGCCAGCGTCGCGGCCCTGGCGGTGGCGGCGCACGAGATAGGCCACGTAATGCAGCATCAGGAGGGGTACCTGCCCATAAAGATACGCAACGCCATACTTCCCGCCGCCTCCATAGGCTCCACCGCCGCCCCGTATATAGTTATATTGGGCGCGATAATGGGCTCATACAACCTGGCCATGATAGGCGTATACCTCTTCCTCGCCATGCTGCTCTTCCAGATAGTGACGCTTCCGGTGGAGCTTAACGCCTCAGGCCGCGGCCTTGAAATGCTGGAGTCCGGCGGCTATATATCCTACGACCAGCGGGGCGACGCAAGGGCGGTGCTCCGGGCCGCCGCCATGACCTACGTTATAGCCGCCATATCCACCCTCGTGTCCTTCATGAGGCTGCTTATGATAGCAAACAACAGCAGGCGGAGGAGCTGACAGAGCAATTCGGGCAGGGAGCCGCGCTCCCTGCCCGTTTTTTTATCCCCGCGTAATTTCTATATCGAACCTTATGGCCTTATCCGCCCCGAACATATAGCCGCTTTGGGCCTCGAGCCGCTCAAAGGGGGTCTCTGTGACGAGCAGCGTGTCCCCGTAAAGCCGCACCCGGTACTCCGCCGGCGCGCCGTACTCCGGTGCGCCCGTCCCCTCCATCATGTCCCTTTCCTCCGCTATGAGGGGCAGTGGGCATATCAGGCTCAGGTCGCCGCCGTAGCCCTTTGTCAGGTCTATGGAGAATTTTATGTATATGCGGCAGCTTTGCCCCGGGCTAAGCTCGTTTAAAAGGGGCAGCGTGAGCGCCGCGCCGCCCTGCTCCAAAGTATAATAGGCTGTCTCCCCGTTCAGCGCCACGCTCTCTATCTCCATGCAGCCGGGGGCCACGGCGTTGGGGTAAAGGCCTATATCCAGGGCGTATACCGTATCCGCCCGCCTGCTCACATAGTCTATAAGCACCCGGCCCTTTACGCTTTTGCCCTTGGTGTCCGCATTTATAGAGGCCACATACAGGCTGTCGGCGCGGACAGCCGGCGCTATTGCGGGTGTGGGCGCCGCTGTGGGCGCGGGCGTAAGGCTGGGTATTACAGGCGCGGCCGAGGGGACCGCCCCGCCCTTTTCCTTACGGGGTATGGCCCCTAACCCCTCCCATACGATATAGCACGCCGCGAGCATCGCCAGTATGCCCGCCGCGGTGAGTATGCCGCGCCTTAGGGCGCGCCTTTTTCTTTTTCGCCTTGCCTTGTTTTCCATGTGCCTGATTATACCACATATCGCCGCAAAAATGTTTGAACAATGGCGAATGGCGCCGCTATTGCACCAATACGCTCTCCCCGGCGGAGAGAAGGTGTATCCAGCACTCCTTTACGGGTATGCCGGTAAGCTCCTCCAGCGCGCTTTTATAGAGCCTGAGCTGCCTTGCGTGGCTCATGGCCGTCTGCTTTTCCCTGCCCCTCGGCACGTAGTCCGTCTTGTAGTCTATGAGCACCCACTCGCCCCCCTCTATGAAGCAGCAGTCTATGACCCCCTGCAGCAGCAGCGTTTCCTCGGTTTCCGCGCCGAAAAGCGAGCTTGCCTTTACCCTGTGGTTGAAGGCCAGCTCCCGCTCCACCCTCGGCGAGGCGAGCATGCGGCTGCCCAGGCCCTTTGAAAAGAAGTCCACTATGCCGGCTATGTATACCCCCTCCGCCTCCTTTTTCGTGAGTATGCCCCTTTCCGTAAGCTGGCCTAAGCAGGCGCTAACGGAGGCGAAGGTGTGCTTCGCTATGGGAAGCTGCTCCATGAGCTTATGGGCTGCCGCCCCCCGGCTAACCGCCCGCTCCGCCATGCTGTCCCGCAGGAAGTCCGGGTACTGCCCTATCTCCGGCAGGTTGCCTATGAGCTGCGATACGCTTATCTTGGAGGGCAGCGCCGTGTCCTCTCCGTAGGGGTAGCGCCATGCGAAAAGCTCCGCGTATCCGCCGGGGCCCTCCTCTATGGCGCGCCTCGTAAATTCGAGGTATTCCTCCTTGGGCAGCGCCGCCCCCAGCGCGGATATCTGCAGCGCCGGATGCACGGCGCACAGCATCGCCCTGTCCCCGCTTATGGGTGGCATTCCCAGATATTCCCTTAGCGGGTTGCCGGAGGGCGAGGAAAACAGCACCGGCAGTATCCAGTCCGCGAAGCGCTCCGCACCGGCGCAGGTGCCGGGCGTTACGGGTATGCGTCCGGCGGCAAGCTCCCTTTCCATATCCCTGAAGGAGCAAAGCATTATGAGCTTTTCCGAGGCGCGGGTCATGGCCACGTACAGCAGGCGCATCCTCTCGGATATCTCCCGCCGCCATACCCGCTCCGATATGGCGGAATGGTACAGGTTCAGCTCCCGGCTGCTCCCCCTGGCGGCCTTCAAGCCTATGCCAAGGGAGGAATCCAGGGCCAATACGCTGGAACGGCTCTTTTTGTTGAATTCCGCCGATATGCCCCCCAGTATAACCGCCGGGAACTCCAGCCCCTTGCTCTTGTGTATGGATATGAGCCGCACCACGTTTGCGGAGGCTATCTGCGCCGCGCCCAATGAGTCGCCGGAGCGGGCCCTCTCCATGAACCGCAGGAAGCCGCGTATGCCGTGGCCGGAGCTTGAGTAAATCCCGGCGTTCTTTATGAGCGCCTCCAAATTGGCCCGCCGGGACTGGCCCCCGGGCAGTGCGGAAACGTAATCCTCAAAGCCGGTCTCCTCCAGCAGCATGGCTATAAGCTCGGTTATGTCGTAAAGCTCACCCTGGGCCCGCCACCCCTGCAGCCTCTTTAAAAAGCTACCCGCCTTGTGGCCGAGGGGGGTATCCATGGCCGAGCCCGCCTTCAGCGCCTCATAGAAAAGCCCTTCCTTACAGTCTGAGCGGAGGGTTATAAGCTCCTCCGCGGAAAAGCCGCCTATGGGGCTCCTCAGCACGCTTATGAGGGGTATATCCTGCAGGGGGTTGTCTATAACGGACAGCAGGTTCAGGAATACCTGCACCTCTATCGCGTCGAAATAGCCGCCCGTAAGCTCCGCGTATACCGGTATGCCCTCCCGGTGCAGCGTGCGCACCCATGCCTCCGCCACGTTCTTGGGCGAGGCGTGCAGTATCACTATGTCGCTGTATTTGTAGCTTCGGACATTGCCCTCCCTGTCGGTAAAGCTCTCGTTCAAAAGCTCCCGTATGCGGCCCGCGGCGAAAAGCGCCTCCGCCTCCGCCGCAAGGAGCTGCTCCTCCCCGTTTTCCTCCGCGTCCCCCCCGTCAAGGGGCGCGCTGCGGGGTATTATGTGAAGCTCCGTGCCGCCCTTTGAAGCGCCGCCGCGCCCGTGTACGAGGCGGGCGTTATTGTCGTAATCCACGCCGCCGGTCTCCCTGGTCATTATCTGCGAGAATATGCCGTTTACGCCCTCTATGACCTCATTTGAGCTCCTGAAATTTGCGCTCAGGTGCAGCGCCGCGCCCTTCTTCGAGAATTCCTCTATGCGCTCTGTGAACATAGCGGGCTCCGCCATGCGGAAGCCGTATATGGACTGCTTCACGTCCCCAACTATGAATAGGTTATCCGGCCGTGCGAGGGCGTTGAAGAGGGCGTTTTGCAGCGGGCTGCAATCCTGATATTCGTCTATGGATACGAAGCTGAACCTGTCGCGGTACTCCTTCGCCACGGCGGGCAGCCGCAAAAGCCGCAGCGCGATATGCTCCATATCCCCATAATCTATTATTCCGGCCTGCTCCTTCTTTTCGGAATAAAGCTCTATAAAGTCGCCGGTAAAGGAATAAAGCAGCTCCATGAGCGGCCTTATCCCGGCGATTAGCCTCGCCTGCCGGGCCATGGGCTTGCCCGCCGCCGCAATATGCTTCTTTACAGTCCTTTTCATGTCGTCCCGGGACTTTTTTATGTATTCGCTGTAGGACTTTTCCGCGCCCCTCATGCTGAAGGTGGCGAACTCGCAGGAAGAAAGCTGGTTGGCGTAGCCCTTCAGGCTCTTTTGCAGCAGCGCCCCGCCAAGCTGCGCCAGATCCTCGTCCAGTATGGCGGCGGTCCTGGGGTAGTCCTCCGCGATCTCGTCCCGGCGGGCGCGCAGTATGTCCATCCGCGCCCTTAGCTGCACCTGCAGCCCCTTCAGGTATTCCTCCGCCTCGGGGCAGCGCCCAAGCTCCTCCTCCGTTATGTCGTATTTGTCTATCGCACCCCTTAGCCACTCCATGGGCTCGGGCTGGGCCGTTATAAAGCCGTAAAGCCGCAAAAACTGGGCGGAAAACTCCTCCTCCCTGCCGAAGGCGTCCACGAGCTCGGAAAAGCCCTTTTGGGCGTAGTACCGCTCCATAAGCTCGTCCAGCGCCTCCTGCCGCAGGGCGAGGTTTTCCGCCTCCTCCCCGGCGCGGAAGGCGGGGTCGAGGCCGGCTATGTCGAAATGCCGCCTCAGTACATGGGAGCAGAAGCCGTCTATGGTGGATATGTTCGCCCTGCCTATGGCCTCAGCCGCCGCGTAAAGCCGGGCGGCCTCGCCGCCCTGCTTCTGGGAAGCGAGGGCCGTTAGCCTGGCCTCTATGCGCTTTTTCATCTCCGCCGCCGCCGCGCGGGTAAAGGTCACCACCAGCAGGTCGTCGGGGTCCGCCCCCTCCGATATGTGCCGGGCAATGCGCTCGGTGAGCACGGCTGTCTTGCCGCTGCCCGCCGCCGCGGAAACTATAAGGCTGCCGGGGGCCTCTATGGCCCGCCGCTGTTCCGCCGTCCAGTTAGTCGCCATTTTCCCCCTCCTTGCCGCCATTGTCCTCCGCCGCGCCTATGCGCTCAAAAAACGCCCTGTCGCTCAGGGTGCCGAACACCCGCCTTTTGCAGCCCGGTATCCTTTCGTCAAAGCCGCACACGCTGCGGTTGGCGCAGCTCTTGCAGCGGTCCGCGCCGCTTTTGAGCTTGGCGGGGGATACCTCCGCCCTGCCCTCGAATATTTCCGTCAGCGTTTCGGTGGACCTTTTCAGCGCGTAGCCTATGAGCCCCTCCAGCTTATCCCCGGGTATGACGGTCCTCGCCCCCCTGGCTATGGCGGGGCACTCCCCGCCCGCGGCGGCCTCCACCACAAGGGGGTCGCTCAACGTAAGGCCGGAAAGCCGGAAGCTCTCCATCACCTTTTTCTTTACCGCTTCCTCATTTGCGGCGGCCTCCTCTGTCTCGCTCACCACGGGGGAATCCACCTTCATATAGTACATTCCGGCGGCCCTGCGGGCCCTTTCCACCGCCCCTATCGCCGCGGCGTAAAGGGGCAATTGCAGGCTCAGGCCGTAATACAGCCTGGTGTAGCTGAACTCGCTGCCGCCGGTCTTGTAGTCGATTATCCTGTAATAGTCCTGCCCCGCTATGCTGCATCCGTCTATGCGGTCTATCCTGCCGCTTATGTAGAACCTCTCTCCGGTGGGAAGCTCCAGCGTCAGGGCGGGCAGGCCGCCCATGCCGAAGGACACCTCTGTGCTTTCGGGCATAAACCCGCCGGACCTCACCTGCCGTACTATGGCCCGGGCCGTGGCCTTGACCTTGCGTATGAGCCTCGCGCAAAGCGCCATGTTGCGGGTGCTGGAAAGCAGCACCCCGTTGTTGTGGGCGGCCATGAGGGGGGGCATTATGCCGTCGATTATCTCGTCGCAGTCCCCGTCCTCAAGGGCGCTAATATCCCGCTTCATGGCCTCCCTTACGAAGGAATCCAGCGCGCTGTGGCAGAATACGCCCTCGTCCAGCGGCCTTTCCCTGAATTCCCGCCGCTCTGTGGCCCTTAAGCCATACGTCACGAAATGGTCGAAGGGGCAGGCGTTGTAGCGTTCAAGGCGGGTGGCGGAGCCGAAGAGGGGATCGCCGTATAATTTAAGGGAAAGCTCGTGGCCGAAGGGCTCCGGCGAGCAGCGGTAGTACAGCGCGTCCTCAAGGCCCTCGAGGGTACTTCGGTATTCCGGCTTCCCCGCGTACCATGCGTAAAGCCGGGAAAGCCCCTCCCACGGCGTAAGGTCGTCGCCGTATGCGCGCAGCTCCCTTGCAAGGCGGGCCACTCCCCCCTTGGGGCTGACGGGGGGCAGCGGCTCGAGGTCGGTATTTAATTTTACCCTTGGGAATATCTCCCGTATCCTCTCCAATATGGGCGCGGGAAGCGCCGCGTCCGCCCCGGCGCTCATGGTATAGGATATGTATAAAAGCTCCCTCGGCGCGGCGAGGGCGCAGTATATGTCCATGAGTTCATTCTCCGCCCTTTCCCCGCCCCGTCCCCAGGTCCTTGCGCCCATGGCGGAAAGGCGGTCCAGCTCCCTGTCGCTTATCATGCCGTCGTCGCTGAAGCTGTGGGGGAAGCTCCCCTCGTTCGCCCCCAGTATGAACATGGCCCGGGGGCTCTTGGCCATGGTCCTGCCCAACGTGCCCAGCAGGAGCTGATCCGCCGTGGCGGGTATGGCGCTTATCTCGTATGAGTCAAAGCCCTCCTCCAGTATGGCGGCAAAGCGCCTTGCGGATACCGCGCTCTCCCCCATTATGGCGTAAAGCTGATCCAGCACCGTAAGCATGAGCCGGTACACCTGTGCGTTTTCCTCCGCAAGCTGGTGGCGGCCCTCCGCCCTGAGCCTTTCCACGAGGCCGTTTATGCTGTCGTAAAGCCCCATGCTCTCCATAAAGTCGAAGAGCGCCGCCGCCTTGTCCCTTGCGGTGGGCGCGTTTACGAAGGCGGTGTGGAACTCCTCTATCTTAGGTATTATAAGCCCCCGTACCTTTTCGGGTATCTCCTGATCGAAGGTCTTTTTAAAGCCCGCGCCGCCTGTTCCACGCTGGAGGGCATAATTTTCAAACAGGTCTATGTCGCCGCCCTCCGCCCCCGCGAGGCCGGTGCGGAGCATATCCATTATATAATTCAGGCTGTATCCCCGGTTTACGCACTTGAGCGCCGACAGCACCAGCCGCGGCGCGCCGTATGCGGAGAGCTTGCGCGCCCCGTCGCTGAAGCAGGGTATGCCCCGCCGCTGCATTGAGCGCAAAAGCTGCAGCTCGTATGCCGGGTCCGCCGCTATCACCGCCATGTCGCGGTAGCGCATGCCGCCCTGGGCGCACCGCAATACCGCCTCCGCCGCCATCTCGCACTCCGCGCTCACAGAAGTGGCGGCGGCTATACGCAGCGACGGGGCCTCGCCGCCGTATATCTTATAGGGATAGGCGAATACCTCGGCTTCAAGATGGGCGAGGGCGGGGTCGGCCTGCCGCTTCGAATTGCCCTCGGGAAGCCGTATGACGCTTATCTCGCAGCCGTTTTCCCGCGCCGCATTGTAAAGTCGGGCATAGGCCCTGCGCTTGGGCGCGAACAGCTTGGCGTCCCGCCCCTCTTCAGGGTCCATGCGCAATGATATGTACATGCTCTCCGCGTGCAGCGTCATGGCCGCCATGAGGTGATAAAGCTGGTCTGTGAGCAGGTCGAAGTCGTCTATCACTACCTCCGCCCCCGCTATGGGCGAGGAGGGCAGGCTGTCTATGAGCGCTGCAAACATATCCTCGCTGTCCATATAGCGGCCGGAAATATAGCCCTCCGTCTCGCCGTAAAGCAGCGCAAGCTCGGTGAGCTTGCGGGAAAGCAGGGTATCCTCCCCCGCCTTTTCCGCCCCGTCGAGCAGGTCGGCGGGCGTCACCTCATACCGCTTGCAGGCGGTAAACAGCTCGCAGAGCCGCTCGGAAAACCCCGGCCTGTCCTTTACCCGGGCGAAAACGCTCAGCCTGCTGCCCTGCTCGTTTACCGTCTTGCGTATGGCCATGCGCCGCCCCTGCCGGGAAAGGAAGCCCAGATAGCTGCCCTCCAGAGTCTTTTCCGCAAGTGAGGAGAAGGAGTATACCTCTATATCCATAAGGCCGCCCAGCTCCGAGGCAAGCTGCCGCTCCGTCTCGAAGGTGAACTGCTCGGGCACTATCACCACCACCCGGCGGCCCTCATGCAGCGCCTCGCCTATGCGGCTGTGCAGCCGCCTCGTCTTGCCGGAGCCGGCGCGCCCCAGCAGGAACGTCACCCGGGCCGGCGTCATAGCTTCTCCCTGTGCAGGGGTATGTACACCATCTCGCCCTTTTCCCGGCGGCTCTCAAAAAGGGTTATGGCCTGCACGGTAAGGGAGGCGTTGGCCCTGACGCTGTTTTTAAGCTCCATTGCGGTGAGGTCGTCCTGCTCAACGCTGCGCCCGAGGGTGATATGCGGCACGAACCTCTTGCGCTCCCGGGAAAAGCCCCTGTCGTACAGCGCGGATTCCAGGGATTCGTGCATGGCGGTAAGCTCGTCCAGCTCCCCCAGCACCTCCATCACGGCGGTGCGCCCCCGGCTGCCCTTTTCAAGGCTGGTATATCTGCCGAGGTGCAGCGTAAAGGGGCGTATGCCCCGCACAGCCTCCCCCATGGCGGCGGCGGCGCCCGCTATATCGTCGCTTTCCCCTATGAAATGCAGCGTTATGTGGAAGTTGTCCTGGGGCACGAACCTGCCGCCGCAGGACATGCCCTTTACCTCCTTCTGTATCCTCGCAAGCTCCGCCTTAAAGGAGCGGGGCAGGTCTATTGCTATAAAAAGGCGCATTATACATATCCTCCGTATATTTTTCAGCTTAATGATACCATAATTCGCGTACTAAAAAAAGGACGGCGGGGAGCCGTCCCTGAAGTCTGTCGAAAAAACTTGGGGTTGTTAAGGGGCCGCAGCCCCTTAAGTTAATTCCGGCTTTGACGACATGTGCGTCAAAACGGATAAAAACCGAAGGTTTTTCTTCTCTGCGGGTTTTGCCGCCCGGGAACGAATGTGAGAGGCAAAACCCGAAAAAACTCGCAAAAGTGGTCTTGCCACTTTTGCGAAACTCTAATTTATACCTTATGTATGAAGTTGCCGTTTATGTATACGTTGCTGGTGGCGATTATGAACGCCTTGGGGTCTACGCCCTTCACTATGCGCTCAAGCTGCTCCAGCTCGTAGCGGTTTATGCAGGTGCAGAGCACCGCGGTGGGCTCGTTGGTGTATGCGCCGTAGCCGTCCCAGCGGGTGACGCCGCGCCCGGTCTCCTGCATTATGCGCTGGGGAATGGCGTTGTCCCTGTATTTGGTGAATATGAGCGCCTGCATGTTGATGCTCTGCTGGTGCATCCTGTCCAGTATGAGGCTGGAAAACACCATGTAAAGCACGCTGTACACCACCACGGAGAAGTCATAGCGGAAGAAGCACATCACAAAGAGCAGTATGTTCGCCAGTATGGTAAACTTGCCCACCTGAAGGCCGGTCTTTTTGGCTATGTGCATGGCAAGCATATCCAGGCCGCCCACGGTGCAGCCGCAGGTTATGACCATCCCGTCGCCCACGCCCACGCAAACGCTGCCTATCAGCACGCAGGTGAGCCTGTCGTTTATCACGGGGGCGGAGGGCACGGGTATGAAGGCTGTGGTCAGGGAGAACACCGCGGTAAATACCAGGGTGCGCAAAAAGAAGCTGCGCCCGAGGCCCTTGAAGGTGATTATGAATATGGGTATGCTCAACGCATAGTAGATCACGCCCGCGAGGTCTATATTGCTCAGCGTTATGCCGTAATCCTCCACCAGCACGGACCTTAAAAACTGGGAGTAGCCCACAAGGCCGGTGGTGTAGAAGTTCCAGGGGGTAGTGAATACGTTTATGCCTATGGACATTATGATGCAGCCCAGGGTGGCTATTATCATACGGCCGGTAAAGGTACGCAAGGTATTGTTGTACATACGTTAAATTCCTCCCAATCTACGGGTTATATCCGGGGGCCCCTCCGGCAAACAGGGTACATTATAACCCTTGCCATTCTGGATTTCAATAGCCAAGCGCCCTTTCCCCATCTTTTTCTTATTAAGCTCCCCGCCGCCGCTAAACAGGCTATGCATAGCCTATTTAGCCCTGCCGCTGACAATCCCCCGCCCTTCGTGGTATAATAAAAAATACCGGCGGATGTGCCGGAAGCCTAAAAACGGAAAGGGAAGCATGGTATGTGCCATAAGGAATTACTTTCCCTGCTGAGGCAGGATAAGCTCATAGCCATATGCCGGGGGGCGGAGGGGGATACCCTTTTGAGCCTCGCCGCGGCAATACGCGCCGGAGGGATACGCTTCATAGAGGTGACCTTCCAGCAGGAGCGGGAGGACTGCACGGAGCTCGCCCAAAGGAGCATAAGCGCCCTGTGCGGCATACAGGGCGTCATACCCGGGGCGGGGACGGTGCTTTGCGCCGGTCAGGTGCGGGCCGCGCATGAGGCGGGGGCAAAATATATAGTCTCGCCCAACACAGACCCCGCCGTGATAGCGGAAGCTAAGCGCTTAGGGCTTATATCCATACCCGGCGCACTCACCCCCAGCGAGATAATGGCGGCCCACAACGCCGGGGCCGACCTCGTCAAGCTCTTCCCCGCGGCTGCCATGGGGCTTAAATACTTCAAGGATATACGCGCCCCCCTTTCGCACATCGGCCTTGTGGCCACGGCGGGCATAACCCTGGATAACCTGGGGGACTACCTGAAGGCCGGGGCCTTCGCCGCGGGCATAAGCAGCCCCCTTTGCAACAAGGGCCTCATGGGGGCGGGGGACTTTGCCGAGATAACCCGCCGGGCAAGGGCGTTCTATAACGCGGCCCACCCCGCGGCAAGCGCCTGAGCGCGCCAAAATACTTTTTTAAGAAACGGGAAAAATATGCAGAACACAGCCGAGATACTTTCAAAGGAGCTGAACGAGACCCTTCCCCACGTTCAAAACGTCATAGAGCTTTTGGACGGGGGCAACACAGTGCCCTTCATAGCCCGCTACCGCAAGGAGCTTCACGGCAGCATGGACGACCAGCAGATACGCAGGCTGGCGGACAGGCTCGCCTACCTAAGGAACCTCGACGCGAGGCGGGGGGAGATAATGCAGAGCATAGCCTCCCAGGAAAAGCTCACCGGCGAGCTTTCCGCAAGGCTGGAGGCCGCCGCCACATTGGCGGAGCTTGAGGATCTTTACAGGCCCTACAAGCCGAAGCGCACCACGAGGGCTTCCATAGCAAAGGAAAAGGGGCTTATGCCCCTTGCTGCAAAGCTTCTCATGCAGGAGCCTGCCGCAGACCCCGTAAGCCTTGCGGAAAAATACATAAGCCCCGAAAAGGGCGTAAACACTGCCGACGAAGCCCTATCGGGCGCACGCGACATAATCGCCGAGCGGCTGTCGGATTCCGCCGACATACGCCGCCACATAAAGGAGCTTGCCCACGGTGCAGGAGCCATAACCGCGTCAAGGGCGGTGGACGCGCCGGAGGACAACGGGGTATACGATATGTACTTCGACTTTTCCGAGGCCCTCTCCGCAATACCCGGATACCGGGTGCTTGCCATAAACCGGGGCGAAAAGGAGGGCGTTTTAAAGGCCGCCGTAAATATACCGGAGGAAGGCGCCCTCCGCATAGTGGCGGGCAGCGTGGTGCGCGGCAGCGGCCCCTGCTCGAGGCAGGTGGAGGCCGCGGCAAGGGACGCCTGGAGCAGGCTGATATATCCCTCCGTCGCCCGTGAGCTGCGCTCCATGCTGACGGACGCCGCCAGCGAGCAGGCCATAGCCACCTTTGCGGTGAACCTCAAGCCGCTGCTCATGCAGCCGCCGGTGAAGGGCATGGTCACCATGGGGCTGGATCCGGGCTACCGCACGGGCTGCAAGGTGGCGGTGGTGGACGAGACCGGCAAGGTGCTGGATACCGCGGTCATATACCCCGCGCCGCCCCACAATAAAACAGCCGAGGCGGAGCGCATAGTAACGGCGCTTATAAAAAAGCACAACGTAAGGGTCATATCCATAGGCAACGGCACCGCCGGGCGCGAAACGGAGAAATTCGCCGCGGAGGCCCTGAAGGGTACGGACGTAAAGTACGTGATAGTCAGCGAGGCGGGGGCTTCGGTATACTCCGCCAGCAAGCTGGGGGCGGAGGAATTCCCGGATTACGACGTGTCGCTTCGGAGCGCAGTTTCCATAGCGCGAAGATTGCAGGACCCATTGGCGGAGCTCGTGAAGATAGACCCCAAGAGCATAGGCGTGGGCCAGTATCAACACGATATGCCCCAAAAGCGGCTGGACGAAACGCTGGAGGGGGTGGTGGAGGACTGCGTGAACAGCGTAGGCGTTGACCTTAACACCGCATCGGTGTCCCTCCTTTCCCACGTTTCCGGCATAAACTCCGCCGTGGCTAAGAACATAGTGGCCTACCGCGAGGCCGAAGGAGCCTTTCACAGCCGCAGGGAGCTTTTGAAGGTGCCCAAGCTGGGCGCAAAGGCATATGAGCAGTGCGCGGGCTTTTTGCGGGTGCCGGAAAGCGCCGAAATGCTGGACAACACCGCCGTCCACCCGGAGAGCTACAAGGCGGCCAGGGCGCTGCTGCTCCTGTGCGGCGGCGATATATCAAGGCTTGATGATGAGCTTAAAAGGATAGGCATGGGCAGGGCCGCGGAGGAATGCGGCATAGGCGTGCCCACGCTGAAGGACATACTTTCCGAGCTGAAAAAACCGGGGCGCGACCCCCGGGACGAGCTGCCAAAGCCGCTGCTCCGCAGCGACGTTATGGAGATGGGCGACCTTGCGCCCGGCATGGAGCTTACGGGCACCGTGCGCAACATAGTGGACTTCGGCGCGTTCGTAGATATAGGGGTGCATCAGGACGGCCTCGTACACATATCCAGGATATGCGACAGGTTCATACGCCACCCCAGCGAGGTATTAAAGCCCGGGGACATAGTGACCGTATGGGTGCTTGAGGTGGATCAGAAGAAAAAACGCATAAGCCTGACGATGAAAAAGCCGCAGTAAAATAATAAAAAAGGAACGGCAAAAAAGCCGTTCCTTTTGAGTTTGTTTTTTTATTGAAGCTTTTCCAGTCCCAGCTTCAGCCTTCTCAGCGCCTCGTCCCTACCCAGCAGCACCCCTATCTCTATGGCCCCGCCGGGGGTGACGGCCTTGCCCGCCATGGCTATGCGCACGGGCCAGAGCAGCGTGCCGTTCTTCATGCCCTTTTCGGCGGCCATGCCTATGAGGGTATCGTGGAGCAGCTGCTCGTTCCAGTCCGGCAGCGCCTCCAGCGCGGGTATGACCATTTCGAGCACCTCTTTTGATACGGCGCTGTCCGTCTTGCTCTTCTTGTTGGTGAAAAGGGCGGCGTCGTAGCCCTCGTCCAGCCTCGTCAGGAAATCCACCATATCGGGTATCTCGTTGAACACCCGCACCCGCTGCTGGAGTATCCTGCAAAGTATATCCGTATCCATGCGGGCTATGCCCGCCCTCTCGTACCAGGGCATGGCGTGCCGCGTAAATTCCTCTTTTGAAAGGGCCATTATGTACTGGGCGTTCATCCACGTCAGCTTTTCCGGGTCGAATATTGCCGGGGACTTGCTCATGCCGGAGACGTCAAAGGCCTCGCAAAGCTCGGAAAGCGAGAAGATCTCCCTGTCGTCGCCGGGGTTCCAGCCAAGGAGCGCCACATAGTTCACCAGCGCCTCCTTAAGATACCCCTTGTCCACGAAGTCCGCATAGGAGGCGTCGCCGTCCCGCTTGGAGAGCTTGTGCTGCGCGTCCCGCATTATGGGGGTCATGTGGATATAGTGAGGTATCTCCCAACCGAAGGCCTCGTAAAGCAGGTTGTATTTCGGCGTGGAGGAAAGGTATTCCATTCCCCGCATGACGTGGGATATCTTCATTAAATGGTCATCCACCACGTTTGCGAAGTTATAGGTGGGCATACCGTCCGCCTTTATGAGTATGTTGTCGTCAAGGTCTGAGTTGTTTACCGTGATGGTGCCGAACACCATGTCGGTAAAGCTGGTGGTTCCCTCCTCCGGCACGTTCTGGCGTATGACGTAGGGCACGCCCGCGTCCAGCTTGGCCTGTATCTCCTCCTTGGAAAGGTGCAGGCAGTGCTTATCGTATTTGAAGGTCTCCCCCCGTGCGGCGGCTGCGGCGCGCCTTTGCTCCAGCTCGTCCCTTGTGCAGAAGCAGCGGTAGGCGTGGCCGCTCTCTATGAGCTGCTCCGCAAAGGGCAGGTACATGCTCTTTCTCTCGCTCTGCACGTAGGGGCCGTATTCGCCGCCTATATCGGGGCCCTCGTCCCAGTTCATGCCCACTTCCTTCAGTGTGCGGTATATCAGCTCCGTGGCTCCCTCCACGAACCTCTCCTGATCCGTATCCTCTATGCGCAGCAGGAATCTGCCGTGGTTATGGCGGGCAAAGAGATAGGCGTAAAGGCCGCTGCGGAGATTCCCTATGTGCATATACCCCGTCGGGGACGGGGCGAAGCGTGTGCGTACTTCCATAAATGCTCCCTTTCTTATATCCCTTATGCCTTAAAGCTGTCCTTAAGGCCCACTATCCTGTTAAAGACCGGATGCTCCGCCGTGTAGTCGAGGTCGGCGCAGAAGTAGCCGGTACGCATGAACTGGCAGCGGTAGCCCGGCTCCTTTTGCGCAAGCTCCGGCTCTATCAGGGCGTTTACCACCGTAAGGGAATTGGGGTTCAGCCTCTCGGTGAACTCCTTCTCCTCGCCCTCCGCCTCGGGCAGCAGCAGGTCCTCGTAAAGCCGCACCTCGGCGGGTACCGCGTCGGCGGCGTTCAGCCAGTGTATGGTGCCCTTTATCTTGCGCTCGCACTCGCCGCCCCTTGTTTCCGGGTCGTAGGTGCAGTATACCGTGGTCACGTTGCCGTTTTCGTCGGTATCCCAGCGGGAGCACCTGACGATATAGGCGCCCTTTAGGCGCACCTCGCACTCCGGCTTGAGCCGGAAGTATTTCTTGGGGGCGTTGCAGTTGAAGTCCTCCCGCTCTATGTAAAGCTCACGCCCGAAGCTTACCTTGCGCCTGCCCGTGGAGCAGTCCGGCAGGTACTCCACCTCCACCTCCTCGGTCTTGCCCTCCGGCCAGTTCTCGACGATGAGCTTGAGCGGATCCAGCACAGCCATCATGCGGGGGGCGTGGGCGTTAAGATCCTCCCTTACGCAGTGCTCCAGCATGGCCGTCTCCACCACGGAATCCGCCTTGGCCACGCCTACCCTGCCCATGAAGTCCAGTATGGAGGCGGGGGTATAGCCCCTGCGCCTGAGCCCGCACAGGGTCGGCATACGGGGATCGTCCCAGCCGGCGACGTACTTTTCCTCCACCAGCCGGCGGAGGTAGCGCTTGCTCATTATGGTGTTGGTTATGTTCAGCCGGGCGAACTCTATCTGCCTCGGCTTGTTCTGGAAGCCGCAGTTGTCTATCACCCAGTTGTAAAGCGGCCTGTGGGCCTCGAACTCCAGCGAGCAGAGGGAATGTGTAACGCCCTCTATGGCGTCCTGTATGGGGTGGGCGAAGTCGTACATGGGGTATATGCACCACTTGTCCCCCTGCCTGTGGTGGCTCATGTGCAGTATGCGGTACATGGCGGGGTCCCGCATGTTGAGGTTGGGGGAGGCCATGTCTATCTTGGCGCGCAGCGTCCTGCTTCCGTCCGGGAATTCGCCGTTTTTCATGCGCTGGAAGAGGTCCAGGTTCTCCTCGATGCTCCTGTCCCGCCAGGGGGAGTTTCTGCCAGGCTCGGTGAGGGTGCCGCGGTATTCCCGCATCTCGTCCTTGTTGAGGTCGCATACATAGGCCTTGCCGTCCTTTATGAGCTTTACCGCAAGCTCATAGCAGGTGTCGAAATAGTCGGAGCCGTAGCATATCCTGGCCCAGTGGAAGCCCAGCCAGGATATGTCCCTCTCTATGGCGTCCACGAACTCCTCGTCCTCCTTGGTGGGGTTGGTGTCGTCAAAGCGGAGGTTGCAGTCCCCGCCGAACTCCTCCGCCATGGAGAAGTCTATGGTCAGCGCCTTGACGTGGCCTATGTGGAGATAGCCGTTGGGCTCGGGCGGGAAGCGGGTCTGTATGTGGGTGAGCCCCTTTTCCCTTATGTCCTCTTCAATAAATTCCTCTATAAAGTTCTTTGGCGCGCGCATTTCTTCCATGGTTATACAAAAGCCCTTTCCGTAAGCATTATAATAATCGGCACTATTTGCGTATTTTAATATTATCTTGCAACAGGCGGGGGATGTCAATAAAAAAACGGCGGAAAAGCCTTATTTCCCGCCGTAAAGACCTGTCCTACGCCTCCTTGTCCATGGCGTCCTTGAGCAGCCGCGCAAGCTGGTCCGAGCAGGAGGTGCCCTTGCCGCCGCAGGTTATGCCGCAAAGGCGGCCTATTACCTCCTTGGCGTCCACGCCCTCGCACATGGCGCCCAGGGCCTTCAGGTTGCCGTTGCAGCCTCCGGTATATTTCAGGCCGTGTATCTTTCCGTCTGTCACGTCCAGGTCTATCTGCGTTGAGCATACTCCCTTTGGATAAAGCGTGTAATGCATTGCAAGCTGTCCTTTCTTTATATGCTTATATATTGATACCATCAGTTGACAAGAGCACACAAGCCCTAAAGGCTTGTTTTGGTACGCTCCTGCGTTCTCGTCGCTTGTATTACATCCAGTAGTACTGCGCTCCTCGGCCTTGGATCGCCCTCAAAACAAGCTCTTTGGGGTCTTTGAGTTTTAGAAGCCAAAGAGTATGGCAGAACAAGGAGGACGAGTGCAGAAATACTGGTTGTATTTCAAATGAGGACGACACAGTTATGCCGTGCTGTTTGGCTTCTAAAACCTTGTGTGTCCTTGTCAACTGATGGTATTTCCTTCAAATACTTCCTCTGCGGGGCCGGTCATGTAGATATGCCCGTTTTCCGCCCATTCTATCAAAAGCTCGCCCAGGGCGAGGCGCACCCTTACCCTGCGCCCGGCAAGGCCCGCCACGCACGCGCATACCGCGGCGGCGCAGCTCCCTGTGCCGCAGGCCAGCGTCCTGCCGCAGCCCCTTTCCCATGTGCGGACTGAAATGCTGCCGTCCTGCTCCGCCTTTACGAAATTCACGTTCACCTTGGCGGGGAAAAGGGGGTGCCTTTCCAGCGCGGGGCCGTATTTGAGTATTTCCTCCTCAGTGACCTCCCCAAACACCGCTATGTGAGGCACGCCGGTGTTTACGGCGGAGAAGGTGAAGCTCCTGTCCAGCGCCTCTATGGTCTCGAGGCGGCATATCCCCTCGCCCTCCATGGGTATATCCTTCTTTTCAAAGAGCGGCTCGCCCATATCCACCCTTACGGCGGTGACGAGGCCGCCCTCTATGGTCATCTCCGCCAGCCTTATGCCCGCCGGCGTCTCTATCCTCATGGGGTTTGACCTTGCCAGGCCCCGCTGGTATGCGAACCTTGCGAAGCAGCGTATGCCGTTGCCGCACATCTCCGCCTCGCTTCCGTCGCTGTTGATAAGGCGCATACCCAGCTCGGCATTTTCAGAGGGTACCGCCAGCAGCAGCCCGTCCGCGCCTATGCCGGTGCGCCTGTCGCAGAGCCTTCGCCCCTCCTCAGGCGTTGGGGAATACCCGTTCTCCGTGGCGTCTGTAACTATGAAGTCGTTGCCCAGCCCATGCATCTTGGTGAATCTCACGGCGCGTCCTCCTTTTGGCGGAATAGATAACATACTTTTTTAATTATAACCGCAGCGCCGCCCCTTGGCAATGCCTCCGCAGGGGGCGCAACTGTGAATAAAACGGGACTTTAACGGATAATTCACAGGGTATGTATGTACAATTCCGGCGTTTTGGATTATTATTTAATGTGGATTATTACGATGGAGACGTACATGGATAAGCTGCATTTTATAGTAAACCCCATCGCGGGCGGCACCAGCGCCATAGATAAGTTCGGCGCCATAAAGGGTATGCTGGACGATATGGGCTTCCCCTATACCTATGAATTTACCCAATGCAAGGGCAACGGCAGGGAGCTTGCGCGGGCCGCCGCGGAGCGCGGCGAGAGGTACATAATAGCCGTGGGGGGCGACGGCACGGTGAACGAGGTGGCCTCCGGCCTTATTGGCACCGGCGCGGTGATGGGCATACTGCCCTTCGGCACAGGCAACGACATGGTAAAGGTGCTGGGGATATCCTCAGACCCCCGGGAGGCCCTCAACGTCATACTGGCGGACAGGCCACGGGCCATGGACGCAGGCTACGTGAACGACAAGTTTTTTTTGAACGTGTCCGGCTTCGGGTTCGACGTGGACGTGCTGCTCAGGCACGAGAAGTATAAAAAGCACTTCAACGGTATGCTGCCGTATCTTTTCGGCATAGTGGACGCGCTGGCCCACCTTCGCACCCTGCACCTTACGCTGCGCGACGGGAAGCGGGTATGGAAGAAGGACGCGCTCATAGTGTCGGTGGGCAACGGCGCGTACATAGGCGGCGGCATGAAGGCCACGCCCTTTGCGGACCCCTTTGACGGGCTGTTCGAGGTCAGCGTGGTGAGCAGCATAAGCAAGACGAAGTTTTTAAGGCTGCTCCCCCTTTTCATACAGGGCAAGCATACCGGCCTTGCGGAGGTGGAATACTTCCGCACAAAGGAGCTTTACGTGGAATGTCCGGAGAAGTGCCTGATAAACTACGACGGGGAGCTGGGCTCCGGTATGCCCGCAAGGTTCAGGATAATCCCCGGCGCAATAAATATGCTGGTGCGGCAGGATATGGCCGCGGCCAGCAAAGAGGAAGAGAAGTAGATACGGCATAATGTACGATTGTTTTTTTATAGTAAACCCGGCCTCCGGCTCCGGCAAGGCGAAAAAGCTCTTTGACGGGCTGCTCCCCCGGATAGAGAGGAGCGGAAGGAGCTTCGAGTGGCGCTACACCACCGGCAAGGGCCACGCCCGGGAGCTTGCGGAGGAGGCGGCGAAAAGGGGCTGCCGGCGGGTAATATCCGTGGGCGGCGACGGCACGGCAAACGAGGTTGCCGGGGCGCTCATAGGCTCGGATACCGAGATGGCCATACTACCCTTCGGCACCGGCAACGACTTTGCAAAGGCTGTGGGCCTGCCCACAGACCCCGACGCGGCGCTCGACGCGGCGCTTTACGGGGCGGCCCGCCCCGTGGACGCGGCTATGGCCAACGACAAGCCCTTTATAAACGTGGGCGGCACCGGCTTTGATGTGGACGTCATACTCAACACCGAGAAATTCAAAAAGAGGTTCAACGGAATGCTCCCCTATATGCTGGGCATATTCAAGAGCCTTATGCACCTTAAGCCCCTGACCTTCGAGATAACGGCGGACGGGGAGAGCTTTACGGAGCGCGCGTTGCTGTTCAACGCCTGCAACGGCACCCATTTCGCCGGGGGTATGCACGTCGCCCCCATGGCGAGCCCCAATGACGGGCTGCTGGACGTATGCATACTCCGGGCCATAAGCGTGCCGCAGTTCCTGATGCTGCTTCCCCGCTATACCCGGGGGGCGCACATGGCCTCCAGGCATATACGCTACTTTAAGGCCGAAAGTATAGCGGTCAGGTGCGACAGCGAAAATTTGATCAATCTGGACGGGGAGCTGGATTCCTCCACCCCCGTGACCTTCAGGGTATTGCCCGGCGCCCTAAGGCTTGCGCTGCCGGGAGAAAAAGGTAATGTAAACGCATGAGAAAGAAACGCTATGTTGTAAAGCAGCGCAGCCGCACCGTGCTGCGTATAGGCATACTGGCGCTGGGGGCGCTGCTGGCCCTCGGGCTGGTGCTGGGCCTTATACGCCTGCTCAAAAGCACGAAAAAGGGCCCCAAGGGAGTCACCGAGCTGCCCTTTGCGGACTCCGCCAACTACACCTATACCGGCTCCGGCTTCCTGTATTTCCAGGAGGGCAAGCTGTACTATATGGATATAGCGGACGGCCGCAAGGATACCTCCTACAAGATAAACACCGACGAGCTGAAGCTCACGGCCTCCAGCGGCATATCCGTGCTGTATCACGACACGGCGGTGCAGATAGTGGGCACCGACTCCCCCATATTGGTATCCGGCAAGGTGCTGGGGGTAAAGTGCTCCCAGGCCCACGTGGCGGTGCTGAGGCAGGACGCCGCGGGCAAGACCGCCATAGTGGTATACGACGGCACGGGGACCCAGACGGACCAGATGGACTTTGAATCCTCCGGCCTGCTGGATTTCGGCTTCTCCGACAGGCAGGACGAGACGCTCTGGACGCTGGAGATGGGGCTTGCCGCCCCAACGCCCGTATGCACCGTTACCACCTACAACCTCGCCACAAAGCGCACCACCGGCGTAATAAACGTGCAGAGCGAGCTCGTAGGGAGCGTGATATTCACGGACAAGAGCCTGTTCCTCTCCTGCACCAGCGACCTCATACGCTATAACCTCTCGGGCAGCAGCGAGGCCTACCGCATATCCGTATACGGCTGGGAGCTGGCGGACAGCTCCATAGGCGAATCCCCAATACTGCTCTACAAGCAGCGGGGGGGCAGCGACAGCATACTTAAGCTGTACACCGTGCCGGAGGGCGAGGTGGGCAGCGCCGCCATAAGCACGGTACACCCGCCGGAGGGGGCGCTTGCGGAGCTTCTCATAAAGGGCAGGCTGATAATATACACCCCCACCGCCGCCTACACCTACACCGCCGGAGGAAAGCTGCTCGCCGTGGAGGAGCTTCCCATAAAGATAGACGGGGCGCAAAAGCTATCCGAAAGCCACATACTGCTGAGCAGCGGGGGCAGCCTTTACGTCAGCGTTACAAGGTAGCCCTGCTCCATAGCGGCGGCAGGCCCAAGAAAAGGAGGGAAAGCATTGAACATCATAGACGCCGTATCGATATGCATACTGGTGCTGTTCGTACTCTTCGGCATATATAAGGGGTTTATTTCCACCCTGCTCAACATCGGCGCGTACTTCGTGTCGGTGGTGCTGGGCTTCCTCTTCAAGCCCCTCGGCGCCGGCGCAATACGGCACAGCGGCAGGATATTCAACATAATGCTCTACTACACCGAGGGCAGCGAGTTCATCTCCAACCCGGAATACGTCCGCATGGACATATCCTCCCTGTCCACCGCGGAGATAAACGACCTTATCTCCTCCTCCAGGCTGCCCTTCCCCATGGGCAGGGAGATAGCCAGGAACATCGCCCGGGAGGCCTTTGCGGATCAGGGCATAGTGACGCTGGGGGACTACTTCAACCAGACCATAGTGGGCGTGTTCATAAACATACTCATGTTCCTCGTGTGCTTCCTTATCGTCCGCATAATACTGGCGCTGGTGATAAACGGGGCGGACTATGCAGACCCCTTCCCCATGCTCAAGAGCCACGACAGTATGCTGGGCGGCGCGCTGGGGCTGCTGCGGGGTATGCTGGCGCTGCTGCTCATATTCACGCTGGTGCCCATAGTGCTCACGGTGCTGGGCCAGTTCGAACTCATAACCAACATGGTGGACGACTCTGTGCTGGCGCGGGTATTTTACCGGCTGAACCTGCTCATAAGCCTGGCGGCATAAAATAATTCACTCACCGGAGGAAAACCATGTACCTTGCCTCAGAATGGAAGGATTACGAAATAATAGACGCGGGCGGCGGCAACAAGCACGAGCGCTGGGCCGACGTCACCCTGCTCCGCCCCGACCCGCAGGCCGTGTGGCCCATGAGGGAGCCGCGGAGCGTACACGCAAGATATATCCGAAGCTCCTCCGGCGGCGGCCGCTGGGAATACGGCAAGGCGCTGCCGGAAAGCTGGAAAATACGCTACCGCGACCTCACCTTTATCGTCCGCCCCACCGGCTTTAAGCACACCGGCCTGTTCCCCGAGCAGGCGGTAAACTGGGACTGGATGCGGGGCATAGTGGAAAAGAGCGGCAAGCCCTTCCGGGCCCTGAACCTTTTCGCCTATACCGGCGGCGCGACGGCGGCGCTCGCGGCAAGCGGCGCGGAGGTGGTACACGTGGACGCGGCAAAGGGCATGGTGGCATGGGCGAAGGACAACCTTGCGGCAAGCGGCCTCGCCTCCGCGCCCGTGCGCTTCATAGTGGACGACGTAATGAAGTTCGTGCTGCGGGAGCAGCGCCGGGGCAGGACCTATCACGGCATACTCATGGATCCCCCCAGCTACGGCCGCGGCCCAAACGGCGAAATGTGGAAGATCGAGGACAACCTTTACCCCCTGGTGGAGGAATGCGTGAAGCTGCTGGACGGCGAAGCCCGCTTCTTCCTTATAAATTCCTATACCACCGGCCTTGCCCCAAGCGTGCTGTCCAACGTGCTGAAGTGCTCCCTGGGCAAGCGTGGCGGAAAGATAGAATCCGACGAGGTGGGCCTGCCCATAACCCGCGGCGGCATGGTGCTGCCCTGCGGCGCTTCCGGCAGGTGGGAAATATGATACCCGTATTATACGAAGACAACCACCTTCTGGCGGTAGAAAAGCCGGCCAATATGCCGGTGCAGGGGGACTCCTCCGGAGACGATGACCTTCTGACGCTGCTGAAGGGCTACATAAAGGACAAGTACAATAAGCCCGGCGATGTATATCTCGGGCTTGTTCACCGTTTAGACAGGCCTGTGGGCGGAGCCATGGTATTCGCCCGCACCTCCAAGGCAGCCGCCCGGCTATCCGGCCAGTTCAGCTCCCACGGTGCAATTAAGACCTACCTTGCCGTGGCCGAGGGCAACGCCCCCGGCGGCGAGCTGGAGGGATTCATATTAAAGGACGAGGCTACCGGCTCCAGCGCCCTTGTGCCGGAAAACACCCCCGGCGCAAAGTCCGCCCGGCTTACCTACGCCCCCATCGCGTACAGAAAGGGCAGGACTCTGGTGCGTGTCAGCCTCCATACCGGCCGGCATCATCAGATACGGGTGCAGCTTGCCGGCGCGGGGTATCCCCTTTGGGGGGACCAGCGCTACAACAGGGACGCCCGCCCGGGGCAGCAGATAGCCCTCTGGGCCTGCTCCCTCGAGATAGAGCACCCCACGCTGCACACCCGCCTCAGGTTCACCTCGACGCCCTCCGGCGGCGTGTGGAAGGACTTTTCAGACATACTCCCCGCAGCGGTACAGGGCATAGGCATAGCGTATATCGACCATAACATAATAGCCGCCGTAAAACCCCAGGGACTGCAGACTGCCGCGGCCGACGGCGAAGGGGATTCCCTGGAGGCCCGGCTCGCCGCCGCCTATGGGGAGGCTTATCCCGCCCACCGCCTGGACGTAAACACCGAAGGGCTGGTGCTCTTCGCCCGTAACCGCAAGGCCCTGTATGGGCTGACAGAAGCCCTGGAGCAGCGCACCATAAGAAAGTTCTACCGCTGTACCGTAAAGGGCTGCCCCGAAAAGAAGGAGGATACGCTCACCGCCTACTGCGTAAAGGACGCGGATAATTCATACATGAGGGTATACGACAGGCCGGTTCAGGGCGGCAGGGAAATGGTGACAAAGTACCGCGTCATAAGCCGCAGGGGAGACCGGAGCGTGCTGGAGGTGGAGCTGGTAACGGGCCGTACTCACCAGATACGCGCCCACCTTGCCCATATAGGCTGCCCCATACTTGGCGACGACAAGTACGGCGACCGTGAATTCAACAAGGCAAACAAAAAATACGCCCAGGCCCTCAGGTCGGTGCGCGTAGAGCTGCACTTTCCTGAGGGGAGCGCGCTGAGCTACCTCGAGGGAAAGGTCATAGAAAGCCTTAACTGAAAATTCCTTTGTAAATACAAAAATCCATAGTCTTTTATCTTATATTCGGCACTATCTCCTGCGCCCGCCTTATGAAGGCAGCGGCGGCGGGGGAAGCGTCGGAAAGCGAGGGTATGGCTATGCCGAGGCGCCGGTACTGGCAGGGGGCCAGCTCCCGCACCGCGAGGCCCTCGCTCTTGTCCCGCAGTATCATTTCCGGCACCACGGATACACCTATGCCATGCTGTACCATGGAAACTATGGCGTAGTCGTCCATGGAGGTGAATATGACGTTGGCCTTTATGCCGCTCCGCTGAAAAAGCCGTTCTATGTCCGTATCGAAACCCGGCGCGGGCATTATGAAGGGCTCCTTGGCAAGTATCTGCAAGGGTATCCGCGCCTCCGGCGCGAAGCGGTGTTCCTTGTGCATTACCGCCATCAGCCTGTCCTTGGCAAGGGGTATCCAGTCCACGCCCTTGGGCTGTACGCTTGTGAGTATGAAATCCGTCTCCCCCGTACTCAGCATCTCGGTGAGCTTATCTGTGCCCGCCTCCTGCACGTCTATCTGTATATCCGGGTTGTCCGCGCAGAAGCTGGCGATAACCGAGGGCAGCCACGCCACGGAAAGGCTGTTCAGCGCCCCTATTTTGAGCCTGCCTGTCTGGGCGTTCTTCAGCGCCTCCGCACGGCTCAGCAGCGCGTCCATGGCTGCGTCCGCGTTTCGCACATGCTCCATAAGCGCCTCCCCCTTCTGGGTGAGCCGTACTCCCTTCCTGCCCCGAATGAGAAGCTGTATCCCCAGCTCGTCCTCAAGGGTCTTTATTATATAGCTTACCCCCGCCTGGGTGAAGCCAAGCTCTTCCCCGGCGGCGGAAAATGTGGCCGTTTCCACGGCTCTTATCAGCACTTTGAGCTTTGACGAATCCATAGATATGCCCATCCACAAGAGATTCTTATATTTACTATTATAACATCTCGTTTTACTTTTAACAATTCATATTATAAGATTTTCTTGTACAAAAAAACTTTACGGAGGAGCGCACATGGCAAAGGAAATAAACCTGCGTCGATTGGTAATAAAGTCCTTCCACATAGACTCCGTGGAATGGGGCGACCACAACGACGTCACCGCTGACGGCAGGATGACCGTGAGCCGCGAGCTTTTAGATGAGCTCATGGAGGAAAACAAGGACATAATCGAAAAGATAGACGTCCAGATAATCCAGCCCGGGGACCACGACCGCTGGACCAACACCATAATGGACATAATCCCTGTATCCACCAAGGTGCTGGGCATACTGGGCGAGGGCATCACCCACACGCTGACCGGCGTATATTTTATGATGACCGGCGTAGATGTGGACGGCGTGCAGACCTACGAGTTCGGCTCCTCCGAGGGCAACCTGAAGGAAAAGCTCTTCCTCGACAAGGCGGGCACCCCCGGCTCCGGGGACGTTATAATCAGCTTCGACTTCCTCTTCAAGTCCCATCAGGGCCAGGAGCGCAGCGCCTGCACCCGCGCCCATCAGGCCTGCGACAAATTCATGCAGAGCTACCGCGACAAGATGAAGAAGTTCAAGGGCGACCTATGCACCGAGCGCAGCACCTATTACGACACCGTCCGCCCCGGCGCGAAGCGTGTTGTGATAATCAAGCAGGTGGCGGGACAGGGCGCAATGTACGACACCCACCTCTTCGGCAAGGAGCCCAGCAGCAGCGAGGGCGGCAAGAGCATAATCGACATGGGCAACATGCCCGTGATAGTCACACCCAACGAGTACAGGGACGGCATTATCCGTTCCATGCAGTAATACAAGGAGGTAGACAGCTATGGGTATAGGGCCTTCCACAAAAGAGACTTCCCTTCATCATTTCCGCGATCCTCTCCTTGAGGTGGTATCCTCCGATCCCGAGATAGACCTCATGGGCGTAATAATAGTCGGCACACCCGACGCGGACGAGGAAAAGCACCTCGTGGGCACCCGTGCCGCCGTATGGGCGGAGTGTATGCGGGCGGACGGCGCCATAGTCTCCAGCGACGGCTGGGGCAACAGCGATGTGGACTACACCAACACGGTATACCAGCTCGGCATACGGGGCATACCCGTCACAGGGCTGAACTTCTCCGGCACCATGGCCCAATTCGTGGTGACCAACGAATATCTGGACGCGATAGTGGATATATCCAAAAACCCGGAGGGCATAGAGAGCGAAAACGTGGGCGAAAACGCGGTGGACGCGCTGGACGCGCGCAAGGCGCTCGCCATGCTGAAGATAAAAATGCGTAAAAAAGAGCATCAGGGATAAGCGGCATCTCAGGGAAGCGGCCTTGCGCCGCTTCTTTTTTTGCGCCTGCCCTTACTTTTTAAGGCGGCCCTATATTTCGCCTTAACTTTCCTTGGTTAATTTATAACTTTAATAACTTGCGTTGACAGTCATATATATATTGAATATAATCCCTACTTAGGCAATAGCCGATATATCTAAAATAATTTTATAATAATTGGAGGAAGAAATGGCTATCAGGGTTGGCATCAACGGCTTTGGAAGAATTGGACGCACCGTATTCAGGATCATCTCTCAGAACCCGGACAGGTTTGAGCTTTGCGGAATAAACCTGCGCAACCTCAACATGGAATACATGGCATACACGGCGCTGTACGACTCGGTACACGGCCACTTCCCGGGCTCCATTGAAGCAGAGGGCGACCGTCTTATAGTCAACGGCCATCCGGTCAGGGTATTCAGCGAGGGCGACCCCGCCAACATAGACTGGGCCTCCTGCGGCGCAGAATACATAATCGAATCCACCGGCGCCTTCAACACCACCGCCGCCGCCTCCGCCCACCTTAAGGGCGGCGCGAAGAAGGTCATAATCACCGCCCCCGCAAAGGACGACGTTACCCCTACCTTCGTCTTTGGCGTAAACCACGAGGAATACGACCCCGCAAGCGACGTTATATCCGCCGCCTCCTGCACCACCAACTGCCTGGCGCCCATAGCAAAGGTCATAAACGACCGCTTCGGCATAGAGCGCGGCCTCATGTCCACCATACACTCCGCCACAGCCAAGCAGAAGGCGGTAGACTCCCGTGCCGGCAGCCGCGACCTCCGCACCGGCCGCTCGGTATTCAACAATATAATCCCCTCCACCACCGGCGCCGCAAAGGCCGTGGGCAAGGCCATACCCGAGCTGAACGGCAAGCTCACCGGAATGTCCTTCCGCGTGCCGGTAAACGACGTATCCGTGGTGGACCTCACCGCAAAGCTGGTAACAAAGACCTGCTATGCGGACATAATGGACGCGCTGGAGGAGGCTGCCCGCGGCCACATGAAGGGCGTGCTCACCTGCCTTGACGCGGACGTGGTATCCTCCGACCTTAGGGGCGACCCCCACACCTGCATAGTGGATAAGCGGGCCGGCATAATGCTGGGCGACGACTTCGTAAAGCTCATCGCCTGGTACGATAACGAGTGGGGTTACAGCTCCAAGGTTCTGGACATTGTGGAATACATAGCCAGCAGGCAATAATACGCAAAAAGCGGCTTTGCACAGCCGCTTTTTTTATTGTAAGGAATGTCATCGCTTAAAGCTCGGACAGCGCCTGCTTCAGCCCTTTGCCCTTTGGGGAGCCCTCCTCGGGCTCTGCGCCTTCCTCAAAGCGCCCCATGAACACCGCGAATATCGCCGTCGCCGCCGCGCAGCATATCATATCCGCCGTAGGGGTGGCCCACACTATGCCGTATATCGGGAACAGCTCCTTCAGTATGAACATCAGGGGTATATCCAGTATGCCCTTGCGGAGCAGCGCCAGCACCAGCGAATGCCTTCCGTGGCCCGTGGCCTGGAAGAAGGATATGAAGGCGTAGGCGCAGGCGGAGAAGGGCGCGCCTATGCAGAGTATGCGTAGGAACCTCATGCCGTATACCATGGACTCGCCGCCCCTTATGAACACCCCTATGAGCTCACGGGTGAAGCAGAGGTTCGCGGCGGTGCAGAGCCCTGCGAGGCAGGCGGATATGGCGGTGGAGGTAATCACGGCGGAGCGCATGCGCTTGTAGTCCCCCGCCGCGTAGTTGTAGGCTATGAGGGGAAGCACCCCCTGGGCCATGCCGCGCACCATGCAGTGGGCCAGCATGTTCACCTTCTTCGCCACGCCTATGCCTGCCTGGGCCGCGGTGCCGTACAGCGCCATCAGGTTATCCAGCACCCCGTAGGAGATGTTCTCGCAAAGGGTCATAAGGCAGGCGGGCACGCCGGTGCTCAAAACGTCCGCCGGTATGGAGGCGGAGAGCATCGCCCTTCTGGGGGCGAAGCACAATGTGGTGTTGGGCCTGTTGCGCCTTATGGCTATTATAAAGTATATGAGCGTGACCACGTTGGAAAGGGCGGTGGCCAGGGCCGCGCCCAGCGCTTCCTTTCCGGCGGGCAGCAGCACGAACATGAACAGCGGATCCAACGCGATATTCAGCACGCCGCCTATGGCGATGCCCGTGCTGGACTGCATGGAGCGCCCCTCGGAGCGTATAAGGTGGGAAAGCAGCGTGTTTACGGAGGTCACAACGCCGCCCGCCACAACCGTGCAGAGAAGGTACTCCACCGCGTGGCGGTGTACCTGCGGGTCGGAGCCGCCCAGAAGGTTTATGAAGCTGTCCTTGAATATGAACGCGCCTGCGGAATACGCCGCCGCCGTTATGAGGCAGCCCCAGAGGGCGAAGCTCGCCGTGTCCCTTGCCCGCTCGGCGTTCCTGTTGCCCAGCGCCCGGGCTATAACGCTTGCGCCGCCCACCCCGAAGAGGTTTGCTATGGCGGAGAGGAACATGAAGGCGGGCATACATACCGTTACGGCGGTTATCATGGCGTCGCTTCCGGTGAGGCCCACGAAGAAGGTGTCCGCCATGTTGTATATGACCAGTATTATCTGGCCCATTACCGCAGGCAGGGCGAGGGAAAGTATCGCCTCCGCTATGTGCGCTTTTTCAAATAGATGCTGTTCCTTCTTCAGGCCGTCCATGCCGTTCTCCTTTCTCGACGGGGGGAAGGGCCCTTTTTGGCCCGCCCCGTTTTTATTGTATTTTCCGAAGCCCTCGCGCAAAGCGCCCCTTGCCAGGGAATTATTTATATGATATGCTTTTAAAAGCAAAAATCAAATTATACTATTTTGGGGTACGATAAATTTAATTTATGCAAAAGGAGGAAGGCAATGCTCAGCGCAAAGATGGAAACGCTGCTGTGCGTGGCGGAATATAAGAATTTCACCAAGGCGGCGGAGGAGCTTTCCCTGACCCAGCCCGCCGTGAGCCACCACATAAAGGAGCTGGAGCAGGAGCTCGGTGTGCCGCTGTTCATACGGGGGAAGGGGGGCTTCAGGCTTACGGACCAAGGGGAAATAGCCGTCCGGTACGCCCGCCGCATAAAGGCGCTGGACAGCAAGCTGAGGTCGGAGCTGGCGAATTTCGAAAGGAACTTGACCAATCTTAAAATAGGCGTTACCCACACCGCGGAGAGCAACCTGACCACCGAGGCCCTTGCGAAGTGCGCTGCCCAGAACCCCGGCTTAAGCATAACGATAGCTGCTGATACTATAAAAAATCTTTATGATATGTTAGGCAATTACGAGCTGGATCTGGCGATAGTGGACGGCACGCCGGCGGGCTCGGGCTTTTCCTCCCTTATGCTGGACACGGACTATTTAGTGTGCGCAATGTCCGTGAACAACCCCCTTAGCAGGCGGGCCATGGTTACGCTCAGCGAGCTAAAGAAGGAGCAGATGATACTTAGGCTCCCCACCTCCGCCACGCGGCAGCTTTTTGAATCCACGCTGGAGAGCATAGGCGATTCCATAAGGAGCTTCAACGTGACCATAGAGGTGGACAACATCGCCACCATAAAGGATCTGATAAGAAAGGACCTGGGGGTATCCATACTGCCCAAGAGCGCCTGCATGGACGAGCTCCGCAAGGGCAAGATAGCGGCGCTGCCCATAGAGAACCTTAGCATGGCCCGTGAGACCCGCATAGTTTACAACCGGGACTTCGCCCACCCCGAGATACTTTCGGAGATAACCAAGACCTATCAGGACGTGGCAAGGACGTACAGATAAGCGGCAAGCCCCCGTATTCGCGGGGGCTTGCCGTATATATACGCTTGTTACCTTGCCAGATTCACTACCCTGTCCTCCACTCCGGCGCGCTTCGCGGCGGCAAGGGCCAGGGCGTCGTCCCCCACCCGGGAGGGCCAGTGGGCGTCGCTTCCTATTATAAACTCCGCCCCCGCCTCTGCGGCCTGCCGCAGCTCCCCGTCGCTCATGGTGACGCGGGCGGCGTTTATCTCGAGCTTTATGCCGAGCTCCCTCGCACCCCGCGCAAGGGTGGGTATGTCGCATTTCACATACAGCCCCGGGTGGGCGAATATGTCTATTTTATACCTTTCCCCTGCGGCCAGCAGCGCCTGCGCGGTTTTCACGGGATCCGATCCGCCCATGTGCAGCGACTCAAGGCTGCGGGCAAATCCGAAGCCGTCCCCCGGCCTGCCCCCCTTGTGGAAGGCCAGCAGCCGCACGTCAAAAGCATCCAAAAGCTCCTTGGGTATGTCGGCAAGGCCGTATCCCGTAAGGTTGCCCTCTATGCCGAAAAGCACCTCTATCCTGCCGGAATACTTCTCCTTCAGCCTGTCCATCTCCCTTCGCAGCTCCAGGAGCCTTTTTCCCCGCACACCGAAGAAAATATGCCCCGGGCCGTGCTCGCTCACCGCGACGGAGCTCAGCCCCATAGAAAGGGCGGCAAGGACGTTCTCCTCCGGAGTGCCCTTGCCGTGGCTGAATACCGTATGTGTATGCAGGTCCCTCGTGAGCATTTATACCTTGTCCTGCCGGGCCGCGGTCTTGCGGGCCATGAGCACCACCAGCGCCCCAAGTAGGGTGAGTATGGTGAGGTTGCTCTCCCTGCCGGTTATGCTCTTCATGTCGTCTATGCCGCTGGTGCAGAAGAAGGCGTCCGCGATGTTGGCGGCGGGGGAGTTGATGTAGTTGCTTATGAAGGCGGTATAGGTGCCGCAGCCCTTGGCGGCCTTCAGGGCGTCAAGCAGGAGCTTCGTGCGGCCGCTCCTCGATATGCCTATGAACACGTCGTCCACGGTGAAGCGGGAGGACAGCACCTCCATTACCACGGGGTCGGATACCGCGGTGGCGTCGTAGCCCATGTAGTTTAGCTGATAGGCCGCGTCCTTTGCGAGGAACTCGCCGCTGGCGGTGCCGAATATGAATATGCGCTTCGCCCTTACGGCCTTTTCGGCAAGGGTGGAGAGCTTGTTCTTTGGCAGGGCCTTGAGGGTATCCTCCATGGCGCGCATGGAGGCGAGGAACATTTTTTCGATAACGGCGTCGTCGTTATCTGTGGAACGGACGGGCTCGCTCTTGAGCGACTCTATGGAGGAGGAGCCGCTTGCAAGGGCGACGCGGAAATCCAAAAAACCGTTGTAGCCCAGCTTTCGGGCAAGTCGCGTGACTGAGGGGACGGATACGCCGGAGGCCTGCGCTATCTCGTTTATCACCATGAGCGAGGCGCGATCCGGGTTTTCCAAAATGAAATCAGCAACTTTGCGTTCTGCTGTGGGCAGTGTAGAGTAGGCGGACCTGATTTTCATTTTTGCGGGCATATTTTTTACTCTCCTTTATGCATTTCTGCATATATTTCGTTATAGTAAAGATATTATTACCAAATTACAGAGAATGCAACACTTTATCGTATTTTTTTGTAAATATATTTTTTTATGCCCAAGGGCTTCATTATATATCAGTTTTATCGGACGAACATTTTTTACTGTCCCTTGACACTCTCATTTTGCGCTTGTATAATTCAAGATGTATACATGCGGATATCACTTTTTTTCGGGGTTCTCCCGGGCCGTCCACAGGGTATACGGCATTCTTTTTTCCAAGAAACAACAAATATATCAGGAGGTCACACCAAAATGGCAAAAACCATGACAATCGATGGCAATACCGCTGCTGCACACGTTGCTTATGCGTTTAGCGACGTAGCCGCGATATACCCCATCACCCCTTCCTCCCCCATGGCGGAAGTGGCGGACGATTGGGCAGCGAACGGCCGAGTTAACCTTTTTGGCCAGAAGGTTAAAATAGCCGAAATGCAGTCCGAGGCCGGCGCCGCCGGCGCGGTGCACGGCTCCCTCAAGGCGGGCGCGCTGACCACCACCTTCACCGCCTCCCAGGGCCTGCTGCTCATGATACCCAACATGTACAAGATCGCGGGCGAGCAGCTTCCCGGCGTGTTCCACGTATCCGCCCGCGCCCTGGCGTACCACGCCCTCTCCATCTTCGGAGACCACAGCGACGTTATGGGCTGCCGCCAGACCGGCTTCGCCATGCTCGCCTCCGCCTCCGTGCAGGAGGTAATGGATCTGGCGCTGGTGACCCACCTTTCCTCCATCAAGTCCAGCATACCCTTCGTACACTTCTTTGACGGCTTCCGCACCTCCCATGAGGTACAGAAGGTAGAGCTCATCGATTACGAGGATATGGATAAGCTGCTGGATAGGGACGCCGTAAAGCGCTTCCGCGACAGGGCCCTCAATCCCGAGCATCCCCACCTTGCAGGCTCCGCCCAGAACCCGGACATCTACTTCCAGGGCCGCGAGGCTGCCAACAAGCTCTACATCGACCTGCCCGACATCGTTCAGGATTACATGGACAAGGTCGGCGAGCTGACCGGACGAAAATACAACCTCTATGATTACGTGGGCGCACCCGACGCCGAGAACATCGTCGTCATCATGGGCAGCGGCGCGGATGTAGTCGAGGAGACCATCAACCACCTGAACGCCAAGGGCGCAAAGCTGGGCCTGCTGAAGGTCCGCCTGTACCGTCCCTTCCCCGCCGAAAGGTTCGTAAAGGCCATACCCGCCTCCGTAAAGAAGATCGCCGTGCTGGACCGCACCAAGGAATCCGGCTCTCTGGGCGAGCCTCTGTATCAGGACGTGGTGAACGCACTGGTAGAGTGCGGCCGCGCAGATATAAAGGTAGTAGGCGGCCGTTACGGCCTGGGCTCCAAGGAGTTCACCCCCTCCATGGCAAAGGCCGTTTATGACAACCTGGACGGCGAGATGAAGAACCACTTCACCGTGGGCATCACCGACGACGTGACCTTCACCTCCCTGCCCGTCAAGGAGCAGGTAAACGCCGCCCCCGAGGGCACCATCGCCTGCATGTTCTACGGCCTCGGCTCCGACGGCACCGTGGGCGCAAACAAGAACTCCATAAAGATAATAGGCGACCACACCGACATGTACGCGCAGGGCTACTTCTCCTACGACTCCAAGAAGTCCGGCGGCCTTACGGTATCCCATCTGCGCTTCGGCAAGCAGCCCATACAGAGCCCCTATCTCATAGACGCGGCTGACTTCATCGCCTGCCATAACTCCTCCTATGTGACCAAGTACGACATGCTTGAGCACGTCAAGGACAACGGCGTATTCCTCCTCAACTCCCCCTGGACCCTCGAGGAGATGGAGCATGAGCTTCCCGCCTCCATGAAGAACGCCATAGCAAAGAAGCACGTCAAGTTCTACAACATGGACGGCGTTAAGATCGCCCGCAGCGTAGGCATGGGCAACCGCATCAACACCGTTATGCAGGCCGCCTTCTTCGTGCTCGCCAACGTTATCCCCGCCGAGCAGGCCATAGAATACATGAAGGCCGCCGCCAAGAAGTCCTATGCCAAGAAGGGCGACGAGGTGGTTCAGAAGAACTACGCCGCCATAGACGCCGGCGCAGCAGGCTTTGAGGAGGTCAAGTACCCCGAGTCCTGGGCTACCACCACCGAGGGCAAGGTAGTTGAGGACGTTACCGACGACCCCTACTTCAAGGAGTTCATCAAGCCCGTGCTGGCCCAGAACGGCGACAAGCTGCCCGTTTCCAAGCTGGCTCCCGACGGCTGCGTACCCACCGCCACCACCAAGTACGAGAAGCGCGGCATCGCCGTGGAGGTTCCCGTATGGAACGCCGCGGCCTGCGCCCAGTGCAACCAGTGCGCCATGGTATGCCCCCATGCCTGCATACGCCCCTTCCTCATCAAGGACGGCACCGAGGTGCCCTTCGAGACCAAGGCGGCCACCGGCAAGGAATTCGCAGGCTATCAGTTCCGTATGCAGATAAGCCCGCTGGATTGCTCCGGCTGCGGCAACTGCGCGGATATATGCCCCGCAAAGGCCAAGGGCGCCCTCTCCATGGCTCCCCTCGCTTCCTGTGAGGAGGCCGAGAACGCCAACTGGAACTTCTGCCTCGAGCTCCCCGAGCCCGATGTGGAGTTCAACCACAACACCGTAAAGAACAGCCAGTTCCTCCAGCCCCTGTTCGAGTTCTCCGGCGCCTGCGCAGGCTGCGGCGAGACCCCCTACATCAAGCTGGTGACCCAGCTCTACGGCGACAGGATGATGATCGCCAACGCCACCGGCTGCTCCTCCATCTACGGCGGCTCCGCGCCCACCGTGCCTTATTCCGTGAATAAGAAGGGCTTCGGCCCCGCATGGGCCAACAGCCTCTTCGAGGACAACGCCGAGTTCGGCTTCGGCATGAACCTGGCCACCACCCAGCGCCGCGCAAAGCTGGCGGACACCGTTGAGAAGCTCATCGCCGTCGAGTACTGCGACGCCTGCCTCAAGGCCGCGGGCAAGGAATGGCTGGATAACATGAACGACGCCGAGGGCTCCCGCAAGGCCGCCGAAAAGCTCATCGCCGAGCTCAACGCAAGCGTTGATCCCGACCTCACCGGCACCCCCTACGAGAAGGATTGGCTGGCCAACGGCAAGAAGTGCGTATGCGAGGCCTGCACCCTGGGCCGCGAGGTACTTGCCAATAAGGATCTGCTGGTCAAGAAGAGCCAGTGGATCTTCGGCGGCGACGGCTGGGCATACGACATCGGCTACGGCGGACTGGATCACGTACTGGCGCAGGATCAGGACGTCAACGTACTGGTCCTCGACACCGAGGTATACTCCAACACCGGCGGCCAGGCCTCCAAGGCCACTCCCACCGGTCCCATCGCCAAGTTCGCCGCGGGCGGCAAGCGCACCGGCAAGAAGGATCTGGGCATGATGGCCATGAGCTACGGCTATGTATACGTAGCCAAGGTCTGCATGGGCGCCGACAAGAACCAGCTTATGAAGGCTATCACCGAGGCCGAGGCCTACAAGGGGCCCTCCCTCATAATCGCCTATGCTCCCTGCATCAACCACGGCATCAACATGGGCAAGAGCCAGGAAGAAGCCAAGAAGGCCGTCGAAGCCGGTTATTGGCCCCTGTACAGGTACAATCCCGATCTGGCCCACGAGGGCAAGAACCCCTTCATCCTGGACAGCAAGCCCGCAAAGACCGGCTACAAGGACTTCATCATGGGCGAGGTCCGCTACGCCTCCCTCAAGAAGCTCTTCCCCGACGTTGCGGAGCAGCTCTTCGACCGCGCCGAGAAGGAAGCCGAGGATAAGTACGATTACTACAAGAAGCTGAGCGAAATGGAATAAACCACTATCGGACAGCATAAGCCCAAGCCCCCGGGAAACCGGGGGCTTGGTTTAGTTTGCCCGTTTATCCTTGCGGCGTGGGCGAAAAAATGATAATATTTAAACAGCAGCAATGCGAAAGGAGAAAAGCCTATGCCCATACACGTTACCAGCGAAACAGGCCCGTTGAGGAAGGTCCTGCTGCACAGGCCGGGACTGGAGCTCGAGCACCTGACCCCCACCAGCCTGGAGCAGCTCCTGTTCGACGACATACCCTATCTCTCGGCAGCGCAGCGGGAGCACGACGCCTTCGCCAGGGCCCTTGCGGACAACGGCGTGGAGGTGGTATACCTCGAAAAGCTCATGGCGGAGACCATAGCCAACAGGCCGGAGCTTCGCAAGGCCTTTATCGGGGAGTTCATATCCCTCGGCGGCCCGCTGGCGGAGAGCCTGCACGAGCCCCTTTACAGGTACCTTTCAGGCATAAGTGACGACCTCGGGCTCATCGAAAAGACCATGGCGGGCGTGCTCGTTTCCGAGCTTTCGGTAAAGGGCAAAAGCCCCCTTACGGATCTTGTGCGCCGGACGAGCCGCTTCGTGCTGGAGCCCATACCCAACCTCTACTTCACCCGGGACCCCTTCGCCTCCATAGGCGCGGGCGTGAGCCTCAATAAAATGTACTCCGAGACCCGCCGCCGGGAGACCATATACGCCCGCTACATACTGGGCTACCATCCCGACTTCGCGGGGCAGGTGCCCTTCTACTACACGCCGGATATGCCCTTCTGCATAGAGGGGGGCGACGTGCTGAACCTTTCTGAAAGCGTGCTGGCGGTGGGCCTTTCCCAGCGCACCAGCCCGGAGGCGGTGGAGCTCCTATCCGCAAATATGTTCAGCGACCCCCTTTGCAGGATACGCGCGGTGCTCGCGCTGGACATACCCGACATACGCGCCTTCATGCATTTGGACACGGTGCTCACCCAGCTTGACGAGGGCAAATTCGTTATGCACCCCGGCATACGGGAAACGCTGCGCGTATACGAGATAACCCCCGGCAACGGCCCCAAGGACATAAGGGCCCGGGAGCTTACGCGGCCCCTGGAGGATATATTCAGGGAAAAGCTGGGGCTGGACGGCGTGACCCTCATACGCTGCGGCGGCAAGGACCCCATCGCCTCCGAGCGGGAGCAGTGGAACGACGCCTCCAACACCCTCTGCATCTCCCCCGGCGTCGTGGCGGCCTACGACCGGAACGGCATAACCAACAACATACTCCGGGACAACGGCATAACCGTGCTGGAAATGCCCAGCTCGGAGCTTTCCCGGGGGCGGGGCGGCCCCAGGTGCATGAGCATGCCCCTCTGGCGCGATTAAAAAGAAATCATCATATAAATAAACTTAAAAGGAGGCCACAATCATGGCAGTAAATCTTCGCGGCAAAAGCTACCTCAAACTATTGGACTTCACCTCTGCCGAAATACGCTATCTTCTGGAGCTTTCAAAGGACTTCAAGAGCATGAAGCGGGCGGGGGTACAGCATAAGTATCTGGACGGCAAGAACATAGTGCTCCTCTTTGAAAAGACCTCCACCCGCACCCGCTGTTCCTTCGAGGTGGCGGGGCGCGACCTGGGCATGGGCGTTACCTATCTCGACCCCGGCTCCTCCCAGATGGGCAAAAAGGAAAGCATACCCGACACGGCGCGGGTGCTGGGCAGGATGTACGACGGCATAGAGTACCGGGGCTACAGCCAGCAGCTGGTGGAGGAGCTTGCAAAGTACGCCGGAGTCCCCGTATGGAACGGCCTTACGGATCAGTTCCACCCCACCCAGATGCTCGCGGATCTGCTCACCATAGAGGAAAAGCTGGGCCGCCTAAAGGGCGTAAACTTCACCTACATGGGGGACGCCCGCAACAACATGGGCAATTCCCTGATGGTGGCCTGCGCCAAGATGGGCCTCAACTTCACCGCCTGCGCCCCAAGGGAGCTTTTCCCCGCCCAGGAGCTGGTGGATACCTGCCGCGCCATAGCCGCGGAAAACGGCTGCACCATAACCCTCACGGAAAGCGTGGCGGAGGGCACTGCCGGCGCCGACGTCATCTACACCGATATATGGGTATCCATGGGCGAGCCCGACGAGGTATGGGCGGAGCGCATAAAGCTGCTCACCCCCTATCAGGTGAACGCCGCCGCCATGAGGAACGCCAAGGACACCGCCATATTCATGCACTGCCTCCCCTCCTTCCACGATACCCGCACCACCATAGGGGCGGATATAGCCAAGAAGTTCGGCATACCCGAGATGGAGGTCACGGACGAGGTATTCGAGGGCAGGCAGAGCGTGGTATTTGACGAGGCGGAAAACCGTATGCACACCATAAAGGCTGTGATGTACGCTACATTGTGCTGATAAGGAGGATACGACATGGCTTTTGAGATGCCCAAATACAGGGCGCCGGATTTCACCCTTGACCTGTTCAGGAGCGCGCCGGACGCCGCCATGGCCCCCGCAGAGCGGGACGGGATAGTGCCGGACGACTACCACAGCACCTCCATGTTCCCGGAGTACTTCAAGATAAAGGGACGCTGGCTGCTTGCGGAGGAGAGCCGCATGGACTCCTGCGTGGTATACAGGCCGGAGGCGGACAGGCTGGACGTGGTGGAGGCCCGCAACATCAAGGCGGGCGACCTCGTGCTGCTGGGCCGCACGGAAAGCGGCAGGGACGGCATATTCGTACACGCCAACGGCTTCGCCGCCGGAGAGGACGCCTTGGAGGACGCCTTTGTGTTCCGTCAGGGGCGCAGCCGCGAGACCTCCTATTCAAAGGATTACGACCAGCTCACCGAGCTTTTAAAATACGAAAAGCAGCACGGCAAGGTGGTATGGGTGATGGGCCCCGCTTTCTCCTTTGACCGGGACGCCCGGCGGGCGATGCAGGCCATAGTGGAAAACGGCTACGTACACGGCCTTATGGCGGGCAACGCCCTGGCCACCCACGACCTTGAGGGGGCATACCTTCACACCGCCCTGGGTCAGGACATATACACCCAGGCCTCCGTGCCCAACGGCCACTACAACCACCTGGACGTGCTGAACCTGGTGCGCCGCTCCGGCTCCATACCCGCCTTTGTGGAGGAGTACGGGCTGGATAACGGCATAATGGTGAGCTGCGTAAAGAACCGCGTGCCCTTTGTGCTGGCGGGCTCCATACGCGATGACGGCCCCCTTCCCGAGGTGATAGGCGACGTATATCAGGCCGCCAACACCATGCGGGATATGGTGCGGGACGCCACCACCGTGATATGCCTCGCCACCATGCTGCACACCATCGCCACCGGCAACATGACCCCCTCCTTCCGGGTGCGCAAGGACGGCAGCATACGCCCCGTATACTTTTACGCCGTGGACGCGGACGAGTTCGTGGTGAACAAGCTCCTTGACCGCGGCAGCCTGAGCGCCACCACCATGGTCGCCAACGTACACGACTTCATCACACGGGTTGCGCGGAACCTCGAGGTGATATAATCTGCTTATAAGCGCAAAAAAAGAGCGATGATCTCGCTCTTTTTTATATTTGCCTCTGCTATGCGCCGAAGCCGAAGGTGTTTATGAGCAGCAGCCATGCAAGGCCGTAATAGGCCACGACGGCTGTAAGGTCGTTCAGCGTGGTTATCAGCGGGCCGGAGGCCACGGCGGGGTCTACCCCAAGCCGCTTGAACAGCAGCGGCACGCTGGTGCCGACTATGCTGGATACCACCATGGCCAGAAGCAGCGCCACGCCTATGCAGCCCGATATGCCGAAGGCGAAGGCGGCGGTCTTTGCCTTGAAGAGCATTATGTAGAGCCCCACCGCGCAGCAGGAGGCTATGCCCAGTATCACGCCGTTGAAAAGGCCTATGCGCCCCTCCTTAAAAACTAACTCCAGCTTCTGCCTGCCGGTAAGGCTGGCGTCCATGAGCACGCGGATCGTCACCGCAAGGGACTGGGTGCCCACGTTGCCCGCCATGTCCAGTATGAGGGACTGGAAGCTGACTATTATGGTGAGCTGGGCCATTATGTTTTCAAACAGCCCCACCACGCCGGACACCACCAGGCCCAGTACCATCAGTATCAGCAGCCAGGGCAGGCGCTTTTTGATGCTCTGCATGATGGGCTCGTTGAGATCCTCCTCCGCCGTCAAGCCCGCCAGCTTTGCGTAATCGTCGCCCAGCTCCTCGTCCACCACCTGGACGATGCTCTGGGAGGTGACCACGCCCAACAGCCTGTTGTCGTTGCTCAGCACCGGTATGGAGTCCTCCGAATAGTCCTTTATGCGCTCCAGACAGTCCTCTATCTGCTCCCGTGCGTAAAGGTAGGGGTAGGAGGTGGCTATTATATCCTCAAGATCCCTGTTTTCCCGGGAAATAATCAGGTCCTTCAGGTCTATCGCCCCATAGTACGCCCCCTTTTCCGTGACGTATATGGTGGATATGTTGTCGTTTTCGGCCGCCTGGCTTATAAGGTCCGCCATGGCGCCCTTTATGGTGCTTCCCCGCTGTATGACGATATAGTTGGTGGTCATTATGCTGCCCACCTCGTCCTCGTCGAAGGCGTCCACCATGGCTATGTCGCGGCGGCTGCCCTCGTCCATCAGGTCTATGAGCATCTCCCGCTGCTCCCTCGGCATTTCCTTGAGGCAGGCTATGGCCTTGTCGGGGTCCATGCGGGAAAGTATGTCTACCTTCTTGCGTATGTTCAGCTCGTCTATGTAGACGTAGGGGTGGTCTACAAATTCAAATACGTCGGAAAGCTCGTCGCTGTCCAATATGCCGTAGAGCTTCCTGCGTTCTACGGGGGTTAGCTCCTCCAGCACCTCCGCTATATCCCTCTGGTGGTAGTCCGAGAGCCGGTCCTTCATGGCCCGGGGGGAAATGCCGCTCCTTATTATCTTTGCCAGCTCCTCCGAATAGTTGCGGAGCACCGGCTGCTCTTCCGGTGAATTCCTGATGTTGTCCATTATCCATACCTCCGATTTCCTTCAAACCAAAACACGGCGCACGCAAATGAGCGCTCGCCAGGGGCAATGATAGCCTGCTGTTGCTTAAAGAAGTATGGCTAAGGCTGAATGATTATGTGATATGCTTATGCCGCTATATGCCGCGGGTGCGAGCCATGAACCGGCACAAGTGAACGCCTTCAGCCGAAGCCTGCGTTTCTCTGCAACTGCAACTGTCGTCCATGAGCTCACCTCCGTTTGTTCCCATTATTAACTGAATTATAACACAGTATCCCCTCGGTAGTAAACAAAAAAAGCGGGAAAACCCCGCTTTATAATGCTTTTTTTATGCTTATCCCTTAGCGCCCAGGCCCAGCGCCTCCGCCTCCGTCCTCATGCCCTTTACGGTGAGCTCGTCCACCGCGAAAAGGCTCCTTTCAAGGCCGGTCTCGGGCTGCGCCTCCTCGGTGCATATACCGTAGCCGTGGGAGATTATGGCCCGCCAGTGCTCCTCGGTGGTGTGCTTTTTAAGTATCTCCTCCGCCCTTTCAAGCGTCAGCTTCATATAATAAGCATCTCCTTTTTAGCCAAAGAATGTCTGTATCTGTGCGTAAAGGACTATGACCATTATAACAGGAACGATGTACTTAAAGCAAATATTGTAGAACCCTTCCGCCCGGTATACGTGGCCGGAGCAGGCGACCTCCTCCTTGACCATCCTGTTCCCGAACACCCAGCCTATGATTATGCTCATGGCAAGGGAGCCCAGGGGCATGAGTATGCCCTCCGCGATCATGTCGTAAAAGTCCAGCCAGTCCGCCGTGGCGCCCACGGTGGGCAAGCCGAAGGTTATGGCGGGGTTGTTTATCAGCGCGCCGCCTGCAACGTTGGTGCCGAGGCCGTCCAGCGCCGTGGGCAGGCCCACTATGAATATGACCGTCGCCATTATCGCGGTTATGCTCTTGCGGTCGGCCTTCCTGCCCTTCTCCAGCCTCTTGTCTATGATGTAGGCGGTGTTGACCTCAAGCAGTGATATGGACGAGGTTATGGCCGCTATAAACACGAGAGTGTAGAACAGGAAGCCCATCAGGCTGCCTATGAAGCCGCCCATGCCGTCCATGAACACCCTCTGGAGGGTGTTGAATATCAGGCCGGGGCCCTGGCCGTAATCCATGCCGAAGGCAGAGCAGGCGGGCATCACCGCCATGCCTGCCATTACGGCAACTATGGTATCCGCAACGGGTATTATGACGGTGTTGCTGTTGAGATCCTCGCTCTTGGAGAGATAGGAGCCGTAGGTTATCATTGCGCCCATGCCGAGGGAGAGGGAGAAGAACATCTGCCCCGCCGCGGACTTGAGCACGTCGAAGAAGGACTTCAGGCTGTCGAAAACCGAGAAGTCCGGCACGAACATGAACTTATAGCCCTCTATGGCGCCGGGCTGGCAGGCCACGTATACTATCACCGTAACCAGCATCACCGCTAGGGCGGGCATCGCCACCTTGGAGAACCTCTCTATGCCGCCGGATATGCCGCCCATGACTATGAGTATATTGAGCAGCATGAACAGTGCGTAAAAACCTACCATGCCGGGCATGTTGGCTATCCACGCGCCGAAGAAGCCCTCCGCGCCGAAGCCCGTGCCGCCGAACATATTTACGAGGAAGCCCAGCATGTAGCGCATCACCATGCCGCCCAGCACGCTGTAAAAGCCCAGTATGAAGAAGGCGGAGCCCACGCCCATATAGCCCACCCAGGGGAGCCTCTTGCTCAGCGCCCTGTATGCGCCCACGGCGCCCTTGCCGGTCCTGCGGCCTATGGTGAGCTCGCCCAGCATCACGGCGAAACCCACGAATACCACCAGAAGCAGGTATATCATTAGGAAGGCGCCGCCGCCGTTTGCGCCCATCTTATACGGGAAGCCCCATATATTGCCCAGTCCTACCGCGGAGCCTATGGCCGCCATGAGGAAGCCGAAGTTTGAGCTCCATTGTCCCTTGTTGTTTTCCATGCCTTGATTTCCCCCTGTTTTTACTTTGCCGCTTTAACATAATAAAAATAAATATATTAAAATAGACTAATTTACAATAACACAACCCCCGCCGCCCCGTCAACATTTATTCACAAATAACTCATATTATCATCTATTTTGCATAAATAGCGGCAAAAAAGCCGCGTTCTGCGGCTTTTTCGGGTTGCTTTGTGCATTTTTAAGCAATGTTTTCTTCGGTGGCCTATGCCGCCGCTTTTTCCGGATAATATATTTACTGCTATTCGTGTACGTAAACTCTCGGTACCCGGGAGGTGATGAGGCAGGTGAGCTCGTAATTGATGGTCCCTACCACCTTGCCCACTTCCTCGGCGGTCATGCCTGCGCCGCCCCAGAGGGTGACTTCGTCGCCTGCACCTATGCTGTCGTCGCCGGTGACGTCTATCATGTGCATATCCATGCATATACGGCCCACCTGCCTGAATTTTTTGCCGTGTATCACGTCGTATGAGGCGTTGCTTATGCGGCGGGGGTGTCCGTCCGCATAGCCCGCGGTTATAACCGCCGTGCGTATGGGCTTGTCGCTTATGAAGGTCCTGCCGTAGCTTATGGAGGTCCCCGCGGGCAGGTCGCGCACCTGAGCCACCCGGGATTTAAGGGTAAGCACAGGCTTGAGCTCGCCCTTGCGGGGCTCGCTGTCGGGGTACATGCCGTATAGCATTATGCCCTCCCGTACCATGTCCAAATGGGCCTCGGGGTGGGCGAGTATGGCCGCGGAGTTGCTGGCGTGGCACACCTCCGGGCGCAGCCCCTTGGCTGTAAGGGCGTTGAGGACGGTTGTGTAGTTCTTGAACTGCCACGCGGTGTACTCGTCCTCTGAGGGGGTATCCGCCACGGAGAAGTGGGTGAACATGCCCTTTACGGCTATGCCGGGGATATTATATATGCGCTCGATGGTATCGGCGGCGGCGAGGGCCGCCTCCTCGCCCTGGGCGAATATGCCGGTGCGACTCATGCCGGTATCTATCTTTATATGCACGTTGAGGTTCACGCCGGCCTCCGTCGCATATCTGCCGAATTCCAGCGCCGTGCGCTCGTCCTGCACCGCCTGGGTTATATCGTATCTGGCGAGCGTCTCGGCGTACTTTTCGGGGGTATAGCCCAGTATGAGTATGGGCCTGGTTATGCCCCCCTCCCGAAGCTCTATCGCCTCGGCCAGGCAGGCCACCGCGAAGAAGTCCGCCCCCTGCCTCTCCAAAAAAAGGCCGCAGTGTACCGCTCCGTGGCCGTATGCGTTGGCCTTTATGACGCAGAGCACCTTTTTGCCCGTGCGCCGCGCTATTTCAAAGTTGTGCTTTAGCGCCGCCATGTCTATTTCCGCCCATGTGCGGTACTTGGGATCGATATTGACCATGTTGAGCCTCCTTGCATTTTTTGTTTGATTTTTGTTCGTTTTTTGTTCGTTTATGTTATAGACTTGTCATAGAGAGAGGTTTTTCCGTTTTTATTTTAGAACAACCGCGGGCTTTTTGCAACAAAAAAGGCCGCCCACAAGGCGGTCTTTTTATAAATTATTTCTTTTCTCGGCCTATTTCCTTTTCCCGAACAGCTTAGCCATGCCCTCGGACACGGCGTTCAGGTTTTCAATGCTCTCGGACAGCGCCTCAAAGTCTATGGACTGGAGCTGGCGCATCGTCTCGATAAGCTCCACCGTGGCCTCCGTCAGGCTCCTGCTGCCCACCCTTGTAAGCTCGGTTATGCCCTCGCTCATCTCAACAAAGTCCACCTGCTGCAATTCATCTACCACAGCGGAAAGCTGGTTCACGGTGCTGTCCGCGTTTGCCAGTATGCTGTTCGCCCTGGGAAGCACCACCGCGGCGCTCACGAGCGCCACAGCCGCCACCAGCACACAGGCCACGGTACGTATGAGATCCATTTTGTGCATCTTCCTTAGCAGCCTTGCCTGCAGCTCCTCTGCGGCCTGTTTCTGCTCAGTCTCCATATTATTCCCCCTTTATGCCCTTATTTTACTATTTCGCCGTACTCGGCGCTTATGAACTCCTTCAACCGCTCCGGGTCCAGCAGCAGCATCTGCCCCCGTATGCCGGCGCTTACTGCTATCCTGTCGAAAAGCTGGGCGGTTTCCTCTATATATGTTGGAAGCTGCTTTTTCATGCCTATGGGTGAGCAGCCCCCCCGAATATACCCCGTCAGCACAGGCAGCTCCTTCACGTGTATCATCTCGGCCCTTTTATTGCCGGATATGGCAGCCGCCTTTTTAAGGTCAACCTCCTCCCCCACCGGCACGCAGCACACGAAAAGGCCGTTTTTGTCCCCCCTCAGCACCAGCGTCTTGAAGGCGCTGTCCGGGTCCAGCCCCAGCTCCGCCGCGGCGTGTACGCCGGAAAGATCATTTTCGTCATATGCGTACTCCCGCGCCTCAAAGTCAATGCCCGCGGCGGCGAGCATACGCATGGGATTGGTGGTTACCATTGCTATATCCCCTTATGCTTTAGTATACCTGAGTATACCATCGGAAGCAGTATCATTGCAACGAGCGCCGCTATGGCGACCACGGGCTTTGTCCAGCCTCCAACTATGGCCAACCCGCCGCACACGATCCATACAAACCCGGCAAAGCGGTGAGTCTTATCCCAGTTTTCGTCTGAGCTCAGCGTCCATGGTATCTTTATGCCCACAACGCCGTTGCGCCTGCACTTTGGCAGGTAATTTCCTATTATTATGAACATTATGCCGAGTATGCCGCATACTATCCTGCCCATATCAAAGCTCACGCCCATGGCCGAATACAGCATTACCGGCACCAGTATAAGGCTCAGCACGGGTATTATCCAGCGGCACAGCCACATAAGCCTGGGAGATACCTTATCGGCCAGCTTATTCTCCTTTTCCCATCCACCAACGGCCTTTATGCTGACCGGGCGCACCTTCACAAAGGGGCTGCCGGGATATATCTCCATGGCTATGCTGCATACAAGATTGATGAGCGCCAGTATGCCCGGCATGCCGAAGGCCGCCATGGCCTTGCTGCTCCAGCCGTTGGGCTGGTTGTCTATGCCCCAGTGTGTGGCCACCACGTCCGGCAGCCTGTCATACAGCGCTATGCCCAGCACTATGGGCAGCAGCGTTATCAAAGTCGTAATTACCGTCAGCTTACTTATCTTCTTCATCGTCCTTACCTCTCATAAAGCCCCTGCACCAAAGCATTATCTCCTCAAATACGCTGGTGTTAAGCTGATAATATATAAAGTTCTTTTCCCGGTTCTCGTATATGAGGCCCGCCTTTTTAAGCTGGCTGAGGTGGTATGATACCGTGGCCTGTGTCATGTCGAAATGCCCCGCTATATCTCCGGCGGACATCATGCCCCCCTTTAAAAGCTCCAGTATCTCCCGCCGCACCGGATCCCCGATGGCCCGAAAGGTCTCCTTCATTCCCATCCGCATCACCTTCTTAGAATTTCATCTAATTAGATATTACTCTAAATTGCAGCCCTCGTCAAGGGGCATTTAGATACTCTTCTAAATTTCTTTTTGCTTCACGCCCCCGCTGCTTTGTAGTATAATATCCTCAGCGGGTGATAAAAACACGGCCCCGTCGGGTGGGCCGTGCCGAATAATATTGCAGCGGGGTGTTTGCTTATGCAGTTCATCAAGGCGGAGGAGAAACATATAGACGCAATCGAGGGGATATATTCCCGAATAATCGACGCCCAAGAGGCTGGCGGCAGCTTTGTAGGCTGGCAGCGGGGCGTTTACCCCACCCGCCAGACCGCGCTGGACGCGCTCGGGCGGGGCGACCTTTTTGTATGCGTGGACGGCGGGCAGGTCGCTGCCGCCGCCATAATCAACCGCATACAGGTGCCGGTATACGCAGAGGTGGGCTGGCTTTACCCTGCCGGGCCGGATGAGGTTATGGTGCTTCACACCCTCGTGGTAGACCCGCTCCTGGCGGGGAGGGGCTACGGCTCCGCCTTTGTGGCCTTCTATGAAGGCTATGCGAAAAAGAACGGCTGCCCCGTGCTGCGCATGGACACCAACGAGAAAAACGCCGCCGCCCGCCGCCTTTACTCCCGCCTGGGCTACCGCGAGGCCGCCATCCTCCCCTGCGTCTTTAACGGCATAGAGGGCGTGGGGCTGGTGTGCATGGAGAAGAGGGTGTAAGCAGGGGCCGTTCCCTTTGCATTCAGAGCCTTTCTTCGCTGCTGCCGTCCTCACCGTTTTTTTCTATTACGACCGCGTTGCCGTTGGCGGTGACCGCAAAAACGTATGGCTGGTACGATATTCCCCCCGTTGCGAGCAAGTCCTTCGTCTGCGGGTCGAGCGTGATATAATCAAAGTCAACCCCTATTACGGCGTTGCAGCCCAGCTCGTATGCCGCCTCCTTCAGCTCCCGCAACGCATTCCGGCGTATTTCCACAAGCGAGTTCAGCAGCTTATCCTTTACCCCGGTATCCGAGCCGAATACCGCCAAACCGCGGTCTACCGATATGGCGTCGTCGCCGGATATATAGCCCGAATACTTCGTTATAGTGTAGCCATCGAAGCTAAAGCCCGAGGTTATGAGCATTTTAGCCATAGCCCTCTTCTTTTTTTCCTCCTCCCTCCTTTCGGCGGCCGCCTCTTCCTCCTGCCGAGCCTTAAACTCAGCATACATTCTCACAGCTTTGTCAACATTACTATCTTCGATCACATAAGAAGTCCACGTCTCCTTGAGCAGCTTTTTTTCTTTTAAAAACGCCTTTAAGTCATTTTCGTCAAATCCATATTGCCGGCAAACATCCGATATCTTCATAATTATGCCCCCACTATTAAATATTTATTTCAGGTACTTCAATGCTTCAGGATTATCAGGGTCGATGTCCAGTATAAGGTTTGCGTATTTCCGTGCCCTTGCGGGGTTTTCCCTGCACTTTCTCAGCAGCTCCGCCACATCGTCATCAAGGCCGATGCTCGATGTATAGGCTATCCTGTACCTTGCGCCGCAATAGCGGCAGGTCCTTATTCCGTTTTCATCATAAAAATCCGATGCGCCGCATTTTTCACATACAATAGCTTTCATGGAACAGCCCTCCATGCGTGAAATGTATTCTTTTACTTCTTTTATTATAGTGTAGGCTCTTGCGTATTGCAACAAAAAAGCAGAGCCGCCTTCGCGGCTCCGCTCAGCCTGTCGAAAATCTCAGGGTTGTTAAGGGGCCGCAGCCCCTTGAGGCAAAACCCGAAAAAAACTCGAAGAAGTGGCGCTTAGCCACTTCTTCGAAAGTCTTACACCTCGTTAAACGCATCTTTGCCCAGCCCGCAGACGGGGCAGACCCAATCCTCCGGGACGTCCTCCCAGGGGGTGCCGGGGGCTACGCCGTTGTCGGGATCGCCCAGCTCGGGATCGTATACATAGCTACAGGGGCATTCGTATTTTTTCATCGCTGTGTTCTCCTTTTTTTGCCCTGTTATTCGCCGAAGTAGCGCTTGAGCAGGCCCTCGAAGGCCTTGCCGTGGCGGGCCTCGTCACGGGCCATCTCGTGTACGGTGTCATGGATAGCGTCAAGGTTCAGCTCCTTGGCCCTCTTGGCGAGCATGGTCTTGCCCTCGGTGGCGCCGTTCTCCGCCTCTACGCGCATCTTCAGGTTTTCCTTGGTGCTGTCGGTCAGTACCTCGCCCAGCAGCTCCGCGAACTTCGCCGCGTGCTCGGCCTCCTCGTATGCCGCCTTCTCCCAGTACAAGCCGATCTCGGGATAGCCCTCGCGATGGGCTACGCGGGCCATGGCCAGATACATGCCGACCTCGCTGCATTCGCCGTTGAAGTTGGCGCGCAGGCCCTCGATGATCTCGGGGTCAACGCCCTTGGCGACGCCTACTACATGCTCGGCGGCCCAGCTCATCTTGTTCTCCTCCACAAGCACGAACTTGTCCTTGGGAGCCTTGCAGACGGGGCAGAATTCGGGGGCCTCGGGTCCTTCGTGTACATAACCGCAAACTGTGCAACGGAACTTCATTTTAATTATACCTCCTAATGATTAAGAATGATTATCGTTCTTATTTTTGTTACTCCTATCATACCACTCTTTTTCAATTTTGGCTATACCTAAATCTAACTTTTTTTAGATTTTTTTTATTTTTTTATCCCGTGTGCCTCCGCCCCCTCCGTTGTCTTAACCGTTTTTTTACGATATAATCAGATATACACATTTATCCGGAGGAATAATATGGAAAGCAACAAGAAAAAGCGTGGTTTTAAGGATATAGCGGCATTTGCAAGGCAGAGGCCCAGGGTGTTTGCGGTATACGTGATACTGCGTCTGCTGGTCATCGCGGCGCTGGTGCGCTCCGCCATGCTTCAGGAATATGAGAGCATGTTCGTGTGCCTGCTGGTGCTGGTGCTGTTTATGCTGCCCTCCTTCCTCGAAAGAAAGCTAAAGATAGAGCTGCCGGACACCCTTGAAATTATAATCCTGGTATTCATATTCGCGGCGGAAATACTGGGCGAGCTGGAATGCTACTTCATACAGTATCCCCATTGGGACACCATACTGCACACCACCTCGGGCTTCCTGTGCGCCGCCATAGGCTTTTCCCTTGTGAACCTGCTCAATAAGGACAACCGCGTCAGCCTGAGCCTTTCCCCGCTGTATATGGCTGTGGCCGCCTTCTGCTTTTCCATGACCATAGGCGTGCTGTGGGAGTTCATTGAGTTCTCCGCCGACAGGCTCTTCCTGCTGGATATGCAGAAGGACACCGTCATAACCACCATATCCTCCGTGGCGCTGGACGCCACCAACACCAATACCCCCATAGTCATACGCGACATAACTGACGTTACGGTAAACGGGCAGAGTCTCGGCCTGGGCGGCTATCTCGACATCGGCCTATACGACACCATGGAGGATCTATTCGTAAACTTCATAGGCGCGGTGGTATTCAGCATGTTCGGCTACTTCTATGTTAAGCACGAGGGCAAGGGCAAGCTGGTCAGCAGCCTTGTGCCGCGGGTGGCCAAGGGGGAGGACGGGGAATGAAGGTCATAGACCTTACCCACGCCATAACCGGGGATATGCCGGTCTACCCCGGCACGGAGCCGCCTAAGCTCGCCTTAGCGAACAGCTATGAAAGGGACGGCTTCAGGGAAACTCTGCTCAGCCTGTACACCCACACCGGCACCCATATAGACCCGCCGGCCCACATTTTCCCGGGGCGGAAAACCCTGGATCAGTTCCCGCCGGAGCAGTTCATGGGCAAGGCGCTGGTTATAGACTGCCGCGGCCTTAAGCCGGGCGAGGCCATCGCCCCCGCCCATATAGAGCGCTATGGCGAAAACGCTAAAAAGGCGGATTTCCTGCTCTTTAATCTTGGCTGGGACAGGCTCTGGGGGACGGAGGCGTACTTTGGCGATTATCCCTGCCTTGACGATGCGGCCCTCGGCCTTATAATCAGCGGCGGCTACAAGGGCATAGGCCTTGACGTCATAGGGCTGGATCCCATCGCCGACGCCGGCCTCACCCGCCACAGGCGGCTCTTTTCCGCCTGCGACATTATCAATATCGAAAACCTGTGCAATCTGGACAAGTGCGGCGGCGGCCTTTTCAATTTTGCCTGCCTGCCGCTTAAGCTCCGGGACAGCGACGGCTCCCCCGCCCGGGCAGTGGCGTGGTTTGAATAAAAATACGCCCCCTGCAAGCGCGGGGGGCTGTTAAATCGGTCATTTTATCGGGGGGACGGAAGGGTTGCCCACCTTGTAGTAGCTGCCGTCAATGATGATGTACGCTACATTGCCTCTATCCTCGTATGTAAAAGCGTCCTCTCTGCCGTCCACATCGAAGCTATAAGCCTGCGAGCCCTCTACCTGTTCCGGCGCGGCGCAGGCGGTCAATTTCAGGCCGTAAAACCACTCTATGACAGAGTTGACGGATATATCGCCGTCATCTGCGCCTATCTCAAACGCGGTTTGCATCCCTTGTGAATAAAACCTGCCTGTTATCAACGTTGTAGGTTCCGGAAAGGAATACACCTCCGAGCCGTTGACCGTCCTTTGCCCGCATCCCATCATACCTGATACACAAACCAAAGCCAAAGCAAACGCCGCCAATTTTTTCATGCGATCTACCTCCCTTCAATCTCCGCTTGAAAAGCAATTCCTACTATTATCGTATCATGCGGGCGGCAGCGCCGCAAGCGGGGGAGATAACTGCCGTATTGTTAAACAAAAAAGTTTTACGAATATTCTGTTTTCCCGGCCTCTGCACACATGGTCGCTGTGTCGCCAGCCAAGCGCAAGCGCAGGGCTGAGTCAGGCCCGGGGAATAAATATATGTCAAAGACCAAATAAGAACACCATGCGTTGCATGGTGTTCTTATTTGGTATCCGGCAGCTACCTATTTTCCCGGGCCGTCACCAGCCAAGTATCTTCGGCGTATAAGGGCTTAACTTCTG